>NZ_JBBLYI010000002.1:0-317500 GCF_037805225.1 Roseobacter sp. HKCCA0882
TGAATTCCTTGATTTTGCCCTCGCGCGCCAATTTATAGAGACCCTTGCGGTCACGGCGCTCGCATTCTTCAAGGCTGGTGGCCACATGCACCTCAACAAAAGCGCCAAAGCTTTCGACCATCTCGCGCACCGAGCGGCGGGTCGCTGTATAAGGCGCGATGGGGGCGCAAATGGCGATCCCGCCATTCTTCGTGATCTCCGAAGCGACATAGCCAATGCGGCGAATATTGATATCGCGGTGTTCCTTGCTGAACCCCAATTCCGAGGAGAGATGCTTGCGCACCACATCCCCATCAAGCAGCGTCACAGGACGGCCGCCCATTTCCATCAGCTTGACCATCAGGGCATTCGCAATGGTCGATTTGCCCGAGCCTGAAAGCCCCGTGAAAAACACTGTAAAGCCCTGCTTGCTGCGCGGTGGAGAGGTGCGGCGCAATTCCTTAACCACCTCAGGGAAGGAGAACCATTCGGGAATTTCCAACCCCTCGCGCAGGCGGCGGCGCAGTTCCGTGCCCGAAATATCCAGAACCGTATCGCCCTCTAGCACCTCATTTGCGGGGTAATATTGGGCCTTTTCTTGCACATAGACCATGTGCTTGAAATCCACCATCTCAAGGCCAATTTCATCTTGGTGCTTCTTGAACAGCTCCTGCGCGTCATAGGGGCCATAGAAATCTTCGCCGTTTGAATTCTTTCCTGGCCCCGCGTGATCGCGCCCCACGATGAAATGGGTGCAGCCATGATTGGCGCGGATCAAGCCGTGCCAGACCGCCTCGCGCGGGCCAGCCATGCGCATGGCAAGGTTCAGCAAGCTCATGGTTGTGGTTGCGGCAGGGTATTTATCAAGCACCGCCTCGTAACAGCGCACACGGGTAAAGTGATCCACATCGCCGGGCTTGGTCATGCCAACCACAGGATGGATTAATAGGTTTGCCTGTGCCTCTTTGGCGGCGCGGAAGGTCAATTCCTGATGCGCGCGGTGCAGCGGGTTGCGGGTTTGGAAGGCAACAATCCGCTTCCACCCCAATTTGCGGAAATAGGCCCGCATCTCGTTGGGCGTATCACGGCGTGCGCGGAAATCGTAATGCACGGGCTGTTGGATGCCCGTGATCGCCCCGCCCAAATAAACGGGGCCTGCCACATGATGCAGATAGTTCACTGCAGGATGGGCCAGATCATCTGCGGCAAACACCTTTTCTGCCTCGCGCGCCTTATTGGGCACCCATTTGTCAGAGATAGAGAGGATCGCAAGGATCACCCCCTCTTGATCGCGAAGTGCGATATCTTGGCCTGTCTCGACCTTGGCGGCGAAATCCTCGGAAATATCAAGCGTGATCGGCATCGGCCAAAGCGTGCCATCGGCCAGACGCATGGTCTCAACCACGCCATCATAATCCTCCTGCCCCAAAAACCCTTTGAGCGGGTTGAACCCGCCATTCATCAGCAATTCCAAATCGCAGATTTGGCGCGGGGTCAGATCCCATGAAACCAACTCCGCCGCCTCAAGCTTTAGCTTCTGCGCGGAGTCGTAAGAGACATAAAGTTCAGGGATCGGGGCGTGAAATTGGGCAGCCATCAAGTTTACTTTCCAACAAGGGTCAAAACATTAGGGGCCGCAAGAAAACGACACGGCCCCGCATTCAGCGCCGCCATAGACCCCGAATGTGGCGAAATTCAAGCAAAGCTGTCTTTTTCAAAGAAAAAAGAAACAGCGTGATTGCCGATCCGCCACAAACGAAATGGCGGTGCTGAAAAATCGGCAATCACGCAATCCCTGTTCTTAGCCCTATTCGGCGGCTTTCACATCACCTGCCGCTTGTTCCGCCAACCATCGCTCGGCATCCAAAGCGGCCATACAGCCCATGCCCGCGCTTGTAACCGCTTGGCGATAGGTGTGGTCGGTCAAATCCCCCGCCGCGAAAACGCCAGGGATCGAGGTGCGGGTCGTGCCAGGTTCAACCCAAACATAACCGCCCGAATGCAGCTTAAGCTGATCCTTGATCAAATCGCTGGCAGGTGCATGGCCAATGGCCACGAAAAACCCTTTGCAAGGCACTTCGGTGATGGCGCCTGTCTCGACATGGCGCGCTTTGACCGCCTCAACACCACGGGGGGCATCTGTGCCGACCACCTCATCCACCTCATGGTTCCAGATCACCTCGATTTTCGGATTTTTGAAAAGGCGATCTTGCATGATCTTTTCCGCACGCAGGCTATCGCGGCGGTGGATCAATGTGACCTTTGAGGCGAAATTGGTGAGAAACAGCGCCTCCTCAACGGCTGTATTGCCGCCACCGATAACCACCACCTCTTGCCCGCGATAGAAGAACCCATCACAGGTGGCACAAGCCGACACGCCAAAGCCCTTGAAATGCTCTTCAGAGGGCAAGCCCAACCACCGCGCCTGCGCGCCTGTCGCCAGAACCACCGCATCGGCCGTATATGTTGTGCCTGTATCGCCCGAAGCACGGAATGGGCGCTGCGACAAATCGAGATCAGAAATATGATCCGAGATGATCTCCGCCCCCATCTCGCGGGCGTGGTTCTCCATCCGCACCATGAGATCAGGCCCCATGACGGAGGCATCACCCGGCCAGTTTTCAACATCCGTTGTGATGGTCAACTGTCCGCCCGGTTGGATGCCTTGCACCAAAATCGGCTCGAGCATAGCACGGCTGGCGTAGACCGCCGCCGTATAGCCCGCAGGGCCAGAGCCAATAATCAAAAGACGGGTATGGCGGGTTGCACTCATGAGATGGATCCTTCATTAAACCTGTCACGCGCCGCCATAGCAGCATGGGCAATGACACCCGAACGACACAGCGCAGCACTTATCTTGATCCTGATATAACCACCGATCGCCCGCGATGAAAGCCCCGCCTAAGCCTTGCAAAGCGGAGCTCAATATTCCATATATTGCGCGGGTGCGAAATAAAATTGCGTATTTCTGGCATTATCGCTCAGGATCGCAAAGTCGCGAGCGAGAGGATAACAATAATGCCAACGACCAAACTCGATCCGATTGACCGCAAGATTCTTGCGGAACTGCAAAGTGACGGGCGGATGACCAATGTGGAATTGGCCAAACGCGTTGGGATTTCTGCACCCCCTTGCCTACGGCGCGTGCGCACTTTGGAGGAGTCGGGCTATATCCGCGGCTATCACGCGGATGTCGATGCGCGGATGCTTGGTTTCGAAGTTCAGGTTTTCGCCATGGTGGGCCTGCACAGTCAGGCCGAGGCTGATTTGGTCGCCTTTGAAAACCGCTGTGCCGAGTGGCCCCTCGTGCGCGAATGTCATATGCTGAACGGCGAGATTGATTTCATCTTGAAATGCGTGGCGCCTGACCTGTCCACATTCCAAAGCTTCCTTACCGAACACCTAACCGCCGCCCCGAATGTTGCAAGCGTGCGTACATCGCTTGTCATTCGTGGGGCTAAAGATCAACCAGGCGTGCCCTTCGAAGTTCTCGAAGACCGACTGGCCAAGATGGATTAAGGCGAAGCGGATTATCCTGCCCGTTTCAAGCCAATTTCTGCACGATCTGTCATCGCTGGTCGCTGCACTTCGGTTTCATCGCGCATCCAAGGCATGCGTGGCGCCTCGTGCTCGGTCATCGCGATCACCGACTCCATCCAACGTGTTTTCATCTCAGACCCTCCAAAAAGATTCGCGCAACATTGCGCTTCGATGGATCTAAAGTCGCGTCCAAATCTGTCAAAGATTGGACGAAATCCCGTCAGCTTGGGGAAAGAAAAAGGTGATTGCGCGGCAAAGCCTAAAGGCTAATAGCCGAAATCAGGCGCCCGTAATCCGCCTCGCCCCGATGTGTGGCACGGCGGTAGGAGAAGAACAGTTCTTCGTCACGATAGGTGCAATGCCCGCACCATTCTGCCTGCCCGATGCCCGCATTGCGCAGGCGCGTTAATCCATAGCTTGGTAAATCAAAGAGATATTTATCAGGTGCCGCCCCATTGATAAAAAACCGCGCAGACTGCGGATCATCATCTACGAATTCCTCAAAGAATTCTTGCCCGACCTCGTAATTCGCTTGGCTGATCGTAGGGCCAATCACCGCTTTGATTTTTTCGCGCACCGCCCCTTGTGCAACCATCAAGTCAATCGTGGCCTCAAGCACCCCTGCCCGCGCGCCCTTCCAACCCGCATGGGCAGCGCCAATCACGCCAGCCTCCGCTTCATGAAACAGGACGGGCTGACAATCGGCTGTGAGAATCGCAATGGCCAAATCCTTGCTGCAGGAAACCAGACCATCTGCCTCAGGGGTGCCGCCGCCAATCGGGCCTTCAACCAAGACAACATCCGCGGAATGCGTTTGATACACCGTCACAAGGCAATCTTCCGCAACCCCCATCTCACGCGCCACGCGCGCGCGGTTGATTTCGACCAAATCTGATTGATCAGATGATCCCGCACCACAATTCAGACTGCTAAAAATACCGCTAGATGCACCACCCTTGCGTGTAAAAAAACCATGCTTTGCTGCCCCCAAAAGCGGCGATGTGATCGGGTCAATTGGAGCGAAATGCGCAGCCATCTCACATATCCCTTATTTCAAGATCATCCAAACCTGGCAGGGCGGGCGCAGACTGTTGCGTAAGACCCAGCACTTTGAATAGCTGTCCCATTTCTTCGGGGTGGGTCAACCTACGATGCGCGGCAATATGTGATTGAAGCGCTTCACCGTGCAATTTTTGCGCAAGCGCCTGCGCCCGTGCGGTGATCCCAAGACGCTCAAGAAACAGACCTTGCGTCTGTAGCGGTGCCGCGCGGGCGGGTGCGGCACTGGCCGCCAAAGGCTGAAACGCCACATGGGCGGTCAGATCGGATGTGCCAATATCCACCAATGGATCGGCGTATCTGTGATCTTTGACGGCTTGAAAGGTGTCGCCTGCGCTGATCCAATCCCCGTAATCAATCAAAAGCGCCGCACCGCCATGCGCATCAATGCGCCGCCCGATATCTGATGCAATCGCCTCGGCCGCAGCATTAACCTCGACAATCGTACCCTCTGGCATGTCGCCAAAACGGGCCGTTATCCAATCGGGCGCAATGACAGGGCCAAGCCCCCATATTAGCGCGCCCTGATCTGCACCGATTTGGCGTTCATGCCATCCATCACGCCCTTTTCGAAATTGCCGAATGGGCAAGGCATCAAAAAATTCATTCGCCACCAAATAAAGCGGCCCGTCAGGTAGGGTGGCAATAGTGTCGTGAAATTGCGGTTGATACTGTCCCAAAGCCTCTGCTTGGGCTGCACGCATCAAGGGCGAGGCTTCGACCATGTGCAATCTGATCGTTTGGGTGAATTCGAGCAGCAGTTTTGCAGCGCGCAGAATATCGGCCATCAAGGTCCCGCGCCCGCCGCCAAGCTCGACCAAATTTACATCGGATGGTCTGCCTTGGTCAGACCAAACCTGCACCAACCACAACCCAATCATCTCGCCAAAGATTTGCGAGACTTCGGGTGCCGTCACAAAATCCCCGCCCCGACCAATAGCGGGTTTCTTCATGTAATACCCAAATTCAGGGTGAAGCAGCGCCTCGGTCATAAACTCGGCCACAGAAAGCGGGCCTGACTGCGCGATACGGCGCAACAGCCGATCCTGCGCGCGCCCTGCCCCCATTAGGCACCTGCCTTACGCCGCGTGACCTGCCGCGCGACCAAGATCACCACTAGCCCCACAATGACCATGGGCAATGACAAGATCTGCCCCATGCTCAGACCGATATCATCAGACAGCCACAGCGCATAACCGCGCGGATGGTTCAGGAAGAACTGTGCATCAGGTTGGCGGAAATATTCGACAATGAACCGCCCCACCCCATAGCCTGCAAGAAACAGACCCGCCACTTGCCCTGGCACCCGCAACGCCCCTTGGCGATGGATCACATACAGGATCACAAGCCCCAAGATGAGCCCCTCAAGAAGCGCTTCGTAAAGCTGTGACGGGTGGCGCGCACAAACTTGCATGCCTGCATCCATCACAATCCCCACAGGGCCCGAACAGTCCTGTGCCGCGGCCCCGGGAAAGATCACGCCCCAAGGCGCATCGGTGGGTCGCCCCCATAGCTCGGCATTAATGAAATTGGCGCTGCGCCCCAGAAAGAGCGCAGGCGGGGTAGCCAAGGCTAACAGGTCGGCAAGGCTTGCTATGCTGACCTTGTGGACACGACAAAACCAAAGCCCCGCGATGACAACACCCAAAAAGCCACCATGAAAAGACATCCCCCCCTGCCAAACCTGCAAAATCTCAGCAGGGTTTTGCAAGTAATAGCTTGGCTGATAGAACAGCACATATCCAAGCCGCCCCCCAAGGATCACGCCCAAGACCATCCATGTCAAAAGCGGTTCTACAATCTCAGGGGACATCGGGGCGGTGGCATTTCTCCACAGCGTGGATTTGCGCAAATGCCGTCCGATCATCCATGCAGCGATGAGAAATCCAGCGATATAGGCCAGCGCATACCACCGCAGGGCAAAGTGAAACCCACCAAAATCAATTGAGAAGAGCGCGGGCGAGATATCTGGAAACGGTATCGCGTAAAACATAGCGGCCCTTTTAGATGCGCGTGGGAACCCTTGTTGGATAGACCCCCATGCGGCGATGTCAACCTTGAAGCGGCGCGCCATTTACCCCATATCAAGGTCGAATGTATAAACGCGCCCCGCCGCGAGACAAGAGGACAGCCTATGCAAACCCGCAATAAGATGATGGATGACATCAGCCAATTGATGACCAACGCCATGGGTGTGGCCCAAGGCGCACGCGAGGAAGCGGAAAATGCGATGAAATCGCTGATGGATCGCTGGCTTGCGGATCGCGACTTTGTCACCCGCGAGGAATTTGATGCCGTGCGCGCAATGGCCCAAAAAGCGCGCGAAGAAAATGAGGCGCTGTCTGCGCGGCTAAAGGCATTGGAAAAGAAAAAGAAATAAGCGCGGTCACAGCGCAGTTGAACAAGGGCGGGTTTGGCCAGACCAAACCCGCCCTATCTTTATGCACAGCCCCCAATTTCTTGTGGACAGGATTAGGAAAACCGCAATTTCTGGGTGCGTCATCAAAATATTGCTTTACAGGCGAAGAAAGTAACCGCACCATATTTGGTATGGGGCCGCGCACATCAGCCGACCCTTAGTGGAGTCACCCAGCCTTAGTGGGCAAATTGGGATTGAACCCAACGCCCGCGACAGGCTGCCAAGAATGAGGCCTAGGGCAATGTCACTTTCCGAGCAGTATATGGATGTCGAAGACCTCCATCCCATAGATATCGTTGAAACACTTGCCACACGGCATGAATGGGATTTCGACCGTGTTGCCGATGATCAAATCGCAATGGCCCTTGAAGGTCAGTGGCGCACCTATTCGGTGACGCTGGCATGGTCGAGCTATGACGAAACGCTGCGGATGATCTGCACCTTCGACATGGATCCACCCGCCGAATCTATGGGCAAGCTTTACGAGACATTGAACCTTGCCAATGACAAATGCTGGGCGGGCGCGTTCAGCTTCTGGGCCGAGCAAAAGATGATGGTCTATCGCTACGGCTTGGTTCTCGCAGGGGATCAACTGGCAAGCCCTGAGCAGATTGCCTGCATGGTTGAAACCGCCATTTTGGCAAGCGAACGCTATTACCCCGCCTTCCAATTGGCCTGTTGGGGCAGCCAATCACCGAGCGAAGCAATCCAAGTGGCCATTGCCGAAGGGTTCGGTCGCGCCTAACCTGTTGCAAACCGCAACAGGGGATGAGTGATGACGTATGACGATATTGCCGCGCGCGGCATGGTGATTTTCGGCTGTGGGAAAATGGGCTCTGCAATGTTGGCAGGGTGGCTTGCACGAGGAATACCATCTGCCTGCGTGACCGTAATTGACCCGCACCCCTCTGATTGGCTCAAGGCTGCGGGGGTAAATGTTAACACGCCCCTGCCCGCGAATGCCGCTGTGGCCATTATCGCGGTAAAACCGCAGATGATGGGCGAAGCTTTACCCAATCTTGCGGCGCATATGGGCCGTGAGACATTGGTGATCTCTGTGGCGGCAGGCACACCAATCGCCAGATTTGAAGCCGAATTTGGCGCATCCACCAAAATTATCCGTGCCATGCCCAACACCCCCGCCGCAATCGGGCGAGGGATCACCGCGCTTATTGGCAACGGGCAATGCAGCCAAGCCGATCTTGCGCTTGGCGAAACCCTGTTATCTGCCGTCGGTCAGGTGGTGCGTCTTGAAACGGAAGATCAGATTGACGCTGTGACAGGCGTCTCGGGCTCTGGCCCTGCCTATGTCTTCTATATGATTGACTGTCTCGCTGCTGCCGCGCGCGCCGAAGGCCTGCCTGACGCGATGGCGATGGAATTGGCAAAGGCCACAGTCGCGGGCGCAGGGGCCTTGGCCCGAGAGGCCAGCGAAAGCCCAGAACAATTGCGCATCAACGTGACATCGCCCAATGGCACCACGCAGGCGGGACTAGAGGTTTTGATGGATGAGGCAAGCGGCCTCGCCCCCCTCATCCGCGAAACAGTCAAGGCTGCGGCGGCGCGATCTCGCGCGCTGAAAGGATAAGCCTGATGGAAACCGATTTTGAAACATTCCTGAAGGTCGACATTCGCGTGGGGCGCGTCACCCGCGCCGAGCCCTTTCCCGAGGCCCGCAAACCTGCAATCAAGTTATGGGTGGATTATGGGCCAGAGATTGGGGTCAAAAAAAGCTCGGCCCAAATCACCGCGCATTATGCGCCCGAGGCATTGGTGGGCAAGCTTGTTATGGGCGTGGTGAATTTCCCACCCCGCCAGATCGGCCCCTTCATGTCCGAGGCGCTTGTGCTTGGATTTCATGATGCGGGCGGGGATGTGGTTTTGGCCGTGCCCGACAAGGATGCGCCCCTTGGAGCGCGACTATGTTGACGGGCTATCGCCGACCGCTTCGCGCCAGTGACGGCGGCACAAGCTGACATAGGTTTCATTGCCGCCGATTTGCACCTGCTCTCCCGATTTGGCAACGCTGCCATCAGGGGATTTTCGCACCACCATCGTGGCTTTGCGCCCGCAATGGCAAATCGTTCTGATCTCACGCAGATCATCCGCCAAGGCCAAAAGCGCGGCGGAGCCTTCGAATAATTCACCACGGAAATCAACGCGAAGGCCGTAGGTCATCACGGGCAGCCTCAAATCATCAGCCACGCGCGCCAATTCCCAGACCTGTGCCTTAGTGAGGAACTGCGCTTCATCCAGAAAGACGCAATCAATTGGCTGCGCTCTGTGCGCTGTCTCGATAAGCGCGAACAAGTCCGTATCAGGGGCAAAGGTTACGGCCTCTTTCGACAGCCCAATGCGGCTTGCAATACGGCCTTGGCCTGCGCGCGTATCGTGATGCGCCGTCAGCAGAAATGGGGTCTGGCCGCGTTCGCTATAATTATGGGCTGCTTGCAAAAGCAAGGTCGACTTGCCCGCATTCATAGTCGAAAAATTGAAATATAGCTTGGCCATGGCGCGCCCTGTTGTTCCTTTGTCGCCATATGCCAATAGATGCGCCCACCTTGCAAGCGCGCCCTCTCACACGATGTTCAAAACCCGTGATCTAAAAACAGGCTATACCCAAGCCCAGTTTTGCAACAGGAGCACCCACCATGATCACCCGCCGCGCAGTCATAAAGTCAAGCTTAGCACTGCCGCTCGTCACACAGCCTCTGCTTGCTCAGGCAGTCTTCCAACGTGATGGCGTGGCTTTGCGGGGATATGATCCTGTGGCCTATTTCACCAATGGCGCCGCCACCAAAGGTGCGGCAGACTTCGCCGCGCACTGGGACAACGCCACATGGCATTTTGCATCAGCAGCCAACCGCGCGCAATTCTTGAACAGCCCCGAAGCCTTTGCCCCGCAATATGGGGGCTATTGCGCTTGGGCCATATCGCAAGGTTACACGGCCCCGATTGACCCTGGTGCATGGCGCATCGTTGACGGGAAATTATACCTCAACGCCAACCGGCGCATTCAACGCCGCTGGGAACAGGATGTCGCGGGACATATTGCCCGCAATTGGCCAAACCTCCGCGCGGGCTTGTAATTGGGGCTTTACCCCTGCAGCGAACGCACCGCCAATTCACCCTCACGTGCGGCTTTCATGGCCAAGGCTGCCGCATGGCTGCCTGCAAGCGTGGTGTAATAGGGGATCTTGTCATAGAGCGCGACTGTGCGCATCGAGCGGCTGTCTTCCACCGCTTGCGCGCCTTCGGTCGTGTTCAATACCAGATCAACCATCCCGTCCTTCATCATATCGACAATCGTGCGCCCACCTTCATAGGCCTTGTTGACCACATCAGATGAAATCCCGTGATCGGCCAAGAATTTCGCCGTGCCTGAGGTGGCCAAAATCTTGAGGCCCAAATCGGTCAAGGTTTGCGCAGTCTCCACCAAGAGCGGCGATTTATCCGCATCTTTGATCGACAAGAACACTGTGCCTGCCGTTGGCAAAACAGTTCCCACGCCAAGCTGCGCCTTGAGGAAGGCACGCGCAAAGCTGCGATCCCACCCCATCACCTCGCCCGTTGACCGCATTTCTGGCCCAAGCAGCGTATCCACGCCAGGGAAACGGGCAAAGGGCAGCACCGCTTCCTTGACCGAGAACCACGGCGTGCGGAAATCTGACAGGCTCATCGGGTCGCCCATCGGGATAGACGCGTTGTCATCCACAGGTTGATGAGGCGCGGCCTTGGGGAAAACCGAAAGTTTCTCTCCCGCCATCAAGCGCGCTGCGATAGAGGCAATTGCGCTATCCGTGGCCTTGGCCACAAAGGGCACAGTGCGCGAAGCGCGTGGATTGACCTCAATCAAATAGATATCATCGCCTTTAACCGCGAATTGAACATTCATCAAACCAACCACATTGAGCGCGCGCGCCAGTGCCTCGGTCTGGCGGGAGATCTCTACGATAATCGCATCGCTAAGCGTATGAGGCGGCAAGGAACAGGCGCTATCGCCTGAATGCACGCCCGCCTCCTCAATATGCTGCATAATGCCCGCGACATGAACCGCGTCACCATCGCACAGCGCATCCACATCAACCTCGGTCGCGCCATCAAGATAGCTGTCAAGAAGCACAGGGCTGTCGCCAGACACCACCACAGCCTCTGCGATATAGCGGTTAAGCTGTGCTGTGTCGCGCACGATCTCCATTGCGCGACCACCCAGAACGTAAGAGGGGCGGATCACCAAAGGATACCCCAAGGCCTCAGCCGCGGCTTTTGCTTCCTCGTCAGAATGGGCAATCGCATTTTCGGGCTGCTTAAGCTCAAGCTTTTGAACAAGCTGCTGGAACCGCTCGCGATCCTCCGCCAAATCAATCGCATCGGGCGATGTGCCAAGGATTGGGATACCTGCCTCATGCAACGCGTTGGCCAATTTCAGCGGGGTCTGACCGCCAAATTGCACGATAACCCCATGCAATGTACCTGCGTCCTGCTCCACGCGCAGAATTTCCATCACATGCTCGTAGGTGAGAGGCTCGAAATACAGGCGGTCGGATGTATCATAATCTGTCGAAACCGTCTCTGGGTTGCAGTTGATCATGATGGTTTCATAGCCTTGCGCCGTCAGCGCAAAACACGCGTGGCAGCAGCAATAATCAAATTCGATCCCCTGCCCAATGCGGTTTGGCCCGCCGCCCAAAATCACAACTTTTTTCGCATCCGAGGGACGCGCTTCGCATTCCACATCGCCCATCACAGGGGCCTCATAGGTGGAATACATATAGGGGGTCTGCGCCTCAAACTCGGCCGCGCAGGTGTCGATCCGCTTAAATGCGGCAACGATCCCTGCACTGGTGCGATCAGCCCGCACAGAGGCCTCGCTGCGGCCCGTCAGTGTCGCCAAACGCGCATCGGTGAAGCCCATCATCTTGATCTTGCGCAAGGCATCCGCCTCGCGCGGCAGGCCATTGGTGCGAATATCCTCCTCGACATCCACGATCTCGCGAATGCGGGCCAAGAACCATGGATCAAATTTGGTGACATGACCGATCTCGTCATTGGTCAGACCATGGCGCATGGCCTGGGCGATCACGCGCAGACGATCAGGCGTCTGCAGGCTGAGCGCCTTCGTGATGGTGGCCTTATCAGGCGCGCCCGCAATCTCGATCTCGTCAAAGCCAGACAGACCCGTCTCAAGGCTGGCCAAGGCTTTTTGCACACTCTCATGGAAGCTGCGGCCAATGGCCATTGCCTCGCCCACGGATTTCATCGCCGTGGTCAATTCGGGCTTAGAGCCGGGGAATTTCTCAAAAGCAAAGCGTGGAATCTTGGTGACAACATAATCGATGCTTGGCTCAAAGCTGGCAGGGGTGACACGGGTGATGTCATTGTCCAACTCATCCAATGTGTAACCTACGGCCAATTTAGCCGCGATTTTCGCAATCGGGAACCCCGTGGCCTTAGAGGCAAGCGCCGATGAACGCGACACGCGCGGGTTCATCTCGATCACCACCATCCGCCCATCGGCAGGGTTAATCGCCCACTGAACGTTGGAGCCGCCCGTCTCAACGCCAATCTCGCGCAACACAGCAATCGAGCCGTTGCGCATGATCTGGTATTCTTTATCGGTCAGGGTCAGCGCGGGCGCGACTGTGATACTGTCGCCCGTATGCACACCCATCGGATCTACGTTTTCGATGGAACAGACGATGATCGCGTTATCCGCTTTGTCGCGGACGACCTCCATCTCGTATTCTTTCCAACCAAGCAGCGATTCATCGACCAAAATCTGCGCCACGGGCGAGGCCTCAAGCCCAGAGCGGCAGTAATACTCATATTCTTCGCGGTTATACGCCACACCGCCGCCTGTGCCGCCCAAGGTAAAGGCGGGGCGAATGATGGCGGGCAGACCGATGTCTTCCAAGGCCTCTATCGCATCGCGCAGACCTGCGGCGATGTCGAATTTGCCGTTCTCTTTTTTCGGCGCTGCAACGATCGTGGCGCGCGGGTTTTCAAGGCCAATACGTTCCATCGCCTCGCGGAACAGCTTGCGGTCTTCGGCCATTTCAATCGCAGGGCGCTTTGCCCCAATCATCTCGACCCCGAATTTCTCCAACACACCCGCTTCTTCAAGTGAGAGAGCGGTGTTCAGACCCGTCTGGCCGCCCATGGTGGGCAACAGCGCATCGGGGCGCTCTTTCTCGATGATCTTTGCGACAACATCGGGGGTGATCGGCTCGATATAAGTGGCATCGGCCAGTTCTGGATCGGTCATAATGGTCGCGGGGTTAGAATTGACCAGAATAACGCGATACCCTTCTTCGCGTAGGGCCTTACAGGCTTGTGCGCCCGAATAGTCAAATTCGCAGGCTTGCCCAATGACGATTGGCCCCGCGCCGATGATCATGATGGAGCGGATATCGGTTCTTTTGGGCATCGGAAAACCTCGGTATTGGCTGCGGGCCTACAAACGGCGAAACATCAGGGTGCGACCGCGCACGCAAAGGCGCGCTTCGAGAGCGGTGCAAATTGATGGCGTTATAGTCAAGCGAGAGCGCGGCGCAAGGGCAGAAGCGCGGCAAAATTTCCTACACCCTTTCCAAGAGGCAGGATCACGCCGCGCCGGTCACTCGATTAACATGGCCCATCTTACGGCCTGCACGGGTTTCAGCCTTACCATATAGGTGGATTTGAACGCCTTTTGTCTCGGCCATTTCCGCCGCGCGCGCCACATCATCACCGATGAGATTCTCCATCTCAACATTTGCGTGACGGCTGCCATCCCCCAAGGGCCAACCAGTGATGGCGCGGATGTGCTGCTCGAACTGATCGACTGCGCAGCCTGCTTGCGTCCAATGGCCAGAGTTATGCACCCGTGGTGCAATCTCATTGACGACCAAGCCCTCAGGCGTGACGAACAGCTCGACCCCCATTACGCCCACATAATCCAAAGCCGTGACAATTTTTGAGGCCAGCAAAACTGCATCTGCGCGCAGCATGGCAGGCAAGTCAGCAGGGACAGTGGTGGTTGCAAGAATGCCATCGCGGTGGATGTTTTCACCTGGATCATAGGCCGAGACACGGCCATCGCGCCCGCGCGCAATGATCACCGAAACCTCTCGGCTAAACTTTACAAAGCCCTCGGCAATTGCAGGCGCCCCATTGAGGCTAGCATAAGCGGCATCGGCCTCGGACGCGGCCATAACCCGCGCTTGCCCCTTGCCGTCATACCCAAAACAGCGGGTCTTTAGGATCGCGGGACAGCCCGTTTTTTCAAGGGCCTGCGCCACGCCGTCGGCCGCATCAATCGCACAATAAGGCGCTGTTTTCAGACCAAGACTGTTGAGAAAATCCTTCTCTACCAAGCGATCCTGAGACACTTCAAGCGCAGTGCGCGCAGGAAAGAGCGGGCGCGTATCTTCGAGCAGGGCCAAGGCCGCGCTTGGGATATTTTCAAATTCAAAGGTCAACACATCGCAAGACAGCGCAAAGGCCTTGAGCGCCTCATGATCATCATATCCCGCTTGCGTCACGGATATTGCAACATCACCCGCAGGGGCCTGTGCGCTTGGTTCGAAAATCCGAACTTTATATCCAAGGCGTGCTGCGGCCATAGCAAGCATGCGCCCCAATTGACCGCCCCCCAAAATACCAATCACGCTGCCATTGGGCAGAACCTCATGCGTCATCTTGAGGTTCCTCAGGGATCGAAGCGGAGAGATCAGCGCGCCATTGATCCAGACGCGCGGCAAGATCTGCGTCATGCACGGCCAAAATGGCCGCCGCCATCAGCCCAGCATTGGCCGCCCCCGCAGCGCCAATCGCCATGGTCGCGACAGGAAATCCGCGCGGCATTTGCAAAATCGAATAAAGCGAATCAACCCCAGACAAGGCCTTGGTTTGCACGGGCACGCCGATGACGGGCACCCGCGTCTTTGAAGCCATCATACCTGGCAAATGCGCGGCCCCACCTGCGCCTGCGATAATCACCTTCAAGCCACGGCTTGCGGCGGTTTTACCATAGTCCCACAGCCGATCAGGTGTGCGATGCGCAGAAACGATTTTCGTTTCGTAAGGAACGCCCAACGCGTCAAGCATTTCGGCGGCTTCGCGCATGGTGGGCCAATCAGACTGGCTGCCCATGATGATGCCAATTTCGATATCCGCCATGGGGAGGATCCTTTGCGATAAGCCTTGTGAGAGGGGCGCACTATAGCGAGATCAAACCGCTATGCAATGATGTCAGGGGTGAGTTCATCCTCAATGCCGGTGATCGCATCTTTGAGGGACAGCTTCTGCTTTTTCAGACGGCGCAGCGTCAATTGATCAGGGCTTGGCCGTGTCTCAAGGGCGGCAATCGCCTCGTCCAAATCCCGATGCTCGCGCTTAAGCACCTCCAAGCGGATGCGCAGCACGTCTTCGTGGCTCATTTCGGTCGGGGCGTTCATGGGGCGCTTATGTCTTTCTGAATCTGGGGTGGTGCCGCACCATACTGTGACATTGCACTCCACGCAAAGGAAATGGCGCGCCTGCGTAATCCAGATGCAAACAGGGCTTGCAGGGGGACTGGGCAGGCCCCATATTTACCTCGGATCCAGTTGCCGAATTACGGGGCTGGCGCTTGCACAGATCGCTTATCAAAGGATGTGCCTTATGACGAAACTAACCCTTGGGACGCACCCGTTTCTGTTGGGCTTTGATCAACTCGAACGTTTGGTCGAACGCACTGTGAAATCTGGGAATGATGGTTACCCCCCCTACAATATCGAACAACGCGGCGACACGGCTTATCGCATCACTTTAGCGGTGGCAGGCTTTGCCGAAACAGATCTCTCAATCACAGAAGAAGATCGCCAATTGGTGATCCGTGGCCGCCAATCAGATGAGGATGCGGAGCGCATCTTTTTACATCGTGGGATTGCGGCGCGGCAATTTCAGCGCAGCTTTGTCTTGGCCGATGGGGTCGAGGTGACAGGCGCCACGATGGAGCATGGGCTGTTGCATATCGACCTGCATCGCCTGCAGCCCGATAGCGTTGTGCGCAAGATTGAGATTTCAAATTCTGGTGCAGCCTCAAAATCGCTGCAAACGAAAGGGGGAAGATTATGACCAATCCCGAACACCCAAAGAGCAAGTCCGAGCGGCCTATCGTTTATATCCGCCCCGTTGATGTGGCGAGCCTCCCTTCGGAGATCCGCGCCCAAGCGGGTGCGCGCGAACAGCTTTACGCAATTGGAACCGAGGAAGGTACGCAATTGGCCCTCGTCAAAGATCGCGCCTTGGCCTTCGTTGTGGCGCGCCAAAATGATCTGACACCTGTAAGCGTCCATTAACACGCAACGGTTTCATTTACCCCAAATGAAGAAAGGCCCGCGTAACGCGGGCCTTTCTTTTGTCCAAAGCCACAGGGCCTTGGAAGCATGATTACATCATGCCGCCCATGCCGCCCATGCCGCCCATGTCAGGCATTGCAGGTGCGTCATCTTTCTTTGGCTTGTCGGCCACCATTGCTTCGGTGGTGATCAAGAGGCCTGCAACAGAAGCTGCATCCTCAAGCGCAGTGCGCACCACTTTCGCAGGGTCGATCACACCGAATTTGAACATGTCGCCATATTCTTCGGTCTGAGCGTTGAAGCCAAACTTGACGTCTTTGGATTCGCGGATTTTGCCCGCAACAACCGCACCGTCAACGCCTGCGTTTTCCGCAATCTGGCGCAGTGGCGCTTCAAGCGCACGGCGCACGATGGCGATACCTGCGTCTTGATCCGCGTTTTCACCAGACAGGCCGTCCAGAGCTTTTGCACCTTGCACGAGGGCAACACCGCCGCCCACAACGATGCCTTCTTGAACGGCAGCGCGGGTTGCGTTCAACGCGTCATCCACGCGGTCTTTGCGCTCTTTCACTTCGACTTCGCTCATGCCGCCGACTTTGATAACCGCAACACCGCCTGCCAATTTGGCAACGCGCTCTTGCAGTTTTTCTTTGTCGTAATCGGAAGAGGTTTCTTCGATCTGCTGACGGATCTGCGAAACGCGTGCTTCGATTTCGGCCTTATCGCCTGCGCCGTCAACGATGGTGGTGTCGTCTTTCTTGATCATCACCTTCTTCGCGGAGCCGAGCATATCAAGCGTAACGCTTTCCAGCTTCATGCCAAGATC
The DNA here is from genome assembly GCF_037805225.1 of Roseobacter sp. HKCCA0882. Lineage (NCBI taxonomy): Bacteria > Pseudomonadati > Pseudomonadota > Alphaproteobacteria > Rhodobacterales > Roseobacteraceae > Roseobacter > Roseobacter sp. HKCCA0882. The sequence continues at coordinate 17,147 of NZ_JBBLYI010000002.1, forward strand.
TTCGGAGATCACCTGACCACCGGTCAAAATGGCGATATCCTGAAGCATCGCTTTGCGGCGATCGCCAAAACCAGGTGCTTTCACCGCAGCGATTTTCAGACCGCCGCGCAGCTTGTTGACCACGAGGGTCGCCAAGGCTTCGCCTTCTACATCTTCAGCGATGATCAGAAGGGGCTTCTGAGACTGGATCACAGACTCGAGCAGTGGAACCATTGACTGCAAGGAAGACAATTTCTTCTCATGCAACAGGATCAAGCAGTCGTCCAACTCTGCAACCATTTTGTCAGGGTTGGTGACGAAGTAAGGCGAAAGGTAACCGCGGTCGAACTGCATGCCCTCTACGACCTCAACATCGGTCTCAAGGCCTTTGTTCTCTTCAACAGTGATCACGCCGTCATTGCCGACTTTCTGCATCGCGTCTGCGATCATGCGGCCGATTTGCGCTTCGCCATTTGCCGAGATCGTGCCGACCTGCGCAACCTCATCAGAATCTGCAACAGGGCGGGCAGATGCTTTGATACTGTCGATGACTTTCGTCACTGCTCTATCGATGCCGCGCTTCAGATCCATTGGGTTCATGCCCGCCGCAACCGACTTCATGCCTTCGCGCACGATGGCTTGGGCCAGAACAGTTGCAGTGGTGGTGCCGTCACCCGCCTCGTCATTGGTGCGCGATGCCACTTCTTTGACCATCTGCGCGCCCATGTTTTCGAACTTATCTTCCAGTTCGATTTCCTTCGCCACGGAAACACCATCTTTGGTGATGCGTGGTGCACCGAAGGATTTTTCAAGAACCACATTGCGGCCTTTTGGGCCGAGGGTCACCTTTACCGCATTGGCAAGGATGTTAACGCCTTTGAGCATACGGTCGCGGGCATCGGTATTGAATTTGACTTCCTTGGCAGCCATTTCAGGGCTCCTCCTTGGATGAAATCAGGTTAAAAATTCGATCAGGAACGGTCTCAGGCGATGATGCCGAGAATGTCCGATTCCTTCATGATCAGCAGTTCTTCGCCATCAACCGTGACTTCGGTGCCAGACCATTTGCCGAACAGTACGCGGTCGCCAGCTTTGACGCTCATTGCGATCAGCTCGCCCGAGTCCTTGCGTGCGCCTTCGCCAACGGAGACGATTTCGCCCTCTGCGGGTTTCTCTTTTGCGCTATCGGGGATGATCAGACCGCCTTTGGTCTTTTCGTCGCTCTCTACGCGGCGAACCAGCACGCGGTCATGCAGTGGTTTCAATGCCATCTGTCGAACACTCCTTAAGGTTCGTATGTTTCACTGTATTAGCACTCAGTCTGTGCGAGTGCTAACGACAGGCAGATAGGCAGGGGATGCGGAGGTGTCAACGGGCCGCAGGCGGAAAATTTCAAAAAAATTTCCCGGGCAGACTAATCCTGCCGAAATTATGGAAATTAAAGCCAAAGCCGCGACAAATTCCCGCCTTTGCCCCCCGTGACATGGCGAAAGCCCTGCCCTATAAGGCGCGCGAGTTTTCACAAAAATAGATGGATAATGACATGAGCACCTTGGTCTTTGGCCACAAATCGCCAGACACAGATTCCACTGGCTCCCCGATTTTGTGGGCATGGTATCTTAATGAGGTGAAGGGCGTAGAGGCAGAAGCCGTTCTTTTGGGTGAGCCAAACACCGAAGCCGCCTTTGTTTTGCAGAAATGGGATTTGCCAAAACCGCGGCTTATTGACGATGTTGCAGAAGGTCAGGCGTGCGTTGTGGTCGACACCAACAACCCTGCAGAACTGCCTGCCTCAATCAACGCTGCCGATGTTCAGGCCATCATTGACCACCACAAACTGGTGGGCGGGCTTGAAACGAAAGGGCCGATTGATATCACCATCCGCCCCTTGGCCTGCACAGCGACCTTGATGATTGACCTGATGGGTGATGATGCGGCGAAAATGCCAAATTGGGCGAAAGGTGCTGCCTTGTCCTGCATCCTGTCTGACACGTTGGAATTCCGCTCCCCGACCACAACCGATCATGATCGCGCCGTGGCCGAAGGCCTCGCTGCTGATCTGGGCGTGTCTATCCCCGATTATGCTGCTGAAATGTTTGCGGCGAAATCTGATGTCTCGCGCTTTTCTGATGCAGAGTTGCTGCGCATGGACAGCAAAACCTACGAGGTGGGGGGCAAGACCTTCCGTGTCTCCGTTCTGGAGACAACTGCGCCCGCAACGGTTTTGTCCCGCAAAGCAAGCCTGATGGACAGCATGATCACAGTCGCCAAAGAGGACGGCGCCGATCAGGTTTTGTTATTTGTCGTCGATATTTTGCGCGAAGAAGCCACGCTTTTGGTGCCAAACGATCTGGTGCGCCAAGTGGCCGAGAAGAGTTTTTCCACTGTTGTGGGCGATGCCGATCAGGTCGTGCTGCCAGGGATTGTGAGCCGCAAAAAGCAGATCATCCCGAACCTCGCGCTTTAATCAGATGAAAGTTTGATGAAAGGGCGGCCTGAGGGCCGCCCTTTTCCTTTCATCCCATCACAGGGCGCGGTAAGAGAGGCGCGAAGAGCCTCAAAGAGAAAGCCCGCCCCATGAGCCATAGCGCAAACGCCCCCGCAACCATCTCTCACCTCTCCGAGATTTCCGAACGCTATGACGCGCTTTTTTGCGACCTTTGGGGCTGCGTGCATAATGGCATCGCCCCTTTTCCTGACGCGATTGCGGCGCTGCAGGCCTTTCGCACCAAAGGGGGTGTTGTTGTTTTGGTCACCAATGCCCCACGTGCCCATGTCGAGATTGCCAAGCAGTTGGATGCAATGGGGGTTCCCCGCGATGCGTGGGACATGATCGCAACCTCTGGCGACAGCGCACGGGCGGCGATGCTAACGGGGGCAGTTGGCGAGAAGGTCTATTTCATTGGCGAGCCGCGCGATGACACATTTTTCGCCCCGATGAAACTGATTGAAAACCCTGTAACCCTGACCAAGGTCGATGTGGCCGAAGCCGAAGGGATTGTTTGCACGGGCCCGTTTGATCCCCATGCCGAACCTGATGTGCTGCGCCCGCAATTGCTTTTGGCGAAAACACTCGGGCTCAAGCTTCTCTGCGCAAACCCTGACATCGTGGTGGACCGTGGAGAAAGCCGCGAATATTGCGCTGGCGCAGTGGCGAAACTTTACACCGAGATGGGCGGCGAGAGCCTTTATTTCGGGAAGCCCCACCCGCCCATCTATGATCTGGCACGGCGGCGCTTGGTGCAAAATTGCCATGATATCAGTGACGAACGAATCTTGGCCATTGGAGATGGCATCTTTACCGATGTGCAGGGCGGGATTGGCGAAGGCATTGATACGCTGTTTATCACAGGCGGTTTGGCCCGCGAAGAAACAGCAACAACCGATCAGCCAAATCCAGAAAAACTTGCTCAATATCTGAAAGATAGCGGTCAAAACCCAACATTTAGCATTGGGTTCTTACGCTAATTGGGCAAATTGTCGCGCAACAAAATTACAACATTGGCGCTCCTGATTTAATTTAATTGTTGCTGCATTGCAGAAATTTGCTATGGTGAGTTCCAAACGAAGGGCATTTCTCTTGGAGACTGGAATGTTGGACACGAGTCATAACCTCCCCCGTGGGACGATCTGCATCGAAGATATCGAATTGGGGATGACGCGGCATTTGACCAAAACTGTCAGCGACCGCGATATTGAGCTTTTCGCCGAGGTTTCAACCGACCGAAACCCCGTTCATCTTGACGATGATTACGCCCGTGAGACGATTTTTGAGGGGCGCATCGCCCATGGGATGCTAACCGCAGGGCTTATTTCAGCCGTTATCGGCGAACAACTGCCGGGGCATGGCACTGTTTACTTGGGTCAAACGCTGAAATTCATGGCACCCGTGCGCCCTGGTGATCAAGTGCGGGCCGAGGTGGAAGTGACCGCGATAGACCACGCAAAGCGCCGTGTGACCCTTGAGACGCGCTGCCTGATTGATGGCAAACCTGTCCTCAACGGCGAGGCAGTCGTCCTCGCCCCGTCACGGAAATTCGATTAACCTCGCAGCGGCGCAGGATTTTTACCGACCCGATGCTTGCCCTAGATCGCGGGCTTGGATATTCGGGCAGTATGCGTATCGTTCGTGACCATCAATTTGTCCGACCCGAAAACCGTGGCGCCTCTGTGGCCATTGGGAATTTCGATGGCGTGCATCTAGGTCACGCGCATTGCATCGACCTTGCCTGCGGTCATGAGGCTCCTTTAGGGGTTTTGACCTTCGAGCCGCATCCGCGCGAATTCTTTAACCCTGACGCCCCGCCATTTCGGCTGATGAATGCCGAAGCCCGCGCCAATCGCCTTGAGAAAATGGGGGTGGAGATCCTCTATGAGCTGCCTTTCAATCGCACCCTTTCCGCACTTGATGCAGAAGATTTCATCCGCGAAGTGGTGGTTGAGGGGCTGGGTCTGAAGCATCTGGTCGTGGGTGCGGATTTCTGTTTTGGCAAAGGTCGCAAAGGCACAACCGATATGCTGCGCGCCTTCGGGGCGCGTTATGGGTTTGATGTGACTGTGGTCGATCTGCTGAATACGGCCGGTGTGGCCGTGTCATCCACCGCTATCCGAGACGCGCTCAGGTCGGGTGATCCGCGCCAAGCCCGCGACATGCTTGGCCACTGGCACCGGATCGAAGGCCCCGTGATCCATGGCGAGAAGCGGGGGCGCACATTGGGCTACCCCACCGCCAATATGTCATTGGATGGTCTGCACGTTCCCAAACTTGGTGTTTACGCAGTTTTGGTTGAATTGCGCAGCGGGCCATATGCGGGCCAGTATCACGGCGTGGCCAGTCTTGGCGTGCGGCCCATGTTCAATGGGCAAGAGCCAAATCTCGAAACCTTCATCTTTGATTTTTCGGGCGATATTTACGGCATGGATATGTCTGTCGGTCTGGTCGAGTTTCTGCGTGGTGAAGAGAAATTCGACAGCCTTGAGGCCTTGATCGCCCAAATGGATCGCGACAGCCAGATGGCGCGCGAGATCCTCGCTGCGTTATGAACAAGAAAGCCCCCTTTTGGAAACGCAAATCCTTGGCCGATATGACGGCACAAGAATGGGAAAGCCTCTGTGATGGGTGCGGGAAATGTTGTCTCAACAAGCTAGAAGATGCCGATACGGGCGAGGTGGCCCTGACACGGGTTGCCTGCCGCCTTTTCGATGATGCAACCTGCCGATGCGGACAATATGAAATTAGAAAGACACTTGTGCCCGAGTGTATCCAATTGACCCCTGAGGGCATGAAGGATGTCGCCTATTTCATGCCTGAAACCTGCGCCTATAGATTGCTGCATGAGGGCAAGGATTTGTATTGGTGGCACCCTTTGGTGTCAGGGGATCCTGAAACTGTGCACCAAGCGGGGATTTCCGCGCGCGGGATCACGGTTGCCGAATTCGACATTCCAGAAGAAGACTGGGAAGATTACATTATCGAGGAGCCAGGATTATGAACTTTGCCTCCGACAATACAGGCCCCGCCCATCCAGATGTGATTGCGGCCATTACAGCGGCCAATGAGGGCTATGCCATGCCCTATGGTGCAGATGACGCCATGGCACGCGTGCGCCAATCCATCCGCGACCTGTTCGAGGCCCCAGAGGCGGCGGTTTATCTCGTCAGCACGGGCACAGCCGCCAATGCCTTGGCCTTGTCGGTGATGGTGCAGCCGTGGCAGTCGATCTTCTGCCATCGCATCGCCCATATCGAAGAAGATGAATGCGGCGCGCCCGAATTCTATGCCAATGGCGCGAAACTGGCCTTGGTCGAAGGCGAAGGGGGCAAGATGACCCCTGATGGCTTGGCGCAGACCATTGCACATACGGGCGACAAAGGTGTGCATGGCATGCAGCGCGGCCCTGTGAGCCTAACCAATATCACCGAAGTCGGCACCGCCTATAGCCTAAGCGAGATCAAGGCGCTCAGTGATGTTGCAAAATCCTATGACCTGCCCGTTCATCTTGATGGCGCGCGTTTTGCCAATGCCTGCGCGGCCCTTGGCTGCCGCCCTGCCGATATGACATGGAAAGCGGGTGTGGATGCAGTCAGTTTTGGCGGCACAAAGAACGGCTGCATGGGTGTTGAGGCCGTGATCCTGTTCGACCCGAAAAAGGCGTGGGAATTTGAATTGCGCCGCAAGCGTGGCGCACATCTATGGTCAAAGCACCGCTTTCTCTCTGTACAGATGGAGGCCTATACGCTCGATGATCTCTGGCTGCGATTGGCGCAATCCGCCAATGCGCGCATGGCAGAATTGCGCGCAGGTTTGGCGCAGATCGAGGGGGTGCATATCGCCCATGAGCCTGCGGGCAATATGCTGTTCGCGCATCTTCCCCGTGCAGCCCATAAACGCGCCTTTGCGGCGGGGGCGCAATATTACCTCTTTCCCTTCAACGCCACGCTTGAGGGGCCAGAGGATGAGTTGATCCTCTGTCGCCTCGTCACCGATTGGTCATGCTCACAGAGCAAGGTCCAAGCTCTATTGGACTGCTTTAGGGCGGGCTAAAGCTTGCCCTCTAAATGGAGCGCAAGATCGTCTAGGCGGTCTTGCCCCCAGAAATGCGTGACCCCATCCACCAAATAGAAGGGCGCGCCAAAAACACCTGCCTCAACCGCGGCTTCGAGATTGGCAGCATATTCTTCGGCCCCTGATAACAGCCCGCGATCTGCCAAGCTGGGGTCAAAGCCTGCAGCCGTCAGAGCAGCGCGGATCACATCATCCTCTGCAATGTTCTTTTCCTCGCGCCACACCGCGCGCGTGACCCCGTGAACCAGTTCGGCCAAATCCCCGCCACCTTCGTTTTGGGCCGCAATAATGGCATAAGATGAAGGCGCAGAATTGGTTGGGAAAAATGCAGGCTTCAGCGTCAGGGCAAGCCCCGTCTTCTTAGACTGGCGCTGTAGTTCTTGCAGGCGATAGGCCTGCCGTGCGGGGTGGCGTTCGGCGGGTGGTGTGCCGCCCGTGCGCGCAAAAAGGGCGATAATATCCAAAGGTCGATACCGAATGGTCGCCCCATGTGCAGCGGCAATCTCCTCAAGTCGCTTTCCCGCGAGATAGGTGTAGGGCGAGATGGTCGAGAAATAATAATCAATATGCGACATTTCGCGGATCCTTTTTGGCTTTGCGTCACGTTGGCCTGAGTGCTAGGGGGTGTCAACGCGCCAAATGGGGCGCGCCCTGCACAGATCAAGGACTTTGCGAAAAGATGAGCGCCTCAGACCCAAAACTGATTTCTGGTAACGCCAATCGCGAATTGGCCAAGACGATTGCAAAACGGATGTCGATGCATCGCGGCATGAAAGTCGGTCTTGTGGATGCCCGCGTGGAACGTTTCAACGACCAAGAAATTTTCGTGGAAGTTTACGAGAACGTGCGCGGCGAGGATATGTTCATCGTCCAGCCCACATCGAAGCCTGCCAATGACAACTTGATGGAGCTGTTGATTATCGCTGACGCGCTGCGCCGCTCATCTGCTGCACGTATAACGGCGGTGATCCCCTATTTTGGATATGCCCGCCAAGACCGCCGCACCAAGGCGCGCACGCCAATCTCTGCGAAACTTGTGGCGAACCTGATTGCCGAAGGCGGCGTTGAGCGCGTATTGACCATGGATTTACACGCCGCACAGATCCAAGGCTTTTTCGATATCCCCGTGGACAACCTCTATGCGAGCCCGATTTTCGCGCTGGATATCTTGCATCAATTTGAGGGCAAGGTGGATGATGTCATGGTGATCTCGCCCGATGTTGGCGGCGTGGCGCGTGCGCGCGAACTTGCCACGCGTATTGGCGCGCCTTTGGCAATCGTGGACAAGCGCCGCGAAAAGCCAGGTGAGGTTGCTGAAATGACCGTGATCGGGAATGTCGAAGGCAAGCGATGCTTGATCGTGGATGATATGTGCGACACCGCTGGCACATTGTGCAAAGCGGCCGAAGTGTTACTTGAACATGGTGCAACCGAAGTGCATGCCTATATCACCCACGGCGTGATGTCTGGCCCTGCGGTAGAGCGCGTGAGCAAATCGGTCATGAAATCCCTAGTTTTGACCGACACGATCGAGCCAACCGAAGCTGTCAAAAACTGCCCCAATATTCGCATCGTTCCCACCGCGCCCATGTTTGCACAGGCAATTTTGAACATCTGGAATGGCACAAGCGTCTCATCGCTGTTTGAGACGGAAACCCTCGTGCCGATCTATGAGGGGCTGTATCCCAACGGAATGTGGGGCCGCTAAGCGGCCACTTTCTGGCACAACACACTCAACGGCGCGCCCATGAAAAAAGGCGCGCCTTTTTTCATGGGCGCGCCTTTTCTGATATGTGTCCTCAGGGGCGAGGGGATCACAGGTTGATGTGATCGCCCAATGCCACCATGTCAGACAGAAGCTTGGCCGCGTCATCCACGGGGCCAGGCTCGTTTTTGAATGTCTCTTTCGCAGTCTCATGTGCCTTGCGATACTCTTCCACCATTTCGGCATAGAGTTCTTTGGTTACTTCCGCGCGGGGCAATGCACGCTCTGCAAGAACAGTGACCTTGTCGGCGCTGATCTCGGCAAAGCCACCCAGAACGATGTAATCGTCCTGACCGCCCGCATGGATGACCTGCAGCAAACCCGGACGCAAAGTGGTGATCGTGGGCGCGTGGTTTGCCATCGCCGTCATATCACCCCCTGCACCAGGGATTTGCACCTCGGTCGCATCTAACGAGGCCAAGCGGCGCTCGGGAGAGACGAGGTCAAATTTGAACGCTTCGGCCATTCGGCCCTCCTATCAGGCTGCTTCTGCTGCCAGACGCTCGGCCTTGGCTTTCACGTCTTCAATACCGCCCACCATGTAAAACGCGGCTTCTGGCAGATGGTCATATTCGCCTGCAACAACCGCCTTAAAGGAGGCAATCGTGTCTTCCAATGGAACCTGAATACCATCAGAGCCAGTGAAGACCTTCGCCACGTCAAATGGCTGCGACAAGAAACGCTGGATCTTACGTGCGCGAGACACTGTCAGCTTATCTTCTTCGCTCAATTCGTCCATGCCGAGGATGGCGATGATGTCCTGCAGCGATTTGTAACGCTGAAGGATACCCTGAACGTCACGAGCCACGTTGTAATGCTCCTCACCAATCACAGCGGGGTCAAGCAGACGCGAGGTCGAGTCGAGCGGGTCAACCGCAGGGTAGATGCCCAATTCCGAAATCGCACGGCTGAGAACCGTGGTTGCGTCAAGGTGCGCAAACGAGGTTGCAGGTGCAGGGTCAGTCAAGTCATCCGCAGGAACGTAGATCGCCTGAACCGAAGTAATCGAGCCAGCTTTGGTCGATGTGATCCGCTCCTGCAGCGCGCCCATGTCGGTCGCAAGTGTTGGCTGGTAGCCCACAGCAGAAGGAATACGGCCCAAAAGCGCTGACACCTCAGAACCCGCCTGCGTGAAGCGGAAGATGTTGTCCACGAAGAACAGAACGTCTGTGCCCGACTGGTCACGGAACTGTTCCGCCAAGGTCAGACCCGTCAAAGCCACACGCGCACGCGCCCCTGGAGGTTCGTTCATCTGGCCGTAGACCAAGGCCACTTGGCTTTCGCTCAACGCGTCTGGCTTGATGACGCCAGATTCGATCATCTCGTGGTAAAGGTCATTGCCTTCACGGGTGCGTTCACCAACGCCCGCGAACACCGAGAAGCCCGAGTGCACTTTGGCGATGTTGTTGATCAATTCCATGATGAGAACGGTTTTACCCACGCCCGCACCACCGAACAGACCAATTTTACCACCCTTCGCGTAAGGCGCGAGAAGGTCGATTACCTTGATACCTGTAACGAGGATCTCAGACTCGGTGGACTGTTCCGCGAACTCAGGCGCAGGCTGGTGAATGGCGCGGGTTTCATCCGCTTTCACAGGGCCTTTTTCGTCAATGGGCTCGCCCACAACGTTCATGATGCGGCCCAATGTGGCGTTGCCCACTGGAATGGTGATTGGCGCGCCCATATCGGTCACTTTCGCGCCGCGCACCAAACCCTCGGTTGCGTCCATCGCGATGGTGCGCACGGTGTTTTCACCCAAGTGCTGCGCCACTTCGAGGATCAGTTTCTTACCATTGTTCTCGGTCTCAAGCGCGTTCAGGATCTCCGGTAGGTGATCTTCGAACTGCACGTCAACGACAGCGCCGATGACCTGAGTAATTTTGCCGACTGCTTGTGCCATGTCGTGTCTCCGGTTTCCTTAGAGCGCTTCCGCGCCCGAGATAATTTCAATCAATTCATTGGTGATCACAGCCTGACGTGAGCGGTTAAACTCAATCGTCAGTTTGTCGATCATGTCGCCTGCGTTGCGGGTTGCGTTATCCATTGCGGACATACGCGCCCCCTGCTCCGAGGCCCCATTTTCGAGAAGCGCTGTAAAAATCTGCGTTGTCACGCCAATGGGCAGCAGATCAGACAGGATTGCCTCTTCGGAAGGTTCGTAGTCATAGGGCGTCTCTGCCCCAACATCTTCTGCAGCATCTTCAAAAACAGCAGGGATGATTTGCTGCGCAGTTGGGATCTGAGAAATCACCGACTGGAAGCGATTGTAGAAGATGGTGGCGACATCAAATTCGCCCGCATCAAAGCGTGCCATCACATCCTTTGCGATGGCTGCTGCGTTTTCGTAACCCACGCGCTTCACTTCGGAGAGGTCAACGTGACCAATCAAAAGGTTTGCATAATCGCGGCGCAGTTGTTCACGGCCTTTTTTGCCGACAGTCAAAACCTTCACAGTTTTGCCCTGCGCGGTCAGCTCGGCAATGCGCGCTTTTGCAAGGCGCGCGATGGTGGAGTTAAAGCCCCCACACAAACCGCGCTCGGCTGTCATGACAACGAGCAGATGTGTCTGGTCTTGACCTGTCCCTGCCAAAAGGCGCGGGGCACTGTCCGACCCACCGACCGAAGCGGCCAGCCCGCCAATCACCGCTGCCATTTTCTCGGCATAAGGCCGCCCAGCTTCGGCTGCTTCCTGCGCACGGCGCAGTTTTGCAGCAGCCACCATCTGCATGGCCTTGGTGATCTTGCGGGTCGATTTGACCGACTCGATCCGTGTTTTCAGATCCTTGAGACTTGGCATAAACCCGTCCCCTTACGAGAAATCTGCGGCGAATTCTTCGATGACTGCCTTCAGTCGGTCGGCTGCATCACCCTTGATCTTTGGATCTTCATTGGTGATCCAATCGAGAACATCCTTGTGCTTCCCACGCAGATGCTGAAGCAGGCCTTGCTCAAAGCGGCCAACTTCGCGCACGGCGATCTTGTCGAGGAAGCCAGAGATACCCGCGAAGATCACACAGACGATTTCTGCGTTTGTCAGCGGTGCATATTGTGACTGCTTCATCAACTCGGTCAGACGCGCGCCGCGGTTCAGCAAACGCTGTGTCGCCGCATCAAGGTCAGACCCGAACTGCGCGAAGGCCGCCATTTCGCGATACTGCGCCAGTTCCAGTTTCACCGAACCTGCCACCGATTTCATGGCATTGGTCTGGGCAGAAGAGCCCACGCGCGACACGGATAGACCTGTGTTCACAGCAGGGCGAATACCCTGATAGAACAAGTCAGTTTCAAGGAAGATCTGGCCGTCTGTGATCGAAATCACGTTGGTCGGAATAAACGCCGAAACGTCACCGCCTTGGGTTTCAATCACGGGCAGAGCGGTCAAAGACCCTGCACCAAGATCTTCGTTCAGCTTTGCCGAACGCTCCAACAAACGAGAGTGGAGGTAGAAAACGTCACCAGGATAGGCTTCACGCCCTGGGGGACGGCGAAGCAGCAAGGACATCTGGCGGTAAGCAACAGCTTGCTTAGACAGGTCATCATAGATGATCAGCGCATGCTTGCCGTTGTCGCGGAAATACTCGGCCATCGCGGTCGCGGAATATGGCGCAAGGAACTGCATCGGAGCAGGGTCAGAAGCGGTCGCGGCCACTACGATGGAATATTCAATCGCGCCTGTCTCTTCGAGCTTCTTCACCAACTGCGCAACAGTCGAACGCTTCTGGCCAACCGCAACATAGATGCAATACAGCTTCTTGCTTTCGTCTTTGCCAGCCGCTTCGTTATAGCTTTTCTGGTTCAGGATCGCGTCCAAAGCCACGGCAGTTTTGCCTGTCTGACGGTCGCCAATGATCAATTCGCGCTGACCACGGCCGATGGGGATCATCGCGTCAACAGCCTTAAGGCCTGTTGCCATAGGCTCATGCACGGATTTACGTGGGATGATGCCAGGCGCTTTGACGTCCGCAACGCGGCGCTCTTTCGACTTGATCGGGCCTTTACCGTCAAGTGGGTTGCCCAAGCCGTCTACAACGCGGCCAAGCAATTCTGGGCCAGCAGGAACGTCCACGATCGAATTCGTGCGTTTAACAGTGTCACCTTCTTTGATGTCACGGTCAGAGCCGAAGATCACGACACCTACGTTGTCGGATTCAAGGTTGAGGGCCATGCCCATAATTCCACCTGGGAATTCGACCATTTCACCCGCTTGAACATTATCAAGACCGTGAACGCGGGCGATCCCATCGCCAACACTCAGCACGCGGCCAACTTCGGCCACTTCTGCATCCTGACCGAAACTCTTGATCTGTTCCTTCAGGATCGCGGAAATCTCTGCAGCTTGGATCGCCATTATCCGACCTCTTTCATGGTGTTCTGGAGGGAGTTGAGCTTGGAGCGGATCGAGCTATCGATCATCTTCGAGCCAACCTTTACGATAAGACCGCCAATGAGGCTTTCATCAACGGTCGCATTCAAATTAATTTTCTTGCCCACGGAGGCTGACAGGGCTTTTGCCAGTTTATCCGCTTGGGTTTTGGTCAGGGCCTTGGCAGATACGACCTCTGCGGTCATCTCGCCACGGCTTTCTGCGATTTGGGCGCGCACGGCGCGCAGCACCATCGGCAGAACGAAAAGACGGCGCTTTTGCGCCATGACTTGCAACGTATTGGTTGCAATCATACCCAATTTCATCGCCTTAGCGACAGCGCCAACGGCAGCCTGAGACTCGTCACGGCGGTAGATCGGGGAGGAGATCAAATCTCGCAGGTCCGCGCTTGCGGCCAATGCGGCTTCGAGCGCGTCAACATCTTTGGCCAGCGCATCAATCGCTGCCGCCTCGGTGGCCAGGTCGAACATCGCGGTCGCGTAGCGCGCGGCGATGCCGGTTGAGATCGAAGCCGATTCGGACACGTCCACCCTTTCAACAATTTGGCTCGGGCAGCGTGAGGATCACGCCCGAGCAGTTCGTTCTTCGCGACTTGAAGGTGCCGCCGTTCCTCAGATTTGGCGGTCGTTTAGCAGAGGGTTTAATTTGCTGCAACCGCCGATGGCACAAACATGATTTTGACAAAATCATTGTTTTTCAGAGGTTAACCAAATCTTTCTGCAGATGCGACGCTTTGAAGCTAAAAAAAATCGCGCGCAGGGAGACAATTTTGGCCCTAATTTAGGCGCAAACGTCCCGAGTTGGCCTCTTTTGGCCAGCCTTAGCGATTCTGCATCTGCGAAATAGAGGCGCCTTTTTGGCGGCGCACGCGGCCTGTTGCAGGGCTTGGAACCCCATCAAGGATACGCAAGGGATTGCGCATGCGTGCGGCGCGACCCCGTTTTGTAGGGGCAAAGACCTGCTTACTCGCTTCAACCATGATCACACCGCCTGCGTAGTGCGAACTCATCCAGCGCCCCGCGCGTTCCATCATATCGGCAGACCTAAGCCAGAACCGCGCATGGCTTGGTGGCGCAAAAAGTGCGGCACGGTGACGTTCTGGCACAAAGCCATGGTGGCGCAATTGTGCCTCAAGCTGGCTGAGGCTGTAGGGCCGCCCATAGCCAAAGGGCGTGGCATCGCTGCGCGCCCACAAGCCTCCGCGATTTGGCACAATGAACAAGGCCCGCCCCCCTGCCCCAAGCGCGCGCGCGGCTTCGTCCAAGAGCGCCGCAGGATCATCGCTTGTCTCAAGCCCATGCAGCATCACCAAGCGATCTGCCATCCCTTCAGACAAGGGCCACCGCGCATCTTCGCACAGGGCCGCAACATTCGACATCCCCGCAGGCCAAGGCATTACCCCCTGCCCTTGCGGCATCAAGCCAATCACGCGGCGCGATTGATCGAGATACGGGCGCAAAAGCGGAACGGCAAAGCCAAAGCCCACCACAGTCTGCCCACTTGCGTTAGGCCAAAGTGACAACATCGCATCGCGCACAGCCTTTTGCGCAATTCGCCCCAATCGGGTGCGATAGTAAAATTGACGCAAATCAACGACATCAAGATGCATTGCAAAAGCCAGTCCGCTGCGATTGTCTTAGGCCATATGTGCCACGAAGCTGAGGAGATTGCCATGACCACCGCCGCACCCGCCACTGAAATTGTGACAATCCCCTGCCTCAAGGACAATTACGCCTTTGCGTTGCATCTGCGCGAAACAGGTCAGACCTTGATCGTAGACGTGCCAGAAGCCGCGCCCATTGTTGCCGAATGTGCGCGGCGCGGATGGGTGATTACGGACGTTCTCTTAACCCACCACCATTGGGATCACGTGGACGGGTTGCCCGATCTGCATGCGGCGACCAACAGCCCAATTCGCGTTTGGGGGGCAGCCGCAGATGCCCACAGGCTGCCCGCGCTTGACCACGCGCTGCACGAAGGCGATGTCATGGCAATCGGGGCCTTGCGTGGCACGGTGTACGATGTGTCTGGCCATACTGTGGGGCACATCGCCGTTCATTTCCCACAGGCGGGCGTGATCTTTACTGCTGACAGCCTCATGGCGCTTGGCTGTGGTCGCCTGTTTGAGGGCACACCCGCTCAGATGTGGCAAAGCCTGTCAAAACTGACCGCACTTCCGCGTGATACGCTTGTCTGTTCTGGCCACGAATACACCCAATCAAATGCGCGGTTTGCCTTGACCATCGATCCCGAAAACAAGGCGCTCCAAGCTCGCGCCACCCGCATTGACGAGGCGCGCGCAAAAGGCTTGCCAACAGTGCCAAGCAGCCTTGGCATGGAATTGGACACAAACCCGTTCCTGCGCGCCAAAGACCCGCAAATCAAAGCACATTTGGAGATGACAGATGCCAGTGACGCAGAATGCTTTGCCGAGATCAGGCAGCGCAAAGATCAGTTCTGATGGATTTTCACGCAAATTTGCGCCGATCGCAGGTTTTTTTTCAAGTTTAGCTTGAAACTGGCAAAATAAAACCGAAGCTTAATAGCATGAGGCTATGGCTAGACTCAGTGAAGGCGGGCCGAACCCGCTTGCGCCTCTGGCCGCAACGAAAGGAGCACTTATCGTGCCGTCGTTTTCAAATACCCTAGAGCAGGCCATCCATGCGGCTTTGGCGCAGGCGAATGCGCGCAAGCATGAATTGGCAACATTGGAACATCTTCTGCTGGCGCTGTTGGACGAGCCTGACGCGGCCAAAGTCATGCGCGCATGTAGCGTAGACATTGATGCCCTGCGCGAGACGCTTATCACCTTCATTGATGAAGAATTGGCCACGCTTGAGACAGATATCGAGGGCTCTGAGGCGGTGCCGACCGCGGCCTTCCAGCGGGTGATCCAACGCGCCGCGATCCATGTGCAATCCTCGGGTCGCACCGAGGTCACAGGGGCAAACGTCCTTGTCGCAATTTTCGCAGAGCGCGAGTCAAACGCAGCCTATTTCCTGCAAGAGCAGGATATGACCCGCTATGACGCGGTGAATTTCATCGCACATGGCGTGGCGAAAGATCCGTCTTTTGGGGAAAGCCGCCCTGTTTCGGGCGCGACTGATCCGATGGACGAGGGCGTTGAAACAAGTGGCAATCCGCCTGAGGGTAGTGATGCAAAGGAATCCGCCCTTGCCAAATATTGCGTTGATCTGAACAAAAAGGCGCATGATGGCGATGTTGACCCGCTGATAGGTCGCCATGATGAGGTGGAACGCTGCATTCAAGTGCTGTGCCGCCGCCGCAAGAACAACCCGCTCTTGGTCGGTGATCCTGGTGTTGGCAAAACCGCCATTGCCGAAGGTCTGGCGAAAAAGATTGTCGAGGGCGAAACGCCTGAGGTTTTGGCGAAATCCACCATTTATTCGCTCGACATGGGCGCGCTTTTGGCAGGCACACGCTATCGCGGTGATTTTGAAGAACGGCTGAAGGCCGTGGTCAACGAATTGGAAGACCATCCTGACGCGGTTCTTTTCATCGATGAAATTCATACTGTCATCGGGGCCGGTGCTACATCGGGTGGGGCCATGGATGCCTCAAACCTGCTTAAGCCCGCCTTGCAGGGCGGCAAATTGCGCTGCATGGGATCGACAACCTATAAAGAGTTCCGTCAACATTTTGAAAAAGACCGCGCGCTCTCGCGCCGCTTCCAGAAGATTGACGTCAATGAACCATCCGTTGAGGATTCGGTGAAAATTTTGCGCGGGCTGAAGCCTTATTTCGAAAGCCACCATGATGTGAAATACACCGCCGATGCGATCCGCACCGCGGTTGAACTGGCGGCGCGTTATATCAACGACCGCAAATTGCCCGACAAAGCGATCGACGTTATTGACGAGGCAGGCGCGGCACAGCACCTGCTGCCAGATAGCAAGAGGCGCAAGACCATTGGCCCGAAGGAAATCGAAGCCGTGGTCGCAAAAATCGCGCGCATACCACCAAAGAACGTCTCAAAAGACGATGCAGAGGTACTGCGCGATTTGGAAAAAACGCTCAAGCGCGTGGTGTTCGGCCAAGACAGAGCGATCGAGGCCTTGGCATCTGCGATCAAGTTGGCGCGCGCGGGTCTGCGGGAACCAGAAAAGCCCATTGGGAACTATCTCTTCGCGGGGCCAACAGGTGTTGGCAAAACCGAAGTGGCTAAGCAATTGGCCGATACCCTTGGGGTCGAGTTGCTGCGTTTTGACATGTCCGAATACATGGAAAAACACGCAGTATCTCGCCTGATTGGCGCCCCGCCAGGCTATGTCGGGTTCGATCAAGGTGGGCTTTTGACCGATGGCGTGGATCAGCATCCACATTGCGTGTTGCTGCTGGACGAAATCGAAAAGGCGCATCCTGATGTTTTCAATATCCTTCTTCAAGTGATGGATCACGGCACGTTGACAGATCACAATGGCCGCTCGGTCGATTTCCGTAATGTTGTCTTGATCATGACCTCAAACGCGGGCGCAGCCGAACAGGCGAAGGCGGCCATTGGATTTGGTCGCGACCGCCGCGAAGGTGAGGATACCGCCGCAATTGAGCGCACCTTCACACCTGAATTCCGCAACCGTTTGGATGCGGTGATCAGTTTCGGCGCGCTGCCAAAAGATGTAATCCTGCAGGTGGTTGAGAAATTCGTGCTGCAACTTGAGGCGCAGCTGCTTGATCGCAATGTGACGATCGAGCTGACCAAACCCGCAGCTGAACTTTTGGCCGATTTGGGCTATGATGATCGTATGGGCGCGCGCCCCTTGGGCCGTGTGATCCAAGAACAAATCAAAAAGCCACTGGCCGAGGAATTGCTGTTTGGCAAACTCGCCAAGGGTGGCAATGTGAAGGTCGGTGTCAAAGACGGCAAAATCGACCTGCGCATTGAAAACGGTGCGCCACCGCGGATCAGTTCGAAAAAGCCGCCGCTGCTAACAGCAGAATGACCAGAGGCGCATTACAGAGCGCCCAAGCACAGTGTTTTCGTGCCTCTGGCCTTCACGCACCAAGCGGGAAACGGGACGATGCATCTGAGGAATCCGACTGATCCCCGAAGGTAAACTTATCTCAATACGCCCAGCAGAAATCGAACTGCGCTAACGCTCGGTCAACTTAAGTTCAATCCTGCGGTTTTGCGCACGCGCTGCGGCGCTGTCCCCTTCGGCCACGGGGTGGAATTCACCAAACCCTGTGGCGGCCAGTCTTTCAGCAGGAATGCCCAATTCTTCGTTCATATAGATAACCACGGATAATGCGCGCGCCTGCGACAATTCCCAGTTGTTCGAAAATTCCGCATTGGCCGACAGTGGCACATTATCGGTATGCCCATCGACACGAATGATCCAATCGATGCCATCAGGAACTTCATCGGAAACCTGCAACAGCAATTCAGCCACATTGGCAATCTGTGCGCGCCCCTCAGGGCTCAAATCAGCGCGGGCGCTCTCGAACAAGACTTCAGAGGAAAACACAAAACGATCGCCCACGATCCGCACGCCATCACGCCCCTCAAGCACCTCTCTTAGGCGACCAAAGAAATCAGATCTGTAGCGTTCCAAACGCTGTGCTTCTGCTGCTTCTAGATCAGCTCGCGCGCGCTGCTCGGCCGCGACTTGGGCGAGAGCCGTGTTCAATCGAGTTCCGAGCGCGTCAATTTGCACCTGTGCTTCCTCATCGCGCGCCTCGGATTCGTCCAAGATATTTTCAAGCGCGGCGAGTTGCGCGCGCAGGGCTGCAAGCTGCTCATTTAGAACAACCACACGCCGCTGCGCTGCAGTCGATTGCGCCTGTGTCGTTGCAAGCTCGGCATTGGCGACCGCCAAAAGGGCCTCTCGCTCAGACAGTTGTGATTGCAAATCTTCAATGGCGGGTAAGTTTTCTTGCGCCGCACGCGCCGCAGCCAATAGGGTCAGCGTTTCTTCTGCCCTTGCCCGCTCCTCCTCCAATACAAGGGTCAGGGCAGTCAATTCCGCGTCAGAATTCGCCAATCTCTCTCGAAGGGCTTGGGCTGCCGCAGCATCGGCCATGCGTGCGGCTTCTTCTTCAGACAGTTGGGTTTGCAGATCGCTGTTCTCACTGCGCAAATCTGCCAATAGTGCCTCAAGCGCCTCGCGCCGCGCTGCAGCTAAACGCGCGGCCTCAGCGGCGCTGTCAATCTCGCTGCGCGCTTGCGCAAGCGCAAGGTTCAACGCCTCCTCGCGGGAGAGTGTTTCTGCAAGTTCAGCGCGCGTGCTGTCCACTTGAGCGCGCAAATCAGCCTGGCGCGCCAAGAGACTTGCCACCTGCTCTTCAAAGGAGGCGATGCTTGCCTGTGCCTCGGATAACTGGCCGCCCAATGTGGCAAGGCGCGTTTCAAGATCGCTAGAGCGGGCCTGTTCTAACCCAAGAGCATCACTGAGCGCATTCAATTCTGCGTTAAGAGCATCCAGCTCATTGTCCTGAGTGGCAATCTGATCACTCAACGCATCAAGCTCATCGTCCTGCATGGCAATCCGATCACTCAGAACAAACTGCACCACCATGAAAATAGTCAGCACAAAAATCATCACCATCAGCAATGCGGTGATAGCATCCACAAAACCCGGCCAAATCGCGGCGGAAAACCGATTTCCCGTTCTGCGGTGAAAAGCCATCAGGCTTGTCCTTGCCCGTTTTCATCCGCCTCAGTCACACGGCGAATAGCGGCCGTCAGCGCGGCCATCTCACGGCGCAGCGCACGTACTTCGCTATCGTCGCCAGACGACTGCTTTGCCCGCGCCGCCATTTGTTCAAAAATTTGCACAAGCTGGATGTCAATTGACCGCATTCGCGCGCGGGCTTCATCGTCAAATCCGCCCAGATGGCCCAGAAGCTCCAATCGCTCGACCAGTTGTTCTTGCGCATGAGCCTGACGTGCTGCGATCTCTTGCGATTGAGGGGTCATCCGCTCGGCCAAAGCCACAACCGCGCTGGTCATCTCTACCATCCGCGCTTGAAGTTCAGCCTGACGGACGTTGGATTGCGCGAACATCGCCTGAAGGCTGTCGATCTGGTCAACCATGTGATCCAAGACTGTGGCCACGGCCGCACGATCCACGCCGCCGCCATCTCCATCGGCATCAGACGAGGAAAAGCTCATTCGCGTGATGGAGGAGAGCCATTCTTCCATTTCTCGGTAAAAACGGTTCTGACCATGTCCTGCGAAAAGTTCCAAAAGCCCCACGACCAAAGAGCCGGCAAGCCCCAAAAGCGAGGAGGCGAAGGCCGTGCCCATCCCCCCCAACTGACTTTCAAGCCCCGTCATCAGCCGCGAGAATACCGCGAGCCCATCTTCATCGGCGCTTGGCTGTAGGCCGCGAATTGTATCCACTACTGCAGGCACTGTTGTGGCCAATCCAAAAAATGTGCCCAAAAGGCCGAGGAAAATCAACAAATTCGCCAAATAGCGGGTGATGTCACGGCTTTCCTCCATCCGCGCGCCGACGGAATCCAATACGGAACGGGTAGTCATGGTCGACAGCTGCATCCGTGCGCCACGCCCTTGCAAAGCGGCGGCTAAAGGCGCCAAAAGTTCGGGGCGCCGTTGATCTGTAAGGCCTTGCTGTGCCGCACGCTCGATCCAGCGCACCGAAGAAAATAACTGCAGCACCTGCCAGAAACAGGCCATCACGCCGACCAAGAACACCACGCCTATGGTGCCATTGAGATAGGGGTTAGAGAGGAAAACAGGCAGCACCATAGGATAAACCACTGCGCCACCTGCCGCGACCAAGCCGCATATGATCATCATCAGGAAAATCTGGCGGGTGGGGCGTGTGAAACTAGACTGCGCCCCGCTTCTGTTGCTGCCGCTCATCAAAAACTCTCCTGCCCCATGTCATTGCTGGGAACCAACCTACCGCCCTTCAATGGCTCTGCCAACAGGGGGACACAAAATCACTATGGTTTTATCGCGGCTTTTATGTCAGCAACGCGTGCTTGTAGCCACAGTAAATCAGTATCAGGAACGCCAATTTGCTGCAAATGCTCGGCTGTGTTGATCAGATATTCATCGTTTGGCCCCCGCCCACCCACAGCGCGCGCGATAATCTGGGCTTGGGTCTCAAGGTCAAGATCGCCGCGATATTGGCAATGGTCAGGGTCAATGACAAAAGTCAGCACATTCTCAAGCGTCCAACCCGCTGACAGATGCACCGTTTGGCGCGTCTCAAGATAGGCAGAGCTGACCAACTCACGCTCGCGCAAATATTCCAAGGTTGCGCTTTCATGACCATCAGTCACGCGAAACGCTACCCCGTCACAATGGGCATTTTCGGCCTGATCCAAGGCCAAAACCAACCCTGGTGCCTCGGGCGTGCCGCGGTGGTGAATAGAGGACATGCAAAACGACCGCCGCCATCCGATAAGCCGCGCATGCGCGGTCTGCGCAACAGGAAAGCCTGGGTTCCAGATTAGGCTGCCATAGCCAAAGACCCAGAGAGGTTCAAACTGTGCCTCAGACATGAGATGCCGCCTCGCTTTGGCGCTTGGCAGTCCTGACGCGCAGCGTTAAGGAATGGCGCATGAAAAAGGTTCTCATCATCATCGCGGCCCTTTGCCTGTTGGCCAGTGGGGTTTGGTTTGGGCTTGCCGCAGCAAGCAAATCGACCCTCGCAGCATGGTTCGAAGCACGCCAAGCCGATGGGTGGCTTGTCTCACATGATCCGATTGAGGTGAAGGGCTTTCCCCTCAGCCTAAATGCCACAATCCCGAATTTGGAACTGGCTGACCCTGAAACAGGGTGGCTTTGGTCAGGCCCAGCAATCTTGATTAATCAGGCCTTGCTGTCTGCAGGTGACATATCCGTTACATGGCCAAGCGCCCATGTTTTTGCCACGCCCGAAGCACGTTTCGATATCGCTTCGGCGCAGTTTCAGTCCAATTTGCAGCTTGAACCAACCCGCAATCTGGCAGTGTCAGGGGCGGCGACCCAGTTGCGCGATCTCACCCTTCAGCGCGCGAATGACGCTGCTTGGCAAGCCAGTTTAGACGCGGCCACGATCACATTCACCCGATTGCAGAATGAGGATCAAACCTATGATCTGAATGCCGCAATCGAGGGGTTATCTCTCCCCCAAGGCCTGCGCGCGCGGCTTGATCCTGCGGGGGTCATGCCTACGATTTTCGAGCAATCCAGCCTTGATGCCACTTTTACCTTTGAGCGCCCGTGGGATTTGGACGCGCTTGAACAGGCCCGCCCGCAATTTACGGCCATCCAAATTGACGAAGCCTCTGCCATCTGGGGGGATATGGTTTTGCGCGCTTCGGGCGCGGTCACAGTGGATGCACAAGGCATAGCTGAGGGTGATCTGGCGCTTAGGGCGGAAAACTGGCGCGCGATGTTAGATATGGCCTTGCGCGCTCGGGTCATCTCGCAAGACTTGTATCAAATGCTAGATGGCGGGCTTGGGTTTTTTGCTCAGCTCTCGGGCCAGCCCGAAAACCTTGATATCATCTTACGCTTTAGCGGGGGTGCGGTCTTTGCAGGGCCGATCCCCATTGGCCCCGCACCAAGCTTGATCCTGCGTTAATCTTTCTTGCGCGGGATCCGGCCAAAATCAGGCGCATCTGTATCCTGCCCCGCCTCAATAATGCCGCGCCGAATGGCGCGGGTGCGGGTGAAATAGGCGTGCAGATGATCCCCATCGCCCCGCCGAATAGCGCGCTGCAAGGCGAATAATTCTTCGGTAAAGCGCCCCAAAATCTCTAGGGTGGCATCTTTGTTGGACAAGAAAACATCCCGCCACATGGTCGGATCAGAGGCTGCAATGCGGGTGAAATCACGGAAACCCGCCGCAGAATATTTGATCACTTCGCTATCCGTCACGCGGCGCAAATCATCAGCGACACCGACCATCGTGTAGGCGATCAAATGCGGTGTGTGGCTGGTGACGGCAAGAACCAGATCGTGATGATCTGCGTCCATTTCCTCAACCTTGGCACCGCACCCTTCCCACAGGGCGCGCAATCGCGCCACCGCATCAGGGTTGCTGTCTGCCTCTGGGGTGAGGAGGACGTAGCGATTATCAAACAACTCGGCAAAGCCCGAGCGGGGGCCAGAATGTTCGGTGCCTGCAAGCGGGTGCGCTGGGATGAAATCCACCCCTCGTGGCAAATGCGGGGCGACCGCATCGATCACCGCGCGCTTCACCGATCCCACATCGGAGATTGTGGCACCTGTGGCCAAATGCGGGGCCATTTCGCGCGCTACAGCCTCCATCGCGCCAACAGGCACGCAAAGAACCACCAAATCCGCACCCGCAACCGCGCTGGCCAGATCATCCGCGATATGATCACAAAGCCCGATTTCGCGCGCGACATCCCGCGTCTGGGGCGAGCGGGCATAGCCCACCACCTCGCCAGCAAGACCCGCGCGGCGCATCGCAAGCGACATTGAGCCTGCAATCAGCCCCAGACCGATTAGGGCAACACGGGTGTAAAACTGGCTCATTTCGCCCCCCTGAAGGCGCGCATTGCCGCCAGAACATGAACATTATCCTCGGGCTGCCCGATGGTGATCCGCAGCCCATGCGGGATTTTATAAGACTTTGGCGCCCGCACGATAATGCCGCGCGATTTGAAAAACGCATCAGCCGCGTCAGCGGTCGCCTCATCCTCGAAACGGGCCAAGATGAAGTTCGCTTCACTGTCCGAAACTTTGATCCCCAAATCACGCAAGCCTCGCGTCAGGGTATCGCGCTCGGCATTGTTGATGCGCACCGAATTTTGGGCAAAGTCTTGATCTGCAATCGCCGCCTCTGCCCCTGCAAGCGCAAGGGTTGAGAGGTTAAAGGGCTGACGCAAACGCGTTAAAATTTCAATCAACCCTTTCGCGCCATAGCCCCATCCCACCCGCAGGCCCCCAAGCCCATAAAGCTTGGAAAAGGTGCGGGTCATCACAACATTGTCGCGCTCTGTTGCGAGGCTTGCGCCGCCATCATACCCATCGACAAACTCTGCATAGGCCGCATCGATGACCATCAAACAATTTAGCGGGATTGTATCGGCCAAACGCGTCAATTCCTCATGGCTGAGAAAGGTGCCAGTTGGGTTTGCAGGGTTAGCAATAAACACCAATCGGGTGCGTGGCGTTATCCCCGCGATCACGGCATCAATATCGACACGAAAATCCGCCTCGGGAACCTCAACGGGTGTGGCGCCAACCATCAGTGCACAGATGCGATACATGGCAAATCCATGCTCGGTGAACAGAACCTCATCCCCCTGCCCCGCAAAAGCGTGGCACAGAAACTGGATCACCTCATCCGAACCAACGCCACAGATGATGCGATCAGGGTCAAGCCCGTGCAGAGCGCCTATAGCGGCCCGCAGCGCCGTGTGGCCCGTGTCAGGGTAGCGGTGCATATCCGCCGCTGCCGCCTCAATCGCCGCGCGGGCCTTGGGGCTTGGCCCAAACGGATTTTCGTTTGACGACAGTTTGATCGGGTTTTGATGCCCCTGAAGCGCACTCAATCCGCCCTGATAAAGGGCAATCTGCATGATACCTGCCTTGGGGTCAGGATATGTGCCGCGCGCGCTCATGGATGCGATCCTTCTTGTCAAATCACCCTCGCCTTCTAACGGGGCTTGCGCGCCAAGGGAAGTTCCCGCGCAAAAATTGCCAGATCAATAGAAACTTTGCGGATCAATATCGACCGAGAGACGCAGCTTGTTGGAATATTTCAATCCGTTCAGCCAGTGCGCAAGCGCCGCTTGAATGGGCGCGCCTTTTGGGGCCTTGACCAAAAGGCGCACACGATGCCGCCCCCGCACCCGTGCGACAGGCGCAGGGGCAGGGCCAAAAACCTGCGCCTGAATATGGCGCAGCGCACCATCATGGCGGGCCAGATGATTGCCCAGATCAAAACATTCGGCCAAATCTGGGCTTGAGATCACGATCCCCGCGAGCCTGCCATAGGGTGGCATCGCGGCCGCTTCGCGCATCGCAGCCTCGGCACGCCAGAACCCCTCATCATCATTGGCAAGAATGGCGGTGATCACGGGGTGCTCGGGCTGATAGGTCTGCATCATGGCGACCCCTGCTTTTTCAGCGCGCCCTGCGCGGCCCGCAACTTGGCGCATCAGCTGAAAACTGCGCTCAGCCGCGCGCAGGTCAGAGCCGTGCAACCCAAGATCAGCATCCACCACCCCAACCAAGGTGAGGTTCGGGAAATTATGCCCCTTGGCCACCAATTGCGTGCCGATGATAATATCGCATCCGCCTTCTGCAATCTCGGCAATCTGCGCTTTCAGCGCTCGGGCGGAGCCAAACAAATCCGATGATAAAATCGCCACGCGCGCCTGTGGAAACAGGGCTTGCGCCTCTTCGGCAATGCGTTCAACCCCAGGCCCTAAGGCCGTCAACTTCCCCTCAACGCCACAGGCGGGGCAGGTTTCGGGAATATCTTTCGTCTCTCCGCATTGATGGCAAATCAGCCGCTTTTGAAAGCGGTGTTCAACCATGCGGGCATCACAATGATCACAGGCGATTTGCACACCGCAAGCACGGCATAGGGTGATCGGCGCAAACCCACGGCGATTAAGGAACAGCAGGCTTTGCTCACCTGCTGAAATACGCGCCGCCACCTCATGCGCCAAGCTTGGTGAAATCCATTGCCCCGAGGGCACATCTTCAAGGCGCATATCAATCGCGCTCATCTGTGGCAATTCTGACGCGCCAAACCGCGCGGGCAGATCAAAGCGTTCATATTTACCCGCCTCCGCATTCGCCCATGTCTCAAGCGAAGGGGTCGCCGATGCCAAGATCACCTGCGCGCCTGCAACGGAGCCGCGCAGAACAGCCATATCGCGGGCATTATAGAACACGCCGTCTTCCTGCTTGTAGGAGGCATCATGTTCTTCATCGACCACGATCAAACCCAAATCGCGGAACGGCAAGAACAGGCTAGAGCGCGCGCCCACCACCAATTGCGCCCCCCCTTCGCCAACCATTTTCCAGACGCGCCGCCGTTCGGCCATGGTAATCCCTGAATGCCATTCGGCAGGGCGCGCACCAAACCGCGCTTCAACCCGCGTCAGGAATTCGGCAGAAAGGGCAATCTCAGGCAAAAGGACAAGCGCCTGTTGACCTTTCGCCAAAGCCTCCGCAACCGCCTCAAGATAGACTTCAGTTTTGCCTGACCCCGTGACCCCCTTGAGTAAACTGGCCCCAAAGCCGCCTACCGCAATTTTGTGGCGCAAGCGGCGCGAGATATCCGCCTGATCAGGGCTGAGGTTCTTGCCTTCAAGGTGATGATCCAAAGCGGGGAAAGGCGCATCGCGGGGAGCCTCGACTTGCGCCAATGCGCCTTGTTCGACCAATCCTTTGATGACCGCGCTGCTGACCCCTGCCGCCTGCGCCAATTCGGTTTGCGACAGCGCGGCGCCGCCATATTCGTCAATCACATCCATGACACGGGCTCGCGCATCCGTCATCCGTGCCGGCGTGGTCGCCCCCCGCGTATAGAGCCTGCGCGCTTGAGGCGAAGCCCCCAATGCAGGCGCACGCGTGGCCAAACGCAGCATCGCTGACAAGGGCGTAAAGGTGTATTGCGCAGCGCGCTCTAGAAATTGGCGCAATTCAGGGCGCATTGGCGCCACATCAACCACATTCGCGATTTTACGAATTTTTGTAGGGTCATAGCCCCCCTGCCCCCGCCCCCAAACCACGCCAATCACGCGGCGCGGGCCAAGCGGCACTTCGACAAAGGCACCGATCTCACAGCCCCCCTCTGGCGCGCGATAATCCAGCACGCGATCCAGCGGTTCAGCGGTCAGCACACCAACAAGCGTCCCTTCAGTGAAAAAATCAGCTTCCATCGCGTTGGCGTTCATTCTCTTTTGCATTCAAGGTCAAGCGGGATATATGCAAAGAACCACGCAAGCGCCGCGATGAAAAGCACCAAAACCAAGACCCCACCGCCCCATAATTTGCAGAAGCGAAAAAACAGGGCAGAAATCGGAAAAGCTTTGGTGTAAGGTGACGGCGTAGCGAGTAAGCAACACGGCACCAGACCGTGGCACAAATGAGATGCCCCCCAAAAGGCGGGGCGCGCAGAATGAGGCAAGGACAGTGACACAGAAAGCAGAAATGCTCGGCGATTGGCGTGAGCGCATTCTCAAAGACCCTGAATTAATCCTAGAGGATCGCGACCTAATGCGCGTTCTGATCTCGGCCAATGATCGGCTGATGGGCGGTAATGTGGTCGATATGCGCGGCATTGCAATGGAGCGATTGGAAAGCCGCCTTGAACGCCTAGAGGACACGCATCGCTCTGTGATCGCGGCGGCCTATGAAAATCTGACGGGCACTAATCAAATTCACCGCGCCGTGTTGCGTGTGTTAGAGGCCGAGAATTTCGAAGATTTTTTGAAAATTACAGCCGCAGACCTGCCTGAAATCCTGCGCGTTGATCGCGCAAAATTGGTTCTCGAAAGCCATGAGGCCGAAGAACGTGACCCCGATGACCTGAGCGGTCTTGATGAGGTTCTCTCCATCGTGCCTGCAGGTTTTGTTGATGCCTATCTCACAGGCGGGCGCGATGTGCCCTCGCGTCAGGTTACATTGCGCGGCGCAAGCCCCCATGCCGAACAGGTTTTTGGCACGGCCGCAGAATGGATCAAATCCGAGGGTCTTGTGCGTCTGGATATGGGGCCAGATCGACTGCCTGGGATGTTGGCTTTTGCCGCAGAAGACCCGCATCAATTCCGCCCGAGCCAAGGGACTGACCTCTTGGCGTTTTTTGCAGGCGTCTATGAGCGCGTGATGCATACCTATTTGGGCTAAACCCATGCTGATTGCCCCCGCCACCCGTGATCTTTTCGAGCGATGGATCACCCATTTGCGCGGGGTGGAGGGGCGTGCGGAGACAACGATCGAGGCCTATGGGCGGGATTTGCGTGATTTTCTTGAATTTCACGCCCGCCATGACCCAGATAACCGCGACCCAAACGCCCTAAAATCTGTCAGCTTGCGCGATATGCGGGCCTATATGGCCGCGATGCGCGCGCGCGGTGTATCAGCCCGATCTTTGGCGCGCGCCTTGTCATCGGTGCGTAGTTTTTACAATTGGTGGTCAGACCACGATGGCTTTGATGCAAGCGTGGTGCTCTCTATGCGCGCGCCCCGCTATCAACGCAGCCTACCGCGCCCTCTGAGCGAAGGGGATGCACGCCACCTGCTTGACCAAGTTGCCAGCGAAGATCACCGCCCATGGGTGCAGGCTCGAGATTTGGCGATTGTCACGCTGCTTTATGGATGCGGTTTACGCCGTGGTGAGGCTTTGGCCCTCACAGGGGCGACCCTCCCCTTAGGCGATGTCTTGCGGGTGCGCGGCAAGGGCAATAAGGAACGCGAATTGCCCGTCTTGCCCGCTGCACGCAACGCATTGGCGCGCTATGCCGACCTGTGCCCTTATGAATTGACAGCCGATGCGCCGCTTTTTCGCGGCATTCGCGGCGGCGCGCTGAACCCGCGCATCATTGCACTGATTGTTGAGAAAGCGCGGATGCAGCTTGGCCTGCCCCCAAGCGCTACACCGCACGCGCTGCGGCACAGCTTTGCAACCCATCTGCTTAATGCAGGGGGCGATTTGCGCGCCATTCAAGAATTGCTTGGCCATGCAAGCCTATCGACAACCCAAGCCTATACCGCGATTGACACCAAAAGATTGGTTGAGATTTACGAAACCGCCCATCCCAAGGCGCGCGCGGTTTAACTGTCCTCGCGGCTGCGGATGATTTTCGCAAAAGCCTCAAAAATCGGCTCAGCGGCGGCAATCAGGTGGCCATCCACCATCATATCCTGCCCTTCGCGGATCGGCTCAACAAAGCCGCCCGCTTCGCGCACGATCAACAGACCTGCGGCAAAATCCCATGGCTTAAGGTGGTAATCCCAAAAGCCCTCATAGCGCCCCGCCGCCACATAGGCGAGATCAAGCGAGCCTGCACCCAAGCGGCGAACCCCTGCGCAAACGGGCAAAAGCTGACCCATATCGCGCAAGACAGCGGGCAGATATTTCTGCGTGCCAAATGGAACGCCCATTGCAAAGATTGATTCAATCAAGCGATTGCGGGCGGAGACGCGCAAGCGTTGACTGTCATTAAGCCACGCGCCCGCACCTTTTTCGGCAAAAAACAATTCATCGCGGCTTGGATCATATACCACCGCAGAGACGACCTCGCCCTTATGCTCAAGCGCGATGGACACGGCCCAATGGGCCAGACCATGCAAATAGTTTGTCGTGCCATCAAGCGGGTCAACAATCCAACGGCGGGTTGGGTCAGTGCCTGCAATCTCGCCACCTTCTTCGCCCAAAAAGCCATAATTGGGGCGTGCGCCAATCAATTCTTCGCGCAGAATTTCCTCCGCGGCCCGATCCGCACGGCTTACGAAATCGCCCGGCCCTTTTAAAGAAACTTGAAGGTTCTCAACCTCACGGAAATCTTTCAACAAGCTGCGCCCCGCTTTACGGGCAGCTTTGATCATAACGTTGAGATTTGCAGAACCTTGCATCGCGGTATTCCTTTCGGGGGGCGTTTCGCCCAAGCAACAGGCGCGCCCTATAGCCCGCGCGGGGCCAAGTGCCAAGGGTGCAGGGGCGCGAATTCTTCAAAATCTGCGCGCGCCCTAACCACGGCGCTGTAATTTTGGTGGCTCAGTGCGCGCAAGGCGCAGCACATTGGCCATAAAGGGCTTGGCCGTATCTTCGGCACGCGTAGCCCCATAGAGACGTTTGGTCACCCCGCTTTGTGTCAGGCGTTTCGAGACAATGGAGGCGTTTTGCAACGCCTGCCCCCGCACAACCCAATCGGGCAAAACCGCCACCCCGCGCATGGAGGCCACCAAAAGAACGATCACGGCAGAGAGCTCGACCCGCCGAATTGCTTTTGGCTCAATCCCTGCGGGCATCAAAACTTCGGTAAATACATCCAACCGCGCGCGATCTACGGGGTATGTGATCAAGGTTTCCTGCGCGAAATCCTCGGCGCTGATGAAATCCTTTTGTGCAAGCGGATGATCCTTAGAGCAGATGAAAACAGGCTCATAATCAAAGAGCGGGGTAAAATCGACCCCATCCAAATCTTCTGGATCAGAGGAGACAACCAAATCCACCTCCTCGCGCAGAAGGGCAGGCAGGGCCTCGAATTGCAAACCGGGGCGAATATCGACATCAACCTCTGGCCATGCGGTGCGGAAAGCCTCAAGCACGGGCAAAAGCCAGTCAAAACAAGCGTGGCATTCAATCGCGATGTGCAACCGCCCCGCTTTGCCAGACCGAAGGCCTGAAAACTCATCTTCCAAGGCCTCGATGCGTGGCAAAACTTCTTCAGCCAAACGCAATAGCTTCATCCCCGCCGCAGAAAGCCGCATGGGTTTGGAGCGGCGCACAAATAGTTCCAACCCCGCTTGATCCTCAAGCCCCTTGATCTGATGGCTCAAGGCACTTTGCGTGATGTGCAACTGATCCGCCGCTTTGGCGAGGCCACCGCATTCATGGATCGCTTTGATCGTGCGCAGGTGACGGAACTCGATATGCATATCAACCTCATGTTGATGATGAATTTTATGAATTTGCTTCACTGAACATCTCTATGCGACAAGATCTCAAGCAATTCAAGGATTTCAGAATCACCATGTCCACACCGCGCATTTCATTCGAATTCTTCCCACCTCAGTCGATTGAGGCCTGCTTCCGCCTGTGGGAAACATTGGGCAAGTTGGCCCCGCTCTCGCCCGAGTTTGTCTCTGTGACCTATGGCGCAGGCGGCACAACGCGGGATTTGACCCATGATGCTGTGAAAACAATCCACGCAAATTATGGCGTTGCGGTTGCGGCGCATCTGACTTGTGTGAACGCAACCCGCGAAGAAACTTTGGCCATTGCGGACAGCTATGCTGAGGCGGGCGTGACCGAGATCGTGGCATTGCGCGGCGACCCGCCGAAAGGTGCGTGCAAATTCACCCCCCATCCAGAGGGATTTGCAAGTTCGGTCGAATTGGTTGAGGCCTTGGCCAAAACGGGCAAATTCCACCTACGTGTGGGCGCTTATCCTGACCCGCATCCAGAGGCAGAAAACCTAGATGCCTGTGTCGAGTTCCTGAAGCGCAAGGTTGATGCGGGTGCAAATTCCGCAATCACACAGTTTTTCTTTGAAGCTGATACGTTTTTCCGCTTCCGCGATGCTTGTGCGGATGCGGGTATCACTGCACCGATTATTCCTGGAATTTTGCCCGTCAACAATTGGACACGCGTGCGCCGATTTGCATCGGCCTGCGGCGCGAATATCCCCGCTTGGGTGGATGAGGCCTATGAAAAGGCCATCCGCGATGACCGCGAAACGCTGCTGTCGACCGCCCTGTGCACCGAACTTTGCACCGATTTGATCGAAGGCGGCGTTGAGGATTTGCATTTTTACACCCTCAACACGCCTGAATTGACGCGCGATATTTGCGCTGCCCTTGGCGTGACCCCGAAACAAGCCTTGGCACAAGTTGCATAAAGCATAAAAACGGCGCCCTCAGATGGGCGCCGTTTTTTCTCTGGCCTGTTGGCAGAAAACACTTTATGCCGCAGCCCATGACAACAAAACCGCATCCTATCGCTCAAAAGCGCCGCCGACGCTAAGGCCTTGGCCCTCCCCGCCGCTTCTTGTGTGCGATTTGGTGCATTTTTTGTCCCGCTGCCCTTGCGCAGCAGCTTTTTCCTCTGTTCAATCCCGACTTTCACAAAACCGCTGATGACGCGGTCAACCACAAGGATTTCCGAGCGATGACTTCCTCGATTCTTCCAACCTATAACCGCACTCCGCTTTCCTTCGTGAAGGGTGAAGGCGCTTGGCTGGTCGAGGCAGATGGTCGCCGATTTTTGGACATGACGGCGGGCATTGCGGTCAACGCGCTCGGTCATGCCCATCCCAAACTGGTGCAGTCGCTCAATGATCAAGCACAAAAACTGTGGCACGTCTCCAATCTCTACACGATCCCTGAACAGGAGCGCCTTGGTGATCTATTGACCGAACATTCATTCGCAGATCGGGTCTTTTTCACCAATTCAGGCACCGAGAGCGCCGAGTTGGCGATCAAGATGGCACGCAAATATCATGCTGAAAAAGGCGCGGCGCATCGTGTCGAGATTGTCGCCTTTGAGGGCGCGTTTCACGGCCGCTCAACGGGTGCAATTGCAGCGGCAGGGTCTGAGAAGATGATCAAGGGCTTTGGCCCGTTAATGCCAAATTTCACGCATTTGAAATGGGGCGACCACGCCGCGCTTGAAGCGGCCATCACAGATCAAACCTGCGCCGTCATCATCGAGCCGATCCAAGGCGAAGGCGGGATTCGTCCCGTGCCTGAGCAATGCCTAAAAGGTCTGCGTGATCTGTGCGACAAGACAGGCACGGTGCTGATCTTTGATGAGGTGCAATGTGGCATGGGCCGCACGGGGCGGCTGTTCGCCCATGAATGGGCAGGCGTAACCCCTGACATCATGATGGTTGCCAAGGGCATTGGCGGCGGCTTTCCACTGGGTGCGGTTCTCGCCACCGAAGACGCGGGCAGCGGCATGGTTGCAGGCAGCCACGGGTCAACCTATGGCGGCAATCCTTTGGCCTGTGCGGTTGGCACCGCCGTTATGGAGGCCATGCTAGAAGATGGATTTTTTGATCATGTCTCGCGGGTCAGCGGTGTGTTGCGTCAGGGCTTAGAGGGTTTGATCGCACAATTCCCCAACCATCTCGAGGAGGTG
This sequence comes from Roseobacter sp. HKCCA0882, assembly GCF_037805225.1. Lineage (NCBI taxonomy): Bacteria > Pseudomonadati > Pseudomonadota > Alphaproteobacteria > Rhodobacterales > Roseobacteraceae > Roseobacter > Roseobacter sp. HKCCA0882. The sequence continues at coordinate 49,618 of NZ_JBBLYI010000002.1, forward strand.
CGCGGCAAGGGTCTGATGCTCGGTCTGAAGTGCAAAATCAGCAACCTTGATCTTGTGCGCGCCGCGCAAACGCAATTGATGCTCAGCGTGCCTGCCGCGGATAATGTGGTGCGCCTCCTGCCTCCCCTCACCTTGACCGCAAACGAAGCGCAAGAGGCAGTGTCGCGGCTGTCACATGCGCTTGAATCCCTTGACGCAGGCGCGTGATCGCTGCCGCGAATGAAAGAAAAAACAATGAACCATTTTCTCGATATCCATAAAACAACGCCAAGCGATTTACGGGCTATTATTGATCAGGCGGCCGCGATGAAACAAGCACGGGCAGGCCGGTCCAAAGGGGCAGCCGATGACGCGCAGCCGCTTGCAGGGCATATGGTGGCGCTGATCTTTGAAAAACCCTCGACCCGCACCCGCGTTTCTTTCGATGTGGGCGTGCGCCAGATGGGCGGCCAATCCATGGTGCTTTCTGGCAGCGAAATGCAGCTTGGCCATGGCGAAACCATCGCAGATACGGCGCGGGTGTTGTCTCGCTATGTTGATCTGATCATGATCCGCACCTTCGAGGAGGATGTGCTGTTGGAATTGGCAGAGAATGCCACCGTGCCTGTCATCAACGGGCTGACCAACCGCACCCATCCTTGCCAGATCATCGCCGATATCCTGACCTATGAGGAACATCGCGGGCCGATTGCAGGCAAAAAAGTGGTCTGGTCGGGAGACGGAAACAATGTCTGCGCCTCAATGATCCATGCCGCAGGGCAGTTTGGGTTTGACCTGACTTTTACGGGCCCCGAAACCCTTGATCCTGAGCGCGTCTTCATCGAAGAAGCCCGCGCCAAAGGCTCGAAAATCGAAATTGTGCGCGATCCTGCGCGTGCCGTGGAGGGGGCAGATTTGGTTGTGACAGATACATGGGTGTCGATGCATGACAGCCAAACCACCAAGGAACGCCGCCACAACCAATTGCGCCCCTATCAGATCAATGCCGCGCTGATGGCACAGGCCAAGGAAGATGCATTATTCATGCATTGCCTGCCCGCGCATCGCGGCGAAGAGGTCACCAATGAGGTGATGGATGGCCCACAATCCGTGATCTTTGACGAGGCCGAAAACCGCCTGCACGCCCAAAAAGCCGTGATGCGGTGGTGTCTTGGTCTTTAACTCTTGAGGCGATAGCCTGAACGGAACATCGCCCAAGCCGCAAAGGCAATGGCAACCGTGGCGCCACCTGCGACAGCGAGCCCCAAAACGGGGCTGCTGTCCGACACACCCAAGACTGAATAGCGCAAACCATCAATCAGATAGAAAACTGGGTTAACGTGGCTCACCACATAAAGCCAATTGGGCAGGCCCTCGATCGAATAGAATGTGCCTGAAAGAAAGCTCAGCGGGGTCACAATGAAATTTGTGATCGCGGCAATCTGGTCGAATTTCTGCGCGATGATCCCCGCGACAACGCCGACAAGACCCAAAAACCCCGCGCCAAGGATCACAAAGACAAGCGCCCAAAGGGGATGCGCAACCCCAAGCCCGATGAAGGGAAAAATCACCGCCATCGTGCAAAGCGCCACCAAAATCCCGCGCGCGATACCGCCCGCCATATACCCCACAACCAATTCAAGCGGGCTCAAGGGCGGCATCAATGTATCAACGATATTGCCCTGCACCTTTGAAATCACGAGGGAGGAGGACGTGTTGGCAAATGCGTTTTGGATGACTGTCATCATCAATATCCCCGGCGCAATGAAATGCACAAACGGCACCCCCATCACATCCCCGCGTTTTGCACCAATGGCGAGCGAGAAAATCGCAATGAACAAGGCGGCAGTCACCAAAGGCGCGAGAATTGTTTGGCTCCACACAGTGGCAAAGCGCATCACCTCGCGCCAGATCAAGGTATAAAGACCCAACCAATTCATCCGACCAAATCGGCGCGCGCCCATTTCTGCTGACATTGCCTGCTCTCCGCCCTTTATCGATGCCCCAACAGGTAGAGCAGCCCCTGCCGCATCTCAACCCCCCATGCTTTGACAAGGTCAGCCGCCGCCTTGACCCTTTCGCCACCGCTTCGCCTCTTGTCTTGGCGAGTGGGACAGTTAGAATAGGGCTTCACTTTCGGGTGTAAAACGCCCATATCCCTATCTTTATGACTGGCGCGATTGCGCTGTGTAAGGATGGGCCGCAAGGGCCACAAAGCCATATCTGATGCAGGAGGGACGTGATGTCCTGGACCGATGAGCGCGTAGAGCTACTCAAGAAAATGTGGGCCGAAGGGCAATCCGCAAGCCAAATCGCCAAAGAGTTGGGCGGGGTTACGCGCAACGCCGTCATCGGCAAAGTGCATCGCTTGGGTTTGTCGAACCGCTCGACCACCACCCCTGCAAGCACGGCCAAAGCGCCCAAAGAGACGAAGGCCCCTGCCGAGCCAAACGCCGCAACGGCGCGCGCCAATGCAAAGCGCGACACAGCCGCTGAGACGAAACCAAGCCCCAAGCCGCGCCCCGCAGCAGAAGCCCCTGCCACAGCCCCTGTGCCACGCGCGAATAATGTCACGCCTTTGCGCAAACCGATTGTTCCCGCAGGTCAACCATTGCCGCCGCAGCCTTCGGCAAATGAAATCAGCCCCGAGGCCTTGGCCAAGGTGAAAGAAGTGGAAAACCACGCCAAGCGGATCAGCCTGATGGAGTTGACCGAGCGCACCTGCAAATGGCCCATTGGCGACCCCGCCACAGAGAATTTTTATTTCTGCGGCCTGCCTGTGCAACAGGGTAAACCCTATTGCGAGGCCCATGTTGGCGTTGCCTTCCAACCCATGAGCACCAGACGCGACCGCCGCCGTTAAAGCGCGGCTGCGATCTCATCCACGATTTGGGCTATCTCTGCGGGGCCAAGGCTGCCTTTTGTGATGCGCATCATCTGCGACCCCTCTGCCTCTGTGCTGCGCAAGCGCGCATAGGCAGGGTCATAATGATGCTTGATCAACTCAAGCGCCAAATCAGGCCACGCCCCTTGGCGGATCATATCTTGCCACTGATCAAGGCGTTCGTTGCTTTGCAGCCCGCGCAAATGCTCAAGTCGCGCGGCAAATTCCACCTGATCTGCGGTTAAATCTGCATATGCTTTGGCGAGATAGGTGGCGCGGGCAGCAGGGCTGATATCTAGCATGATACGCGGGCTGTCGCGCATCGCGACCCACAGCATGGGCGGTATGCGCAACATGCCGATGCGCGCAGACTCTGCCTCAACTAGAACGGGGCGGGACGAGTCAAAGCGACCCAGTTTTGCGGCAATCGCAGATTCATATGCTTTTTGGCTCGGCTGCACCCCTGCCATTTGACCCAAGCTCGAACCGCGGTGGCGCGCCATGCCTTCAAGATCCAACACCTGCACCTCGCGCGCATCAAGGCGGTTCAAGATTTCCGTCTTGGCGCTGCCCGTATTGCCATCAAGGCGAATGATCCGCAGCCCCAAAGGCTGTTCGTAAAGCCGTGCCACGATCAATCTGCGATATGCGCGATAGCCGCCCTCAACCACTTCTGCCCGCCATCCGATTTGGCGCAATATGGTTGCGAAAGAATTGGATCTCTGCCCCCCACGCCAACAATAAACCAAGGGACGCCATGCGCCGTCATGATGGGACAGTTGGGTTTCAATGTGATACGCCGCGTTCCGCGCAACTAAGGCCGCCCCGATCTTGCGCGCGGCAAAGGGGCTGTCTTGTTTGTAAACCGTGCCAACCCGCGCGCGCTCCTCATCGGACAGCACGGGGCAACTGATGGCATTGGGCATATGATCTTCTGCAAATTCAGATGGGCTGCGCACATCCAAAATCGCGTCAAAGTCGGCAAGGACCTTAAAATTCAAGCCATCAAGGGCAATCATAGCGCAGCATCCGCAGGGATCAGGATGGCCCGAAAATCATTCACGTTGGTATGGGTTGGGCCAGTGGTGACAACACCATCTGCCATCTCAAAAAACTGCAATGCATCATGGGCCGCAAGAAAGGCGCGTTTATCGAGTTCTGCGCCTTGGCGGGCCACGCGCGGAGACCAGATCGCGCCTGCATTGGTGCCTGCCCCATCTATCCCATCCGTATCACAGGCCAAAGCATAAACCCCTTGGGGCGCATGGGTGGCAAAGGACAAAAGAAACTCGGAATTGCGGCCACCCCGCCCAGGCTTGGCCTGCCCAATGGTGACGGTGGTTTCCCCGCCCGACAAAAGCAACACAGGCGCCGAAAATGGTGCACCGTGACGCAAGATGGATTGCGTGATCCCTGCCATGGCTTGGCCAAAATCGCGCGCTTCCCCCTCCAAAGCGTCACCCAAGATCACCACGTTCAGATCAGACCAAAGCGCCTTCGCACGCGACTGCGCGGCGCGTAACGACGCCATGGGCGTTGCAATCATATGGGTCTGTGCTGCCCCGAATACAGGGTGATCCGCGGACGGCGTGCCCTGCCCTGACCCAAGGCGCGCCGATACGCTTGGCGGCAGATCAAGGGCGTAACGCCCCACAATGGCGCGCGCCTCATCTATGGTTGACGGGTCGGGGACAGTCGGCCCCGATGCAATAATCGCGGGGTCATCGCCTGGCACATCCGAGATCAAGAGGGTCACCACCTGCGCGGGATGGGCCGCCACAGCCAAATGGCCGCCTTTGATCGCAGAGAGGTGCTTTCGCAAAATATTCATTTGCGAAATGGACGCGCCCGAGCGCAAAAGCGCGCGATGCACCGCTTGCTTATCAGCAAGACTAACCCCTTGGGCAGGGGCGGCCAAAAGCGCCGATCCCCCACCAGAGATGAGAAACAGCGCAAGATCATCCGCGCCTAAGCCTTGCGCCAGTTCAAGCAGACGCACCGCCGTGGCTTCACTGGCCGCGTCAGGCACGGGGTGGGCGGTTTCTACCACCTCGATCCCCTGCAAAGGCAGGCTTGCGCCATGGGGCACGGCAATCAGCCCCTCGCATGGCCCCCATGCGGCCTCAACCGCCTGCGCCATCCGCGCTGTGGCCTTCCCCGCCCCCATAACCACCACGCGGCCCTTTGGGCGCCGAGGCAAATAGGGAGCAAGAATTGTGCGCGGATCAACGGCGGCAATCGCCGCGTCAAATATATCCCGCAAAAACCCCTCAAGATCCGTGGGGGCCGCCGACTGTTCCATGCGTTAGATATCCATATCATGCAATTTGCGGAAGCGTTGGATCAGGCTAGACGTATCCCAACGCCCGCCCCCCAAAGCCTGCACATCGCCGTAATATTGATCCACCATGGCGGTCACAGGCAGTGAAATGCCCAATTCCTTGGCCTGCCCCAAGGCAATGGCGAGGTCTTTGCGCATCCAATCCACCGCAAAGCCGTGATTGAACTTATTGTCCACCATTGTCTCGGCGCGATTGGCCAATTGCCATGACCCGCCCGCCCCTTGCGACACAAGGGCGGCCACTTTTTTCGCATCAAGACCTGCCTGCATCGCGAAGAACAGCCCTTCAGAAACGGCTTGAATGGCGCCTGCGATACAGACTTGATTGATCATTTTGGTGATTTGGCCATTGCCCAATTCCCCGAAATGGACTGTCGCCTTGGAATAAGCGGCAACGATGCTCTCTGCACGGGCGAAATCGGCATCCGCACCACCGCACATGATGGCAAGTTGTCCATTTTCTGCGCCTGCCTGCCCCCCTGAGACGGGGGCATCAACCCAACCCACACCAGATGCGGCTGCGGTTGCGCCAAGCTCACGCGTGACAATCGCGGAAACTGTCGTGTGATCCACGTAAAGCGCGCCCTTGGCCATACCTGCCAAAGCGCCCTTATCCCCAAGCACAACGGCCCGCAAATCATCGTCATTGCCCACGCAAGACAAAACCACATCCGCGCCCTCGGCGGCAGCGCGAGGGGTGGTGGCGAAGCCGCCCCCATACTCTGCCGCCCATTTCTCTACCTTGGCGGTGGTGCGGTTATAGACTGTCACCTCGTGACCCGCTTTTTGCAGATGGCCCGCCATCGGATAGCCCATCACGCCCAAGCCCAAAAATGCAAGTTTTGCCATTGCTGTCTCTCTCCCTGCCGAAGTTTTTCAGATTTCTGCTATCCTAGCCCGCAGCGCGGCACGAGCAAGGCTTAGATCAGCCAGATCAAAGTGATCGCAGGAAAGGCCACCAATAAGGCCACGCGCAACAGATCACTGGTAACAAAATAAAAAACCGCCCGATAGGTGGCCGAGACAGGCGTGTCGCGATCCATTGCGGAAATCACAAAGAGGTTCATCCCAACAGGTGGCGTAATCAACCCTGTTTCCACCACAATCAGCACAAGGATGCCGAACCAAATAGCCACCAATTCGGCCTCCATCCGCGCGACACGCGCCTCTGTCAAATTGATCCCCAATGCCCGCGCCGTATCTTGGGCAAGGGGGAGGCCTGCCTCCAAGGCGGCCCGCGCCTCGGCCAATTGATCCGCTGCAAAGCCAGAGAGATCACCGCGCAGAACCTCGGCCACAGCCTCAAGCTGTAGCGAAGTGAAATCCAACAGGCCGAAATCAAGGGATAAGATGACAGGGGAAAAAATCGGTATCGTGAGAAGGATCATCGACAAGCTGTCCATGACGCAGCCAAACAGCAGGTAAAGGCACAAGATCAGCAAGAGGATCACATAGGGGTTCCATCCCAGACCCCCAACCCATTCGGCCAAGCCTTGCGGCACTTGGGTGAGGGCAAGAAACCCATTGAAATAGGCAGCGCCTAGAATGATGAAAAATATCATCGCGGTCGAACTTGCCGTTTGCAGCAGGCTTTGCGCGAGGGTTTCGCGCGTCAAACCGCCCTGCGCCCAAGCCACACCACCCGCCCCAAGCGCGCCGATTGCAGCGCCCTCGGTGGGGGTGAAAATGCCCCCATAAATGCCGCCCACCACCACCAAAAACACCGCCAACACAGGCCAAGTTGCGCGCAAAGCCCGCGCGCGCATCACCCAAGGGGCACGCGGGCTCAGCCTGCCTTCCTGAGGGTGGCGGCGCATATAAATCGCAATGGCCGCCATATACCCAAGGGCCGCCAAAACCCCAGGGATCAGCGCGGCGGCGAAAAGCTTAGCGATATTTTGTTCCGTCAGGATCGCATAAATCACCAAAACGATGGAGGGGGGGATCAAAATGCCCAAGGTGCCCCCTGCCGCCAATGTGGCGGTGGCAAGCCCCCCCGAATAGCCCTTGACGCGCAGTTCGGGCAAGGCAACCCGCCCCATCGTGGCCGCTGTGGCCAGGGAGGAGCCGCAAATGGCCCCAAACCCCGCACAGGCCCCAATCGCAGCCATCGCTACCCCACCCCGCCGATGCCCTAAGAAAGAGGCCGCCGCATCAAAAAGCGCACGGCTCATTCCACCCAAAGTGGCGAAATGGCCCATCAAAAGAAACATCGGGATGATGGAGAGCGCATAATTTGAGAATGTCGTGTAGCTTTCACTTCGCAGTCGCCCTAAGGCCAAACTGGCGTCCCCCTGCACGGCAGACAGGCCCAAAAAGCCAACTCCAAACATTGCCAACCCAATCGGGATGCGCAGAAAAATCAGCGCAAGCAAGGTCGGAAAAGACAGGATGCCGATCCAAAGATCACTCATCTTGCGACCCTTGCCCAAATTGGCGCATCGCTAGATAGAGCGCGACTATGGCCGCCACCCAAGCCGCAATGACAGCCGCCGCTTGCGGCATCCATACGGGAATGGCGAGGATAAACGAGGTCTGACCTGATTGATATTTTGACCATGTTCCCACTGACAACATGGCCGCCATGACGGCAAATGCCGTGGCAAATCCCCATGCGCTCAAGTGATTACTTCCCCTCTTTACGCTGCGGGGCAGATAGGGGGTCAAAAGGTCAACCCGTGCATGCGCCCGCTGCAAAGACGCAAGGGGCATGAAGGCGAAAATGACAAATCCTAGGGCCGCTTCGACCAATTCAAAATCACCACGAATAGCCCCAAGGCCCAGATCAATCAGCGCTTGTGAGAAAGGCAGACTATCACGCAGGCCATGAGCAAGGTCGCTAAAGGCGCGCCCAAAAACGGACAGGCCCACCATCACAATCACAGCGCATAAAACAATGCCCCCCGCGAGGGCCATTACAATCGCCACGCGATGAAAGAACCTGTCCAACATGAGGCGCATATCCCCTTCCACTTGGGCTTAGGGGTTTGCGGCCTCATATTCGGCCATCAAGGCGCGCGCCTCATCAATCAGAGCCGCGCCATCACGCCCCTGCGCCGCCATATCGGCCACCCATGCCTCGTATACAGGCGCGGCAAGATCGCGCCATTGGGCTGCATCCGCCTCTGGGATCGTGATGATTTCATTTCCCAAATCCACGGCAATATCGCGTGCAGGCGCATCTGCGGCTTGCTGTGTGCGTCCCGCAAAAACGGAGAACTCTAGCCCTGAATTTGCGTCAATGACCGCCTTCAGATCATCGGGCAGCCCCGCGTAAACATCCTTATTCATCGCCATAACAAAGGTGAGGTTATAGACGGCAGGCCCTTCGAATTCGGTGTGATAAGAGATCAACTCAGCCACGCGCACAGAGGATGTAACCTCCCACGGGAAGGTCGCACCATCAATCACGCCGCGCGAAAGAGCCTCGGGAACAGCGGGGGCAGGCATACCAACTGGTTCGGCCCCCAATTGCTCTAGCAGTTGGTTCACAAGTCGCGAGCCACCACGGATTTTCATCCCCTCAAGGTCACTGGGCACTGAAATGGGCGCATTGGCGTGGAACACGCCCGGGCCATGCACCCAAGTCCCCAAAACATGGTAATCGGCGAATTCACCTTGCGCCATGTGCCGCTCGAACATCGTCCAATAGGCGTGTGAGGCCGCTGCCGCATCTTCGACCATGAAGGGCAGCTCAAAAACCTCAGTGGTGGGGAAGCGGCCGGGCGTATAGCCCACCACAGTCCAAACAATATCCGCCACACCATCGCGGAGTTGGTCAATCAATTCAGGCGGCGTGCCGCCAAGCTGCATAGATGGATAGCGTTCAATCTCAATCCGACCGCCAGAGGCCGCTTCGACATTATCGGCCCAGACATCCAAAATCTGCGCAGGCACAACGGATTGTGCGGGCAAGAATTGGTGAAGTCGTAACGTCACCTCTTGCGCATGAGACATAGAGGGGAGCGCAGCAAAGCCAACGGCCGCCGCTATCAAGCTGCGCCGTATCAACCCAGTGAGTTTATTTGAAAGTCCTGAAAAAGAGGTCATCACCAACCATCCCCCAAAATGATAGCCCATGGTTCATATCCGCAAGATAGGCACGGCCAATTGCGTTTGCTATCACGCTGATAAACCCTGCCATGGGGAATGTGAAACACCTATTTCGCCAATCTGCGCCGTCAATGCTGCGACACTGCGCCTACCAAAGGCGACTTCCGGCGCAGTTCAGGGCGCGTTTTGGCTTAGGCTTGCTCTTTCATCAAGCGAGTGCGCAGCGCAAAATAGTTCTCGACCTCTGCCTTCAGGCTGTTGGACAAGGTCAGGGTTTTGCGGCTTTTCTTGGCACCAAATTGCACCTCCAAGGCGCCATTCGAAATTTGCGCGCGCAGAAAATTGGAGAGCGTCAATCGGGTCACACTGCCCGTTTTGCACATGTCGATATAGTCGTTGATGCCATAGGTTTCATCGCCATCTAGGACATAGATATTACAAAGCAATTCCCAATGCGCTGGCGAACGCATGAAACCTTTCAAAACTGGAAATCGGCTTGTTTCGGCCAATAGATTAAGATCGACCAGCGCCATCTGCTTTGACATCAAACTACCCTCACCAACTAACATACGAAACCAAAACGCCGCCCCAAACTACTAAATGGGCAGCGCTGCTTAAGCCGAGCCTATAAAATTACTACCTATCATAAAAGATCAAAATGATAATTTTTTTGATTTGCCTAATTTCCGCTTTTAACCATCAAAACGAAAACGGCGTATGGGGCGACTCTCCCAACCCATACGCCGTCACGCGCCCCGTCTTTTTCGTTCGATGTCCTTGATTGCGCGCTTAAATAACGCCCATGCTCAAAGTGGCACGCAGATCAGTCTCTTTCTCAACCCCCAAACCGTTTGAGTGCCGCGCGGATCACTTGGCGTCTTTTTCGGCCTGACGCTTTTGCCAAGCATCTTTCTTTTCGAGATATTCTTCTTCGGTCAGATTATGCCAACCCACACATTTACCCGTTGGCGAACGTCCGCATCCACAATCGCTCATTATTTTTTCCTCGGCTTTGATCTGTGTAAGGCGGGAGATAGAGAGAGAATGCCCGCTGGAAACCCCCAATCTCAAAAGAAATGCACAGCACCCAAAACAGTGGTCGCCAAAACGATATATCGACCAAATTTGGCGATGCTGACAACCGATACAAACCGCCAAAGAGGCTCGCGCATCACCCCTGCGGCAAGCGTAATCGGATCACCGATAATTGGCACCCATGAGGCCAAAAGGCTGATCCAACCCCAACGCTGATAGCGGTCTTGCGCGCGGGCCAAATTCGCGCGGGATATCGGAAACCAGCGTTTATCGGCTTGTGTTTCAGCCACGCGCCCCAAACCCCAATTAAAACAAGAGCCCAAAACATTGCCAATCCCAGCGACCAAGACCAACAGCCAGACGGGATAGGTCTGGCCAAGGATTAGACCAACCAAGACCGCCTCAGATTGCGCGGGGATTAGGCTTGCCGCAAGGAAAGCCGTCCCAAAAAGAAGCCACAGACCCCCCATCATACAGCTTGGTGCACCTCGATCACATTGCCCTCGGGATCATGGAAAAAGACCTGATGCCATTCTTTCGCAAAGGCAGTGCCATAATCGGAATAAGGAATGTTATGTTGGTCAAGCAGCGCCATAAAGGCTGCAATGTCATCTGTGCGAAAGGCAATATGCCCGCGTTCAACAGGGTTGATCACCTCGCCATTGCGAAAGGCGACAGACAAATCCTTTGTGGCAAGATGCATCTGCATCTGCCCATCCGTGGCAAAACGAATTTTACCATCATACCCGCTTTGCGAAGTTGCCTCAGGGCGCGGGAAAGATTGGATTGGGATGTCGTCCAACCCCAAAACACCCGTGTAGAACGCGTGCAACCGATCCACATCTTCGGAGACGAAATTGATATGGTGAAATTCTAGCTTCATGCTGCGGGCCTTTGTTGTCGAAGATATGTGCCCCGACTATAGGCGCAAAGACCCTACAAATGCCAAGGGCTTAATCCGCCGCCACATAGGCGCGCAAAGCAGCGCGCAACCCTTGCGACCAAATCAAAGTCAACCAATCACAAAATGCTGTCGCAAAGCGCGGATCATCGGCCAGATCACCATAGATCCGCAACATAGAAAGCCATGCCATTGGATCAGATTTTGCGACAAGCGCCGTCTGATGCAAATCAGACCAATTAGGGTCATTCGCTTCAATCACTGTTCCATCTTCGCGGGTGGCGGCACACATGCGCGCCCATGCGGCCTCGACCAAAGCGAGCCCTGAAATTGAGCTGCCCTTTTCCAAACCATCGCGCAACGAAGGCAGCACAAAACCTGGATGACGGGACGAGCCATCAAACGCCACGCGGCGCGTTGTGTCGACAATCATCTCATTGCCAAAGCGCCGCTCAATCAGCGTCACATAATCGGCGGGGGTCATATCTGGCACGGGCTGCACATGGGGCGCGATTTCCTCGCGCACTACTTTTGCAAAAAAGGGCGCAACATCCGCATCCCCCATCGCAGCAGAGATTGTGGCAAGTGACAGAACCTCACCTGCATTGGCCAACACCTGATGTCCGCCGTTTAGAATGCGAATTTTCATTGCCTCGAACGCGTGAACGTGATCCGAGAAGGTCGCACCGGCCAAATCCCAATCGGGGCGGCCCGCACAAAAATCATCTTCGATCACCCATTGGCGAAAGGCCTCGTGGGTGACGGGCACTTGATCATGCAGTCCAAACTCCTCGACCAAGGCCAATTCATTCGGCCCTGTCGCAGGGACGATGCAATCCACCATCGAATTGGGAAAGCTGCAGGCGGTGTTGATCCAATCGGCCAAATCAGCATCCATAAGACGCGCAAGCGACACAATCGTCTGACGCAGAACCGCGCCATTGCCCTGTAGGTTATCGCAAGATTGCAACGTGATTGGCCCCTGCCCCTTGGCACGGCGCAGCCGCAAGGCCGCAACAATCGCGCCAAAGGCCGTGCGCGGCTGGTCAGGATGGGCCACATCATGCACAATATCAGGATGGGCCTCATCAAGCCCGAGCGTAACAGGGTCGATATAATAGCCACCTTCGGTCACAGTTAGGGCGACAATCCGAATATCCGCCTCAGCCATGCGCGCGATCAGCGGGCCATTACCCTCAACCACAGGGATGTAATCAATCATCGACCCGACCACTTCGGCAGAGACACCTTCGGGATCAAGCTTTATCAATGTCGTCAGACAATCCTGTGCCAGCATTTTTTGACGCTGCACGTCATCGTAAGGGCGCACGCCTGCACCGATAATCGCCCAATCATGCGCCAGACCCTGCTCCATCAGGCGATGCAAATACCACGATTGGTGCGCACGGTGGAAATTCCCAAGGCCAATATGAACAATTCCTGCCGAAAGCGCGCTTCGATCATAACTGGGCCGCGCAATCTTTGAAGGCAGGCTTGAAAGGTTATCTTGGCTAAGAGCAATCATGGGCACGTCTCGCATCAGCTCATCCAATTCCCGCCATCGACATTATATGTCTGGGCCACGATGTAATCGGCATCCGCGCTTGCCAGAAACACGGCCATGCCTGTTAAATCTTCAGCTTGCCCCATGCGCCCGAAAGGCACGGCTTCGCCGACTTCGCGCTTTTTCTGGCCAAGCGGCTTGCCCTCATATTTTGCAAAAAACGCATCCACCCCGTCCCAATGCTCGCCATCTACCACGCCAGGCGCGATCGCATTCACATTGATCCCATGGGAAATGAGGTTCAGCCCTGCGGATTGGGTCAGACTGATCACAGCCGCCTTAGAGGCACAGTAGACCCCCACCAAGGCCTCACCGCGCCGCCCTGCTTGGCTGGCCATATTGATAATCTTGCCCCCCTGCCCGCGGGCAATCATTTTCTTGGCGACAGCCTGCATGGTAAACAGAACGCCCGCCACGTTGATCGCAAAGACCTTGTCAAAATCGGCGCGCGTGATTTCGACAATGGGGGCAGCGGTGAAAAGCGCCGCATTGTTGATCAAGATATCAATCCCACCAAGGTTGGCTTCAACCTCATCCACGGCAGCCTCGATACTGGCTTGGTCTGTCACATCCATTTCAACCGCGCACGCCTTGGGGCCAAGCGCCGCTGCCGCCTCTCGGGCGCGGGTGATGTTAATGTCGCCAATTGCAACCTCTGCGCCTTCTGCAATGTAGCGCTGCGCAAACGCGTATCCGATGCCGCGCGCAGCCCCCGTGATCAGCGCCTTTTTCCCAACAAGCCGTGTCATGACTGGCGGAGCCCCTTTGCATTAAAGCGGTGGATGTGATCGGGGTTTGGCGTCAAATGCACAGTCGCGCCGTAATCTACGTCCATCTCACCCGAGATCCGCACGGTGATTGGTTCGGCATGGCCCTCGATTTGAACGTGCAAAAACGTGTCAGACCCCAAATGTTCAGACACACCAACCTGCCCTGACCATGTGCCTTTGCTTGTGGAAATTTCCAAATGCTCGGGGCGGATGCCAATCGTATGGGCGCCATAAGGTGTAGCCAGATCACCGCCTAACAGGTTCATCTTGGGTGATCCGATAAAGCCTGCGACAAAGGTGTTGCAAGGGCGCTGATACAGCTCCAAAGGGCTTCCCACCTGTTCGATAACGCCTGCACGCAAGACCACGATCTTATCGGCCATGGTCATCGCTTCGACCTGATCATGGGTCACATAGATCATCGTGGTCTTCAGGCGCTTGTGCAATTCGCTGATCTCAAGGCGCATCCCAACCCGCAGCGCCGCATCTAGGTTTGACAAAGGCTCGTCAAACAAGAATGCGGCAGGCTCGCGCACGATGGCACGGCCAATGGCCACGCGCTGACGCTGACCACCCGATAATTGCCCTGGCCTACGGTCGAGATAATCCGTTAGATTCAAAACCTCTGCCGCTTGCGCAACACGGGCGTCTTGTTCCGATTTGCTCAGCCCCGCCATACGCAGCGGAAACGCGATATTCTTGCGCACCGACATATGCGGATAAAGCGCGTAAGACTGGAACACCATCGCCAGACCGCGCTTGGCTGGGGCAATGTCAGTTGCATTCACCCCGTTAATCATCACCGCGCCATCGCTGACATCCTCAAGCCCTGCGATCAAACGCAAAAGCGTGGATTTCCCGCAGCCTGATGGGCCGACAAAGACGACAAACTCGCCATCATTAATGTCCAAATCCAGCGGCGGAATAACTTCGACATCCCCGAATTTCTTGGACACTTTGTTTAATGTGATCTGTCCCATTTCCGCTCCGCTTATTTAACCGCGCCAAAGGTCAGGCCGCGCACAAGTTGTTTCTGGCTGAACCACCCCATCACAAGAATGGGCGCAATCGCCATGGTCGAAGCTGCCGATAGCTTCGCGTAAAACAGCCCTTCTGGACTAGAATAACTGGCGATGAAGGCCGTCAGCGGGGCCGCATTGGCCGCTGTGAGGTTCAATGTCCAAAACGCCTCGTTCCACGCCAAAATGACATTGAGCAAAATGGTTGAGGCAATTCCTGGAATGGCCATTGGTGTCAGCACATACAGGATTTCCTCGCGCAAGCTCGCGCCATCCATCCGCGCGGCCTCTAGGATCTCGCTCGGGATTTCCTTGAAATAGGTATAGAGCATCCAGACAATGATCGGCAGGTTGATGAGCATCATCACCACAACCAAACCAAAGCGGCTGTCGAGAAGGCCAAGCTCAATGAAGAGCAGGTAAATGGGATAAAGCACCCCAACCGCAGGCAACATTTTGGTGGACAACATCCAAAGCAAAATATCCTTGGTGCGTTTGGAAGGCACAAAGGCCATAGCCCAAGCGGCGGGGATCGCCACCAACAGGCCAAGCGCGGTTGAACCAAACGCGATTATGATCGAATTCCACAGATAGCGGGTGTAGTCCGACCGCTCCTGCACAACGCCATAATTCTCTAGCGTCCAGTCAAAGAACAAGAATAAAGGCGGGTCATTGATCGCTTGCGCCTCGGTTTTGAAGCTTGTCAGGATCGTCCATAAGATCGGGAAGAAGATCAAAAAGCCAATCGTCCATGCAACCAAAGTATTGATGAGCTTACGGTTTGGGGTGACTGCGCGGGCCATAGCGTTTCCTCCTCACGCGTCCAAATTCTTGCCAACGATGCGCATCAAAAAGACGGCAACAATATTGGCAAGGATGATGGCGTAGACCCCGCCCGCAGACCCCAGACCCACATTCTGGCTTTCCAACACGCGTTGGAAGATCAGGTAGGTCAGCGTCCGCGTGCCAAAGGCCCCGCCAGTGGTCACAAAAATTTCGGCAAAAATAGACAGTAAGAAAATCGTCTGGATCAAGATCACAATCGTGATCGCCCGCGCCAAATGCGGCAGCACCAGATTGAAAAACCTTGCAACAGGGCCTGCGCCATCCATTTCGGCGGCCTCTAGTTGCTCACCATCCAAAGATTGGATCGCGGTTAGCAAAATCAGCGTAGCAAAAGGCAGCCATTGCCACGAGACAATCATGATCAGCGATGTAATCGGCACATCCGACAACCACACAACAGGTTCGGCCCCAAAAGCGCGCCACAAATGCGCGAACAGGCCATTGACGGGATCCATAAAAATATTCTTCCACACCAAAGCCGATACAGTGGGCATAACGAAAAAGGGCGCGATGACCATGATCCGCACGACACCCTGCCCCCAAATGGGCTGATCCAACAGCATGGCGAGGAAGATCCCAAGGATAACAGTGATGGCCAAAACCCCCAGCACGATCACAAGGGTGGTTTGAACCGCAGGCCAAAACGAACTTGAGCTGATAAAGCGGATGTAATTCTCAAACCCGATAAAGCCTTGGTCGCCACCGCGCAGCGGCAGATATTGCCGAAACGAAAACCACAAGGTCATGGTCAACGGAACAAGCATCCAACCAAGCAGCAAGATCACGGCAGGGGCCATCATCACACGCGCAGCGGATCGTGAATGTTGGGTGGCCATCGGCAAATCCTTCACGGGACAGACATCGGGTCTGGTCAATATATATTATCAAATATTGGGGCGATGTCGGAAAATGTGGGAGGCGACCTTGAGACGCCTCCCACGTTCTTGGGGAGGTGGGTTACCGCTTAGCGATAGCCCGCTGCTTCCATTGCTTCATTGGTGATGGCTTGTGCTTTTTCCAAAGCCTCATCAATGGACTGCTGGCCTGCATAAACTGCCGAGAATTCTTGGCTCACTTCAGATGCGATGCCCGCAAATTCTGGGATCGCTGCGAACTGAATGCCGACATAGGGGCTTGGCTCAACGGTCGAGTCGTTCGGGTCTGCGGACAAGATCGAACGAAGTGTCATGTCTGCAAATGGAACGTCTGTGTAGTTGGGGTTCTCATAGAGCGAGGTGCGCGCGCCAGGAGGCACGTTTGCCCAACCTTCATTGGCGGCAACCAATTCGATATATTCTTTGGAAGTCGCCCATTCGATGAACTGCTTGGCTGCATCTGCTTGCTGTGTGCCCGCAGGGATAGCCAAGGCCCAAGCCCAGAGCCAGTTGGAACGCTTGCCAAGGCCATTATCAGGTGCCAGGGCAAAACCTACGTGATCTGCAACAGTCGAGTCATTGGGGTTGGTGACGAAGGATGCCGCAACAGTCGCGTCAATCCACATACCGCACTTGCCCTGCTGGAACAGCGACAGGTTCTCGTTGAAGCCGTTGGTGGCATAGCCCGCAGGGCCCGATTCATTCATCATGCCAACAAAGAATTCCAACGTGTCACGCCATGGCTGTGTGTCGAACTGTGCGTTCCAGTCCATGTCAAACCAACGTGCGCCAAACGAGTTGGACATTGCAGTGATGAAAGCGCCGCCTTCACCCCAGCCTGCCTTACCACGCAGACAGATGCCGTTGATTTCATTTGCGCGATCTGTCATCGCTGCCGCCGCTTCGCGGATGAAGGCCCAAGTTGGCGCTTCTGGCATTTCCAGACCCGCTGCTTCCATCAGGTCTGTGCGATACATCACCATTGAGCTTTCGCCGTAGAAAGGTGCCGCGTATAGCGTGCCATCATGGCTCAAACCGCCTGCCATTGCAGGCAGAAGGTCAGCCACATCGTATTCGGCGCTGAGGTCGTCCAAAGGCACAAGCCAGTCATTAGAACCCCAGATCGGCGCCTCATACATGCCGATGGTCATGATGTCGAACTGGCCACCATTTGTGGTGATGTCAGTGGTCACGCGCTGACGCAGCACGTTTTCCTCAAGGGTCACCCACTCAACATTGATACCAGTTTGTTCTGTGAATGTATCCGTATAGCCCTGCATACGGATCATATCGCCATTGTTTACGGTTGCGATTGTGATGGTCTGCGCCATCACAGCGCCAGCAGTCAGCACAGACAAAGCTGTCGCTGCAAGCAACGAGCGTTTCATAGTCATCCTACTCCTCCCAAGGATTCTATTCAGTGACCAGACGTTACTGACAAGACTTGTTTCCCGTCAATAAAAAAATTTACGCGTGTAAATTTTTATCTTAGCCCTTGATAACCTTAGATTATGCCGAAGCGCGCATAATCAACTCGCCATCAAACAGCGTCACTTGTCGGGTATCGCCGCGTTCGCCCGACTCGATCAAAGCCATCATTGTCTCAACGCTTTTCGTGGCAATGCGCGCATAATCATGCGAGATCGTGGTCAAGGTCGGGCAGGTAAACCGCGCCACGGGGTGGTTGTCATGCCCCGCCACCCGCAGCGCGCAATCCGCCTCGCGCCCCACGCGCAAACCCAATTCATAAGCCGCCGCCAAAAAGCCAATGGCCAAGCGGTCATTGCTACAGAAAATCGTATTGCTTGAAAAGGCGCGCTCCATAATCACCCGCCGCCCTTCGTTATAGCCGATCTCCTCGAGCGCCCAACCTTCCCCATGGGCCTGCACGACCTGTGGTGCGAACCCCAATCGCTCCATCGCGCCGATATAGGCCAAGCGGCGTTTATTCGCATTTGGGTTGGGCGGCGTGCGCATCTCAAAAAATACGGGCGGCTCGCCTGTGCGGGTCAGATATTCAACCATCTTATCGGTTGCTTGTTCGTTGTTGTGACCCACAAAGGCCTCGCCGATCCCCTCAATATTGGCATCAAAATTTACTGTGGGCACATCAGCGCAAAAGCCTTCCAACGCCGCCCGATCAGAGGCGCGCCCAAGCGGGGCCAATAAAACAGCCGCAGGCTTAATCGCGCGTAGTGCGTCCAAATTGCCAACCTCAAGCTGCGGATCGCCATGCGAGCTAAGCAAAATTGGGCGAAACCCCTGCGCAATTACTAATGTCTCAATCCGCCTTGCGATTTCGGCAAAAAACGGGTCTGCCAGATAGGGCAAAACAATGCCGATGTTCTTCGTCAGTTTGCGGTTCTGGTTCACCGCAAAGATATTGGGGCGATAATGGCTTTCCTCTAACGCCTGCTCAATTTTGGCTCGGGTGGCGGGGCGGACGCTTTCGGGGTCGTGAAAATATTTTGACACAGTCGGACGCGACACCCCGCAAAAGGCGGCAAACTCCTCCATATTGCGCACGGGCCGATCTTCCATTTGTCTCACTTTCAATTTTTTACCAAGCTTTACGTTTTCTTATCGCGCGGAAAAAATCAAGACTTGAGAAAATCTCCGATACGGCCCGCAGCTTAACCTTACGCCTTGCCTTTCGCGCCACGGCACTAAGTCAGCGGAACTGACATGATTTAGGAGGCGAGGATGAATGACCAATCAATGACCCGTGACATGGCGCAAAAAGGCCAAATTGATCTAAAAGCGCGTTATGCCCAGTCACAGGTATCAATCAAACAACAACAGCTGAAACGCGAAGCAGCAGGCTATGCAGTCGGTGCGTTTTTGGGATGGTTTGGTGAAATGACCAGCGGCAAAGGCCCGTTGGCCTGCGCCGTGTGCCTGTCCAAAGCGGCCTGTGCGACTTTTGCAATCGCGGCCCCAATCTATTTTTTGTCGCAAATGATGTGATCATGCGTGAGAAAAAAGCGATGCGAAAGAGGGGCCAGAGATGGCCTCCTTTCCATTTAATTCAACCACGCCCATATCCGCTCTTGCAGAGAGCCGCCATCCAACGGGAAATCGTAGAAATCATTGAAAAGCATTCCATGAACCCAGTCGGCATAGTCAGGATGTAACTCTTCGCCGTTCTTTATGGATAGGCCTTGCCCGTAGTAAGCGAGATCACTTTCTATGCTCGCTCGATTGGCGTTGGTATCGCCTCTCATGTAGGGATCACCCATATTCCAGATGAAGAAGACGTTCTCGAATCCATATCGGTCGAAATGTGTTCTCTGTGGAAAACAACTGGCCCATTGTGACCCACAGTGTTGTGGCATGTTGGCATATACAAACTGTTCGATTGCATCCCAATTAGGTCCACTCCAACTATCTCGGACAGCTCTGGATTCAGTATCGAGCCAAAAACTGTCTACCAGCAGGTATGGGTTTTCAAATTGAGCAATCAAGTCAGCATTGTAACCCAATCCAATAGCTCCGGCACTCGAGCCACCAAACACTAAACGAGATGCAGCTGACAGGTCAGGAGCCAATTGGTTGATGACATCCTCTACTATTGCTCGTCCCCGGAAATACACCGTTTCACCACGGATAGTGTGCGTGTGAGAACCTTGGTATAGGTCATTCGAACAATAGGGGATTACTGCCACATTGTAGCCTTTGTTGAGAAAATCTTCGACGGCGGGCATGTCTTGAAGATAGCCCTGTTGAGTGCGGGGTGTCGTCCAAGTTGGGACGCGAGACAAATACTCTTCAGCGTTTGATGCTAGGCCACCACCCTGTAAGTATACGAACCATTGATCCGACCCAGTGCGATAAACATGAAATGCTGCTTGTTCACCGTTACTACAAACTGCCTCAGCAGAGTTGGTGTAGAAAACAGAGCTTGATGTTTCACCTGAGCCGGACGAACCGTTGCCTTCCGCCACCTCGATGCTTTGTTCATTTCCAAGCATATCTACAACTTGGCCACCCACGGTAGTGAGAACTTCATTGCGTTGTTCGTCGGTTAGCATTGGCATTTTGACTATCAGCTCTAGCCCAACTTCTTGACGGTTTAGATCGTTTAAAACGGCATCCAAGCCGGTCACAGAAATGGCAGGGTCCGCTTCCCAAGCACCAACAGCGACACGTCCTTGATAGAATGCACAAGAGTTGGTTGCGAACTGCGCTAATTCGTCAAAACCACCAAAACCCTGATCCGCTCCCAACACCAGCCGGTTCGCAAGAAAGTCAAATTGAGGGTAATATTCTTGGCAGAATGTCGCGACGAATTCTCGACCAGCCCACTCGATAACAACATCGTATTTGCCAGCTAGAACACGATCATGAATCTCTAAATTACCCATTGCCGTTATGACAGCGCCAGACGTTGGCAACTGGATTGGTGACGCTAAAGCGAAAAAATCATCCATGGAGAATGACTGATCAGAATGGTCACCAACAAAGTCATTAAATGCCGCGGCGTAGATATTGCCGAAAGGAATACCAGCATTACTCAGAATTCTGCCTCGGCTGCCCGCTCCATTAAATAGGCTCTCAGGAACACGAAGCACATGGTTGGCGGGATCACTTGCCGGAATATGTGAAAACGCCAATCCACCAACATTTTTGAGATACGCCCCTCTGACCATGTGAGCGTTTTGTTGATCATCGCCCCCACCGCCAATGAATGCCACGTCGACAAGGCCATCCGCATCGACATCATGAAAGCGGAAGTTTTCAATGAAATTGTTCCATTCATTGCCTTCATGTTCTGCAACATAACCATCTGGTGCAGTAACAATTGGATAGAAGGAGGAGCCATAGGAGCCGTCGCCGAGGTTCTCGATTACTTGCACACCGGTGCCAACGTATAAGATACCCGCACGTGACAAGACGATGTCGAGATCACCATCCGTGTCTAGATCCCATAGGCCCACTTCAGGGACCGTTCCCCAACTCTCAATTGTGGGCAACCGAACAGAACGAATGAAATTGCCGCGACCATCGTTCAGGGCAATGCCTGTGGGAGAAGAGCCTCCATATTCATGGCCAGCATGAACCAAATCGAGGTCACCATCTCCATCCATATCGCCTAGCTCGATAGCGAACGCATTAACATCGCCACATGTCCGCCTAGACATGAATCCAGAGCCATCGTTGATCCAACAAGTCAGCTTGTTTGCAAGTTCGGTGAGGACAATGTCTACGTCTCCATCTGCATCTATGTCTCCAACTGCACCACCGTGATCAAAAATCTGATAGTTTGGATCGCTCAGATGTGTGTTGGAGCTTTCCAGCCAAGTTCCATTGGGCTGGCTCAAAAAATAACTGTCTCTAATGCCATCGTGATGACCAATTGCATGATCTGCAACGAACAGGTCAGGAATATCGTCACCGTTAAAGTCAGCAACTAAGTTTTGTCGTGCCAAAGACTGACCAGGAACACTGCGCAGATCTACAAACAGATCACTACGATCAATAAATGCTCCGCTTTCATTTTGTAGAAATAACGTAGGTCCAGGCATGTCGCCTTCGCAATCACTTCCTCCGCACAATCCAGCTGTATTTTCGCCAGTCACCTCGACGTTTTCTGGGTTCATGGTTCCCGTGTAGATGAAATCGAGTAGCCCATCGTTGTTGAAGTCGTGGTTCGACCAAAAATGCCCAAACCAATATCGTTCTCTAGTGATCGCCGGGCTAAGAGGCGGATAGAGAAATTCAGAATTTGAATTCTCGTGTTCAAAGCCAGCGAAAGGCGCTGTTCTTAGACCTGCTTCTTCCGCAACACTGATGAGAGCAAGCAAGTCCGAGGTATCGACCACGGTGGGGTCGTCATCATCGAGACTTGTTTCCCGATAAAATTCAGAAATTGCGGCAGCTGTTCTAGGGCCGTAGTCACCATCAACACGACCAGCGTCATATCCAAGCTGGTTCAATATGAATTGCGCTGTGAAAATTGGATGCTGTTCGAAACCTGTAGTTTCTGTTTGTTGCGCATCTACTGCTTGCGATGCCGCGGTCAGTACTATTGCACAAGAAATGACAAACTTTTGCATAACTACTCCCATGATCTGATGGGAGTATTATTTCGGAAACGCGAAAGTTCAACTTTCTTGAAAATTAGATTTGAAATGGCGGAGACGATGGGATTCGAACCCACGAGACGGTTTCCCGTCTACTCCCTTAGCAGGGGAGCGCCTTCGACCACTCGGCCACGTCTCCGCTGACCCGTCTAACGACATGGGCGCGCAGGGGCAAGGGGGGAATTTGTGGCGCGGCGGGATTAGGCGTTGAAGAGGAAATGCAGCACATCACCATCTTTGACGATGTAGTTTTTCCCCTCGACCCGCATTTTTCCTACGTCTTTGGCTGCGACCTCGCCGCCCAAGGTGACGTAATCCTCATAGGCGATGGTTTCGGCGCGGATGAAGCCGCGCTCGAAATCGCCATGGATCACGCCTGCGGCTTGTGGCGCAGCGGTGCCGTGGCGGATCGTCCATGCGCGGGCCTCTTTCGGGCCAACGGTGAAATAGGTTTCCAATGCCAGAAGGTCATAGCCCGCGCGAATAAGGCGGTCGAGACCTGCCTCCTCTAGACCCATTTCGCCCAAGAACACGGCGGCATCCTCGGCGGGCAATTGGCTGATTTCTTCCTCAATCGCGGCTGAGATGACGACCGAAGCCGCCCCTTGCGCCTTGGCCATCTCCTCAACCCGCGCGGAGAGGTCATTGCCCGTGGCGGCAGAGGCCTCGTCCACATTGCAAACATATAGCACGGGCTTGGTGGTCAGAAGTTGCAACATCTTCCACGCTTTCGCGTCATCCTCTGCCACCTCGACCATGCGGGCGGGTTTGCCCTGCTCTAGCATCGCCTGCGCCTCTTTCAAAAGGCGCTCTTGCTGCACCGCCTCTTTGTCGCCACCGCGCACTTTGCGGGTCAGGTTTTGCAGGCGTTTCTCGATGCTTTCGAGATCAGCGAGCATCAGTTCGGTTTCGATGGTCTCAGCATCGGCCACGGGGTCAACGCGGCCTTCCACATGGGTCACATCATCATCAATGAAGCAGCGCAACACTTGGGCGATGGCATCGGTCTCGCGAATATTGGCTAGGAATTGGTTGCCCAACCCCTCGCCCTTAGAGGCCCCGCGCACGAGGCCCGCAATATCGACAAAGGTCATGCGGGTTGGAATGATCTGTTTTGAGCCTGCTATCGCGGCCAATTTCTCAAGGCGTGGGTCAGGCACGGCCACATCGCCCACATTCGGCTCGATGGTGCAAAAGGGGAAATTCGCAGCCTGTGCGGCTGCGGTTTTGGTCAAGGCGTTGAACAGCGTGGATTTCCCAACATTGGGCAGACCCACGATTCCCATTTTGAAACCCATTGCAAGCGACCTCCGTGATGCGCGTTGGCTGCCTTCTAGGGCCAAGTGCGCGGCGGGGCAATGGCCCGAAGCCGTCAGGCCCCATTGATTTCCGCCGCTATTTGCCGCAAACCCCAACCGAACGATTTCGCGGGAGGCATCTATGACACGGATCGACACCACTTTTGCGCGGCTGGCCCAAGAGGGCAAGAAGGCCTTTGTCGCCTATGTCATGGCGGGCGATCCTGATTACGACACCTCGCTTGAGTTGATCAAATCCCTGCCTGCGGCGGGTGTGGATATCATCGAATTGGGCCTGCCCTTTACCGATCCAATGGCGGATGGCTCGACCATCCAACTTGCGGGGCAGCGCGCGCTTGAAGGGGGGCAGACCCTAGACAAAACGCTGCAAATAGCGCGTGAGTTACGCAAAACCGATAATGACACACCGATTGTGATGATGGGATATTACAACCCGATTTACAGCCGCGGTGTGGATCGCTTTTTGGAGCAAGCCAAGGAGGCGGGCATTGACGGCTTGATCATCGTTGATTTGCCTCCCGAAGAAGACAGCGAGCTGTGCATTCCCGCGCAAAACGCAGGGTTGAATTTCATCCGTCTGGCGACACCGACCAGTGATGACAAACGCCTGCCCAAGCTGTTGGAAAATACATCGGGCTTCATTTACTATGTTTCGATCACGGGCATCACAGGGGCCGCCAATGCGCAGGCGGGTGATGTTGGGCCAGAAGTGGCACGGATCAAATCCCAGACCAATCTGCCCGTGATTGTGGGCTTTGGCATCAAAACGCCTGAGGCCGCCGAAGCGATTGCTGGCGTTGCCGATGGGGCGGTCGTGGGGTCCGCGATTGTCAGCCTGATTGAGCAGGGAAAAACCGTGCCAGAGATCACCGCCTTTGTGAAATCCTTGGCCGATGGGGCGCATCGCGCCAAATGATTGCGGGCCTTCGCAAGAATTGGTAAGACTTCCTTACCAGCCTTGCGGAGGAGTGCCACCATGCCCGTCATCACCGAAATCGAAGACCTGCGCCGCTTGCATCAAAAGCGCACGCCAAAGATGTTCTACGATTACGCAGAATCGGGCAGCTGGACAGAGCAGACCTTCCGCGAAAACTCATCCGATTTTGACCTGATCCGCCTCCGCCAACGGGTGGCGGTCGATATGTCAAACCGCAGCACAGCCTCGACCATGATTGGCCATGATGTGGCTATGCCCGTGGCCTTGGCCCCTGTTGGGCTGACGGGTATGCAGCGCGCTGATGGCGAGATCAAAGCGGCGCGGGCCGCAGAAAAATTCGGTGTGCCCTTCACCCTCTCGACTATGTCGATCTGCTCCATCGAAGATGTGGCGGAACATACCAGCAAACCCTTCTGGTTTCAGGTCTACACGCTCAAAGACGATGATTTCATGACGCGTCTGTTTCAGCGCGCGAAAGACGCTAAATGCTCGGCCATCGTGATTACAGTGGATTTGCAGCTTTTGGGTCAACGCCACAAAGACCTCAAAAACGGGCTGTCAGCACCGCCCAAATTCACTGTGAAATCCGTGGCTGATATGATGACCAAGGTGCAATGGGGC
This sequence comes from Roseobacter sp. HKCCA0882, assembly GCF_037805225.1. Lineage (NCBI taxonomy): Bacteria > Pseudomonadati > Pseudomonadota > Alphaproteobacteria > Rhodobacterales > Roseobacteraceae > Roseobacter > Roseobacter sp. HKCCA0882. The sequence goes on from NZ_JBBLYI010000002.1 coordinate 74,845, forward strand.
CTTGAGATGCTTGGCACAAAGCGGCGCTTCTTTGGTAATATTGTGGGTCATGTCGATGGGATTGATGACCCCTCCTCGCTGAGTTCATGGACGGCGCAAGCCTTTGATCAAAGCCTTGATTGGGAACGCATTAAACAATTCCGCAAAATGTGGGACGGCCCTGTGATCATCAAAGGCATTTTGGATGCCGAAGATGCAAAAATGGCCGCAAAGGTCGGCGCGGATGCTATTGTTGTGTCCAACCATGGCGGGCGGCAATTGGATGGGGCCTTGTCCTCAATCCGTATGTTAGAGCCGATTTTGGACGCGGTGGGCGACAAGATCGAAGTGCATCTCGACAGTGGCATTCGCTCTGGTCAGGATGTGCTAAAGGCTTTGGCCATGGGGGCAAAAGGCACCTATATCGGGCGCGCCTTCGTCAACGGGCTTGGCGCCATGGGGGAAGCAGGCGTTACCCGCGCTTTGGAAGTGATCCATAAGGAACTGGACAGCACGATGGCGCTGTGCGGCGAGCGTGATGTGAAGGCCCTTGGACGTCACAACCTGCTCGTTCCGAAAAACTTTAGTGGCGAGTGGGGCTAAACCCCGCTGATGCGCCCCTCTTGCCCGCCACGCGCAGGTGAGAGGGGGCGCAGCGCACGCGCGCAGATCAGCGGGATGATGAGCAAAATCACCGCGATCATGCCAAAAGCCACCCGCAGACTGGCCAATTCTGCCATCCATCCCATTGTTGCGGGGGCGAGCAAAAACCCCGCAAACCCAATGACCGACACGCAGGCGATGGTTCGCGTTCTTTCCCCAGACCCTGCGAGTTGCCCCGCCAAACCTAGCGCCAATGGCGCGATAATCGAGACGCCCAATCCTTGGATCGCAAATCCTGTATAGGCCATCTCGGGCGTCACTGCGAAAGCGGCGATCACCGCCCCCGCCGCCGAAACCAACGCCGCGCGCGAAACCATGCGCAGCGTATCATGCGCTTGCGTGAGAAAATGCCCTGCAAGACGGCCAATCCCCATCGTTAAGCCCAACATGAAGGGGCCAATCGCCCCTTCGACAGCCCGCCCGCCGAGCGAGCGTTCAATGTGCAAGGCAGACCAACTTTCCATCGCGGCCTCTGACATGAAGCCAAACATTACCACCAATCCAGGCCAGATCACCAAACCCGACCAGAAGCTGGCCAAATCAACGCCCTGCTCCGTTGCGCCATCCTGCGAAGCACCGACCAAAAAAGATGGGCTGCGCAAAATGGGCAGTGCCAAAGCAACGATGACCCCTAACCCCAAAAAAACCTGTAAGGCTGAGGCATCAAATTCCCGCGCCGCGCCTGCGCTCAATGCAGCAAGCGCATAGGCGAAAGAAAACATCGAATGATTAAGTGACATAAGCGGACGCTTATAAGCGGCCTCTGCCTCTGAGACGCGGGCATTGATAATAACATCCGTCAACCCCGAAGCCGCCCCCGCTAAAATCATCCCAATGCCAAACTCCAAGGGTCGGCTTGCCGCACCCAAAACCGCAAACGACAAGGCCAATAGACCCGCGCCAAGGGGCAGCCCCCATTTGCCCAAATGCCGATCCACCCGAGGCGCCAACCACATTGCCGTAACAAGCCCCAAAGCGGACATCAGCAAAAGCGTGCCAAAAAGCCCATCACCTGCCCCGATCTGGGCCTTTATCTGCGGGGCAAGCGCCGCATAAGAGCCCCAAAAGATGCCCAAAACCATAAAGCCAAAGACGGGCCTGATGGTCAGCGAAAGATCCTGTCTAATTTTGGCGAGCGCATGCATGCTGAAATCGCTACCCCGCCGATTGGAATGGCTCAAGCGATATATGAGAAAAATGGCAGATTTAGCTCTGGTCAAAGGTGGAAAATGCTTGTAAGAGCGCGGCTTCACGGGCCCGACACCCTTGGAGGCGGCCCATAACATATGGAGATATAGCTATGGCTGGTGAGATTCCTGATCTTATCGCCGAGGCACGGACGGGGACAGGCAAGGGGGCCGCTCGTCAAGCTCGCCGTGAAGGCAAAGTGCCCGGTATTGTGTATGGCGGTGGGGCTGACCCTCTTGCGATTCAAATCCCCTTTAACCAATTGCTCAAGCGCCTGAAAGAAGGCCGCTTCCTCTCGACTCTGTTCAACCTCAAGGTTGAAGGTCAAGAAGATGTGCGCGTCATTTGCCGTGGCGTGCAGCGCGATGTGGTAAAAGATCTGCCGACCCATGTTGATTTGATGCGCTTGCGCCGCACTTCGCGTGTGAAGCTGTTCATCCCTGTCAACTTCATCAACCACGAAGCCGCACCTGGCATCAAACGCGGTGGCGTTTTGACAGTCGTGCGCGCCGAGGTTGAGCTTTCGGTGATTGCAGGTGACATCCCTGAAGGTATCACTGTTGACCTGACAGGCCGCGGCATTGGCGATGTGATCCACATCTCTGACGTCACCCTGCCAGAAGGCGTTAAGCCAACAATCGACCGCGATTTCGTGATCGCAAATATCACCGCCCCATCGGGTCTGGTAAGTGCAGATAACGAAGCCGCTGCTGAAGGCGAAGAAGAAGCAGCCGAATAATCAGGCCGATCTTCTGACGAATTGATAAAGGCGCGAAGATTTCTTCGCGCCTTTATTTTATCATACACCACCCTTTCACGGGACGGGCAATCGGGGTATCACAGCAGTTATGAAACTTTGGGTTGGTCTTGGAAATCCCGGCGCGAAATATAGCCAGAACCGTCACAATATCGGGTTCATGGCCTTGGATCATATTGCTGCAGATCATGGATTCTCTCCGTGGCGCAGCAAATTTCAAGGCCAAATCTGCGAAGGGGTTCTGGGCGGCCAAAAGGTGATCTTGCTCAAGCCAGAAACCTATATGAACCGCTCGGGGCAATCCGTGGGCGAGTCAATGCGGTTTTTTAAACTGACTGCGCAAGATGTCACAGTTTTTCATGACGAGCTTGACCTTGCCCCATCGAAACTTCGGCTTAAGTCGTCCGGGGGGCATGCAGGGCATAATGGTCTGCGGTCACTACATGACCATATTGGTGAGGCGTATCACCGGGTGCGGCTTGGTATTGGTCATCCAGGCCACAAGGATTGGGTCGCGGCCTATGTTCTGTCTGATTTTTCCAAGGCCGATCAGTCTTGGCTAGAGATGATGTTGCGGGGCATTTCGAATGGGGCCAAAGCCCTTGCCGAGGATAATGGCGCGCAGTTCCAAAATGCTGTGGCCTTACAAACCACCACACCCGTCCGCGAAACAGCGCCGAGGCGTAAATCACGCGACACGGCCCCATCCCCCGCAGAGGCCGTAGAGACACCGCAAGACAGCCGAAGCCCGTTACAAAAGCTGGTTGATCGGTTTCGATAAACTTTTAGCGCCTTGGGTGTTCCTATCCCTCTCTCGCAACACCTTTGGCGCGTATGAGGATAGACGATGGATGAAAGCGTAAATGTATTTGGTGCGCCGCTGCAAAGCTGCGGCCGCGATCCAATGACGGGCTTCTTTCGCAACGGGTGCTGCGACACCAGCGATGATGATTTCGGCGCGCATACTGTCTGCGCGGTCATGACCCGCGAATTTCTGGCCTTTTCAAAATATGTGGGCAATGACTTAACCACACCCCGCCCCGAATATGGATTTCTTGGCTTAAAGGAGGGCGATCGCTGGTGCCTTTGCGCCTCGCGGTTCCTACAGGCTCATGAAGAGGGCGTTGCACCAAAGGTGAACCTACACGCAACCCATATGCGTGCGCTCGAACTCATTCCGCTGACCGTATTGGAATTGCATCAGATCGAGTGACACCCGAACCCATGGTTTAGGCGCAGAGCGGGCATAAATGGGGAGAGATGCGGGGATTAGCCCTGCATCTCCCATCCCAAGGCACGGGCCACTGTGAAGATATCCTTATCACCGCGACCACACATATTCATGCAGATCAAATGATCCTTTGGCAGGATCGGCGCGATTTTCATCACATGGGCCAAAGCATGGCTTGGCTCTAGCGCGGGAATGATGCCCTCTTGGTGGCAGCACAGCTGAAACGCCTCCAAAGCTTCGCTATCGGTGATCGAGACATATTCAGCACGGCCGATATCGTGCAGCCATGAATGCTCAGGCCCGATGCCAGGGTAATCGAGCCCCGCCGAAATCGAATGACCCTCAAGGATTTGTCCATCTTCGTCTTGTAGCAAATAGGTGCGGTTGCCATGCAGCACACCCGGACGCCCCCCTGTCAAGCTTGCGCAATGCTCCATCTTGTCATTGACGCCTTTGCCACCGGCCTCAACGCCAATGATCTGCACCTCCTTGTCATCCAAGAAGGGGTAAAACAGCCCCATCGCATTTGAACCGCCGCCAATGGCCGCAATGATCGTATCTGGCAAACGGCCTTCGGCGGCCAACATCTGTTCGCGGGCCTCTTTGCCAATGATCGCTTGGAAATCACGCACCATCGCGGGATATGGGTGCGGGCCTGCGACCGTGCCGATGCAGTAGAATGTATCGCGCACATTCGTCACCCAGTCGCGCAAGGCATCGTTCATCGCGTCTTTCAAAGTGCCACGGCCTGACGTCACAGGCACAACCTCGGCCCCAAGCAGTTTCATGCGGAACACATTGGGCGCTTGGCGTTCAACATCATGCGCGCCCATATAGACCACGCATTTCAAGCCAAATTTTGCGCAGACTGTCGCCGTGGCCACGCCATGCTGGCCCGCACCTGTTTCCGCAATAATCCGTGTCTTACCCATGCGGCGGGCCAAAATGATCTGACCCAACACATTGTTGATTTTGTGCGCGCCCGTATGGTTTAGCTCATCTCGCTTGAGATAGATTTTCGCGCCGCCCAAATACTCGGTCAGGCGTTCTGCGAAATAGAGGGGGCTCGGACGGCCGACATAATGCGTCCACAAATCATGCATTTCATCCCAGAAGGATTGATCTGTTTTGGCGCGTTCATATTGGGCTTCCAATTCCAAAATCAGCGGCATCAGGGTTTCTGATACAAACCGCCCGCCGAATTGGCCAAAGCGGCCGCTTTCATCAGGGCCAGTCATAAAGCTGTTCAAGATATCATCGGGCATGGAGGCACCTTTTTTCACATTCGACCCACTGCCTAGCGCGGGCGCAAGAATTGAGCAAGAGAAAGGGACAAGGTTTAGCCCCCGTTCACCACATCGGCAAAAGCATGGATCAGCATAGGGTCTTTTACCCCTGCCCGACTTTCCACGCCTGATGAAACATCAACCTGCTGCGCGCCTGTCATTTGCACGGCAAGCCGCACATTGTCAGGCGTCAATCCACCCGCCAGCATCCATGGCACAGGCCATCTGCGCCCGGCCAACAACCGCCAGTCAAAAGAAAGACCATTCCCCCCAGGAAGGTCAGCATTTTTCGGCGGCTTGGCATCAATCAGCAATTGATCACTGACCGCCGCGTAATCCGCAATCTGCCCCAAATCATCCGCATCTGCGATACCAATGGCCTTCATCACAGGCAGGCCCGTGCGCGCACGGATTTCCGCCACACGGATAGGTGTTTCATGGCCGTGCAATTGCAAAATATCCAGCGGCACTTCGGCCAGAAGTTGATCGAGAAAACCATCCTCTGGATCGACCACCAAACCCACCTTGGCCACGCCTACGGGAACGGCAAGCGCCAAGTCACGGGCCTGTGTCAGGCTAACCGCGCGGGGTGATTTTGGGAAAAATACAAAACCCACATAGCGCGCACCCGCCTCAGCCGCAGCCGCAATATCGGCAGGCTGAGAAAGGCCACAAAATTTAATGGAAATGCTCATCAGGGATCAACCAAGCCGCAAGGGCTTGCCATCCTCCAACAAGGCAAGAATGTCGTCCTGACCCTCTTTCGCCCGTGCCTCGCCCTTGAGGGTTTCCAATTCCCGCGACAGGCGTGTCGCATCACGCTTCGCGCGCGATGCATCCGCACGATGCCGGTGTTCGCGCAGCCACTCCCAAACAAAGCCTAGAACCAAACCTGCGGTAATCGCGCCGAAAATGATCAAGAACAGAGGGAGGGATATAGACAAATCTATCCGCAGCCACAGCGCCAAATCGGCAGGTAAAAGATTAATCACCACCGGATCGCGATTGGCAATCGCCAGAACAATCAGAACCACCGCGACACAGAGAATGAAACTCAGCTTTATTATTCGGATCACGCCTTACCCTCGCGCAGTTCTCGTTACGAATTCAATCGGTCACGCAGCAATTTGCCCGCCTTAAAGAAGGGAACATGTTTTTCTTCGACTGATACAGCCTCGCCCGTCCGCGGATTGCGGCCCACGCGTGCATCACGCTTTTTTACCGAAAACGCGCCAAAGCCGCGCAATTCGACCCGATCTCCTCGCGCCATGGCTTCGATGATTTCGTCAAAAATTGCTCCCACAATCCGCTCAACATCGCGCTGATAAAGATGCGGATTTTCCTCCGCGAGTTTTTGCACAAGTTCTGATCTTATCATGTCATGCCTCCCCGCAAGCGCATGTGTGTTGCGAAACTGTATAAGCCTTTCATACGCGCCTAGGAACCGAAAAGCAGGATTTTTTTAAGGTTTGGCCGCCAGATGCGCGGATATCAGCCCGCGGGCGAGGAAATTCAGCATATCGCAGAGATGTCACATAGACCTCTCCCTGTGCCCCCCATGACGGACACACCGCGTGATTCGTGCAAGCGTTACGGAAAAATGGCGATCCCTCGAGGACTCGAACCCCGAACCTGCTGATTAGAAGTTAGTCGCTCTAATGACATCATGATGGATCATCACCGCCATATGATCTTGCTTTTATTCTATTTTTTAAAGGATAATTGCAAACAAATGAAACATTTCGTATCATGGTGATCATAGAAAATCATCAATTATGTTTCCCAGAAGTTTCCCTCGATGAGTAAAGTAAAGTTCACCGACTTATGGCTACAAAAGCTGACGCCTCCCAGCTCAGGCGAAAAGCACTATGGCGACGCAACCTGCAGCGGCCTCGGAATCAAACACACGTCGAACAACATCAAATCATTCCGCTTCAGCTTTAGACTGGACAAGAAAACAGGCACGATAACCTTTGGGAAATATCCAGACATTTCCTTGCGTGACGCAAGGCAGATGGCAGACGAAGCCCGCAGATTGGTCGCAAAAGGAATCGATCCGCGAAAAGAGAAACAGGATCGACGCAAAGAAGCTGAGATGACTGTCGCTGTTATGGCAAAAGAGTTCATTGAAAAATATGAAAAGCCCAGAAATAGAAGCTGGAAGCAGGCCGAAGATAATTTACGCCTGCACCTCCTACCAAAATTAGGCAGCACGCCCATACAGCAAGTGAAGCGGGCTGACATTCACACGATCTTGGACAACCTGCTAGACCAAGGCAAAGGCACGACAGCCAACCGCGCGCTTGCACACATGCGTAAGTTTTTCAAATGGCTCGTTCGACGAGACTACCTTGAACACGCACCAACTGAGCAGGTCGAGCAACCCTACCAAGAAACCCCTCGACGCAGGCTGCTTACGGACTCTGAGCTTCGCGACCTATGGCATGCATCAGAGGCGCTCAGCGGCCCTTACAGGGCGTTTCTGAGGCTATTAATGCTATGCGGCCAGAGAGAGACAGAGACCGCCCACATGCGACGCTCGCAAATTTCTGAAGAAGGCTGGTTGTTGAGTGGTGCGGACACAAAAAACAAGCGTGAACACATGGTTCCTCTGTCCCGCCAGGCACGAGAAATTGTGAATGACTTACTTCAGCAAGAAGGAGAGTTTTTATTAAAGTCTGGCATCATTGGTGACAAACCCATCAATGGCTTTTCAAGTCACAAACGCCAGGTAAACAGCTCATCAGGTGTCAAAGATTGGGTGCTGCACGACATTAGGGCTGCCGTAATTTCGAACCTAGGTCGCCTCGGATATAGCCAATACCTAATCAAAAAAGTCGTCAATCACATCGAAAAAGATGTCACGGCAGACTACGACCGTTACCCTTACTATCAGGAAAAACTTGATGCACTCCAAGCTTGGGCGGACAGGCTCGATGAAATCATCGCAGGATAAACCAAAAACCTCCCTAGAAGCCCTAGATGCCACCCTTAAAGCAACGGACGTTGTGTTTGAGAAAACGTTAAAGCTGCACAAGGACAAGAAGCCCGAGTTCGATGATGTTAAGTTCGAAGCGTTCAATCAAGCGAATGGTCTGCTTGCTGCAATCAAAAGGCTCCTAGACGAGACCCATCCCCACTTAGAAACACGTCCCCTCTTTCGTTTGATGGAAGAGTTTCGGAACACTTACAGTGGTGCTTCAAATGTCCTCATTGGCCACAAGAACCCAAACGTCAATCTCGGCGGGAAACCTAGTTTAAGCCAGTCAAACGAGATGAATACACTCGTAATCGCAATGACTGAATACTGTCGAGCATGGGGGCTAAAGCTCAAGGAGGCCGTCACAATAGTCGCCAATGACACAGGCCTGCAGGAAACGCAGGTCAGAGCGCTTAGAAGCCGCTTCAACAGAGGTGCTGGCCCAGCTGGGGCAATTAGAGATTTGGCAGAACGCCAATCAAAACTAGCGGCTTTGCGAGCAATTGAAGAACGGTCAGAAAACAACGACAGCCTCGGCCAGTATTATCAAGCTCTGTTGAGTATGTATCTAAAACTCCGCATCTAAATAATGCGAAACCCAAACTGTTTCGCACCACGGTTCCGCATGATCCTCATTGCATTAATAGATGCATAGGAGAGATCAATGCGGATACTAAAAGCAAAAGAGGTCTCAGAGCGAACCTCTATATCAATTCCTCATATTCGACGTATGGCTCGAGAAGACCGCTTCCCAAAGCCCCTCAAAATTTCAGACCATCGTTCAGGATGGTTGGAATCCGAAGTTCTAGATTGGATTTCAGAGTGTGTGCGCAAGCACCGTCAACAGGCTGACTAATTTCGGGTCGGTCACACGCAGCTTTATTGCGCTTTGACCGACCAACCACACAAATCAGCATCAAACTTATCGATTAATTGCTCGAAACGTATGCCCAAAATGCAGCTACGAACCTAGGGATAAGTTCATGGGACGGTCTTCAAAATCAAAGCATCCGCGCCATGCGAAAGGACGCTTTGTTCAACTGCCTGAATGGATTTTAAAAACTGAGGCTTGGCGGAACCTCAGCCTACCTTCACGCTGTCTCTATATTGAACTTAAGCGACGCTATGTAGGGAACAATAACGGGAGCATTAGGCTGAGCTATAGGGAGTGCGAGAACCTTTTGGGCTTGCATCGAAATTCAATTGGTCAACGTTTTGCAGAGCTTCAAAAAATGGGCTTCATCACAAAAACGTCCGAGCCGTATCTCGGCCCGTCTGGGATCGGTCAAACTGCTAATTGGTTACTAGAAGAATACGTTGATGACCGCACGGGTCGTCCTGCTGGCAAGCGTTTCATGACTATAAAAAATGAAAACCCCGCACAGAATTAGTGACACCGCGTCACAAGACTTGTGACGCTCAGCCCTGAATTATGAAGACAGCGACCTAAGCAGTCACAAAATATGTGACGTGAATTGAGTTTATGGATGCATGCGCGTCACAAGAACCAGGACATTTATATATTCTAGCCATAGGCAGATGACACATGCACCGCGCCCGACAGGGGTAGCTTAGATTAAAACCGAATAAACCAAGTATGGATGCAATTCACCTCAAGACGATCATCAAGAATGCTACGAACATAGCCCATCAAAATAAGATCAAACTAAAACGCTGACCAAATTGACAATTTAACACCTAGTTAAAATCTTCTGTCGCGCTGGACTTCACACGCTCCAGATGATTGACGGAAAGTAATCGGCTGATCGGTCGAGTGTATTTCCATAGTAGCCAAACCAGAATAACGATTCACTCTAAAATCTGTTTCTGAGCTGTCAGAAGTAACCCAAGTCCAAGATACGTGAGCATCGGTAAACTGAGCGTCTGCCAGCTTTATATTGTTCGACCTTAAAATTTCGTTTCGATTTTCATCCAACACAAAATCAAACTCGAACCGTTCGTTTGCGCGGCCTTCAACAGGATTACCATCCCAGAGTAATTGACCCTCAAATTGACAGGAGATCGGGACCAATGGCTTCAATAGAGACAGTTCGCTTTGCTCTTTTAGACCAATGCCAGCAATGAATGTCATTGTTAAGACGTCGCCAGCCTTGAAATATGTAGCAACACAGACAGACTCCACTCCATAACTCTCAAAATTACGAACCGAATGATGATTATCGGTTGCGGAAGACGTTATCTCGCTAGTGCGGGTTATGGGGATTGATCTGTCGAGAAAAACTGAGGGGTCTCCAAAAGCCTCTTCGACCATACCCTCGAGCTGGTCACAGTAGCTGAAATTGGGTTCAGGAGATATTGCCAACGGCAAGTCATCTCTTAGCGAAACATTTATTGTGCGACTATAGCTGCCATCGTCTCCCTTCAGTGAGACCAAGACAATATCAAAATGATCAGATAAAAAACTACGTCGCGCAGCAGCAGCCATATTCGGCCAGCTCTCAGATACATCTTCGAGAGCCTCGTTCCCCAAGTCCTGCTCAACTGTTGTGGCCAGATCGCCTGTCGCGGCAAGCGCCTCTATGGCATTTTCTAAGGGGGATAGGTCGTATGCATCAGCATGGCCAACAAAGCACACGAAAGGCACAACCATCAAATGCCTAATCAATGCTTTCACGTTTCGTGCCAATATAGCCATGTGATTGTCCTCACATACAACCATGAGACAGGAAGTGTCTCATTCTTTTCCAAACTCATTCAGCGTCATTTAGAACTAGCAATCATTTCAAATCAGCTACAACTATCCACCTCTATCGATAGGTAACGCTGACCATCGATAAACCTGTAATTGTAGCCGATCGCCCCTCCAAACTCTATGAACTCACTGAGATCAGGGGCACTGCAAAGCCAATTTTTCGTATTAGTCTCCATAGTGCTGTCAACCATACCCCGCGTTGAACCAGCTGCCTCGACTGATCTATTCAATTCACCCTCACTGTAATTTAGCGTCACGGTCATCCAAATATGATTTTCAACGGCATACACTTGTTCGAGGGTCATATTCGCTGAGATTTGCTGAGGCAGCGATAAGGCCATTCGCTCAGCAGCATCGGATGCAAATTCACATATCGTGCGATCTTCGGAAATCTCGGGGCATTCGGCATGCGCTGAACTAGACCCAACTGCAATCAGCACAGTCGAAATAACGAGGGGCAGCATTAAAGGCTTCATAGCCAGGTCCCAATATAATCACCAACACTTGTAAATTAACTCTAACGATTGCAGGCTGAGACCGAAAGCTTTGTGTGAGTGTAAGTAGTTTATTGGCTGACGTTCCATGCAAACCACCAAATTAAATATGAGTTACTCACGCCATGGCATAATGTATTTCTTGGTTCTGATATTGGTGACCACGACTACGCAGGCTATCTCACAGTCCTTTTCATGCAGTTGGGGACAGCCTGCATGCTTAGACTATGGCGACAAAGTTTGTTCTTCCAATGCGATGTGCGTTGATCAAATGGCAACTTGTTTCGACTATGGAACTTGCGACTACAGAGGATATGCATGCGTCTCTCAGGTAGACGAATGCGTGGACACCTACGAAGATTTGCTTCGAGATCACAATCAACTAGTCCGCGAGTATAACGAGCTACTCCGCGAACACGAACAACTCACAAGAGATTATAATCGTCTCTTGAACGAACGCTAATGGGTAAAAGCGATCCATCAATGAAACGTTGTATCTACAACTACACCAATTGATATGGTGACCCATACTGAGTGGTAAAATTGGGAGCCGCGCTAATAATGGATAACCTGTTGAATCCATCTAATCTCAACAAGCAGAGATGCCCCAGGTGTCAGTCACCGCTAAACACGATTGTCGTGCATGGGCATGAGCAGTGCGCAACATGCAAGTCTAACATTTTTGAGTGCTGTTCTGGCGATATGTGTGAAACTGACCACAATCTGGCTGTAGGTTACAAACGAGGATAATCAGCATGAGACACCTTTTGACAGCAGTACTGATCGCCACTGCGCTTGCCTCGCCGATAAAGGCAGAGGTCCTTGAGATGCAATGCACATATCCCAACGGTGAGCCAATAACGTTTGTGTTCGATACAGAACAACAGACCGTATTTCAGCTTAATCAAGATGAAGACATGGAGACCCAGGTTTTAATATGGAATGATCACGTGATTGGATGGACCAACCTACTTAATGACGATCAATTCTCAATGATAAGAATGTTAATGCTAGATAGAGCAACATTAAGATTACAATCCTCCTGGCTTGCAAATCTTGTTCCTGGCCTTGCTAGCCTGGATGAGCTTGTTCAGTGTGTGCGTCCGATATGAAACACCTGCTGACAGCCACACTGATCGCCACCACGCTTGCCTCGCCTGTCAGAGGGGAGATTGCCAGTATTTATTGTGCAAACCTCGACAACCCACGTGATAGAACTGAAATTACTCTCGATCTGAGCGAGAAGAAGATTATCCAACAAGCCTCATACGGAAGTGTCTACACCACGCAAATCTTAGTTTGGAATGATGCCTTGATTTCTTGGGCGCAGATTTTGGACGGTGGATCGGATCAATTCGTTACAACGTTTTATTTAACCCGCCCTTATTTAGTTCTATCGGAATTTCCATACGATAATAGCACTAATAACATCGGTATGGTTGAGCGATATGACTACCAATGCACTCGTGGGCTGACTGGTGATGAAGCCGCGTTGCCACCAGTATCGTCCAGCGAGCGAGTAACCTCAGAGGTCGAAGTCCGTCGAGAGGCAGAAGTCAGTCGAGAGACAATAATGAGGTTAATGAGTGATTGGGGTTCCAGTATTTTAAGTTCAATGGAAGCCAGCCCTAATCGTCCAAGCGGGGTCGGTGTTGCAACCATTCGCTTGGTGATAGATACCGACGGCAATCTTTCCACCACCCAAATTTTATCCAGCACAGGCAACACTAATCTTGATGAGCAGCTATTGAGCTGGATCGAAAACAGTGCGCCTTTTGAACGGGCGCCAGAAGGTATTGCCGCCGCGCGCTATAATTTTGATTTACCAATAAGATTAAGATGAAACACCTCCTGACAGCCGCACTGATCGCTACCGCGCTTGCCTCGCCTGTGAAGGCTGAACGGTATTTGTGTGCAGCTGACAGAGGAGTGGGCTTCGTTCTCGATGAAGGCACACGCCAATGGGTTCCAAATGTCTTCGACACAGACCGCAAATACTTAATATCAATCACTGATGGTTTCGGAAGAGCACAAGTTTTTGGAAATGACTGGAGTTTAATCTGCCAATCGACGACTGACTTGAGCGACTCGGAAGACATCATCTGCGGTGATTTAACTAGTCAGATCAACCTCAGCACGGAAACCTTGCGGTTCACTCGCTCTTATAATTTTGGCTTTATTCATGGCGATGACATCCAGCGTTATCCGAGCTTGAGCATTGGCACATGCGTTGAGTTAAATGATGAAGATGTTACTCCCTCTTCAAGCCCTGAAACACCGTCACAGGAGCGCTCTCTGGAAGCCATTGTAGACGAACGATGGGAGGAATTATTTTCAGAAATCTTAACTACACCCAGCATTTCGGAGCCTCTGGCGGTCGACGAAATTGATGAGTTAATTACCAATGTCAGAGCCTGCTGGAACACTGGAGCGCTTGGCGCTGAAGCTCAACGCAATCAAGTAACAATACGAGTTGAACTCACCATAGAAGGTCGAGCAGTTCCAGATAGCATTGAATTAATTGATTCAACTTCTGGCTCAGCAACCGCAATTATGGAGTTGTTTGAAAGCGCACGGAGAGCAATCTTACGCTGCGGTGCAAATGGATTTAATTTGCCACCCGACAAATTTGACCAATGGAAAACGGTGGAGTTCGTGTTCAACCCAAACCAAATGCGGCTAAGGTGACAGTTACACTAGTAACTTGCTGTCGCGTAGAGTGTGGACATTGTTATTCACCTCTAAACCCTAGTTCCTAAGCCAAGTGCTAAAGAGCAAAAGGCGGTAGAAAAAATTTTTACCTTTTTAGGGAAAAATGTGCGCTTAGAACTATTACCGCGACAGAAACGCGGAGTTTTCGCCCCCCCTTTGTTATACAGCAATCATGAGAAATAGTTTCCCCTGTGTTTCCCTGCTTTAGGAAACCACACATCAGCAAGGCCTAAGTTATTGATTTAATGGCGATCCCTCGAGGACTCGAACCCCGAACCTGCTGATTAGAAGTCAGCTGCTGATATAGTCTACTGTTGTCCGTTTCGTTGATTTTTTCTTTATTTTACTGTTATTAATTGCAGATTTGATGTCCATTGGGTACACTGTGGTATCAGCGCATTAACAATTTTTGGCACCCCAGGTGGCACCCCAATATGCCTAGCTTCTCAAGTACACGTCTCAGCGACACGTTCATCAAGAACCTCAAACCACGTGAGGAACGTTACGAGGTTTATGATGCTAACCAGCCGGGCTTCGCTGTCCGCGTTTCAAAGACGGGCATAAAATCCTGGATTGTTTTCGGCCGCATAAATGGTCAACGCGTACGTCGGACACTGGGATCTTACCCTGCCATGTCTCTCTCCACGGCACGAGAGCGTGCCCGTGAAACGCTACAAGAGATTCGCGACGGCATTTCGCAAAAACAAGCTGCGCCCTTGCGCTTTAAGGAGGCCCTAGAACTCTGGTACGAACGCGAGCAGGCTTCGCGCAAATCTTTTCGCAATGTACAAAACGCCATTGCTCTGCATGTTGATCCGGCCCTGCGAGGCAAACTCCTCAATCAGGTAACAAAGCATGATCTGCTCAGCATCATTGATGGCTTAGAGGATGCAGGGAAACGAACCCAAGCTAATCGCGTTAGGGCCTACCTAAAGCGGTTTTTCAAATGGGCTGCCGAACGCGACCTTATAGACCTCTCCCCGGCAGAGCACCTGCCTAGGGCTGCGACAGAAGCATCTCGCGATCGCGTCCTAAGCCAGGATGAACTGCGCGTCGTGTGGCAGGCAGCAGAACAACTCGGCTACCCTTTTGGGCCTATGATGCAGTTGCTGATCCTAACTGGTCAGCGGCGTGCTGAAGTTGCTGGCGCACTTTGGTCCGAGATAGACCTTAAGAATAGAACCTGGACCATCGGAAAAGAACGCTCAAAAAACGGTAAGGCCAATATCGTAGGTTTAAGTGAACAAGCCATGCGGCTCATCGAACAGCTGCCAAGACGCCTTGGAAGTGATTATTTATTCACGGTCACAGGTTCCACCGCATCAAGTGGTTTCAGCCATGCGAAAACCCGCTTGGACAGGGATAGTGGCGTTAGTGATTGGAGACTTCATGATCTACGTCGTACCTTTGCAACGCACTCTGTTGAACACCTCTCTTTAGCGCCAATGGTCATTGACAAAATCCTGAGCCATCAAAGCGGTGTGGTTTCGGGTGTGATGGCCGTCTATCAGCGCCAAGAATTGTTGAGTGAGAGACGCAACGCTTTACAAGCATGGGCGGACTACTTGGACCAGCTACAAGCAAAACAGAGCGGCGCCGCTTGATTTCCCTATATAGAGCAATAAGGGGGGGGTACCCCCTCAAACCAAAACCAAAAAGTGAGCTCAGGGCAACTGACCATATGGTTTACGGTTTACAAACGGTTTACGGTAAGAAAACAGCACCGTAAACCACCGTAAGTCACTGTATATAAACGAGTAAATTACCTCAGTTTACGCGGTTTACGCTATTTTCCAAATTTTTCGCTGAATTTTTTTTCAAGGTACCCCCCCCCTAAAAGGTATATAAGGCAAATGACCGAGGTCCGAGGATCAGCCTTCAAGCACCAAGGCCTTGCTCAGCTTTTCTCGCCAATCCTTCTCCAAGTGTCCGCGGTCCAAGGCCCAAGCTTCGATTTCCGCAAGCTCAGCACGGATTTGCCGTCCAACTGCTGCGTTCTGCTTAGCTTCGGCCCGCTTCTCTTTAGTTAACTGCCCATGCTTCGTTTGTGCCGCCGCGATCCGCGCACGGCCTTCCTCGGTCCGCGGTCCAGTCGACTTGCCGCCATGGCGCGTACAGCGCCCTGTTGCTTTTACCGCGGGGCGCTGACAGGGATTTCCAGCCATAGTTCTAGCACCACAGCGTTGGCCCTCCCATTCTCGGCCAAACCTAGTCGCCAAGCCGATCTCATTACCTTTTATGAACCGCATCATAGCCCCCTATATGACTGTTATAGTATAACGCAAATAGAGGGGTTGGCTAAGATGTACTTTCCAAGTTAGTTCCTGCTCAGGCTCTTAGGATGAAAATATTATAGCAAGAGCAATCAGGTCAGACCCGATTTTGCTATGGCTTCGAAATCTTCAAATGCCGCGACGCTTAGACCGCACTCCAAGAGTGAACGAGCGACACTAGGCGCAATTGTGAAGCAGTCATGCCCAATATCGGCAAGCGACACCATCTGGTCAGGTGAACGTAATGACGCTACAAGGACAGAACAGGGTTTTTCGCATCCGTTATTCATTTGCGCCATCGTCGCTAGATGACCCATTGCGTCTACCCCGGCCTCCATCATCCGGCCAAAGTATGGAGCAATAAAATCCGCTTCCAGAGCCTGGGCCACGAACATTTGTTTGGCATCATAACAGGCAGTCATCAAAATCCGTCCTCCCAGTTCTTTTATGCCTGGCGTGGCACGAATTGCTGCCTCTACTAGTGGAATTTTCACAATTGTTTCGATGCCTGACTTCCGGCCTGCCTCATATAGCTGGCCGGCCCAGTCAACGTATCCTTCTATCGGACCAAAAACCTGCGCATGAAGCTCCACAGCGCCTAGATCCACGGCCTCAGCCGCCATACTCGTCCAATCGACATTCGGATAATCTAGACCTGCGCGTGCCGCTAATATCGGGTTCGTCGTAATGCCTCGAAATATCTGCGTTGGCATTAGGTCACGCCATTCTTGGCGATCAGCGGTGTCGAGATAAAGCTTCATAGTCTCTCTTCTAACAAGGCCTGCTCTAACCGCTCTGCAAAAGGCGGATCACAGCCCTCTTTAGTACAATTAAGACACGCGGCGTATATCGCACGTTTTATTAATGAAGCAAGATTATCTGACGTAATCTGATCAAGGGCGTTAGATGTCAATTGATCATTGTTGGCCAAACCAGCAAGCAAAGTGCCCATGAATGTATCGCCAGCGCCTATGGTATCGACCAGTCCACTGAATTGGGGATTGGCAAGGCTCAGGTAATGTTGAGAGGTCCAAGCTTCAGCGCCCTCCGGGCCCTTGGTCAAAACAACTAGTTTAGCTGTAGTTTGCTCGCGCAGTTTTGTAATGGCATTTAAATAGTCCAGGCCAGGGTACAGCCAGTCTAAATCTTCATCGCTAAGTTTGACGATGCTTGAGTTGGTTAATAGTCGCGAAATTCGTTTCCTGTAGCTAACAGGATCAGTGATCAACGAAGCACGCACATTTGGGTCGAGAGAGGTGCAGATGCCAAGTCTCGCGGCATCAATGAAAGCCTTTTCCCAAACAGCTGCATCTGAACCGTCTGCCAGAGCTAATGACCCGATGTGGAAATGCGTTGCAGCGGCAGGAAAGGCTGACTGCAAGATTTCAGTGGTCACCATGCGTTCAGCAGTACCATCTCTCAAAAACTGGTATTTTGGCACCCCTTTTTCGAGCGTGACGATTGCTTGCGTAGTCGGCGCTGCAAGACGTGGTCCAGAGGTGACAACTCCCTGATCTCGTAGATGTGCCGCCAAGCGGTCGCCGAATGCATCGGACGAAATCGGCGTGATGTAATGAGTAGTTATTCCCTGACGCGCAAGGGCGACGGCTACGTTGTAGGGTGAGCCGCCTAGGTTGTGAAAGTAACCATCAGGCGCACTACCGCTTTGATCTTGGATGGAGTCGATGAGATTTTCACCACCGACGGCAATCAGGGATTTAGGTGGCATTAGCATTAAGTGCACGCGCTCTATCGAAGAGTATGGAAACAAAATTACTACCTACAGCCACGGCTGCTCCCAATACTAAGAATGGGACCGTGATTTGGTAGCCCATCGTTACAAGGGGCAGCATCATTAATACAAAGCAGGCAGATAGAACCCAAGTAAGCATCGTATTCCCTTTGAATACCACATATCCAGAAGCAAGTACCAACAAGGACAGAAGCGCAGCCGCGCCAATATTAGCGTTCAGAGCCGCCTCAAAAGCCTCCAAGTCAGACGGGGATAATAGGCGGGCATTTTGTCCAGGCGCTAATTGTGCACCCGTTGCTCTCAGCGCTTCTGCAGCATTATGTTCTAGGATCGCTATCTTGGCGCGTAAGTAAATTGCGCCAGGTGTCATAGCTGCCAAAAATGCCATCACCGTAGAAATTGCAGCTAGCAGTTTGCGCACACTTTCGGGATTTTTTGATTGCCTAACGATATCGATCCCCACAGCGATCAGAATAATTAGGCCTGTCACCACCATCTGCCAGAATGTGTCTAGCTGGGCGAGCGTCAGGCCGTTATTAATCAATTTTAGCAAGATCACGCCCATGAAGGTGCCCCACAGCGACCCCCGACCCCCAAAAAGTGAAGTTCCCCCGATTACCACTGCGGCAATCGCATCAAGTTCCCACATTTGGCCATAGTCCGACTTGGCGTATGGTGCGCGACCTAGGAACAGCAACGCACCCAATGCAGCAGTAAACGAACAGAACATATACGTGATTAACATGTAGCGAGCGGTGTTTATCCCGGCTTGGCGTGCTCCCGGCTCATTCGAGCCAATCGCGTATACCCAGCGCCCATAACGAGTGTTCGCGATAATGATAGTCAGCAGGATAAAAAAACCGACAAAGATTAGCATCGACATCTGAAAGGTTCGGAAGAAGTTTATCCAGTTGGCATCAACAAAACCGCCAATGCTATTCCAAACGCCAGTGAGCTCATCGTTTGTATAAGCCTCACGCAGACTTGCGAAAGGATTGTAGCGCCCAAAATAATCAAAGGTCGCTGACAGCTCAGGAGTTGCCTGAGCACCGGTTGCCAAATGACCAGTGCCCCGCCAAATAGAAAGGCCTGCAAGTGTTACGATAAAGGCAGGCATGCCGAAATAGGCGACAAGTGAGCCGTTGAAGAAACCTACTGCTAGACCGAGGGCCAATCCTGTGAAGATTGCCACAGATGGCGGAAAGCCCCAGAAACTGACCACGTACCCAGTCAGGGCTGCAGCCATTCCCATCACTGAGCCAACCGACAAGTCGATCCCAGCTGTAATAATGACCAAAGTCATTCCCGCTGCGATAACTCCTATTGCCGCCGAGTTATTCAATATGGTCATTAAGTTAGAAGGATGAAAAAATGGTCGTCCAGTGGTGGCTAGTTCGATGGCAATGCCAAGTATCAGAATTGCCAAAAATGCACCCGACCAATCGGCACGGAAAAATTTTACCATTGCAATGACGGCACTGTCTTGCAGTGAACGTTTTTTTTGATTTTCCACGCCGCGCTCCATAGTTTTTGTCTCATCCAAATTTAAGGGATAAAAAAAGGGCGCGCCGTATGACGCGCCCCTCAACGTATTTTGCTAGATCACTCGATGCCAACCATTTCGCTGTAAACAGCTGAAGTGGAAGGTGTCACAAGGAAAAAGCCTGTGTCGATACGGGGCGATACGGTTTCACCACGAGCGGCTGCTGCTGCGGCACGGATGCCCTGATAGCCCATTTGGTATAGCATTTGGGCAGTGTCAGCATGTACCCAACCTTCGCGCATCGCGACGATCGCGTCGCTTGCGCCGTCGAAACCTACGAGTTGCACATCGCCAGCGCCGTAACCAAGGTTGCGCAGAGCTGCAATGGCACCCATTGTGCCGCCATCCCAAGCATTGGCGACCATTGCAATATCCTGACGACTGTTAAGGATTGCCTCTACACCCTCTTGAGCTTCTTGGCTGTTCCATTCAGTTGGGACTTCGAGAATTTCGGAGTTTGGGCGCGCCGCAGAAAAGGCTTCGATAAAGCCATTACGACGTTCTTGACCAGTTGACTGTGCCTGGTTGCCTGTCACGTAGATAATGGGCTGGCCATCATCGATCAGAGTTGCGGCAACTGCACCTTGGACCTTCGCGACGGCGTAGTTGTCGGTGGCCACGAAAGATGTGACTTCGGCACCTGAGACGCCGGTGTCTACCGCAACAACAGGGATGCCGGCCGCCATCGCGTCATTGACTGCAGGGGCGATGCCCGCGCTGTCGACTGGTGCCACCGCAATGGCCGCAGCGCCTTGCGCGACTAGGTTCTCAAATACTTCCAACTGGCTTGATAGATCGCCCTGGAATGAGGGGCCAACTGCGACCAGCGTCACACCTTCCTCTGCGGCAGCGTCTTCTGCGCCTTGGTTGATCATCATCCATCCAGCATTGGTAGCGGATTTGGTGATATAGCCAATGACGTCTTGAGCGTTTGCTGCAGAGCCAATCAAAGCGGCGGCTACAGCCACGCTTGCGAGTTTAAGATTAAGTTTCAATTTAGAGTCCTCCCAAAAAACGCCGAGCCACATTCAGCAGGCATTGGCGACAGTGAAAGCGTCAAACTGGAGACATGTCAATAACTAATTCAATTTGATTTAATTATTGACTTAGTTGACACAATGATGCTCATTCCGTGTGCAGAAGCGTTGACTTTGGGAGGGTGGAAATGATGGCTGACCGTAAAATTGTTTTAGAAACACGTGGGTTAACAAAGCACTACGGGGGTGTACAGGCTCTTAATGACGCTGATTTTAAAATGTATGCGGATGAGCATATAGCCATCGTTGGAGATAACGGCGCAGGCAAATCAACCTTTGTGCGAAATATCACAGGTGTCGAGCAACCCACCTCAGGCGAAGTTCTAATCGAAGGCGAATCTGTGCGGTTTAAGGCACCTGAAGATGCGCGCGCTTACGGGATTGAGACCGTCTATCAAAATCTTGCACTAGCTGATCACCTCAACGTGCCCGAAAATATTTTTCTGGGCCGCGAAGAAGTGTATTTTGAGTTTGGGCCGCTGTCTTGGCTTAAGAAAAAAGACATGGAGCAGAGAGCAGGTGAATTGCTGGAAAAGACGGGTATTAAGATCCCAGACACTAAGCAAGCAGTATCAGGAATGTCAGGAGGTCAGAGGCAGTGTGTGGCCATCAGTCGAGCAGCTGGCTGGGGAAGCAAGCTCATCATTATGGATGAACCGACTGCGGCACTGGGTATCCAGGAAACTACTAAGGTAGAAAATATTATTCGTGGGCTCAAAAAACGCGGCATTCCTGTGATCATCGTTTCTCACAATTTGAGGCAAGTGTTTAATTTGGTGGACCGCATAGTCGTGTTCCGTCAAGGCCGGATTGCCGGGGTTTTAGACGCAAAGACTGCAAGTGGGAACGACGTCGTTGCAATGATCACTGGCGTCGATCAAGGCGTGCACGAAGATGCGAGTTATATCTAATGTTACTTGGCATTGATCCTGTGCTCGGCCCAGATTTGTTAGCGAACTTGCGCGCTATGGGGCATGGAGATGAAATTGCTATTGTCGATGGAAATTATCCTGCCGAGGCGCATGCGAAACGACTCGTAAGGGCAGATGGGCTATCTGTCGATCGAGTGCTTGCGGCAATCTTGTCGGTGCTACCTTTGGATTCTGATGTGAATTGCCCAGCGATACGGAGTTGTAATCCTGCTCAGCCTGATCGCCGATCCGAAGTTCACGAGAAAATAGACGGACACCTGATCGATGCGCTCGGGCACATTAAACGAATTGAAGTTTCTCACGGGGCGTCTCTATACGATCGGATCCAACGTTGTTACGCAGTGGTTGCTACCAGTGAGATCAACCTTTTTGCGAATGTGATATTGCGAAAGGGCGTAATCGGCGGATGCATCGAAGTAGACGCTACTCATGTTCAACGCAAATGGGCAAAGGGTTGATGCCGAAAGACAAACATATCCAATCGCAAATCAAGCGCCCACACAATGAATTGCTTTTGTTGGAGCTGATAAGAGCAAATGGCTCGATGAGCAAAGCGGACCTTACACGCGCGTCTGGTCTCAGTGCGCAATCGGCAACAGTTATTGTGAACCGCCTCGTTAGCGAGGGGCTATTACGTGCTGAGGCTTCTATTAAAGGAAAAATTGGACAGCCCTCGACGCCTTACTCACTCGATCCGGATGGAGTTTTGTCAATTGGTATCAAAGTTGGCCGTCGTTCGCTTGAAGTCATAGTTATGGGATTTGACTATCAAATTATCGAACAGCGGCTCGAGTACTACGATTTTCCACATTTTCCGACAATCCGTGAAAGTGTGTTAAGGGAGGTTGCTAATTTGCTTGCAGCGCTGACCGATGGCCAACGTTCACGTGTTGTTGGTATCGGCATCGCACTACCCGATGAACTTGAAGCATGGGAAGCCACGGTCGGCGCTCCAGAAGGTGCAATGTCACATTGGGCTACAGCCAATCTTGCCACTGACTTGGAAAATGCATTTGCGCTTCCAGTCACGGCTCTCAATGATGCTTCTGCAGCCTGCTTGGCTGAAATAGCAACTGGTAACAGCCTAGGCCACGATTGCTTTGTTTATATTTATGTTGGCACATTTATTGGTGGAGGCATCGCCGTAAACGGCAAACTATACACTGGTCAAAATAATCTTGCCGGTGCCATAGCCTCAATGCCAATATCTGTAGTGGCAGAAGGAAAGGCCCAACAATTATTGGAAGGCGCCTCGCTGCACTATTTAGAAGAAAGTGCAGAAGCTGGCGGTCTGGCCTCGGACGTTTTCTATACGGAAAATCTGCATGATGATACTGCCAGAGCGGTTTTTAGAAGTTGGCTTGATGTAGCCGCACCACAAATCGCCTTTGCCGCAGTAATTGCACAAGCCCTGTTTGATGCTGATGCAATAATCGTTGACAGCTCACTCACACGCCATCTCAACGCTGAACTTATAAAGGCCGTTAATGACGCCGCTTTCGCTCATTATGATCATCGCGGATTAAAAGGCACCACCATTATTTCTGGTGAGATAGGTATTTCCGCCCGTGCTATTGGCTCTGGCATTGCACCTATCTTGGCTGAATATGCTTTGGACAAAACCTAACCATCACAAAGATCAAAACAATTTTATGCCCGCGATTGGATGGTCTTGTTTAGTTGTTAATGTATTGTGGCCCTCTGCTCTGAAGCTGCAATGTTTTACACGATTGAAATCAAATAAACTGATAGCTTAGGGTAAGATATAGACCTCTTGATTTCCAATATGTTTGATGACTGCGCGACAAAGCTACCTCCAAGTCCCCCTTCAAAACCGTCCTCCAATAAATCTATCAACCCATGACCGAGGTCCGAGGTCCGAGGCGCACGGTCTGATATAGGGTGTCCCAACAATTACTAGCGTACTAATAATCCCTCTTTAAAAATCATTACATCTTTTTCTGCTGCTGTGACTTCAACAGAGTCCCCGCACAATAGATCTCGGTTTAACCGTGACTTGACTTTGAAAAGTTCTCCATTTCTCCCGCGCATTGAAAACACTTGCTCAATACCCAGATCGTCAATCCCAGTGACATGAGCTTGGGGATCCTCTTCCGAAGACTTTTGGACTTTCAAATGTTCGGGCCGCACGCCGACTTTTATCGTTTCTAGGGATCCACCTGCGTCAGCAGGCAGCAATTGGTCAAGGACGGGTACATATAAGCATTCATTTCTAAATTGTACGGAGAAAAGATTGAGGGGTGGCGAGCCAATAAAATAACCGACAAACTCGTTATTTGGCCGTGCAAATAGTTGCTCCGGGGAGCCACTTTGTTGAACGCAGCCATCTTTCATTACCACCACTTCGTCCGCGAAAGACATTGCCTCGCTTTGGTCGTGGGTAACCAAAATCATAGTGATGCCGGTGGCGCGATTTATTTCTCGCAATTTGCGGCGAAGCGTGAACTTCATCTGTGGATCAATAACAGTTAGTGGCTCATCGAGTAAAACAGCACTAACGTCATTACGAACCAAACCGCGCCCCAGCGAAATGAGTTGTTTTTGGTCTGCGCTGAGCTTCCGTGCAGGATAGTCAAGGATCTCCGTTAAATCCAAAAGTGCAGCAATGTATTCCACTCTATCTTTGATTTTCTCTTTCGGCCAATTTCGACACTCTAACGGAAAGGCTAAGTTGCCTCGTACAGACTTTGTCGTGTAAATTACTGGGAATTGAAAAACCTGTGCGATGTTGCGCTCAGAAGTTGTAGCAGCAGTAACATCTTTGCCATCAAACAAAAGTTGACCGTCAGAGGGCTTCAATAGCCCTGAAATGATGTTGAGCATTGTTGTTTTACCGCAGCCAGATGGCCCCAATAGCGCATAAGTCTTGCCCTGTTCCCAAACCAAATCAACAGGCTTGAGAGCGTAATCCGCCTCGGATTTGGGATTTGCTTTGTAGGAATGGCCTAGGCCCTTTAAAGTGATCTCAGCCATCATGACCTCCGAACGGTTATGTTTTGGCCCTGTTGCGAGAAAACCAACAGCGATTTTGTGTCAAGTGAAACACCGAAACAGTCGTCTGGCTCATAGTTTTGGATGCCTTCAACCAGCATCACGGCTTCACCAAAAGGTAGAGCCAAGTGGACAATCGTATCCGATCCGGAAAACTCGGCGAGTGTGACGCGCGCGCGAATAGTTCCCCCAGGTGCGAGAGAAACAGGCCTTATACCAACAAAAACCTTCCCATCACTGGGCAGCTCAAGTGAACTATCAATAACTTCAAATCCCCCTGACATGAACAGACGCCCTCCTTCCACGCGTGCATCGCAGATGGAAATTGGTGGCTCGCTTATTACGCGAGCTGCATCTATGTTCGGCGGGTTTTGGAAAAGATCGGCCGGATCTCCTTGCGCAATAATCCTTCCCTCGTGCATGATAACGAGCTGATCGCCCAATTGCATCGCTTCACCAGGTTCAGTCGTGGCGTAAATGATGATGCCATCAGCATTATTTTCCAAAAGACGCGGAAATTCTTCTCGCAGCTGTTCGCGCAATTTATAATCAAGGTTTGCCAGAGGTTCGTCCATCAACAGTATACGCGACTGTTTGACAATGGCGCGCGCGAGAGCAACGCGTTGCTGCTGCCCACCTGACAATTCCGATGGCATCCTCTCCTCAAAGTCCGAAAGGCCAACTAGGCGCAAAGCAGTCCGCGCTCGGGTTTCTGCCTCAGCCGTTTCAAGCTTCATACGAAGCAGCGGAAACGTAACATTTTTAAGAACGTTAAGATGCGGATAATTAATGAACTGTTGATAGACCATCGCCATTTGGCGAGATCTTATGGGAGTACGAGCCAAATCAGCTCCGTCCAGCTCAATGTGCCCTCCAGAGATGGCATCCAGGCCAATAAGCGAGCGCAACAATTCAGTCTTTCCTGCGCCTGTACGACCCAAGACAGTATAAATTCTTCCAGCTTCAAATGAGGCGTTTAAAGCCTTTAATGGGAGCTTATGGTGATGAGTGGATAGGTTATTTACTTTCAGCATGATCTTACCTGAATGCTCCGGCTAGTGATCCGCGCGACATAAAGCGTTCAACGGCTACCGCTATGAGTGCCAGAGGTGTCACTGAGATTAACGCAAAAGCTGATAGCGACCACCACGGCGTCACTGACGAATTGAGCGAAACGATTGCCACTGGCAGAAGCTGCGTTTCCGTGAAGGTCAGCGTGAAGGCAAAGAAAAAGTCATTCCAACCGAAAATCAGGCAAAACATTCCCGCCACTACCAAGCCCGCAATTGAATTTGGTAGCACTACCCGGAAAAAAGCGCCTACTGGTGTACAGCCATCAATCATTGCCATCTCATCCAGTTCACGAGGGATTGACCCAAAAAAGTCAATCATTACCCATACGGCTATCGGGAGTAGTAAAGCTACGTAGACTATGACCAAACCAGCCACGGTATCGAGTGCATTGATTTCTCGCAGCATCAAAAAAAACGGGATCGCCAAGACGATGGGCGGCATAATTCTCTGCGAAATGAAGAAAAAAGTGATGTCGCTATTCTTTACGAAACCCGCACGAAATTGATAACGGCTAAGTCCGTAGGCGGCCAAAGTCCCTAGTGATAGGCTTATGATGCTGGCTATTAAAGTTACCGTAGCAGAGTTGATAAACGGCCCCACGATATTGATGCCTTGGCTTCCGGTTGCGAAGAGTGTCCGCCAACCAATGGTAGAGGGCTCAAATTCGAGCCACGGAATATAACGTGCTCCGCTGGTCACAGCGTTAGCGTCCTTAAAGGAAGTTGAGAGTGCCCAAAGAAAAGGGAATACAACGAAGGCGGACCATGCGAGCAGGCAGATATATTTGATTAACTGATAGCTACGGCTCATCTCATGCATCCTTTCCGACAAGAAAGCGCATCAAAAGCTTGGCGATGACCGTGAGTGTAATGATCATCAAAACAAGGTAGGTCAGAGACAAAGCGGCTGAATACCCAACCTGAAAATCTCTCAGCCCTCTGATGTAGATATAATAGGAAGGGGTCTCAGTGGCGGTGCCGGGCCCACCGGAAGTCAGCACGTAGACCGTGTCCATAATCTTTGAGGCCTCAATAAGTCGAATAATTACCGCGCCAATAGAAATTGGTGCCATTAGGGGGAAGGTCACTTGCCAAAATGTCCGGATCGGCCCAGCCCCATCAATCGACGCTGCGAGATACGGTTCTCGGGGTAGAGAGACGAGCCCAGCGAACAGCAACAAGAACATAAATGGCGTCCACTGCCAGATTTCCACAACCATCACGCTCACAAACGCACCCGCTGCGCTAGATAGCCATGGAACAGGCCCCATCCCTAAAGATAAAAGTATGTCATTTATTGGGCCGAGGCTTTCATGAAACATTGTCCGCCAAATTACGGACATAACGACCGGCGTGGTCATCATTGGAACGAGAAATAAAACTCGAAATATTCGGCCACCAGCCATTTGTTTCCAGACGGCTAGCGCCAGAGCAAACCCTATCACGTATTGCAACGTTACAGTGACAGCACTCATGGTACAAAGTCGCACTAAACTTTCCCAAAATCGTGCGTCCGCAAACACACGCAAGTAATTTCGTCCGCCAATATAGTCGAGGCCTGCCTGGTAGACGTCCCAACTTGAAAAGCTGACACGCACGGTGAAAATCAGTGGAAAAATAATAATTGCGACAAGCGTTAATAACGCAGGTAGGAGAAAAAAATGTTTGGGCTTAAGCATGTAGATTACCTTAGGTAAATGGGAGGTCAGACCGCTGACCTCCCACCAAATTTCAATTTACCTCAACCTTCATTGTCTTCGAGACGCACGACGTTCGCATATGCTTCACGCAGTCTGTCGACACCGATACGCTCTACGATCTCCGACCATTCAACAGCAACTTCGTCGAGAGCTTCCTGTGGCGTCTTCTGACCTGCTAGCGCGGCGGCCACCCCGTTAGCCATTGAAGACATAAACTGCCCAACGCCAGGAACCCTTAGGTCATACACTCGGTTTTGGCTTTCTTCCATTTCAGACAGAGTGGTTACGTAGCTATCTGCCACAGAAGCATCCCAGCCAAGTCCCTGCCAGAAGCCGCTGTCAAAATGACTGCTGCGGTAGGGGTTAACTCCGAAACGGCCAATTTGAAGATCATGGAATGTATTGGACTCGTTGGCAAAGAAGCAGAGGTAATCGAACGCCATCTCTTGCTCATCGGAGAGTGCCGATACCGCGGAGGACCAACCCCACGTCATATACGGTGCGCGACTTGGCTCTTCAAAAGTATCCCACTGACCAGAGATACGATTCCAGACTTCAGTCGCGCCAGGAAGCGGGGCCGCGCCGACCATGTTTCTTATACGGCTGTCTTCCTGTTGGGCTTGAATAAACGCGTCATCCCACGAATAGCTCATCAAAGTCTGGCCACCACCAAACGAGAAGATCTCATCCCCGAGCCCAAAATTTGTTCCTCCTGGAGGGAACGCTTGCTGAGCCTCAACGAATAGCTCCAGACCTCGCACAAAACCAGGAGTGTTGATCAACGGCTCCATAGTCTCGAGATCGAAGAAAAAACCACCAGTAACTTCTGGATGCTTCGCATATGGAGCTGCTCGGCTAATAAAAGCAGAGAACATCAAGTCATCACGTTTGGCTACTTCAGCTGAGCCATAATTGATCTCACCATCGCCATCCCAATCAAAGCCGGAGAAGAAGGAAGCAACTTGATTGTACTCCTCCCAAGTCGCTGGAATGGTCAGTTCGCGGCCAGTTTCTGCAAGGAAACGCGCACGAAGCTCGTCATTTTCAAACACATCGGTACGATACTTCAGGTAGTGACGGTCTCCGTCCATCGGGTATTGGATCATCTGACCATTCCAAGTAGCCACACCGAGGAAGCTATCTGTTACGTCTGACATGCCTGTTGAGTTCAGATAAGTGTCTGGAACCGGCTCAAGAAATTGATTGAAGTCGCCGATCCAAAGAGACCCATAAAAAAGGACGTCATAGGCATTCTGACCGCTTTGGAACGGGATCATGATCCTCTGAAACAGATCGCCGAATGGTACGTGGACCACATTGACTTCAGCACCGGTCAATTCGGCAAATTGTTCCGCGTGCAGTGCGGTCGGCTCTCCAATAACGGGGATCGCATGCGTAATAATATTTAAAGTGCGGCCCGAATAGTCTTTGGCATCGATCGCGGCATAATTACAAGTGCCTGGCAAATCGGCATCGATGCCAAAAGATGTGTAATCTTGTGCCATTGCCTGAGGGGCAGCCACGAAGCTTGCCATTCCCAGAGCTAGAGCAGAAAAAGAACAACTCAGCTGTCTTTTCATTGGTATTCCTCCCTATGTATTGGTTTGTTCACGGAACTAGGACTGCCCGTCCGCTAATTTTCCCGTGATGCAGATCCTGCAGCGCAAGATTGGCGTCAGAAAGTTTGTACTCACGGGTTTCGAGATTGACCAAACCACGGTTGGCAAGTTCCATAAGTTCAGTCAGTTCGGCCCAAGTGCCGACCAAATTACCGATGATATTCTTTTCAGTAATCACTAGGTCGACGGTCGGAACTTGTACGTCTTCTCCATAGCCGATGACGTAGTAGCTGCCCGCATTGCGGGTCATTTGAATACCTTTTGCGGTGGTTCCTTTTTCGCCTACAAAGTCCAAGACTGCCTCGGCACCCCGGCCCTTCGTAAGGGATAAAACGGCTTCCACTTCGCCACCATCCGCGCGGACTAGGTGATCGGCCCCACACTCCTCAGCGAGCTGCAAAGACGCACTGGATGTATCGACTACAATTATTTCTGCCGCACACATTGCACGTAGGACCTGGATCGCTATGTGCCCGAGACCACCTGCACCGATAATCACACAATACTCGCCCGGCAAAAGGTGCCGCGTCGCTTTCTTGGCCGCTCGATATGCCGTTAAGCCCGCGTCGGAATAGGGCGCCACATCCTTAGGCGCTAAAGACTTTGGCAGTGTCACAACGTTACGAGCTGATGTGACTAGCGCCTCCGCATAACCGCCATGACTATCCAAACCGGGAAATGTGCCATCCCCATGCATATCCTGACCACGGCGACATGCTAAACAGGTTCCATTAGATATCTTGGGATGAACAATGACAGGGTCACCCTTCTTTAGACCCTCCACCTCGGGCCCAATATCTTCAATCCATCCGGCATTTTCATGACCCAAAATGAGGGGCAACAAGCCATTGCCTGTCGGGTCCATGTGGGGCCTCCAGACCCCCTCAATGACATGCAAATCAGTTCGGCAGACGCCCGCACCACCAATACGCACGATGACATCTGAGCCCTTGGCTATTACCGGGTCATCCACATTGTCATAGCTCAACCATGATGACGCCGTCAGATCGTCGTCATATTTGTGTAGCACCTGCGCCTTCATGTCTGTCCTCCCAAACGCATGTCGATTTAGCTGTCACTAGGATGGCGCACTTGGAGCGATTTATGTGTCTGCTTCGTGTTCAGAAATTGTTTCCCAACTCGTGTTAGGTGTTCAAAAAATGCGCAATACAGTTGAAATTTAAGTAAACAAAGTTCTTACTGCCTTGGACCGGACCGCCGTCATTGGGAGGTGAGGGCCTTGCAGTCATTATTCATGAGAGCGCGTGCGTCTTTAGAAAATAAAGGCGCTTTTGCTGCTGGTGCAGTTCCAGAAATGATTGCCGACAGCTGGCATCGATGTTTGAGACATGGACTGGATCCGTTAGGCGAACCGACTGACGCAGTACTCTCCTACGGTAAGTTGAGAGAGCGTCTCGAAAAACATGAGCGGCTACTGTCGATTGTACGGCCAGAATTAGAGCTCCTTAGCAAACAAATTGCAGGCACTAATTATCTTACTGCCTTCGCTGATCGCGAGGGCATTGTTCTCGACGTTATAATGGACAATGAATTTAAGGAGAGTGACTGCTCTCGCAGTATCAACTTGGGATCAATTTGGAGCGAAGAAATGCGCGGTACGAACGCGCTCGGCCTAGCTCTTCATGCGGGCAAAACAGCGATGGTCACTGGGGGAGAACACTTTTTTTCGAAACACGGTGGAGTTTCTTGTGTCTCAACTCCGATCTTCGACAGCAAAGGTGAGATCGTTGGCCTTCTAGATGCTTCTTCAGAAGTGGCAGCACGCCAGTTCCATACCCAAGCACTTGTTAGCCTCGCCGCCCTCAATATTGAAAATCGTTTATTTGTTGATGAGCATCGAAAAGATATAATCTTACAGTTCCATCCACGCGAAGAGTATCTCAGCACTCAGAGCGTGGGTATGATTAGTATCGATCAACATGGCAACTTGACTGGGATAAATCGTCGAGCAGCCGACATTTTGAATGGCATTGAGACGCATGGCAAAAAATCGTTTGAACAAGTTTTCCAAAATAGGTTCAGCGCAGCTCTAAAGCCTTTAATGCAGGGAGATGTCATTCGCCTCGTTGACTGGTTGAACTCTTCCTATTTTGCCCGCCTACGCATCACACGCCCTCATCCGCGCGGGACTATTTCAAGACAGTCCGTGTCCTTAAGCGTACCCGCAGTTTTTAGCCTAAAAGCTTCGACGGGGCGTCTAGTAGTCAGAGATGAGCAAGTTGCAGATTGCTTCAGGCTTGCGTTACGCTCGGCCAAAGTCGGCGCACCATTGGCTGTTATTGGGGATGCTGGAACTGGCAAAACAACTTTTGCTCAAACTGTTCACACCGAGATCAACCCAGCAAAACCACTAATAGTTTTGGACTGCTCAATGATAAAGTTTGAGTCAGACGGTGAGGGCTTAATAGCAGAAGTATTAGGCGCGACTGAAAAAACTAATTTCAATATTAATTCAGGCGGTACTCTAGTCCTTGAGAATTTAGCTAAAATTGATACGGCCGCAGCAGAAAAACTTGCCCATGTCGTCAATCGCTTACTCCAATCCAAAACTAAATCCAACTGGCTGATAATCTCGACTGGTACAGCGAAGTTTGTCTGCGATAAGGATTGGTTACCTACCGTTAAGATGTCACTTTCAGGCCTCTCACAGGTAAGTCTACAATTACCAAATCTTTTGGAACGGACTGACTTTAGTCAGATAGCACAAGCTATGTTGGACAAAATGTCTGAAGATTATCGATTGTCTACTGGAGCGATCGAGGCGTTGAAAAGAATGCCCTATGACCAAAATTTGAACGATCTCGATAACCGCCTAAAAATATTAATGGTACAGTGCCCAGGCGGCATCATCCGCGAGGAGCAAGTACTCCGCCACTTGAGTCAGTCGCAAAATAAAGAAACAGCATGCCCAAAATGCATTGGCAACACTGCACGCGAGGCCAAGTGCAATGAAATCAACCGGGTTTTTCGCCAATGCAACTCTAACGTCGCCTTGGCATCACGAAAGTTAGGTGTGTCCAGAAATACGGTCTATTCTCACGTGACTACCTAATGCGTTTAGAAACAGATGTTTCACCATTAGTAATTTCTTTGTTACTAAGATTGCGATTATACAGAGGCCATAGCAATCAGAAACGGGTTTGCGCTTGATTGCAGGAGATATTCAGGCGGCCGATATGCAAGGCTCGAGGCAGGCTCAGCCATCGCGTCTATTGAACGTGCATCCTACTGCTGACCAACAGGATTGGATGCCAAGTGCTATCTAACGAAAAAGCCATTCAATGAATCTACCAACCTATGACCAAGGCGCGGGGTCCGAGGCGCACGGTCTGATATCAGGGGGCTCTCGGTGCACGATTCTTTATTGCGGGAATTTGATCAGGCCAAGTAACCCCGGACCATTTTTGGCACCCATATGGCACCCTGCATAGGTCTCAAGACTTACCAAAACTATCTAAGTTATTGATTTAATGGCGATCCCTCGAGGACTCGAACCCCGAACCTGCTGATTAGAAGTCAGCTGCTCTATCCAGTTGAGCTAAGGGACCGCATGCGGGATGATTACCCAATCTTGGGGCCTGCGTAAACGGGCAAAGGGGGATGTTGGGTTAATGCGTCCAAACCGTGCGGCGGTTGGTGGCGAAATTCTCGCCATAGCCGCCTGCGCGCACATTTGGCTTGCGCGATTTGGGGCGCAACACCACTGCTTCGATCCCATGGGCGCGGGCGTAATCCTCGGCCGCTTCTTGGCTGTCGAAATAAAGGCGCACTTGCGCTTTCGTATCGCCGCTTGATGTCCACCCCATCAGTGGATCAATCTCGGGCGCGCTCTCAGGAGCAAATTCTAGAACCCAATCCTTGGTTTTTGCAGTGCCCGAGGACATTGCGGTTCTGGCGGGTTTGTAAATGCGCGCGACCATGGCTTGCTCCGTCATTCTATTGGTTCTGAGCGTTCGGGGTATCGCTCAGCCATCAAAACTGGTTCACATATCGGCAAAACGCGCGGAAGTTGCAAGATGAAGATGAGCGCGGGCATCAGGAAATACCCCAAAATTGAATTGCCGGCCGAGATCTAGGGAGCGAGGGGTGGGTGGTGCGATCCCGACCGACAATCAATTTGCTGCTTGCAAGAAAAAGCTACGGAAATTTTCTCTCGGATGTAATCAAAATTTCTCCTTAAAGTTGTATAAATTTGCGACAAATTGTTCTGAGTTGATTAACTTTTTGGAAACCTCACAGCGCCCCAATGAATGAGCCCTCTATCGCTTGTCCTTGGCGCGCAGCGCGATAGGATAGACCCTGCGCACAGACCATGCGTGTGACCTGTGGAAGGGCCAAAATGCATAACAATTCGCCAAGCTCTATGCCCGATTTGCCACGCGCTGCGTCCCCACGCGAGGGACGCGCCAATAGCGATCGTTTGGCACGCGAAAAACTCGAAGGCGGCAAGCGCTTTGTGATGCAGACCGAGTTTACCCCCGCGGGCGACCAACCCCGCGCGATTGCCGAGCTTGCAGCCGCCGTAACAGATGGGGATCGCAACCAAGTTTTGTTGGGGGCAACTGGCACGGGCAAGACCTTTACCATGGCCAAGGTGATTGAAGAAACACAGCGCCCCGCAATCATACTTGCCCATAACAAGACCTTGGCAGCTCAGCTTTACGGGGAGTTCAAAAACTTTTTCCCCGATAACGCGGTCGAGTATTTCGTCAGCTACTACGATTACTATCAACCCGAGGCCTATGTCCCGCGCACGGACACGTTCATTGAGAAAGAAAGCCAGATCAACGAACAGATTGACCGGATGCGCCATTCCGCCACCCGCGCGTTGTTGGAACGAGACGATGTGATCATCGTGGCATCGGTGTCCTGTATTTACGGCATTGGCTCGGTCGAAACCTATACGGCTATGGCAGTCGATCTATTCGCAGGACAAGACTATGATCAACGGCAGGTCATGGCCGATTTGGTTGCACAGCAATATCGGCGCAATGATCAGGCGTTTCAGCGCGGCTCATTCCGGGTGCGCGGCGACAGTTTGGAAATTTGGCCTGCGCACCTCGAAGATCGGGCATGGCGTCTTTCGTTTTTTGGCGAGGAACTCGAAGGCATCACCGAATTTGATCCGCTGACGGGTCAAAGCACCGATAAATTCGACAAAATCCGTATCTACGCCAATTCGCATTACGTCACCCCACGCCCAACCATGCAACAGGCGGTGAAGGCCATCAAAGAAGAATTGCGCCAGCGCTTGGATCATCTTGTGGCTGACGGGAAACTGCTTGAGGCACAGCGCCTTGAACAGCGCACAAATTTCGACATCGAAATGCTTGAGGCTACAGGCGTCTGCAACGGTATTGAGAACTATTCGCGCTATTTGACAGGCCGCGCCCCGGGCGAGCCGCCCCCCACCTTGTTTGAATATATTCCAGATAACGCCATCGTCTTTGCCGATGAGTCGCATGTTACTGTTCCGCAGATCGGGGGCATGTATCGCGGAGACTATCGGCGCAAATTTACTTTAGCCGAACACGGGTTCCGACTGCCCTCTTGCATGGATAACCGACCGCTGAAATTCGAAGAATGGGACGCGATGCGGCCACAATCTATCTTTGTTTCGGCCACCCCTGCTACTTGGGAATTGGAACAGGCAGGCGGCGTCTTTACCGAACAAGTGATCCGTCCAACGGGCCTGTTAGACCCGCAAATTGAGATCCGGCCAATTGAGACGCAAGTGGATGACCTGTTGGATGAAATCCGCCAAGTCGCGGCCAAGGGCATGCGTGTGCTTGTCACCACATTGACCAAGCGCATGGCCGAAGATTTGACCGAATATCTCCATGAACAAGGCGTCCGCGTGCGCTATATGCATAGCGATATCGACACAATCGAACGGATCGAGATTTTGCGCGATTTGCGCCTTGGCGCCTTTGACGTTCTGATCGGGATCAACCTGTTGCGCGAAGGATTGGACATTCCCGAATGTGGGCTTGTCGCAATTTTGGATGCCGACAAAGAGGGCTTTTTGCGTTCTGAAACCTCGCTCATTCAAACCATCGGACGGGCCGCTCGAAATGCGGATGGCCGTGTCATCATGTATGCTGACCGGATCACAGGCAGCATGGAACGCGCGATTGCGGAAACGGATCGCCGCCGCGCCAAGCAGATCGCTTATAATGAGGAACACGGGATCACCCCCACAACAGTGAAAAAGAATGTCGAGGATATCTTGGCGGGGCTGTATCAAGGCGATGTGGATATGAGCCGCGTCACCGCAAAAGTCGACAAACCTATGGTCGGTGCAAATCTGGCTGCCCATCTCGATGGGCTGCGCGCGCAGATGCGCAAAGCAGCAGAGAATTTGGAATTTGAAGAGGCCGCGCGCTTACGCGATGAGGTCAAGCGCCTAGAGGCGGTGGAACTGGCTGTGGCGGATGACCCGTTGGCCCGCCAATCTGCCGTGGATGAAGCGGTCGAGGCGGCAAGCGCCGCAAAAGGACGCAGCACCGCAGGGCGGCCTGGGCAACGGGGTGGGGTCAAGCGTCGCAGATAGGGCGGCACCCTGCGCGCCCTCACAGCCCAAGCTCGCCTTTTTAACCGCGCCGACAAAGGCCTCTGAAACGGTACATCTGCCAATTTTTGTGGATCATCATCCCGCATTCTTATCGCCCTTGCGCGAAGAATTTGGTAGAAGGGCGCGCACAAGAACAAGAGGCCACGAGCATGACCCTCACCAGACGCATGATGATGCTAACCACGGGCGCATCCCTGCTTGGCGGGTGCGTGCCAAACCCGTTGGATGGCTTGACCCAAGCAGGTCAAAACTTCTTGCGCCCAACCCCGCCTGATCTGCAACCAACCCCAAATGCGGGCTATGCCCAATGGGTGGCCAATTTCAAATCTCGCGCAGAAGCACGGGGAATACACCCCGTCACCATTTCGCAAGCTTTCCGTGGCACAGGCTATTTGCCAGGTGTCGTGACCCGCGACCGCAATCAGGCAGAATTCTCTCGCAGTTTCGAGGATTATTTGAACCTTGTCGCCTCTGAGGCCAAGGTGACTTCGGGCCGCGCAGCCTTTACCAATCAATCGCGCCTCTTGCGCCGCATCGAAGACCAATATGGCGTCCCACGCGAAGTGGTGGCGGCGATTTGGGGCGTTGAAAGCGAGTTTGGTACAAAGCGCGGGGATATTCCCGTGATCTCAGCCACATCGACCCTTGCCTATGACGGACGGCGCGCGGCCTTTTTCGAGGCGCAGCTTTTTGCTGCTCTGCGGATTTTACAGCAAGGCCATACAACCGCCGAAAACCTCAAAGGATCATGGGCAGGGGCCATGGGGCATACCCAATTCATTCCCACCACCTTTGCGGCCCATGCGGTGGATTTCAATGGTGATGGCAAAAAAGATATTTGGAGCATTGATCCCACAGATGCCTTGGCCTCAACCGCCGCCTATCTGCGCGAAGGGGGCGCATGGCAAAGCCAATTTGGCGTGGGTTGCGAGGTGCGCCTGCCCCAAGGATATTCGGGGCCTTCTGGGCGCGGCGCGCCAAGCACGCTTGCCACTTGGATTGCGCGCGGCGTGGTGCCTGTGGTGACGCCCACCCGCAATTTGGGCAATCCCGCCCTGCTGTTGCCTGCAGGGCCAAACGGGCCTGGGTTCCTCGTTTCGCCCAATTTCAGCGCGCTCTTGCGATATAATGCATCGGATAATTACGCGCTTGGTGTCATCTACCTCGCAGGGCGGCTGACTGGGGCGGGGCCTATATCAACGCCATTCCCACCAGATCAATATGGACTGCTGATCGAAGATCGCCGCGCTATCCAAGGGGGCCTTAAGGCGCGTGGCTATCAGATTGGCAAGATTGATGGCGTATTTGGCCGCCCAACCGAAGCCGCCATTCGCGCCTTTGAGGCTGAAAGAGGATGGCCCATCACAGGCCAACCCTCGCAAACCCTGCTGACCGCTTTACGCTAAGGCGTGACTGCGCAAGGCTTGGTAGGCTGCCGCGCAAGCGATATTCGCCAGATTCAAAGAGCGAATATGCGGGGAATACATCGGCAAGGAGACAAGCCGATCCGCATGGGCTGCGATAATCTCAGGAGACAGCCCTGTCGTCTCACGGCCAAAAACCAAATAGGCATCTTGGGGAAATTCGACCTCGTAGGCCGATTGCGCCCAATCATTTTCAAAGAGAAACAACTGATCCGCGCGCGGCCTGCGCGCTGCGATAAACGCTTCCCAATCATCATATTCTGTCAGGCGCACATGTTT
This sequence comes from Roseobacter sp. HKCCA0882, assembly GCF_037805225.1. Taxonomy (NCBI): domain Bacteria; kingdom Pseudomonadati; phylum Pseudomonadota; class Alphaproteobacteria; order Rhodobacterales; family Roseobacteraceae; genus Roseobacter; species Roseobacter sp. HKCCA0882. The sequence goes on from NZ_JBBLYI010000002.1 coordinate 112,088, forward strand.
CCAATAATCCAATCCCGCGCGGCGTACTGATTTCTCCGATAGCTCAAACCCATAGGGTCGGATCAAGATCAATTCCATATCCAAGCCCACGCAAGTGCGCCCAATCGTGCCCGTGTTCCCGGGTATCTCAGGTTGGAACAACACGATCTTCATCTGATGCGGGGCTTGGGGGCGCTCAGACATGCTTGCCGACACTCCACCCAGTGGCGTCTTTCAAACGCGCCTCACCTTTGCTGATTGGAAGATCTTCTAGGGCGGATCCCATACTGTCATTCCAACGATTAAGATACCCAAACAGCGCGACAACGGCCATGATCTCGACCACAGCAGACTCGCCCCAATGCGCCTTAAGGCGTGCGCCGATTTCTGGTGTCACCGCGTTTGGCACAAGGGTTGCCGCCTGCGCAAAGGCCAAGGCGGCTTTCTCGGCCTCGGTAAAATGGGGGCTATCTTCAAAGGTGAACACATCGTTCAACCGATCTTCTGACGCGCCAAACCGCTCGGAGGCCAAGATCATATGGGCCTGACAATACAGGCAGCCTGATGCCTGACTGGACACATACCCAAGCAGGCGTTTGAATTCAGGCGTGACTGCGCCGTAATCCGTCATGACCGCCACGTTCAAATCGGTAAAGGCCCGCGCGATTGGCGCACGATGTGCCATGGTGCGCACAGAATTTGGGATCACCCCCAACGGCCCTTTGAAAAACTGAACGTGATCTGCCAGATCGCGCTCCATTTCCTCTTCCTCAAGCGGGCGGATCAATGCCATGATGCGGGTCTCCCTTCTTTTCCCTGTGCTGCGCAGACCGTGGCGCGCAGAGGCAAAACTTGCAAGCGAAAGGCGCGGGCCAATGGAAAAAGCGACAAACCCCATACGCCCGACCGACGATGCGGCGCGCGCATTGGCCCGTGGGATATTGGCAGACCATAACTATGCGGCGCTTGGAGTCACTGACCCGCAGACAGGTGCGCCCACTCTCAGCCGTGTCGCCTATGTCTGGCTGCCTGAGACAGCACAAATTCTTAGTCTTATTTCAGATCTCTCCGCGCATAGTCGCGCCTTGGCAGAGCGGCCAAACTGTGGGCTGTTGATCGGCTCTGTGCATGATCGCGGCGATCCTTTGACCCATCCCCGCCTGAGTTTAGAAACCTATGCCCTGCCCTGTGACAAGGCCGAAAAAAAGGCGGCCTATCTGGCCGCCTATCCCAAAGCAAAGCTCTATTTTGATTTTGGCGATTTCCGTATGGTGGAATTCACCGTCAAAGCCGCGTTTTTAAATGGCGGCTTTGGTCAGGCCTTTCACCTTACCCCCGATGATCTGCGGCCTTAGGGCGTGTCACAGCGCGCGGTCAATTGCAATGTGCCACGCACAGGCTGAGGCCAGTTCAGGCGAATTGAGCCGCGCCCAACCCGATGCCGCGTGGTGGCATAGGGGGTGACGTATTGGACAACATTGGCGCTGTTGCGCAACGGCCCCTCAGGCAGGGCAGAGGCCGCAACCCGCGCCTGACCCTCAAAGGGCAGCCAATCGCGCAAATCCACCTCCCAAACCTGCTGCGGGCTGTTTTCCGTGACGGCAAGCGTCACAGGGTTTTGGGTGTCCCGCAAAGCCCTGAACCGAACCTCGCAGAATGTAAAATATTGGTTTGATAGATGCGTTGCGGAGGGGTTCCACGTCAAACGCGTTAAAAACGTCTTAATCCTTAGACCGAGGCGGGCGGCTGCGGCATGTAATGGACACCATTGATCCGCCAATCACCCGCAATCTGGACCATTTCGTAAATCAAAAGATGGCTTTGCCAATCGCGATCAATTACTTCGACCTGCTGAAAAACGCCAGTTTGGGTCATACGCGCCGCACCAAACCGATAGGTCAGTGGATGCCACACCATGGGATAACCTTGCTCGACCATGCGGGCAAATTGATCCTGATCGCCAAATAAATTTTGAATAAGGGGGCTTGCATAGCTCCATGCGCGGGGGATGTCTTGGGCGCGAAAGGCTTCAAGCTGGGCGGCAATGGTCGCTTCAACGCGATTATCAATCTCAGGTGCAGACTGCGCCAGCGCCGAGCGCGGCGCACCGGCCAAGCCCACCCCCAGAACCAGAATCAAAGTGATGACATAATGACGGATCACGCCTGATGACCTTTGACCTCTATCCCTTGCTGGCAAGAGGTAGGGGGCAAAAGGTAAAGGTCAATTGCGCCTCATGCCGCCAAATCGCCGCGCAATCCTGCCTCGATCAGCGCGATTGTCTCGTTCACACCATAAAGCGCGATGAACCCGCCAAAGCGCGGGCCTTGGCTTGCGCCCATCAACACCTCATAAAGTGCGCGGAACCAATCGCGCAGCGGCTCGAACCCATGATCTTTGCCAACCGCAAAGACAAGCGTTTGCAGCGCCTCATCTTCAATCGGCCCATCATAGACCTTGAGCCGCGCAACAAGATCCTCAAGGGCAGCGCGCTCTGTGTCATTGGGCAGACGAAAGGTTTTTTCTGGCTTCACAAAATCATTGTAATACCGCACCGCAAAACCCGCCGCTTGATCCATATCTGGATTGGTTTCAGGCGAGGCATCAGGCGCATAACGGCGGATGAACCCCCATAGGGTTTCCTTGTCTTCCGCCCCAGCCACAGAGGCAAGATTGAGCAACATCGCAAAACTGACCACCATATCGGAGGCAGGCACAATGCCGTTATGAATGTGATGCACAGGGTTGGATAATTTCTGCGCCCAGTCCTGATCAGAATAAGCCCGCAATTGTTGGTGATATTCATCCACGGCCTTGGGGATCACATCAAAATAAAGCCGCTTGGCGGTTTTGGGTTTGCCAAACATAAAATAGCTCAAGGACTCGGTCGAGGCGTAGCTGAGCCATTCATCAATCGAAATCCCGTTGCCAGACGATTTCGAGATTTTCTGCCCTGTCTCATCCAAGAACAATTCATAGGTGAAATGATGCGGCGCAGGTGTGCCTAAGATTTCACAAATCGCGTCATAAATCGGCGTGTTTGTGGAATGGTCTTTGCCATACATTTCGAAATCAACGCCCAACGCCGCCCAGCGCGCGCCAAAATCAGGCTTCCACTGCAATTTGCAATTGCCGCCCGTCACGGGCAGCGTCCATTCACGCCCATCCTCATCATCAAAGGTGATCGTATGGTTCTGCGCATTCACCTCTTTCATCGGCACATACAGCACGCGGCCCGTTTCAGGGTGGATCGGCAAGAAGATGGAGTAGGTCTGTTGGCGTTCTTCGCGCAACGATTTCAACATCACCTTCATGATATCGTCATAGCGCTCCGCAGCACGCTTTAGAACGGTATCAAACTGGCCTGACCGATAGAATTCGGTCGCCGAATAAAACTCATATTCAAAACCAAATGTATCGAGAAACCGCCGCAGCATGGCGTTGTTATGGTCGCCAAAACTGTCAAATTCTTCGAACGGATCAGGCACAGATGTCAGCGGCTTTTGTAGATGCTCACGCAGCATGTCTTGGTTAGGCACATTGCCCGGAACCTTCCGCATCCCATCAAGATCGTCCGAGAAACAAATGAGACGCGTTGGAATGTCGCTGATCGCTTCAAAGGCGCGGCGGATCATTGTGGTGCGCAGCACCTCGCCAAATGTGCCGATATGTGGCAAGCCACTGGGGCCGTAGCCCGTTTCAAACAGCACATAGCCCTTTTCAGGCGGGGCTTTTTCATACCGTTTCAAAATCGCGCGCGCTTCCTCAAAAGGCCAAGCTTTGGAACTGAGGGCGGCATCACGAAAATCAGACATTTGGCTTCATCCATCACAAGCGCGGCATCGGGTGGCCGCATTGCCCCTGCACCTATTGCGGCAACCGAGCGGGGTCAATAATCTAAACCCAAAACAGAACCCTGAAAGGATCCCGCATGAGCTCTGCAACCTCCCTTTCTGCGCAAGACGCGCTCGTTGCGCTCATGATGGCAGTCTCGCTCTCGGATGAGTCAGTCGGCACCGCTGAGCTGGTCACCATCGAGGCCTTAGTGAATAACTTGCCAGTCTTTGCCAATTACGATGCAGATCGGATGCAAAATGTCTCAAAAACTGTGTTCGACCTGTTCGAAGAGGAAGATGGCTTGGATGCGCTGTTTGGTCTAGTGAACCAAGCCTTGCCAGAAAAGCTCCATGAAACCGCATATGCGCTGTGCTGCGATGTGGCCGCCGCAGATGGGTTATTGGGGCAAACGGAACTGCGTATGCTAATGGAAATCCGCTATCAATTGGACATTGATCGTCTTGCGGCGGCAGCGATTGAACGCGGCGCACGCGCGCGGCATATTACACTTTAAGGCGGCAATTTTCGCCGCGATTCGATGGCGGCACCATGAAACCACAAATCCTAAGCACGTGGCCGGGCTATACGGCAGCGGCAGCAACGCGTGACGTTTTTGCAGGCGTCACTGTGGCGATGGTGGCCATTCCCCTGTGCCTTGCGATTGCGATCGCCTCGGGTGCAGAACCCATTCATGGGCTGATCACCGCGATTGTGGGCGGGTTCCTAATTTCCGCCCTTGGCGGCAGTCATGTGCAAATTGGCGGGCCAACAGGCGCGTTCATCGTTGTAGTCTATGATGTCATCTCTCAACATGGGATGGATGGCTTGGTATTGGCCACGCTGATCGCGGGCGTGATCCTATCGCTCGCTGCACTGTTTCGTGCAGGCAGCCTCATCGCGCATGTGCCAGAACCCGTGATCAACGGATTTACCGTTGGCATTGCGGTGATTATCGCCACAAGCCAACTGCCCGATTTTTTGGGAATTCCCTTAAATGATGCGCCCGCGCATTTCTTGGGAAAACTGGCCGCTATTTGGCAGGCGCGTGATCAAATCGCACTGCCAAGCTTTGCGATTGGCCTTGCAACCATGGCGGCCATCGTCCTTTTGCGGCGGTTCTTTCCACGCTTCCCGAGCTTGATTTTAGCTGTCGCGGGGGCGTCTGGACTGGCGTTTATGTCCCTACCTGATGTGGCCACAATCGGCAGTCGCTTTGGCGCTTTACCCACCGAATTTCCTTGGCCGTCCCTGCCCCAGATCACCTATGAGCGCGTGTTAGAATTGCTGCCCTCTGCCCTCATCATCGCCTTTCTGGCAGGGATCGAGTCGCTTTTATCGGCGATGGTCGCAGATCGGATGACCAAGAATGTGCATCGCCCAAATGCAGAATTGATGTCGCAAGGTGTCGCCAATCTGGCATGTGCGGCCTTTGGATCGCTTCCCGCAACGGGTGCGATTGCACGCACGGCGACCAATGTTCGCGCAGGCGGCACAACCCCTGTTGCGGGGATGGTGCATGCGGGGGTCATCTTGTTGGTCTTTCTTTTTGCAGCGCCTTTAGCAAATTACTTGGCCCTGCCCGCTTTGGGCGGGCTTCTGTTGCTGACAGCTTGGAATATGTCCGAACCACATCATTGGCGCAGCTATGTAACAGCGGGGCCCGTCTCTGATCGTGGCCTCTTTGTGCTAACGCTCGTTTTGACAGTCTTCACGGATCTAACCGTTGCAATCGCTACGGGTGTGGCCATCGGCCTTGCGCTGAGACTGAAGCGGCGCAAAGTTCCGCCGCAAGATTGGACGCCGCCTGATCGGTAAATGTCAGCCAAAGCCGCGCAGCCATGACACTAGCATATCATTTTGCAATGTGCGGGCGCGACCTATCCATGTCCGCCCACCGGGGGGGCGGTCGCGCTCCTCAGGGCCAAGCGCCGCACGGCGGGGCAAATCCGCATTGAAAATTGCAAAGGCTAAGGGCCGATTGGGACCCTCAATATAGCCGGTCAAGGTCGAGACAAAATTCAACGTGCCTGTTTTGGTGACAATCTCGGCCGTGCCAATTTGGGCTTGCACCTCGTCATTCACGCGATGCGCCCGCAACAGGTTTCGCAAGCGCCCCCTTGGCCCCGCCGCAACCAAAGCCTGCACCATTTGCACAGGCGTCATCTGGCTTAAATCCTGCAAGCCAGAATGATCATGTAACTCAGCCCGCCCCGACACATAGCGCCCATCAAGCCGTGCCGCCATGTGATCGGCAGATTGGCGCAAACTTGGATTGGCCGCCCCCGTTAGGGTTTGTGTTGCGCGCAATCCTACGACCTCAGCCGTGAGATTTGTCGAATAGCGCAGCATAGAGCGCAGCATCCCATCAAGGGGCGTGCTTGAAATTTCCGAAAGAACCACGGCCTCAGACGGCACGGCAGTTGCGCGCTGCACCCTGCTCAGCACAATGCCAGAGGATCGCGCAAGCGAGGCAAAAACTTCGCCCACATAGGCGGCCGTATTGCGCACAGGCAACCAGCGTCCCCCCTCACCCGTAAGGGCCGATCTGGCCACCGACCAACCCTCGCGCGCCGTTGCAGTTTCCGCGCGGTAGTCCAAAATAGGGGCCGCGCGATCCGCGACAGTCAAGCCAATTCCCAAAACCGCAGGGCGCAAGTCATCAGCGCGGGCATCAAGCCCAACCTGTAGGCCATTCGTTCCCTGCTCCCATGCCAGATAGACCCTGTTAAAATTCAAGTTCAGACCCGAAATTGCAGGATTATACCCCGCATAATCGGCCTGTGTCGCATCAATAAGGGGAATGGACGGCAGGGATGTATCCACGAGGTGCAGCGCGCCTGTCACCTCGCGCAGACCTATATCGCGCAGGCCCGTGACCAGCATGGCAAGCCCCGTGGTGTCCAAATGGGGATCCCCCTCGCCATACAGCCAAAGATCCCCTTCAAGCCGCCCGTTTCGCAAATTTCCCGTGGCCAAAACCCGCGTTGCAAATCGATAGCCTGCCCCAAGGGCGTCCAACGCGTAAAGCGTGGTTAAAACCTTCATCGTGCTTGCGGGGGGCAAGTTTGCGCTGGCGTTATGGCCCTGTAATATCTCGCCCGTGCGCGCATCGGCCACAACAGCGGCCACCGCGCCTTGATAGGGGCTTGCGGCAATAAGGTTCTCAAGACCTGCGGCACCTGCGGGGGTGGGCGCGGTCGGACGCGGCATCGGCACGAGGGAGGACAACGGGGCCTGCCCATAGGCCGCGCTTGCCGCAGCCGAGATACCACCCGCCAAAACCCCGCGCCGCGTGATCATCTGCCCACCTCGTTATCCTTTGCCAATCTTGCCGCGCAGTAAGCCAAGCCCGAACGGGTTTCTCAAGACCATACACCCGCTGCGCGCAATTGTGATGAACTTTCACTGCGCAAAGGTAGGGTAAGATAAGTCCAAGCTGGGGCTTCGTAATCGGCCAAGCTATAGGCCAATTCAGGCGCCACCCGCGCGGCATCGTACGCGCGCGCAGCTTTCGAGAAGCGGGCAGGCAACCCCGCTTGCGGGCGCGCAAAAACAGCAATCGGTAGACTTGAGATGATCTCCTGCCAATCCTGCCACAGGTGAAACTGGGCCAAATTATCAGCCCCCATCATCCACACAAACCGCAGCTTTGGATAAAGCGCCTGCATTTGTCGCAAGGTCTGCGCAGTGAACCTTGTGCCAAGCTGCGCTTCAATGCCCGTGACCCGCAGTTTCGGATGGCCCGCTTGCAAGGCCCGCGCGGCGTTAATCCGCGCATCAAGGGGCGCAGGCCCGCGAGATTTCAACGGATTACCTGGACTTACCAACCACCAAACCTGATCCAAGCGCAGCCGCTTGAGCGCCTCACGACTGATATGCAAATGCCCCGCATGTGGCGGATCAAACGAACCACCAAAGAGGCCAATGCGGGCAGCCTCAGGGGCAAAAGGCAAGGTGTGGCGAAACACGGGATAAACTTCCACGACAAATCACAGGTCCACCTTCGCCTCTATCACGAAGCAAAGCCGCAAGGAAAGCAGGCGAAGCGATTGCCGAAAGCAGCCATCCCCATTAGAAGAGGAAAAAATCTACTCTCAAAGGACAACGCACGCATGGCCTCCTATCAATATGTCTACCACATGGACGGTGTCTCTAAGACCTATCCTGGTGGCAAGAAATGCTTCGAGAATATCCGCCTCAGCTTCTTGCCCGGTGTGAAAATCGGTGTGGTCGGTGTCAACGGCGCAGGTAAATCCACATTGCTGCGGATTATGGCGGGCTGGGACAAGGACTTCTCTGGCGAGGCATGGGCCGCGCAAGGCGCAAAGGTGGGCTATCTGCCCCAAGAGCCGCAACTCGATGAAACCCTCACAGTGCGCGAAAACGTCATGCTGGGTGTGGCCGAGAAAAAAGCCAAGCTCGATCGCTTTAACGAATTGGCCATGAACTATTCGGATGAAACCGCCGATGAAATGGCCGCGTTGCAAGATGAGATTGACAGCAACAACCTGTGGGATCTCGACAGCCAGATTGATGTGGCCATGGAGGCCTTGCGCTGCCCGCCCGATGAGGCCATGCCAGAGCATCTTTCAGGCGGGGAACGCCGCCGCGTGGCGCTGTGCAAATTGCTGCTTGAAGCGCCTGATATGCTGCTGTTGGACGAACCGACCAACCACTTGGACGCGGAAACCATCGCTTGGTTGCAGCAGCATTTGATCGACTACAAAGGCACGATTTTGATCGTCACCCATGACCGTTACTTTTTGGACGACATCACAGGCTGGATTCTCGAACTCGACCGCGGCCGCGGCATTCCATACGAAGGCAATTACTCAAGCTGGCTGGAGCAAAAAGCCAAACGCCTTGAGCAAGAAGCCCGCGAGGATAAATCGCGCCAGAAAACTCTTGAGCGCGAATTGGAATGGATCAGACAGGGCGCAAAGGCGCGTCAGGCCAAGCAAAAGGCCCGTATCAACGCCTATCAAGAATTGGCGGGCCAATCCGAGCGCGATAAAATCAGCCGCGCACAGATCGTCATCCCCAATGGGCCACGCTTGGGTCAAAAGGTGATCGAAATCGAAAACCTGACCAAGGCCTATGGCGACAAGTTATTGATCGAAGATCTCAGCTTTAGCTTGCCGCCTGGCGGGATCGTGGGCGTGATCGGGCCAAACGGCGCGGGTAAATCCACGCTGTTTCGGATGCTGACGGGCCAAGAAGGGCCTGACGCGGGCACGCTTGAATATGGCGATACGGTCAAGCTATCCTATGTCGACCAATCCCGCGATGCACTGGATCCAGAAAAAACAGTTTGGGAAGAGGTTTCGGGCGGGGCCGAGATCATCGAACTGGGCGATGCCACGATGAACAGCCGCGCTTATTGCTCGGCCTTCAACTTCAAAGGCGGAGATCAGCAAAAGAAAGTGGGCCTTCTGTCAGGGGGCGAACGCAACCGCGTGCATATGGCCAAACTTTTGAAATCAGGAGGAAATGTTCTTCTGTTGGACGAACCGACCAACGATTTAGACGTGGAAACCCTGCGCGCGCTCGAAGACGCGCTGACGGATTTCGCAGGCTGCGCCGTGGTGATCAGCCACGACCGCTTCTTCCTTGACCGCATCTGCACCCATATCCTCGCCTTCGAAGGCGAGGCCCATGTGGAATGGTTCGAAGGCGCCTTCTCCGATTACGAAGAAGACAAAAAACGCCGCCTCGGGCCAGATGCGCTTGAGCCGAAACGGGTGAAATACAAGAAATTCGCGCGGTGAGATAACAAAGCCGCCCCGCTGCGGGGCGGCTTTCTCTCGGGTGAATTCTGACGATGAACCCGAACGCTGCATTCATTTTCAACTCCGTGAGCGCAGACCCCACACTCGCCAATCTTAAGAAACACGACATGAGTTCCTAGATTTCCCAAACCTAAGCTCTGGTTTACTCCCCCAATTCCTTTATCTTATAGGCAACTGGTTCAGGGAGCACCGCCCAAGATGAAGTTGACCCTTGCAAGTCTGTTCGTTGGCCTATGCCTCGGCCTGCCCGCCCATGCGCAAGATGCGGATGAACAGCAATTGGTCATGGCACTGATGCACTCCATGAACCGCCATTCCATCACCTATAACCGCGAGGTCTGTGGCTACGTCCTGCGCGATCAAGCGGGGCGCTTGTCCAGTTCGAAATCCAGTTGGGGCGGGCGCGACAGTTGCGCGATGATGGAGGCGCCTGCGGGGATGCGGATTATATCCTCTTGGCACACCCATGCTGCTTTTGATCCGCGCTATGATAATGAGGTGCCCTCCACGATTGATGTTGAGGGCGATATGAGCCGTGGCACGAATGGATGGGTCGCCACCCCTGCGGGGCGGTTATGGTTTATTGATGGCCAGAGGGGCGTGATGCGTCAGGTCTGCGGCGAGAATTGTCTGCCCGCAGACCCAAATGTTGTCTCAGAGCCACATCCCGAAGCAGCCAAAACCTACACGCTCGATCAGCTGTATCGCCGCTTCGGGGGTTAGGGCCTATTCCGCCGCGTCCAGATAATCTGTGACGGGCGGGCAGGTGCAAATCAGATGCCTGTCGCCATAGACATTGTCCACGCGGTTCACGGGCGGCCAATATTTATCAACGCGGAACGCCCCCGCAGGGAAGCAACCCACCTCGCGGCTATAGGCGCGCTCCCATGGGCCAACCAAATCTTCGACCGTATGGGGCGCATGGCGCAAGGGGCTGTCTTCGGCGGCGATTTTGCCCGCCTCGACATCGGCAATCTCCGCCCGAATAGCGAGCATTGCATCGCAGAAGCGGTCAATCTCCGCCTTGGTTTCGCTTTCGGTTGGTTCGACCATCAATGTGCCTGCCACAGGCCAACTCATCGTGGGCGCGTGAAAACCGTTATCCATCAGACGCTTGGCGATATCATCGACCGTCACGCCCGCCTCGGCAAAGGGGCGGCAATCAAGGATGCATTCATGCGCGATATGCCCGCCCTGCCCTGTGAAAAGGATCGGATAGGCATCCGATAGGCGCTTGGCGATGTAATTGGCATTGAGAATTGCGATTTTGGTGGCCTGCGTCAGACCTGCCCCACCCATCAATTTGATATAGGCATAAGAAATCGGCAAGATCGAAGCCGAACCATAGGGCGCGCCCGACACAGGCCCTTGGTCGCTGTCCAATTCTGGATGTCCCGGCAGATAGGGGGCAAGATGCGCCTTCACGCCAATCGGCCCCATGCCCGGCCCGCCACCACCATGCGGGATGCAGAAGGTTTTGTGCAAGTTCAAGTGGCTCACATCTGCCCCGATCTCACCGGGTTTGGACAGGCCCACCATGGCGTTGAGGTTCGCACCATCCAGATAGACTTGGCCCCCATGGGCATGAGTGATCTCACAAATCTCGCGCACCGTGCCTTCAAACACGCCATGGGTGGACGGATAGGTGATCATGCAAGCGGCCAGACGATCACCCGCCGCCTCGGCCTTAGCGCGGAAATCTTCAAGATCAACATCACCGTTTTCCGCAGATTTGACCACAACCACATCCATTCCCGCCATCTGTGCAGAGGCAGGGTTGGTGCCATGTGCGGAAACAGGGATCAGACAGATCTTGCGATGATGATCCCCGCGCGCCTGATGATAGGCGGCAATGGTCAAAAGGCCTGCATATTCACCTTGCGCACCCGAATTGGGCTGCATCGACATCGCATCATAGCCTGTGATCTCGCACAGATAATCCGACAGGGCCGCCAGCATTTGCGCATAGCCCTCGGCCTGATCTTGTGGCGCAAAAGGGTGCAGCCCGCCAAATTCGGGCCATGTGATTGGCATCATCTCAACCGCGGCGTTCAGCTTCATCGTGCAAGAGCCAAGCGGGATCATGGCACGATCCAGTGCCAAGTCACGATCCGACAGGCGGCGCATATACCGCATCATCTCGGATTCCGCGCGGTTCATGTGGAAAATCGGATGGGTGAGATACTCTGTTTCCCGCAAGAGCGCGTCAGGGATAGATGGCGCTTCAACCGCATCCAAAAGCGGTGTGCCAAACGCCTCACAGACCGCGGCCAAATGGGCTTCGGTTGTCACCTCATCCACGGAAATACCAATCCGATCTTGACCAACATCACGCAGGTTGATCCCCCGCGCCACAGCCGCGGCCATGATCCGCGATTGTTTGGCCCCGACCTTGACTGTGATCGTGTCAAAATAGCTTTGCGTCAGCGGCGCAAAGCCGCCCGCCTCCAGACTTTTGGCGAGACGCGCTGCGTGCAAATGCACCCGCTGCGCAATCGCGCGCAATCCGCGCGGGCCGTGGAACACCGCATAAAGCGAGGCCATGACGGCCAAAAGCGCCTGCGCAGTGCAGACATTCGAGGTGGCTTTCTCGCGGCGAATATGCTGCTCGCGCGTCTGCAAGGACAGCCGATAGGCACGGCGCCCCTGCGCATCGACCGATACGCCAACAAGCCGACCCGGGATGGCCCGCTTATAGGCCTCGCGACAGGAAAGAAATGCTGCGTGCGGGCCACCATATCCCAGCGGCACACCAAAGCGTTGCGCTGAGCCCACCGCGATATCGGCGCCAATCGCCCCAGGCTCGCGCAGAACTGTTAGGGCCAGCAAATCCGTGCAAACAATCGCCACGGCATTTGCAGCATGCAAGGCCGCAACTTGCGCAGATGGATCATGGAGATCCCCAAATGTGCCTGGATATTGAAAAATCGCACCAAAGACCGTGCTTGCGTCCATATCCTTCGGATCGCCCATAATCACCTCAATCCCCAAAGGTTCTGCACGGCGCTGCATCACGGCAATATTTTGCGGGTGGCAATTTTGGTCGATGAAGAAACCACGCGCCTTTGATTTTGCAACGCGCTCGGCCATCACCATCGCTTCGGCGCAGGCGGTGGCCTCATCAAGAAGCGAAGCATTGGCAATCTCAAGCCCTGTTAAGTCAGCAACCATCGTCTGGAAATTGAGCAGGGCCTCAAGGCGGCCTTGGCTGATCTCAGGCTGATAGGGGGTATAGGCCGTATACCAAGCAGGGTTTTCCAAGACATTGCGTTGGATCGCAGGCGGGGTATGGATGTTGTAATACCCCTGCCCAATCATCGAAACCATGACCTTATTCTTGGCTGCAATCTCGCGCATATGCGCCAGCAATTCCGCCTCAGACATCGCCGCCCATTCAAGTGGCTTGGTCTGACGAATATCCTTCGGCAATGTTTCATCAATCAGCGCATCCAAATCTGGTGCACCGATCACCTTTAACATCTCTGCCATTTCGGCAGGGGAAGGCCCGATATGGCGGCGATTGCCAAAATCGGTTGGATCATAGGTTTCACGCATCCACTTTGTCATGTCTCACACCTGCTCGGGGGGCTTATTCGCCAATGAAATCTTTGTATTCATCCTCGGTCATGTAGGCATCGACCGCAGAGAGATCGTCTACCTTCATCTTAAAGAACCACGCCTCACCGGTGGGATCGTCATTGACCAAAGAGGGGTTATCAACCAAGGCGTCATTGACCTCGACAATCTCACCATCCAGCGGGGCCAAGATGTCAGAGGCTGCTTTGACAGATTCAATAACCACAACCTCATCACCCTTCGCGGCTGCAGTCTCAAGCTCTGGCAATTCTACGAAAACCACATCACCCAATTGAGTGGCCGCGTGTTCGGTGATGCCGACCACAACCAGATCACCATCGACCAACAACCATTCATGTTCTTCTGTGAAACGCATTTGGATGTCTCCCTGTCTTATCGTTTGTAGGATGTTTTGAAAAATGGCAGATCAACCTGCCGCATAGGATGTCGTTTGCCACGCAATTCGCCCCAGATTGGCGCATCTGCATCCGTGTCAGATTGCACCAGCGCCATCGCAATCGGGTGACCCAGGCTTGGGCTAAACCCACCCGAAGTGATCTCGCCGATTTGTGTTTGGCTTGTCTCTGACAAAAACAGGGGCACACCGCCGCGCATCGGCGCGCGCCCCTCTGGCACAAGACCGATCCGTTTGCGCGCAGCTTCACCCGCAAGATGAGAGGCAATTACCCCAACGCCCAAAAACCCGCCCGCCTTGGCCCCATCGGGGCGGCGTGATTTGGAAATACCCCAAGACAAGCCTGCCTCAACTGGGGAAATGGTTTCGGAAAGATCGTTGCCATATAAGGGCAGGCCCGCCTCCATCCGCAGACTGTCACGCGCCCCCAAACCAATGGGCCCAACCTCATCCATCGCCAATAAAGCGCGGGCGAAGGCATTGCAGACGGGAACAGGCACGGAAATCTCAAACCCATCCTCGCCCGTATAGCCAGAACGGCTCAGCCACAGCTCCGAACCTTGCCATGTCAATCTGCGCACATCCATAAAGCGCAGTGTCGCTACATCAGGCAGCAGACGCGCAAGCGCGCTTTCGGCCAGTGGCCCCTGCAAAGCCAAAAGGGCACGGTCAGTGATGACCTCAAAGCCCGTCAAATGTTTCTCAAACAGTGCCAAATCCTCGGCGCGGCGGGCGGCATTGATCACGATAACGAAACAATCTTCATAGCGCGCGATCATGAAATCATCGACCAAACCACCCGCCTCATTGGTGAGGAAACCATAGCGCTGGCGACCCTCTGCGAGGCCTTCAACCTCAATGGGCGCGATCCGCTCAAGTGCCGAAGCTTGATCTAAGGGCAGCCGCACCTGCCCCATATGCGAGACATCAAACAGTCCCGCCTTTTCGCGCGTCCAAAGATGTTCGGCCATCACGCCCGCAGCATATTGCACGGGCATAGAGTAGCCCGCAAAAGGCACGAATTTTCCGCCTAGTTCTGCGTGAAGCCCCTTAAGTGGCAGTTCCAAAAGTCCCGCGGCCATCAACCCTCCAACACCCCGAGATGTACTCGGAATCGGTTACGCCGAAAAATCGGCTGTCGATGCCCCCTCTGTCCTTTCGCCTGAGATCGTTATCCCTTCGGCGGATGCGCAACACCGCATCACTCTCCAGAGTTTTCGCACATACAGGTTCTTTTGCCTGAGAGTTTACCGGGGCGGTTGCTCCTTCGGCCTTGCGCAAGTGGCGCAATGTCTCCCTGTATATGCGTCTATCATAATTAATGCCGCGCAGAGCATCAAGAATAATCGCACCATTTACGACTATTGCGCCATAAAAAACGGCAGAACCTTCGCAGAAGCAATTAAAATTGCGCGATTTGGATATTCTCCGCCTCAAGGCGCGTGCGCAAATTACGGGCAATCTCAACCGCCTGCGGCGTATCCCCATGCAGGCAGATTGTATCAATTTGTGTGGGGATGCGGGTTCCATCCTCGGCAATAATCGCGGCCTCCTGCAACATCGCCAAAATGCGTGTCGCGACCTGCTCTGGATCATGGATCACCGCGCCTGCAATTTTGCGATCTTGCAGGCGGGCATTTGGCAAATAGGCCCGATCCGCAAAAATCTCGCGCGCGATTGGGGCACCGATGGCAAGGGCCGCTTCTTCCTGATCTGTGCCAGCAATCACCATAACGATCAGGTCAGGATCCGCCCGCAACGCCCCTTCATAGGCGGCGCGTGCAAGGGCCGCATCATCAGCCGCCATGTTGGCCAAGGCCCCATGCAATTTGACATGGCGCAAGCGCCCCCCCGCCGCGCGCGCCATCGCCATGGCAGCGCCTGTTTGATAGGTTACCATATTGGCCACCTCTGCATGGCTCATCTGCATCGGGCGCCGTCCAAACCCTTGCAAATCAGGAAACCCCGGATGCGCGCCTAAGCCCACGCCACGCGCCACTGCAGCTGCCATGGATTTTAGCATCTGATCGGGATCGCCCGCGTGAAAGCCGCAGGCGATATTGGCCGATGAAATCACATCCATCATCGCCGTATCAGCCCCCATTGGCCAAGGGCCAAAACCTTCGCCTAAATCGGCATTGAGATCGACCTTCATCCCTCGTCCTCCCCAGCGGTGACACCGCTGATCAATTGCATTGCCAGAAGATCGCCTGCCTCGCGCGGGTCACGCAAAACTGGCTTAC
Organism: Roseobacter sp. HKCCA0882; assembly: GCF_037805225.1. Lineage (NCBI taxonomy): Bacteria > Pseudomonadati > Pseudomonadota > Alphaproteobacteria > Rhodobacterales > Roseobacteraceae > Roseobacter > Roseobacter sp. HKCCA0882. The sequence goes on from NZ_JBBLYI010000002.1 coordinate 127,927, forward strand.
ACATGGCCCCAAGTTGCGCGCGCACAGCCTGTGCGGTGCGCTCAATCTCTACCGCCTCGCCGTGGCTGATCATCTGAAACCTGACCTCGGCCCCGCTTGAGAGTTGCGCCAAGCGCGGCAAATCACAAGGCAGAACCTGCGCGATCCGTGGATAGCCCCCTGTCGTCTGGCTTTCGGCCATCAAAACATAAGGTGTTCCATCGCCTGTGATCTGGATATCCCCCTCCATCACAACATCAGAAAGGATATTGCGCGCGGCCTCAGGTGCGAAATTGGGCGCATCGAGCGCGGCCAACCGCACCCCCATCCGATTGCTGCGCGGGTCGCGCGTGAAACTTGTATTTTGAAACGCCGCTAACAGATCAGCTCCGAACATATCACTTTGTAGGGTCGGCAAAATGCGAATGACACCGCCCGCACTGCGATCTGCCACATTTAGGGACAGGCCTGCTCGGGTCGCGGAGGATGCGCCAAAGGGCAGTTCCGCCCCCGCGCAAATTGCCGCGCGCAGGCCTGCGGCCAAATGCGTTCCGCGCCCCTGCAAGATCAATGGTGGCTCAAATCCGCCTGATATATGCAGATACCCATAAACTCCGCGCATGACAGGCCCGATCTGCAGTTTCGCGCCCGCAGGCACAGCATGGGTTGCATTCCATGCCAAAGCACGCCCATCCAAATCCGCGCGCATCTCGGCCCCCGTCAGCGCAATGACGCAGTCGCGGGTGGCGCTAAAGACACCGCCGAACCCTGCCATCTCTAACGCTGCAAAGTTGGGCGATTGCCCTAACAAGGCCGCGCCATCTGCCATCGCTGCTATATCTATCGCCCCGCCGCGCGACACACCTTGGGCGACATAGCCGTGCCACCCCAAATCCTGCACAGTCACGGCAGGCCCTGATTGGTGAAAAAGAAAAGTTGCCGTCATGGCAGAGCCCGCCGTACAGCACCGCCATATGGCGCGGCGGCACATGACGTCTCAAATTCCGCCTCAGAAACAGGCCGAAGTGCAATTTCGTCTCCCGCCCGCAACATGAAGGCGGGGTCACGCGCGGGGTTAAACAGGCTGAGGCCCGTTTGACCAATATGCAGCCAGCCCGTTGGCGATGGCACGGAAAACAGAACAATCTGGCGAATTGCTGCAACCAACGCCCCTTTTGGCACCTGCGGATTTAGGGTTGCCTGTCTTGGGAAGTCCCAATTGGGTGGCAACTCTCCCAAATAGGGCTGTGACGGCGCAAACCCGATTGCCTGAACCCGAAGCGGGGTTGCACACAATTCTGCAACCGCCTCAGCCTGACTGACACCTGCGAGCGAACAAGCCTGTTCGAATTCTGGGCCATATGCACCGCCAAAACAGGCAGGCACCTCCCAAAGCGCGCGCCCCTGAGGCAGGGATGCAGCATACCAATCGCGCTGCTTAAGAACCGCCGCGAGATCCTCGCGGAGTGCTTCAGGGGATGCAAGCAGCGGGTCATACCGCAAAAGGACAGATTGCAGGGCGGTTGAGACTTCCAAAACCCCCGCCAGACCTGCGGCAGTCACCTCAGCAGCGAAGGCAAGGCTTGCGCGATTGCCTGCTTCGCTCAATTGATCGCCAAAGCGCACAACCAGTCCAGCATAACCCGTCTGGCAAATCTCGGGGAATTTTGGCGGTTTTGCGGCTTGCGCGTTCACGAGAACCTGAACCTTTCTATTTGCCACCCCAATGGTGATTAGGGTGGCATGAAAAAGGCAGTGCTTTCAACAGGCGCTTACAGCGTGGGCTTGTTTTGCAGCAACTGCAAAAGATCGGCCATTTCAGGCCCGCGCTCACGCCCTGTCACAGCTTTGCGCAGCGGCATGAAAAGGGATTTCCCCTTGCGTCCCGTGGCGTCTTTCACCGCGTTCGTCCAGTTCAACCATGCCTCTGGCCCGTAAGGTGGCTCAGGCAGCAGGGCGAGGGCCTCGGCAATGAATGCTTGATCCTCTGCGTCTACCAATGGGGCCGCACCATCACGGCACAGCTGCCACCACCCCGCCAGATCATGCAGCGTGGTGATGTTTTCACGCGTCACCTGCCAGAATAGGGGTGCGAGATCATCTGGCACCCCCGCAGCCCGCACCGCATCTGCCACCACGCTTAAATCTTGCGCTGCCAGAATGCGTGCGGTCAGCGGATATAAATCATCAACATCAAATTTTGTCGGGGCCGCGCCAAAATGCGCCAAATCAAATCCAGTAGCCAACTCATCAAGACTGCTTGCAATCTCAACAGGTTGGGAGGATCCAAGCCGCGCCATCAACGACAACAACGCCATAGGATGCACCCCTGCTGCGCGCAAATCGCGCAAGGCCAAAGTGCCAAGTCGTTTCGATAACGCCTCACCCTGCGGGCCTGTCAAAAGTGAATGATGCGCGAAGTTAGGCGCAGCAAAGCCAAGGGCAGCCATAATCTGGATTTGTGTCGCTGTGTTGGTCACGTGATCCGACCCGCGCACAACATGGGTGATGCCCATATCTGTGTCATCGACCACCGAGGCCAATGTATACAAAAACTGCCCATCTTGACGGATCAAAACAGGGTCAGACAGGCTGGCCGCGTCAATCGACAAATCGCCCAAAATACCATCCGTCCACTCGATCCGTTCTTGATCCAACAAGAACCGCCAAACGCCCATACCACGCTCCGCGCGCAATGCATCGCGCTCGGTCTCGCTCAATTTAAGCGCAGCGCGATCATAGACGGGCGGCTGCCCCATATTCAGTTGTTTTTTGCGCTTAAGGTCGAGTTCTGTGGGCGTTTCAAACGCCTCGTAAAATCGTCCTTTGTCGCGCAAGTCTTGGGCGGCGGCCTCGTATCGATCAAGCCGCGCCGATTGGCGCTCCTCCTGATCCCAAGTCAGGCCCAGCCACTCCAAATCTTCGCGGATCGCATCCGCATATTCCTGCTTTGAGCGTTCGGGATCCGTATCATCAAGGCGCAAGATAAATTTGCCGCCTGTGCGCCGCGCAATCAGGTGATTGAACAAAGCCGTGCGCAGGTTGCCAACGTGCAAATAGCCAGTTGGGGACGGCGCAAAACGGGTGACTGTTGTCATGCTCGAAATCTCCTGTGTATCAAGCGCCCCGTGTTTCACAGCCCATCAGATTTGTCCATATCGCTGCGGGTGAGATGTTGCGAAATCCCATTAGCGAAAGCTTGGGCCGTGACACCACAAGGTCAGCGAATGGCGCGTGCCTTTGGTGACGGGCGTCACCCGATGCAACATGAAAGACGGAAACATCACCGCATCCCCACGCCCGCGTGCGGCAGTCACAGTGTGGTTGCTTGGCATGATCTGCAAATCCCCGCCCTGATATCCCACCCCTGCATCAAGTTGGATGACAATGGTTAATTTGCGCCGCGCGGCCAATCGGCCATCCCCAATATCGGAATGCCAATCAAAATGACCTTCGCGGCTGCTGTCATATCGGGCAACCTGTGGGCTTTCGGAAAAATCGGTGATGTCGAAATCAAACATCTCACGATTGGCCACGCGCACAAGATCAATCGCGCGCTCGGTCACCCATTCGCATCCCTCGACCTCGTCCAACCAAACCAGATCCGCACGGCGCACATTATGGTGCTGCGCTAGTCCCACCAGTTTCGCATCGCGGGTAGGGGCAGACGCGATCTGATCCAAAATACGCAGACATTCAGCCTCGGTGAATGCCGCGGGGGCAGCGTAAACATCCATCATGTCAGAAACCCATCGCACCACCCTGCCCCGATCCCAATGATCGGCAGGAGGCACCATTAAGCTATGTGCAAAATCCCACGGGTTTGGGAAGCCCCAAAATGATCCTCACAATTGATCAAGCCGCGCCAAATTGGCCTCGGCTGTCTCAAGGGTTGCGGCGCGTGTATCGGCATCCATCTTAGCCCAAACGCGATACATTTGCGCCATACGCGGATTTTTTGCGAATTTTTCTTTGTTTCGGATCAAGAAATGCCAATAGAACGCATTAAAGGGGCAGGCTTGCGCCCCAATTTTTTCTTTCACCTTATAAGCGCAACGCCCACAATGATTTGACATCTTATGGATATAATTGCCGCCCGAGACATATGGTTTTGAGGCCACAATGCCGCCATCGGCGAATTGGCTCATCCCAATCACATTGGGAGCTTCGACCCATTCAAAGGCATCGGCATAAACCGCCAGATACCATTCATGCACCTCTTTGGGATCAACCCCCGCAAGAAGCGCAAAATTCCCCGTCACCATCAAGCGTTGGATGTGGTGCGAATAGGCATGGTCACGCGTTTGCAGGATCGCATCCCGCAGACAGGCCATGTCCGTATCGCCCGACCAGTAAAACGCAGGCAAGCTACGGCTATGCCCAAGCGCGTTGCGCGATGTGTAATCTGGCCCCTCAAAGAAATAAATGCCGCGAATATATTCACGCCAACCAATGATCTGGCGAATGAACCCCTCGACCGAATTTAGGGGCGCCGTTCCTTTGCGGTAGGCTGCCTCAGCCGCCTCACAAATCTCGCTCCAATTCAACAGCCCAATGTTCAAATACATCGACAAGATCGAATGGTTCAGAAACGCCTCGCCCTGCACCATTGCATCTTGATACCGCCCAAAATCAGGGAGGCGGTTCTGGATGAAATCTTCTAACGCAACCAAAGCCTCGGCGCGGGTTGTCGCAAACCAAAAGGGGCGCAAGCGGCCAAAATGTGCGCCAAATCGCAACTCAACCAGATCAAGCACCTCAAGGACGGTTTCATCTGGTTCAAATTGCGGGGGCATACGATTGGACAGCCCTTCCTTTGGCGGTTCGCGATTGTCATGGTCGAAGTTCCATTTTCCCCCTTCAGGGTGATCACCCGCCATCAAAATCCCTGTTTTGCGGCGCATTTCGCGGTAAAAAAACTCCATTCGCAATTCTTTACGCCCTTCCGCCCAATCGGCGAATTCTGAGGCATGACACAAAAAACGATCATCAGGAAATTGATGAACGGGGATTGGGCAATCCTCCAAGGCGGCAATCACGCGCCATTCGGCAGGGGCTGTGGCAATCGCCTCTTGTGCGCCGGTTTCAGCAGCGCGGCGGATGACTTCACCCACCAAGGATTGCGCATTTTGCGCATCGTCAAGGCGGGTGTATGCGACAGACCAGCCATCATTCCGCAATTCTTGCGCGAATTTGCGCATTGCTGCAAAGATCAAGGCAATTTTTTTGGGATGATGCGGCACATAGCTCGCTTCATCCCACACTTCAGCCATGACCACGATGTCGCGGGATTTATCTGCTTCGCGCAACGCCACGATAGCGGGACTTAATTGATCCCCTAAAATCAGGATCAAGCGGGGCGGGGAATTCACCATGGCACAGGCTCGCCTTTCCAATCGAAAAACTGGCCTGTTTGCGCGGGGCCGATCCCTGCCAAAACACGCGCGATATTCGCGGCGGCCTCCTCGGGCGCAACGGCAGGATGGCGCCCAAGATAGTTTTCGGTGAATTTTGTGCGCACTGTGCCAGGATGTAGGGCAATCAAGGCCGCGCGTTTGTGACTGCGCGCCAATTCAATCGCCCCTGTCCGCACGATCTGATTGACCGCAGCCTTTGCCGCCCGATAGCCATACCACCCGCCGGCGCGGTTATCCCCGATCGATCCCACCCGCGCGGACAAGACGGCACAGACGCCCGCGCCCTGCTGATCCATCAAGCGCGGCACATGGCGCAAGATCAAAGCGGGGCCAATGGCGTTGATCGCAAATTGCCGCGCAAGCGCGTCTGCATTGACGTGGCTTAAAGATTTCTCAGGACCTTTGCCGTCAATCTCAAGCGCCCCTGTGGCGACAACGACCAAATCAAATGGGCCAGTTTGTGCCGCTAAATGGGCCTCGACTGTGGCAGGCGCGGTCAGATCAAAGCCGTCCTCGCGGCGCGACAGGCTAGACACCTCAGCACCACTTTCGCGATAATGGGCAACCAATGCGCGCCCGATGCCACCTGATGCGCCCACAATGAGAACGCGCTGAAATCTATTCTCTGTCATAGGGCGTGATGTAGGGGGCGGCGCAGGCGGGGCAAGTTTGACATTGGGGTGAAAAAGGGGGTTTTCATCCCTGATCTTGCGCGGCATAGTCTGAGCATCATGACCAAGACTGCGATACATATGACAGCGATGCACAGCCGCCCAGCAGGCGGCCTAAACGCATTGCTAGCGCTTCTTCTTAGCCGCCTCTGAGCGTGCCAGTCGGCGCGACCGCTCAGGGGGGATTTAGCGCCGAAAGCTTCACCAAAACAAAGCATCATTGATTGACAAGGCCGCTTTGCAGATGCACAGGGCCGCAAAAGACTGGCTGGGGAGAGAACCCAATGACGAACGATAAAAACCGCGTCTTGATTTTTGACACGACATTGCGCGATGGCGAACAAAGCCCAGGCGCGACCATGAGCCATGCTGAAAAGCTCGAGATCGCAGCCCTTCTTGACGAGATGGGTGTTGATATCATCGAGGCTGGCTTTCCAATTGCCTCAGAAGGTGATTTTGCGGCTGTCTCCGAGATTGCCAAGCAAACCCAAAATGCCACGATCTGCGGCCTTGCGCGTGCGAATTTCAAAGACATTGACCGCTGCTGGGAGGCGGTTCGCCACGCCAAAAGCCCGCGCATCCACACGTTTATCGGCACCTCGCCCCAACACCGCGCGATCCCGAACCTCTCGATGGATCAAATGGCCGAGCGCATCCACGAGACGGTCAGCCATGCGCGCAATCTTTGCCACAATATCCAATGGTCGCCGATGGACGCCACCCGCACCGAATGGGATTATCTCAAGCGCGTTGTAGAAATTGCCATCAAGGCAGGCGCGACCACCATCAACATCCCCGACACAGTCGGCTACACAGCCCCCCGCGAGAGCGCGCGCCTGATTGAACGCCTTATCGCGGATGTGCCTGGCGCAGAGGATGTCATCTTCGCCACCCATTGTCACAATGACCTCGGCATGGCGACCGCCAATGCCTTGGCCGCAGTGGAAGGCGGGGCGCGTCAGATTGAATGCACCATCAACGGCTTGGGTGAGCGGGCAGGAAACACCGCCCTTGAGGAGGTCGTGATGGCCATGCGCGTGCGCAATGACATCATGCCCTATCACACCCGCGTGGATGCTAAGAAAATCATGCACATCTCGCGCCGCGTTAGCACAGTTTCAGGGTTTGCTGTGCAGTTCAACAAGGCGATTGTCGGTAAAAATGCCTTTGCGCATGAATCGGGCATCCACCAAGATGGAATGCTGAAATCGGCCGATACGTTCGAAATCATGCGCCCCGAGGATATCGGCCTCTCTGGGACATCGCTGCCACTGGGCAAGCACTCTGGTCGCGCGGCCTTGCGCGCAAAGCTCAGGGATTTGGGCCTTGAATTGGCCGATAATCAGCTCAATGATGTATTCGTGCGCTTCAAAGCATTGGCAGACCGCAAGAAAGAAGTGTTTGACGATGATATCATCGCCTTGGTGACAGATGCAGGCGCCATTGATGCCTCTGACCATCTGGAACTGAAATTCCTGCGTGTCATCTGCGGCACCGAAGCCCCCCAGAATGCGGATCTGGTGATCCGTGTGGGAGATGAAGAAAAAACTGTTGTGGCAACGGGTGATGGCCCTGTGGATGCCGCCTTTAATGCCGTCAAACAAGCCTTCCCACATTCGGCCCGTTTGCAACTTTACCAAGTGCATGCGGTGACCGAAGGCACCGATGCGCAAGCCACCGTCTCGGTGCGGATGGAAGAAGAGGGACGCATTGCAACCGCGCAATCAGCAGATACCGATACCGTTGTGGCAAGCGTGAAGGCCTATATCAACGCGCTCAATCGTCTGATCCTGCGGCGTGGGAAAGCGGGCGGCGACCGCAAGGAGGTTTCCTATCGGGACGCAAACTAAGCCAATCCTAAAATCCGCCCCACATTTGGGGCAGATTTTTGCTACAACCATCGGCGGTTTGGTAAAAACGCCCTTATTGTTCTTTACCTTACCATGGGCCTTTGCCTATATGCGGTTCAGAGGATGATCGGCTGCTAACGGGTCAACCTCGGCTGCGTAGGATGACTATTTGGGATCGCCACATTATGGCCTTTGGACTTGGACGACTATTCACTGCCGATATGGCGATTGATTTGGGCACCGCAAACACGCTGGTCTATGTGCGTGGCAAGGGTGTTGTTCTTAACGAACCCTCCGTGGTGGCTTATCAGGTCAAGGACGGCGTGAAAAAGGCACTGGCCTTTGGCGAGGATGCCAAGCTGATGCTGGGCCGCACCCCTGGTTCCATTCAGGCGATCCGTCCGATGCGGGATGGGGTGATTGCAGATTTCGATGTTGCGGAAGAAATGATCAAACATTTCATTCGCAAAGTGCATAAAAGCACAACTTTCACTAAGCCAAAGATTATCGTTTGCGTGCCGCACGGGGCCACCCCCGTTGAAAAGCGCGCAATTCGTCAGTCCGTGTTGGGCGCAGGCGCGCGCAAGGCGGGCCTGATCTCAGAACCCATCGCAGCCGCCATTGGCGCAGGGATGCCCATCACAGACCCAACGGGCAACATGGTTGTTGATATTGGCGGCGGCACCACAGAGGTGGCGGTCTTGTCACTTGCCGATGTGGTCTATGCCCGCTCTGTTCGGGTCGGCGGCGACCGCATGGATGAGGCAATCATCTCCTATCTGCGCCGTCAGCATAACTTGCTTGTTGGGGAAAGCACGGCTGAGCGGATCAAAACAACCATCGGCACCGCAATCATGCCGCGTGATGGCAAAGGGCAAGTTATGGCAATCCGTGGCCGTGACCTTTTAAACGGGGTTCCAAAAGAGATTGAACTGAACCAAGCCCATGTGGCCGAGGCGCTGTCTGAACCTGTGCAACAGATTTGCGAGGCGGTGATGAGCGCGCTTGAAGCGACACCACCAGATTTGGCGGCTGATATCGTAGATCGCGGGGTTATGCTGACAGGTGGCGGTGCACTCTTGGGCGAACTTGATCTGGCGCTGCGTGAACAGACTGGCCTCGCCATTTCCGTTGCGGATGAAAGCCTCAATTGCGTCGCACTTGGCACGGGCAAGGCGCTTGAATATGAAAAGCAACTCCGCCACGCCATTGATTACGAGTCGTGATTGGGTCAGTCTCCTGTCTACGGGCAGAGAGGCTGAGGCGAGATGACAAGGTTATGCGGATATGGCACGGGATAGACACGAGGAAAATCTCGCCAATCCAACACGCCGCCTTTTGGTGGTCATTCTGATCATCGTCCTTTTCGGGTTCATCTTGCTGTGGCGCATTGACAACCCGCGCGCAGAACGCATCCGCGCCGCTGTGGTAGAACGCATCGTTCCCAACATGGAATGGGCTATGGCACCCGTTACTGGGCTTGCGCGGATGGTCGATGATTTCCAATCTTACGCGCGCCTCTACGAACAGAACGAACAGCTGCGCCGCGAGTTGCAACAGATGCGCGCATGGCGCGAGGCGGCGATTCAGCTTGAACAAGAAAATGCCCGCCTCTTGGATTTGAACCGCGTTCAGCCTGACCCATCGCTGACTTGGATTTCAGGGATTGTTTTGGCTGATAGCGGATCGCCGTTCCGCCGCTCAGTTCTGCTGAATGTGGGCGCGCGCGATGGGGTGGAAGACGGATGGGCCGCTATGGACGGGCTTGGCTTGGTCGGACGGATCGCGGGCCTTGGGGAACGCACAGCGCGCGTTTTATTGTTGACCGATAGCAACAGCCGCGTGCCTGTATTGATCCAACCATCTGGGCAGCAGGCCTTGCTGACAGGCGACAACAGCGCCGCCCCGCTTATTGATTTCATCGAAACCCCCGAAGACATCGCCGCAGGGGATCGTATCGTGACATCGGGCGCGGACGGATTATACCCTGCGGGGCTGTTGGTTGGCCAAGTGGTCGTTGACCCAGAACGCGACCTGCGCGCACGGCTTGCTGCTGATTTTGGTCGGCTGAATTTCCTGCGGGTCATGCGCAACCCCGATGTTGTGCCGCTCAATGACAGCGACACATTGATCGGCCCGCCCTTGCCCGAAAATGGGGGAACAGGGGATCAGATCGAAGCCGACCCCGTGCCAGAAACCGCCGCAGCACAAGACACGGAGGGGGATGGCACATGACCGACCCTTTGACCCTCCGCATATGGATTTATCGCGCTTATTATCTGGCGCTCTGCCTGTTCATCCTTCTTTGGCAAATCCTGCCTTTAGGTTTTGACGAAGGTAGTCTGCCAAGCCCCGACTTGATCACGGCGCTAACCCTTGCTTGGCTGCTCAGGCATCCCAATGTTGTCCCGCTTGGGGCTATTGCCATCGTTTTCTTGATCTCAGACTTTTTGACCCACGCGCCTGTCGGCTTGGGTGCGCTGCTGATAGTCTTAGCCACCGAAAGTCTGCGCAAACGCCAACCGCAAATCGAAAACATGACGTTTCTCAGCGAGTTCGGCACTGTGATCGCCGTGATCTTGTCTGTTACTTTGGCCGAGCGGGTGCTTTTGACATTGCTTTTGGCGGATCAGCCCCCCTTTGGCGAGGTGGCCTTGCACGCGATTGTGACCATCGCAGCTTACCCTGCGCTGGTTGTGATCTCGAAATATTTGCTTGGTTTGGATAAACTATCCGCCGCAGACCCAGACAATGTTTAACCATGGCCCGCAGTCAGAAACGCAAAAACCAAGATAATAACGCGCAAATGTCCCGCCGCGCGTTGGTTTTGGGTGGGCTTATGAGCACCACCTGCCTCGTGCTGGCAGGGCGCATGCGTTATTTGCAACTTGAGCGGGCTGATGATTTTCGGCTTTTGGCCGAAGAAAATCGGATCAACCTCCGCCTGTTGCCCCCTGCGCGTGGGGTGATCTATGACCGCCATGGCACAGTTCTGGCAGACAACTCGCCCAATTACCGCATCACGATGGTGCGCGAGGATGCGGGGGATGTGGATTTGGTGCTGTCGCGCTTGAGCCGCATTGTGAATATCGACCGCGCGAAACTAGATCGGGCACGTGACGAGATGATGTCCCGCCCGCCCTTCGTGCCTGTCACCATCGCAGATCGTCTATCATGGGAGGAGTTCTCTCTGGTTTCGGTCAATGCCCCCGCACTTCCAGGGATCACGCCTGATGTGGGATTGTCGCGGGATTATCCGCTTGGGGCAGATTTCTCTCACGTTGTGGGCTATGTGGGGCCTGTCTCGGACTATTATCTTGAGACGACAGGGGACACGGATCCCGTGCTGCAAATCCCCGATTTCCAAGTCGGGCGCTACAATGTCGAAGCGCGGCTTGAGGATGTCTTGCGCGGGCGCGCAGGCAGCAAGCGGGTCGAGGTGAACGCCGCAGGTCGCGTGATGCGCGAGCTTGACCGCAGTGAGGCCCAACCTGGTGCGGATGTGCGACTGACAGTTGATGCCTATCTCCAAAACTATGCCGAAGCGCGGCTTGAAGGCGAAAGCGCGGGCGCGGTGGTGATCGACACCCAAAATGGCGACATTCTCGCCTTGGCCTCAGCGCCCACCTATGATCCGAACCTCTTTGTGCGCGGCATCCCATCGTCCATCTGGGAAACGCTCAACACCGACCCCTACCGCCCCTTGGCCAATAAAGCCACGCAGGGCCTCTACCCGCCCGGATCGACCTATAAAATGGTCGTGGCCTTGGCCGCGCTAGAGGCAGGGCTAATTGATCCGTCCGACACTGTGTTTTGTAGTGGATCCCTACAGTTGGGCAATCGGCGCTTTCATTGCTGGAAGCGGGGCGGCCATGGTCGGATGGATATGGTGCAAAGCATCGCGCAAAGCTGTGACGTCTATTATTACGATCTTGCGCAACGCGTGGGCATTGATGCCATCTCAGCCATGGCCGAACGGCTGGGCTGCGGCGTGCGCCATGATGTGCCTCTTTCAGGCGTGGCAACGGGCATTGCACCCACGATGGATTGGAAATTATCCAACCGTGGCGAGCCATGGGTGATGGGCGACACGCTCAACGCGTCAATCGGTCAGGGCTTTATTCTTAATTCACCGTTGCAACTGGCTGTGATGACCGCGCGCCTTGCCTCTGGCCTAAACCTTAATCCGCGCCTTATTCGCAGCGTAGACGGGGTGGAACCTGATTACCTTGCCATCATGCCTTTGGATGTAAATCCTGCCAATCTGGCAAAAATTCGCGATGGGATGTTTGAAGTCTCCAATGGGTCGCGCGGCACAGCCTTAGGCAGCCGCACTGTTTTGCAGGACTATTTGATTGCGGGCAAAACAGGCACAAGCCAAGTGCGCAATATCACCGCCGCCGAGCGGGCCGCAGGCGTGATCCGCAATGAAGACCTGCCGTGGGAGCGGCGCGATCATGCCCTTTTTGTGGGCTATGCCCCCGCACATGCACCACGCTATGCCATTGCGCTGATCGTGGAACATGGCGGCGGTGGGTCGGCGGCAGCAGCGCCCCTTGCGCGCGACATTTTGCTTTATGCGATGTTTGATGATCTGCCCCCGTTGGACGCCTATCCCGCAAACCAGCGCGCGGCAGTACAGGAGCGCCATGCCGCCATGACCCTTTTGCCGCGACGCGGCAGTCCAGATGCCCCAACATCTGGCACCACAGGGACAAGCCGCGCATGAGTTTTTCACTCTACCAGATCAATACGATGCCAAGCGGGTGGCGCAAGGTTCTGTATTTCAACTGGCCGCTTGTGTTACTTCTGACCCTTGTAGCCTGCATCGGGTTTATGATGCTTTATTCGGTTGCGGGGGGCTCAACACGACCTTGGGTCATTCCGCAAGTGCAGCGTTTCGCGCTCGGCATGGCCGCAATGTTCATCATCGCGCTGATCCCAATTGCCTTTTGGCGGATGGTGTCATGGTTGGGCTATGCGTTCTCGCTTGTGTTGCTGCTCGTGGTCGAGTTTTTCGGCACGGTCGGTATGGGCGCACAACGATGGATTGACCTTGGTGGGTTCCGCTTGCAGCCCTCCGAATTGGCAAAAATCACCATCGTGATGGTCTTGGCCGCCTATTATGCGCGCCTCGATACCACGAAGAAATCGCATCCGCTCTATATCCTGCCGCCCCTGCTCTTGATCTTGGTGCCTGTGTTTTTGACCCTCAAGCAGCCCGATTTGGGCACAGCCCTCCTGCTGCTTTTGGGCGGTGGCGCGGTGGTTTTTGCCGCAGGCGTTCACTGGGCCTATTTTGGCGGGTTGATTGCGGCGGGCGTGGGCGCGGCCTTTGCTGTGTTCGCATCACGCGGCACATCATGGCAATTGATCAAAGATTACCAATTCCGCCGCATCGACACCTTCCTCGATCCAACCCAAGACCCGCTTGGCGCCGGATACCACATCACCCAAAGTCAGATCGCGCTTGGATCGGGCGGGTTTTCTGGACGGGGATTTATGGAAGGCACGCAAAGCCGCTTAAACTTTTTGCCCGAAAAACACACCGATTTCATCTTCACGACCTTGGCTGAGGAATTTGGCTTTATCGGTGCATCCTCCCTCCTGTTTATCTATCTACTGATTGTAGCCTTGTGTATTTGGACGGCCCTTTCTACCAAAGATCGCTTTGCCTCGCTTCTTAGCATTGGGATTGCAGCAACTTTTTTCCTCTACTTCGCGATCAATATGGCAATGGTCATGGGGTTGGCCCCCGTGGTGGGCGTGCCTTTGCCGCTCGTCTCTTATGGCGGCTCAGCAATGATGGTGCTTTTAGCAGCGTTTGGTTTGGTGCAATCGGCCCATATCCATCGTCCACGCTAAAGTGAAATTGGCGGGTTTTCCCGCCCTGCGCCCTCTGATAGCCCTAATCGCATCTCATATTTCAGGAGCAGGCCATGCCATCCCCCACCATCCTTTTCGCTGCAAAATCTGAAAAATGGGCGGAATATGAACCCGCACTGCGCAAGGCGTTGCAGAAGGCAGGGGTTGATACCATGGGCCTAACCACTGAAGCTGACCCAGCTGAGGTGGATTATATCATCTACGCCCCCAATTCGGGGCTACAGGATTTTACCCCCTTCACCCGCGCAAAGGCCGTGCTGAGCCTTTGGGCAGGGGTTGAGGATATTGTCGGCAATGAAACAATCACCATGCCGCTTGCCCGCATGGTCGATTATGGCCTAACGCAAGGTATGCTCGAATTCGTCATGGGTCATGTGCTGCGTTATCACCTCATGATTGACGATTTCCTTGCAGGGCAAGATGGGGTCTGGCGCCCCAATTTGGTGCCGCCCTTGGCGCGGGATCGCAAGGTGACCATCTTGGGTCTTGGTGTATTGGGCGCGGCTGCAGCGCAAAGCCTTGCGCGGATTGGCTTTGATGTCGCAGGCTGGTCGCGAAGCCCCAAATCAATCGAAGGCATCGCGTGCTATCATGGTGAAGACGGGCTTTTCGATGCAATGCGCCATGCCGAGATTTTGGTAACACTTCTGCCCGACACCGCCGCCACGCGCGGGCTGATCAATCAAACCACCCTCGCCGCCCTGCCCCATGGGGCCAAGATCATCAACCCTGGGCGCGGCAGTTTGATCGAGGATGCCGCGCTTTTGGCCGCCCTTGATACAGGCAAGATCGCAGCGGCCACTTTGGATGTTTTCACCATCGAACCCCTGCCTGCCTCACATCCCTATTGGCGCCATCCACGGGTCACTGTAACCCCGCATATCGCCTCTGCCACAAGGGCCGAGACGGCATCGGAAACCATTGCCGAGAATATCCGCCGTGGTGAGGCGGGCGAGGCCCTCTTGCATCTGGTGGATCGCGCGGCAGGGTATTAGGCAGCAAAAAGCCCCCATCCGATGCAGCCAGAACGGGGGCGTTTCGCGGTCGTGTTCTCAGTCGTTTGTGGGGATCAGAGATCCATCAACAAACGGCGTGGGTCTTCCAGTGCATCCTTGACGCGGACAAGGAAGGTCACCGCGCCTTTGCCATCGACAATGCGGTGGTCATAGGACAACGCCAGATACATCATTGGGCGGATTTTGATCTCGCCATTGATGACCATGGGGCGGTCTTGGATTTTATGCATCCCCAAAATACCCGATTGTGGCGGGTTCAAAATCGGCGAGGACATGAGCGAGCCGTAAACCCCACCATTCGAAATGGTGAACGTGCCGCCCTGCATCTCGGCCATAGACAGCTTGCCATCGCGCGCGCGCTTGCCCTTTTCGGCAATCGCCTTTTCGATTTCGGCAAAAGACATCTGATCGGCGTTACGGATCACTGGCACAACCAGACCCTGTGGCGTGCCTGCCGCGATGCCCATATGTACAAAGTTTTTGTAGACGATGTCGGTGCCATCGATTTCAGCGTTCACCTCAGGCACCTCTTTTAAGGCGTGGATACAGGCCTTGGTGAAGAAGGACATAAAGCCCAAACGCGCGCCGTGCTTCTTTTCGAACTCGTCTTTATAGGCGTTGCGCAGGGCCATCACCTCGGTCATGTCCACCTCGTTATAGGTGGTCAGGATCGCTGCAGTGTTTTGCGCATCTTTCAGACGCTTTGCAATCGTCTGGCGCAGACGGGTCATTTTGACCCGTTCTTCGCGGGCAGCATCCTCGGCGGCGACAGGCGCACGCGGAGCGGCGGCAGGGGCAGCAGCAGGCGCTGCAGCGGGGGCAATTGCGGCCTTCAAAACATCTTCTTTCATGATGCGTCCATCCTTGCCCGAGCCTTGAACAGCCGCGGGGTCAATGCCTTTTTCCGCCATCAGCTTCTTGGCTGATGGGGCATCTTCTACATCCCGACCTCTGCTTGTCGGTGCAGCGGCAGCAGGGGCCGCAGCGGGTGCTGCGGCAGGGGCGGCGACAGCCGCGCCATCGGTGGAAATGACACCAAGCTGCCCGCCTGCATTTACGGTCGCACCTTCGGCCGCATCAATGCGCGCCAAAACACCTGCAGCGGGGGCGGGAACCTCGACCGACACTTTGTCCGTTTCCAATTCACACAGCATCTCGTCTTGCGCGACCGTATCGCCGACCTGTTTGAACCATGTGGCGATGGTGGCTTCGGTCACAGACTCGCCCAACGCGGGAACCATAATATCGACCGATGCACCCGAAGACGCAGCGGCCGCTGGCTTTGCGGCAGGGGCCGCAGCATTGGTGCCTGCACCCGAGGCCGCAATTGTGGCGAGCAAAGCATCAACGCCAACCGTCTCGCCCTCGCCCGCAACGATCTCGCCCAATGTGCCTGCGGCGGGGGCAGGAACTTCAACAGTCACTTTATCGGTTTCCAATTCGCACAGCATCTCATCCTGCGCGACTGTATCCCCTGGTTTTTTGAACCAAGTTGCCACGGTGGCCTCGGTCACGGATTCGCCCAAAGTGGGCACGCGGACTTCTGTCGCCATTGTCTTTACCCTTCGATCGTCAGCGCTTCGTTGATGAGCGCGGTTTGCTGTGCTTTATGTTGTGAGGCTAGGCCAGTCGCAGGCGAAGCCGAAGCAGCGCGGCCTGCATAAGTGGCGCGGCTATGGGTTGCCCCAATCCGTGTCAGAACCCATTCAAGATTTGGTTCAACGAATGTCCAAGCCCCTTGGTTTTTCGGCTCTTCCTGACACCAGACAATCTCTGCGGTCTTAAAGCGCTCCAATTCCTTCATCAGCGACATCGCAGGGAATGGATAGAATTGCTCAAGACGCAAGAGATAGACATCATCCAGACCACGCGCATCGCGCTCTTCAAGCAAGTCATAATAGACCTTGCCTGAACTGATGACGACACGGCGGATTTTATCGTCTGATTTCAGCTTGAGATCCGAACTGCCATATTGGGCATCATCCCACAGCACGCGGTGGAAGGAAGACCCTGTTGTGAACTCCTCCGCCCGTGAGACGGCCTTTTTATGCCGCAAAAGGGATTTCGGCGTCATCAGAACCAATGGCTTACGGAAGCTGCGATGGATCTGGCGGCGCAAGATATGGAAATAATTGGCCGGTGTGGTGCAATTGGCCACAATCCAGTTATCTTGACCGCACATTTGCAAGAACCGCTCAAGACGCGCGGAGGAATGCTCGGGGCCTTGGCCCTCAAACCCGTGCGGCAACAGCATCACCAATCCAGACATCCGCAACCATTTGCTTTCGCCCGATGAGATGAATTGGTCAAACATGATTTGTGCGCCATTGGCGAAATCACCAAATTGCGCTTCCCACATGACCAAGGCATTCGGTTCCGCAAGGCTGTAGCCATATTCAAAGCCCAGCACCGCATATTCGGACAGCATCGAGTCGATGACCTCGTAGCGCGCTTGGCCCTCACGAATGTTATTGAGAGGATAATAGCGTTCCTCGCTCTCCTGATGGATCAGGCCCGAATGGCGCTGGCTGAATGTGCCACGGGTGCTGTCTTGGCCTGCAAGGCGAACTGGATATCCTTCGGTCAGCAAGCTGCCAAAGGCCAAAGCCTCGGCAGTCGCCCAATCAAACCCTTGGCCCGTGTCGAACATCTCTTGTTTCGTTTCCAAAAGACGCGCCACAGTCTTATGCAGCACGAAGTTCTGGGGCGCGGTCACCAAGGCCTTGCCGATCTCTTTCATCGTCTTGGGCTTGATTGCTGTCTCACCGCGTTGGTAATCCTCGCCCTCGCGGTTGAGATGACTCCAACGGCCATCAAGCCAATCCGCTTTGTTAGGCTTATATTCCTTACCTGCCTCAAACTCATCATTCAGACGGGCTTGGAAGGCCGCCTTCATATCTTCGATTTCACCTTCGGGGATCAGCCCGTCCTGCACTAAACGCTCGGTATAGAGTTGCAAGGTCGTTTTGTGCTTCTTGATGCGGTTATACATCATCGGGTTGGTGAACATCGGCTCATCGCCTTCGTTGTGACCAAAGCGGCGATAGCAGAAGATATCAATCACAACATCTTTGCCGAATTTCTGACGGAATTCCGTAGCAACTTTTGCAGCATGAACAACGGCTTCGGGATCGTCCCCGTTGACATGGAAAATCGGCGCCTCAACCATCAAAGCAATATCTGTTGGATAGGGCGAGGAACGGCTGAAATGGGGCGCAGTGGTGAAGCCGATTTGGTTATTCACCACGATATGGATTGTGCCGCCTGTGCGGTGACCGCGCAGTCCCGAAAGCCCCAAGCCTTCTGCAACAACACCCTGCCCCGCAAAGGCCGCATCACCATGCAAAAGGATACCCAAAACTTGGTGACGTTCTGTGTCGCCCAACTGATCTTGCTTGGCGCGCACTTTGCCCAGAACAACGGGGTTAACCGCCTCAAGGTGGCTTGGGTTCGCGGTCAAGGAAAGGTGGACAGTGTTATCATCAAAAGTGCGATCCGAAGACGCGCCCAAGTGATATTTCACATCCCCTGATCCATCGACATCCTCAGGCTTAAAGCTGCCGCCTTGGAATTCGTTGAAAATCGCGCGGTAAGGTTTGCCCATCACATTGGCCAAAACGCTGAGACGCCCGCGGTGGGGCATGCCAATCACGATTTCCTTCACGCCAAGCGCGCCACCGCGTTTGATGATTTGCTCCATCGCGGGGATCAACGCCTCGCCACCATCAAGGCCGAAACGCTTTGTGCCCATGTATTTCACATGTAGGAATTTCTCGAAACCTTCGGCCTCGACCAATTTGTTCAAGATGGCCTTACGGCCCTCTCGGGTGAAGGCGATCTCTTTGCCATAACCCTCAATCCGCTCTTTGAGCCAGCTGGACTGCTCGGGATCAGAGATGTGCATATATTGCAGGGCAAATGTGCCACAATAGGTGCGCTTCACGATCTCCATGATCTGGCGCATTGATGCCATTTGCAGGCCCAAAACATTATCGATGAAAATCGGACGATCCATATCCGCATCGGTGAAACCATAGCTGCGCAGATCAAGTTCTGGGTGGGGGATATGGTCGCGCATGCCAAGCGGGTCGATATCGGCAATCAAATGACCACGGATACGATAGGCGCGGATGATCATCAGTGCGCGGATACTGTCCAAAACAGCGCGCTGCACCTGTGCATCGGTCAACTCGATGCCTGCATCTGCCGCCTTTTCGCGGATTTTCTTTTCTGCGCCTTTGACTTCGACCGCTGCGGCGGGCCACTCACCCGTGAGCGCATGGGTCAAATCATCGGCAGGCTGCAACGGCCAGTCACCACGCGCCCAAGAGGGGCCTGCGGCCTCGGCCTTTGCGTCAGCTGGTGCATCGCCAAGCGAAGCAAAAAACGCCCGCCAACTTTCTTCGACCGAATTTGGGTCTTGCGCATAACGCGCGTAAAGCTGTTCGAGATATTCGGCATTATGCCCCTGCATAAAGCTTGAGGCGTGGAAGATATCATTCGGGCTTTGTTCAGTCATGACCGCACCTGAGAAATGGAATAGCCCCGCACGATCAAATTGAGCGCGCGAGGCAACTGTGTTTAACCGATTGCTTTGAGAACCGCTTCACCAAGGGTTGCGGGGCTGTCTGCCACCACGATCCCTGCGGATTTCATCGCTTCGATCTTATCGTCTGCTCCGCCTTTGCCGCCGGCAACAATGGCGCCAGCATGACCCATGCGGCGGCCTGGAGGGGCCGTGCGCCCTGCAATAAAGCCCGCCACAGGCTTCTTGCGGCCACGCTTGGCTTCGTCTTTGAGGAATTGCGCCGCTTCTTCTTCCGCGGAACCACCAATTTCACCGATCATGATAATCGATTGGGTTTCATCGTCCGCCAAGAACCATTCCAACACATCCAAATGTTCGGTGCCTTTGATGGGGTCACCCCCGATGCCGACACAAGTGGACTGGCCCAGACCGACATCTGTGGTTTGCTTCACAGCCTCATAAGTCAATGTGCCAGAGCGCGACACCACGCCAACCGACCCGCGGCGATGGATATGGCCAGGCATGATGCCGATTTTGCAGGCGTCAGGTGTAATCACACCGGGGCAGTTTGGCCCGATCAGCTTGGAGGATGAATTCTCCAAAGCACGCTTGACCTTCATCATATCCAGCACAGGGATGCCTTCGGTGATGCAGATGATCAATTCCATCTCGGCATCAATCGCCTCAAGGATGGAGTCAGCCGCAAAGGGCGGTGGCACATAGATCACCGATGCGTTTGCTTCGGTCTTGGCTTTCGCCTCATGCACACTGTCAAAAACGGGGAGGTTGAGATGGGTCTGACCGCCTTTACCAGGGGTCACGCCACCAACCATTTTTGTGCCGTAAGCAATCGCCTGTTCCGAGTGGAATGTGCCTTGGCTTCCCGTGAAACCCTGACAAATGACTTTTGTATTTTCATCGACAAGAACAGCCATAAGCTCAGCCTTTCACCGCTTTAACGATTTTCTGGGCCGCGTCCGACAGATTGTCAGCCGCGATCACATTGAGGCCAGAAGTGTTGATGATCTCCTTGCCCTTCTCCACGTTTGTGCCTTCAAGGCGCACGACCAGTGGCACCTGCAGACCCACCTCTTTCACTGCGGCCACAACGCCTTCGGCGATGATGTCGCAGCGCATGATGCCGCCAAAAATATTCACAAGAATACCTTTTACGTTGGGGTCAGAGGTGATGATTTTGAACGCCTCGGTCACCTTTTCCTTGGTTGCACCGCCGCCCACATCAAGGAAGTTCGCGGGCTCAGCGCCATAAAGCTTGATGATATCCATCGTGGCCATTGCAAGACCAGCGCCGTTGACCATACAGCCAATCTCGCCATCAAGCGCGATGTAGTTCAGGTCAAATTTGGACGCGGCCAATTCTTTGGCGTCTTCTTCGGTCTCATCGCGCAGCGCCGCAATATCCGCATGGCGATAAATGGCGTTGCCGTCAAAACTAACTTTCGCGTCTAGCACCTTAAGGCTGCCCTCATCCGTCACGATCAGCGGGTTGATTTCCAACATCTCCATATCTTTCTCAACGAAGGCCTTATAGAGGATGCCCATCAGGCTTACGCATTCTTTGACCTGCTTGCCTTCAAAGCCAAGCGCAAAGGCAATGCGGCGCCCGTGGAAGGCTTGGTATCCAGTGGCAGGATCAACAGCGAAAGACAGGATTTTCTCTGGTGTCTTTGCGGCCACATCTTCGATATCGATGCCGCCCTCAGTGGAGCAGACGAAGGAGATACGGCTCGATTGGCGATCCACCAAAAGGGCGAGGTAAAGCTCGCGCTCAATGCCCGACCCATCTTCGATATAGATGCGATTCACAACTTTGCCGACGGGGCCAGTTTGATGGGTCACAAGGGTGCGGCCCAACATCTTTTTGGCTTCGGCTGCGGCCTCTTCGACCGACTTGGCAAGGCGCACGCCGCCTTTTTCGCCCGCATCGGATTCTGTGAACTTACCCTTGCCGCGACCGCCTGCGTGGATCTGCGCCTTGACCACCCAAAGCGGGCCATCCAATTCGCCCGCTGCGGTTTTGGCCTCTTCGGCTTTCAGAACAACGCGGCCATCACTGACCGGTGCGCCGTATTGGCGAAGCAAGGCTTTCGCCTGATATTCATGAATGTTCATGAAACTGTCCCGTGTGTTGCTGTCGTTTCACGGCGTGTAAGCACATCCCGCCGCATAAAATAAACGGCAATCTGCCCAACAGCTTAGTTTTAAGCGCAAAATTCGACATTTGTGATCACAGAAAAAATAAGCGTGATCACAAACGGGTTTCCAAGGCAGGGCTGCGGCCTACTCGCCTTAAGAGTGTATTAACTTTGCCGACTCACCATCCATCAAAACCAAAAAAGGCGGCGCTAAGCGCCGCCTTTTAGATAGGTTTCGGAATTCTCCGCTTAGATCAAGCGAGGCTCTCATCGATGCCTTTACAAGCATCCACAAGACCCTTCACGGCAGCGACAGAATTGTCGAACATCGCTTGCTCGTCTTTGGTCAGCTTGATCTCAACGATGCGCTCAACACCACCTGCACCGATGACTGTGGGAACACCCACATACATGCCTTTCAAGCCAAACTGGCCATCACAATAGGCCGCGCATGGCAAAACACGCTTCTGGTCTTTGAGATAGGCTTCGGCCATCTCAATCGCGGATGTCGCAGGCGCATAGAATGCAGAGCCCGTTTTCAAAAGACCCACGATTTCAGCCCCACCATCGCGAGTGCGCTGCACGATAGCATCCAAGCGATCCTTCGTTGTCCAACCCATTTCAATCAGGTCAGGCAAAGGAATACCTGCAACTGTTGAGTAGCGCACAGACGGCACCATCGTGTCACCATGACCGCCCAAAACAAACGCCGTCACATCTTTCATGGACACATCAAACTCTTCCGCCAAGAAATGGCGGAAACGCGCGCTGTCCAAAACGCCTGCCATGCCGCAAACCTTTTCATGCGGCAGACCAGAAAATTCGCGCAAGGCCCAAACCATCGCATCCAATGGGTTGGTGATACAGATCACAAAGGCATTGGGCGCATGATCGCGAATGCCTTCGCCAACAGATTTCATGACTTTGAGGTTGATCCCCAAGAGATCATCGCGACTCATGCCAGGCTTACGTGGAACACCTGCAGTCACAATGCATACATCAGCGCCCGCGATATCGGCGTAATCATTCGTGCCCTTAAGCTTGGCATCGAATTTTTCAGAAGGCCCAGATTCGGCGATATCAAGGGCTTTGCCCTGAGGGGTGCCCTCGGCGATATCAAAAAGGACAACGTCGCCCAATTCTTTCAGCGCCGCGAGATGGGCAAGCGTGCCGCCAATCTGTCCTGCGCCGATCAGTGCAATCTTAGGTCTGGCCATGAGATATGTCTCCGGATCCGAGTTGAAACTGAAGCGACCCCTACAACCGCCCCTGCCTTGTTGCAAGTCTCTGCGCTGCGGCACAAAGCGCATCACGCACCATATGCGGCCCGAGCATCGGGGGTTTCCCTTCACTCAAAACACTGTATTTTGGTCATAATTCAGCAAACAAAGAGGGCAAAATGCTAGAGGGATGGCTATGGCTGCTGGCGGCATTTGCGGTCTTTGTCGGAGGCATGTCAAAGGGCGGATTTGGGTCTAGCATTGGGTTTGTTTCGTCAGCGATTCTCGCTGTCGTGCTGGAGCCAACCCACGCCTTGGCCCTTATGCTGCCCCTTCTGATCATCATGGATTTCTCAGCCCTCAAACCCTATTGGAAGCAATGGGATGGCCCCTCAACCCGGGTGCTTGTGATTGGGTCTGTCTTTGGCTGTATCGCTGGGATCTTATTGTTCAAAATCATCTCAGCTGATGCGCTGCGCCTCCTGATTGGGGCGATTGCATTGCTCTTTCCCCTGTTTCAATTGGCTCGCGCGCGGGGATGGATTTCCCCGCAACCGCGCGATTTCTCAAGTCGCGATGGCATCATCGCGGGCGTCGCAGCAGGCTTCACAAGCTTTATTTCCCACGCAGGCGGGCCTGCGGTAGCGGTGTTTATGCTGTCGCAACGCAATGTGGGAAAGACAGTATACCAAGCAACCACGGTTATTGTGTTTTGGGCAATCAACCTGATGAAATTCGCAAGCTA
Organism: Roseobacter sp. HKCCA0882; assembly: GCF_037805225.1. NCBI lineage: Bacteria > Pseudomonadati > Pseudomonadota > Alphaproteobacteria > Rhodobacterales > Roseobacteraceae > Roseobacter > Roseobacter sp. HKCCA0882. The sequence continues at coordinate 151,395 of NZ_JBBLYI010000002.1, forward strand.
CGCCTATCTTGGCCTCTTCTCATGGGACTTGATGGGCGATGTGGCGCTGCTTGCCCCTGTTGCCATTTTCGGCACATGGGTGGGTGTTAAGGCCCATCACGCCATCCCAGAGCGGCTATTTTTCGGCATCACCTATGTCGCATTGGTGCTAACGGGCGTGAAGTTAATTTACGATGGGCTATTCTGATCTATCAGGCGCGCGCAACAAAATTTCCTACAGATGCGTCAAAACGTAACTTGCGGTCGCGCACTCATCCTGCTTTTTATGCTGCAACGCAGAATCAATCAGCCCAAAGGTGGCCATATGTCCGATTCATCCGCACGCAGCGCCCGCCCTTATCGCTCCGTTCTCTATATTCCTGCCTCTAAGGAACGTGCCTTGGAAAAGGCGCAGACGCTTCAAACTGATGCGATTATCTTTGACCTTGAAGATGCTGTCGCCCCTGATGAGAAAATACCAGCGCGCGACATTCTTAAAAATCGCCTGCAACAGGGCGGCTATGGCAAGCGCGCACAAATCGTGCGGATCAACGGCAGCGACACAGTCTGGGGCAAGGATGATCTGGCCGCTCTTGCCGCGATTGGCCCTGAAGCGATCTTACTGCCAAAAGTGAACACCGCCGCAGATATCGAGGCGGTTGCGGCCCTACTCGACACCATACCCGCAGCGCGGGATACCCAGATTTGGGCGATGATGGAAACGCCACTGGGCATCTTGAATGCCGCCGCGATTGCCGCAGCCCCACGCATGGCGGGTTTCATTATGGGCACGAATGATTTGGCCAAGGATTTAGGATCGCGCAGCAGAGGCGCGATGCATTTCGCGCTGCAGTCCTGCCTTATGGCGGCGCGCGCCCATGGGATTGTTTGTATTGATGGGGTGTATAACGCTTTTAAAGATGAAGACGGTCTTCATGCCGAATGCCTTGAGGGGCGCGATTGGGGCATGGATGGAAAAACCTTGATCCATCCCGCGCAACTTGAGATTGCAAATAAGGTCTTTTCTCCGTCTGAGGCTGAAATTGACCTCGCCCGCCGACAGATAGATGCCTATGATGCCGCCATCGCGCGTGGCGAGGCGGTCGCGGTTGTAGATGGTAAGATCGTTGAAAACCTCCATGTCGAGACAGCCCGTGCCATGCTTGCAAAAGCAGAAGCAATTGCAGAATTGGAGCAAATTTAATGGGCTATCTCCTTCTCATCCTTGGGCTTGTCCTGTTCGCGGGCGGACATTGGGTCAAACGGCTTGCACCTGATTTTCGTGCCAACATGGGGGATCCAAAAGGTCGGCTGATCCTGACCCTTGCGACGCTTGCAGGTGTTGTGCTGATGATCATCGGCTATCGTGCAGCACCCGTGGTGCAGATTTGGTCACCCCCAGCCTTCTTCACCCATATCAACAATCTTTTGGTGCAGATCGCGTTCTGGCTGTTCGCGCTTTCGCACATGTCAGGCACCCTCTCGGCCCGCATCCGCCACAAACAATTGTCTGCGATTAAGGCTTGGGCCATTGCCCACCTTTTGGTGAATGGCGATTTGGCCTCAATCATTTTGTTTGGGGGAATGTTGGCTTGGGCTGTGGCCTCAGTCATCATCATCAACCGCCAAGGTCGCGATTGGGTGCGTCCCGCCAATCCAAGTATCGTCAAGGACATCTTGGCCTTGGTCATCGGGATCATCGTGATGGGCATTGTGGGCTATATCCACACATTACTGGGGTATTTCCCCTATGGCTGAGTCAAACGTAATTTATAGGCTTCTCACCGAAGAGGACACATCGGCCTTCTGCCACAAAGTGTCGGATGCGTTGGCGAAGGGATGGGTGCTCTATGGCAGTCCATCCTATGCCTTTGATCCAAGCACCAACAAAATGCGCTGCGCTCAGGCAGTCACGAAAACTATCGCAGATGCCTACCACCCCGATATGAAACTCGGGCAGCAATAAACACGCAAAGGAATGGCGGCATGAAAACCAATTCTGGCAATTTTTTCGAGGATTATCGCCTCGGCCAAGTGATTGAACATGCCGTTCCGCGCACAGTTTCGGGTGGAGAGCGGGCACTCTATCACGCGCTCTATCCTGCACGCCACGCGTTGCATTCCTCTGACGCTTTTGCCCAATCCTGCGGGCTGGCTCAAAGTCCATTGGATGACCTGATCACCTTCCACATCGTCTTTGGCAAAACTGTGCCCGATATTTCGCTCAATGCCGTTGCTAATTTAGGCTATGCTGAGGGGCGGTTTTTGCAGCCCGTTTACGCAGGTGACAGCCTGACCTCAAAAAGTCAGGTCATTGGCCTCAAGGAAAATTCCAACGGCAAATCTGGCGTGGTCTATGTGCGCACACAAGGCAGCAATCAAAACGGCGATGTGGTGCTTGATTATGTGCGTTGGGTCATGGTGCGCAAAAACAATCTTGATGCCGCCGCACCAGAAACCGTGATCCCAGATTTGGCGAAGGTCATTGCACCAGACGATTTGGCTATTCCCCAAGGCCTTACTTTCGCCAATTACCCGACCACTCTGGCAGGAGAGCCACATCTTTGGGGGGATTATGAAATTGGCGAGGTGATCGAACATGTGGACGGCGTAACCATTGAGGAGGCCGAACATATGATGGCCACCCGCCTTTGGCAGAATACGGCCAAAGTGCATTTTGACGCGACCTTCCGCGATGACGGCCAGCGATTGATCTATGGGGGCCACGTCATCTCCATGGCGCGGGCTTTGTCCTTTAATGGCTTGGCAAATGCGCAGATGATTGCGGGCATAAACGCAGGCGCCCATGCCAACCCATGCTTTGCAGGCACAACAATCCGCGCATGGTCTGAAGTGTTGGATAAAGCTGAGACTGCATCGCCTGATATCGGCGCGCTGCGCCTTCGATTGGTTGCCACCAGCGCGGCAGGCACCGCAGGACAGCTGCGCGATGAGGCAGGCAAATATCTGCCCCATGTGTTGCTTGATCTGGATTACTGGACACTCATGCCACGCTGAGATTCCACAGAAATTTAGTGATCACAGGATTTCTGATTGTGATCACAATGGGCCAACTGCGGCAATAAATCACCTAATTTTGCCCTTAATTCACCTGTTAGCGTTCACTCCCCCCGTGACAGGGGCGAAAATTCGGGTATGGATGGTCGTTGAACAGACGACCAGACCAAGACAACCTGAGAGGGTTCCCAGAATGGCAGACGTAAATCGGGGCAATCGCCCTTTGTCGCCGCATTTGCAGATTTATCGCAAACAGCTCAATTCCGCGACATCAATCCTAAACCGCATCACGGGTATCGCGATGCTTGGCTCGGCTTTGCTTATCGTTTGGTGGCTATTGGCCGCAGCGACAGGGAAGGCCTATTTCGATCTCGTGGACGGGCTGATGACATCAATGCTTGGAGATGTCGTGATGACGCTTTCCGTATTGGGGCTGTGGTATCACACGCTTGGCGGGCTGCGTCACCTGATCTGGGACACTGGCCGCGGGCTAGAGCTTGAGGCAGCAGACCGCATGGGATGGGCCATGATTGTGGGCGCGGTGGTGCTGACCATTCTCACCCTCATCTTTGTCTAAGGCAGGAAAGGCATAGGTTATGAAATTCGCAACAGACCGCAAACGCGTGATCGGCCTTGGTTCTGCTCGCTCAGGCACAGAACATTTTTGGACAATGACCCTCACCTCGGTGGCGCTCATGGTTCTGACCCCGCTTTTCGTGTTCACCTTCGGGCCACTTTTGGGCCAACCTTATGACGCGGTGATCGCAGCGCTCGGTCATCCGCTGCGCGCGCTGATTATCGCGCTGATGTTGATCGTGGGCCTCCACCATTTCCGCCTCGGCATCCAAGTGGTGGTTGAGGATTACACCGGCGGCTTGACCCGCAAAGGCCTTCTCATCGCCTTTTCGATCATCTCCTACGGGCTGATGGCGATCGGGCTTTTCGCGATTGCAAAACTCGCGTTCTGAACAGACAAACAGGAGCAGACGGAACATGACCGCTTCCTACGAAATTCATCACCACAGCTATGACGTTGTCGTTGTTGGCGCGGGCGGATCGGGCCTGCGTGCGACCTTGGGCATGGCAGAACAGGGTCTTAAGACCGCCTGTGTGACCAAGGTTTTCCCAACCCGTTCTCACACTGTTGCGGCACAAGGGGGCATCGCAGCCTCACTTGGCAATATGGGGCCTGATAGTTGGCAGTGGCATATGTATGACACAGTCAAAGGGTCGGACTGGCTTGGCGATACGGATGCGATGGAATACCTCGCCCGTGAAGCGCCCAAGGCGGTTTATGAGTTGGAACATTACGGCGTTCCATTCTCGCGCACCGAAGAGGGTAAGATTTATCAACGCCCCTTTGGCGGCCATACCACTGAATTTGGCGAAGGCCCGCCCGTGCAGCGCACCTGCGCCGCCGCAGACCGCACAGGTCACGCGATTTTGCACACACTCTACGGCCAGTCGTTGAAGAATAACGCGAATTTCTACATCGAATATTTCGCGACTGATCTGATCATGTCCGAAGACGGCCAGTGCCAAGGCGTTCTGGCTTGGAAATTGGACGATGGCACGCTGCACGCGTTCAATGCCAAGATGGTCGTTTTGGCCACAGGTGGCTACGGCCGCGCCTATTTCAGTGCAACCTCAGCGCATACCTGCACAGGCGATGGCGGCGGCATGGTCGCGCGTCAGGGTCTGCCCCTACAGGATATGGAATTCGTGCAATTCCACCCCACAGGGATTTACGGCGCAGGCTGCCTGATCACGGAAGGCGCGCGCGGCGAAGGCGGCTATCTGACCAACTCCGAGGGTGAGCGCTTCATGGAGCGCTATGCCCCAACCTATAAGGATCTTGCGTCACGCGATGTGGTTTCACGCTGTATGACCATGGAAATCCGCGAAGGCCGTGGCGTTGGAAAAGAAAAAGATCATATCTTCCTGCACCTCAACCACCTGCCGCCTGAAACCCTAGCAGAGCGTCTGCCAGGCATCTCGGAAAGCGCACGGATTTTTGCAGGCGTGGATGTAACCCGCGAACCAATCCCCGTGCTGCCGACTGTGCATTACAATATGGGCGGTATCCCCACCAATTACTGGGGCGAGGTGCTGAACCCAACCAAGGACAATCCAGATGCGGTTGTCCCCGGCTTGATGGCCGTGGGTGAGGCAGGCTGCGCTTCGGTGCATGGGGCGAACCGCCTTGGGTCAAACTCGCTCATCGACCTTGTGGTCTTTGGCCGTGCTGCTGCAATCCGCGCGGGCAAGGTTGTCAATCCTGACACCCCCAATCCCGCATTGAACCAAGCCAGCCTTGATGCAGCTTTGGCTCGCTTTGATGGGTTGCGCCATGCGAAGGGCACGGTCGCCACAGCCGAATTGCGCCTTGAGATGCAGAAAACCATGCAGGCAGATGCGGCTGTTTTCCGCACCGATAAGACCCTTTCGGAAGGGTGCGCAAAAATGGAGGCGGTTGCCGCCAAGATGGATGACCTATCAGTCACCGATCGCAGCCTCGTATGGAACTCAGACCTGATGGAAACATTGGAACTGACCAACCTGATGCCAAACGCCTTGGCCACCATCGTCTCGGCTGAAGCGCGGAAAGAGAGCCGTGGTGCACATGCGCATGAGGATTATCCCGACCGCAATGACAAAACATGGCGCAAGCACAGCCTTGCGGTGGTTGAGGATCAAAAAGTGGCGCTCGATTATCGCCCCGTTCATCTTGACCCGCTGACCACGCATGAAGAAGGCGGGATTGACCTCAAGAAAATTGCCCCGAAAGCGCGGGTTTACTAAGGGAGAATGCGGTGGGACTGCAGGCCATGATATGCACTAGGCCCCTCCTTGCTGTGGCGCTGATGGCCGCCTGCACGCCCCCCGCACCGCCCACATTGGCGCAGGCAGAAGCACAATGCCGCCAACGCGCAGATGCGGCGACACGACCGCAAACCCAGATTGCGGTCGGTGTTGGCACTGGCGGCACATCTGCGGGTATGCAAATCGGCCTTTCCTCAGACTACCTCGCAGGGCGCGACCCCGGAGATGTCTACACCACCTGCGTTATCAGATTGACGGGCCAAGCGCCCGAAACACCCCTCTACCCCGAAACGGGCAGCCAGTGAGACGGAGACGACCATGGTAGAACTCGCACTTCCAAAGAATTCGCAGATCACAACGGGCAAAACTTGGCCCAAGCCCGAGGGGGCCACAAACCTGCGCAAATTCCAGATTTACCGCTGGAATCCCGATGACGGGCAAAACCCCCGTGTCGACACCTATTGGGTGGATATGGACAACTGCGGGCCGATGGTTTTGGACGCGCTGATCAAGATCAAAAACGAGATCGACCCAACGCTCACCTTCCGCCGTTCGTGCCGCGAGGGAATTTGCGGGTCTTGCGCGATGAATATTGACGGGATCAACACACTGGCCTGTATCTATGGCATGGATGAGATCAAGGGCGATGTGAAAATCTATCCGCTGCCCCATATGCCCGTGGTCAAGGATTTGATACCCGACCTGACCCATTTCTACGCGCAGCACGCCTCGATCATGCCTTGGCTTGAGACGAAAACGCAGCGCCCTGAAAAGGAATGGCGCCAATCCATCGAAGACCGCAAAAAATTGGATGGGCTTTATGAATGTGTGATGTGCGCTTCCTGCTCCACCTCCTGCCCTAGCTATTGGTGGAACGGCGATCGCTACCTTGGACCAGCCGCGCTTCTGCACGCCTATCGGTGGATCATCGACAGCCGTGACGAGGCCACGGGCGAGCGTTTGGACGAGCTGGAAGATCCGTTCAAACTCTATCGCTGCCACACGATCATGAACTGCACCAAAACGTGCCCCAAAGGCCTAAATCCCGCCAAGGCTATCGCCAATATCAAAAAGATGATGGTGGAACGGCAGTTATGAGGTGAAAGAAAAAGGGGCCCAAAGGCCCTTTTAGTTTTCAGCACTATGTTGACAGACAATAAATTTGTGGCCGCTCATAGGTATCCGAAATCACATAAATCAAATCCGCGTAGCTCAACATCGCATAAAAAGCGCCTTCTTGCTCAAATACCACTTCTCCATTTGAGACGGAGAATTGCACTGTGAAATTACAACTGCCCAAGTAACGCAGGAGGGAGCACTATGACAGACCATATAACGGCCCCACAGGATGCCGAAGGGCGCCGCGCGGTGACGCCAGTAATCTGCTATCCCACCGATAGCCTGCCCGCGCCCGACCCTGCACGTATGGCGCGCGCACGCAAGCACTGGCGCAAAACCGCCGAGGTGCTGATCCCCCCACGCGAGGCGGCCTGTTTCGAGGTGAAGGCAGGGCAATCCTTCCGCATCTCCCTGCCGCAAGGGGCGCAGGTGGGGGATCTCAACCTGTGGAATGCGCATGATCTGTCCGAGCGGTTCTTTTCGGGCAAAACCCGCGCCATCCATGGCAGCCATGTCAGCACAGGCCACACGCTTTATTCCATCCTGCCGCATCTGCGCGCCATGGCCCTGATCCTTGAGGACAGTTTGGCGTGGTATGGGCGCGATGATTTTGGCGGCGCGGTGCATGATGTGATCGGCACGCGCTGCGACCCCTATACGCATAACCTGCTGTCTGGCGGGCAGTATCACCACTGCTGTCATTCCAACCTGACCCGCGCGCTGGCCTCACATCGCGGCCTATCTTTGACCGAGGCCGAGATGGTGGTGCATGACGTGCTCAACGTGTTTATGTGCACAGGGTTCACCCGTGATACGGGCCAATATTTTATGAAGGCCACGCCCGCGCGGGCGGGGGATCATCTGGATTTTCTGGCCGAGATGGATCTTTTGGGCGCGCTCTCTGCCTGTCCGGGTGGGGATTGCGGGGCGGAACATTCTTCTGACAGCGCTACCTGCCACCCGATGTTGGTGGAGGTGTTTGACAGCGAGTTGACCGCTGAATTTACCCCCCGCCCCGCCAATGGTTACGACCGCAGCCATGGTTTGTGAGGCGGGCTGCAAAAAACTTCTTGCTATTTGATCGCAGGTGATGCAAACGCCCGCGCACAGACGCCAACGCACGCGCCTCTGGCGAGGTGGGCTAGCACCCACGCGGTTAATGTAGCGACGGTAACGTCTCCCTTGGAACGTCTGGTCGAGTTTCGGCCCATGTCTATTGGAGATGCCTATGAACGCTACATTTGCCGAGCCTTCGGTTTGCGAAGCTATTTCTCAACCCATTGATCCCGATGCCCGTCTCTTGGGCTATATCCGCAGCACAAGCTTTGATCGCCCGACCCTTGTTCTGGATCTGGAGCGGATTGAAGCGCAGTATCACGCACTCAAAGCGGGCTTGGGCCATGCGGATATTCATTACGCGGTCAAAGCCAATCCTGCGCCTGAAATCTTGGCCCGTCTTATAGGTCTTGGCGCGCATTTTGACGCGGCCTCTCGCGCCGAGATTGAGGCCTGCTTGGCCCATGGCGCGCGGCCTGCGCATATCTCTTACGGCAACACGATTAAACGCCCTGCCGATATTGCCTATGCCCATGCGCAAGGGATCACGCTCTTTGCCGCCGATGCTGTGGAAGAGTTGGACAAAATCGCGACCCATGCCCCGAATGCCCAGGTCTATATCCGCGTGATTGTCGAAGCCTCAGGTGCCGATTGGCCGCTGACACGCAAATTTGGCACAAGCCGCGAGACTGTATTGGGCCTGATCGAGCACGCCCAGGCGGTTGGTTTGACCCCGCGCGGCCTGTCCTTCCATGTGGGCAGCCAGACCCGTGATCCGATGATGTGGGCTGATACGCTTGATCAGATCGCCGCCGTTTGGCACGCCGCGCAAGCCGCAGGGCATGGTTTGGACTTGCTCAATATCGGTGGCGGTTTCCCCGCCTTTTACGGCGATGACATCCCACACCCCACCGCATATGCCCGCGCCGTTATGGATCAGGTTCACGCCCGCTTTGGGGATGTGGCGCAGATCATGGCTGAACCTGGCCGCGGTCTGGTCGGTGAGGCGGGCATGATCGCCGCAGAGGTGCTGCTTGTCTCGCGCAAATCAAGCGATGACCTATGCCGTTGGGTTTATCTTGATATTGGCAAATTCTCAGGCCTCGCCGAGACAATGGATGAGGCGATCCGCTATCAATTCATCACAGAGCGCGACCACGAAGTTACGGGCCCCTGCATTCTTGCAGGCCCATCTTGTGACAGCGCGGATGTTCTCTATGAAAAGCGGCCCGTGCAATTGCCGCTTGGGCTGAAGGGCGGAGATAAAATCATCATCCGCGCCTGCGGGGCCTATACATCAACCTATGCATCCGTGGGATTTAATGGCTTTCCACCTTTAGATGTGGTTGCCATTTAAAAGAAAAGCCGCCCCTTTTGGGCGGATTTATTCATTTTAGATCGCTAGATCATCCAAAGATTTTCCAGAATTCAACGCATCCACAACCCAAAGGGGTTTGCGGCCACGGCCCGTCCATGTTTGGTCAGGATTGCTGGGGTTACGATAGCGTGGCGCAACTTTCGCACCCGCGTTACGACCGCCCAACACCTCTTCAAGGCTAAACCCAAATTCTTGCACCGCTTTTTGGGCTGCAATCAGGGCTTCTTTCTTTTTCCGTTTATCAAAATCTTTAATTGCCGCTGCGACATCTTTTTGAAGTGCGACAAGCTCATCTTTCGACATTTTTGAAAGATCAATAGACATAATGTCTCCAACCCGTTTGGAATTTCAAACTGGCAGAAGGATTAAGCCTGTTATTTTATATTGGCAACAAGAATATATTTAATGCGCGCGCTATAATTATTGAAAATATAGCACGTTATTATTTACTCAGCCGCAACGGAACGGGGTTCAACCAAGGCCACGATATCAAACATAATACGATTTAATTCGAAATCCTTGGGTGTATAAACCCGCGCCACACCCATAGACAAAAGGCGCTTTTCATCCGCCTCCGGGATAATGCCGCCGACAACCACAGGCAAATGCCCCAATCCTGCTGCCTCCAAATGCCCCATCAATTGCTCGACCAGAGGCACGTGGCTGCCTGATAGGATCGACAGGCCAATAACATGGGGTTCTTCCGCAAGGGCCGCTTGAACAATTTCCTCGGGCGTCAGGCGGATACCCTCATAGCTGATATCCATTCCACAATCGCGCGCGCGGAAGGCGATTTGTTCCGCCCCGTTGGAATGCCCATCAAGTCCGGGCTTGCCCACCATAAACTTAAGACGGCGGCCCAGTTTATCGCTGACCGCATCCACGGCGGCACGGATATCCTCCAGACCTTCGGTTTTGTTCGACACAGATTTCGAAACACCCGTTGGGCCACGGTATTGACCATGCACGGCGCGCATAACCTCGGCCCATTCGCCAGTCGTCACACCTGCTTTTGCGGCGTCAATCGAGGCGGGCATGACATTGCGCCCTGAAGTTGCATCATCGCGCAATCGCGCCAAAGCTGCCTCGACAGCGGCGCCATCACGTGCGGCGCGCCACGCAGTAAGGCGCCCGACTTGGTCGGCCTCAACGGCAGGATCAACAACCATGATCCCGCCCTCTTCATCGACCAAAGGCGAAGGTTCTGATTGCATAAAGCGGTTGACGCCGACAACAGTGGTCTCGCCCCGCTCAATCCCCCCCACACGGTCAGCATTCGCTTCGACCAAACGCGCTTTCATGTAATCAATCGCCATGATCGCGCCGCCCATCGAGTCGAGATTGGCCAATTCGGCCCGCGCACCTGATTTCAATTCCTCGACCTTGGCATCCACCACAGGGTTGCCGTCAAAAAGGTCGCCATATTCCAACAAATCGGTTTCATAGGCCATGATCTGCTGCATCCGCATCGACCATTGCTGATCCCATGGGCGCGGCAGGCCCAAGGCCTCATTCCATGCAGGCAATTGCACCGCCCGCGCGCGGGCGCGTTTCGACAATGTCACGGCGAGCATCTCAATCAGGATGCGATAGACATTATTTTCAGGCTGCTGCTCTGTCAGGCCGAGAGAGTTCACCTGAACCCCATATCGGAAGCGACGGAATTTAGGGTCTTCCACGCCATAGCGCTGTTCTAAAATTTCATCCCAAAGATCAACAAAAGCGCGCATCTTGCACATCTCGGTCACAAAACGGATGCCCGCATTCACAAAAAAGGAGATGCGACCACAAAGTGCGGGGAAATCTTCTGCTGCCACGCGGGGCTTTAGCGCATCAAGAACCGCAATCCCTGTCGCAAGGGCGAATGCCAGTTCTTGCTCGGGTGTCGCACCCGCCTCTTGCAGGTGATACGAGCAGACATTCATCGGATTCCATTTTGGCACATGCGTATAACAATACTCAGCCACATCTGCGATCATACGTAGAGACGGCGCAGGGGGGCAAATATATGTCCCGCGCGACAGGTATTCTTTGATGAGATCGTTTTGCACTGTGCCTTGTAGGGCCGCCACCTCGGCGCCCTGCTCCTCAGCCACCGCGATATAGAGCGCCAAAAGCCAAGGCGCAGTCGCGTTAATGGTCATTGAGGTGTTCATCTGCTCCAGCGGGATATTCTCAAATAGGGTGCGCATATCGCCCAAATGGCTGACGGGCACGCCGACCTTACCCACCTCACCGCGCGCAAGCGCATGGTCGCTGTCATATCCCGTTTGGGTAGGCAAATCGAAGGCGACGGATAGGCCCGTCTGGCCTTTGGCCAGATTGCTCCGATACAGCGCGTTCGAGGCTTTGGCCGTAGAATGGCCCGCATAGGTGCGGATCAACCAAGGCTTATCTTTCTGCATCTCGGCCATCAGCGCCCTCCAGATTCGTCTTTAGCAATATCCTTACTTAAATAGAGGTATATGGAAAACTTTATGTCTCTGTCAATTCGCTGCAATGCAGAATAAAGGCACGCGCTCATCGGCCTAAAATAATTTATAATAAAATCAATATTTTAACTGATATCTGCCTATAATCTTGGCAAGCTGATGCGACTAAAAAAGCGAGACGCCACACCATGTGAGACATTTTATTTCTCAAAATTTGTATTTTTATTTGAATTGTTGCGCAACCCTTGATATTCTATGCTGCAATAGCACATCAGCGATTCCGCATCGCAGCACCACACGCCCCTTGGGGCGCAATTTACGGAGGCCCCAATGGCTTTGGACAGCAATCAGACGCCCCTCTACTACGATGCGCCCGAAAAAGACCTCTATGATATGGGCGAGATGCCGCCGATGGGATATGTGCCGCCAAAAATGCACGCATGGGCCATCCGGAAAGAGCGCCACGGCACGCCCGACAAAGCATTTCAGCTTGAGGTGCTAGAAACACCCAGCATCGACAGCCAAGAAGTTTTGGTTCTGGTTATGGCTGCGGGTGTGAACTATAACGGCGTTTGGGCGGGCTTGGGTCAACCGATCAGCCCCTTCGATGGGCATGGCGCCCCCTATCACATCGCAGGCTCTGATGCCGCAGGCATTGTTTGGGCCGTTGGCGACAAAGTGAAATCTTGGAAAGTTGGGGACGAGGTCGTCATCCACTGCAACCAAGATGACGGGGATGACGAAGAATGTAATGGCGGTGATCCAATGTTCTCGCCGACACAGCGCATTTGGGGCTATGAAACCCCCGATGGGTCATTCGCCCAGTTTACCCGTGTGCAGGCTCAGCAGTTAATGCCACGCCCCAAGCATCTGACTTGGGAAGAATCCGCGTGCTACACTCTGACCCTTGCCACGGCCTATCGTATGCTGTTTGGCCATCACCCGCATGAGTTAAAACCTGGCCAGAATGTTCTGGTTTGGGGGGCATCAGGTGGGCTTGGTGTCTATGCCATTCAGTTGATCAACACCGCAGGCGCGAATGCGATTGGCGTCATCTCAGATGAAAGCAAGCGCGACTACGTCCTCAGCCTTGGCGCAAAAGGTGTGATCAATCGCAAGGAATTTGACTGCTGGGGTCAAATGCCCAAGGTGAACACCCCAGAATATAACGCGTGGCTAAAAGAGGCCCGCCGCTTTGGCAAAGCAATTTGGGACATCACTGGCAAAGGCGTGAATGTCGATATGGTGTTTGAGCACCCAGGTGAATCGACCTTCGCCGTCTCAACTCTCGTGTGCAAAAAGGGCGGCATGGTTGTTATCTGTGCGGGCACGACAGGGTTCAACTGCACCTTTGATGTGCGCTATATGTGGATGCATCAAAAGCGCTTGCAGGGCAGCCACTTTGCCCATCTTAAGCAAGCTGCAGCTGCAAATCGCCTAATGTGCGAGCGCCGTCTTGATCCGTGTATGTCCGAGGTCATGCCATGGGCCGAATTGCCCGATGCGCATAGCAAAATGCTAAATAACCAACACAAGCCCGGCAATATGTCCGTGTTGGTTCAAGCCCCCCGCACAGGCCTGCGTACCTTGGAAGACGTGCTTGAGGCGGGCCCCAATAAAGCATAGCAACTCTTTAAAACAACCCAATCCAAGGGCGCGCAGTTTTGCGCGCCTTTTTTATTGCGCGGATGCGGCTGCTTTTCGGATAGACGCGATATTGTCGCCGTAAACCTCAGGGCGATCAACCGAGCCACCCTTGAAAACGGCTGAGCCTGCAACCAACACATCCGCGCCCGCGGCAGCCACCAGTGGTGCGGTTACGGGATCAACGCCCCCATCGATCTCAATATGGATCGGGCGATCCCCGATCATCGCGCGCAGACGCGAGATTTTGTCCGTCAGATCAATAAATTTCTGTCCGCCAAAGCCTGGGTTGACCGTCATAACGCAAACCAAATCACACAAATCCAAAAGATGCGCGACACTGTCGGCGGGTGTTCCAGGGTTCAACGCCACCCCAGCTTTCATGCCTGCACCACGAATGGCCTGCAGCGTGCGGTGAATATGCGGGCCCGCCTCAATATGCGCGGTCAAAATATCTGCCCCTGCATCCGCATAGGCATCAATATAGGGGTCAACAGGGGCGATCATCAGATGCACATCCATGACCGTTTTTACATGAGGCCGAAAGGCCTTCACCGCAGGCGGGCCAAAGGTGAGGTTCGGCACGAAATGCCCATCCATGACATCGATATGCACCCAATCCGCCCCTTGCGCCTCAATGGCGCGGATCTCTGCACCAAAATTGGCAAAATCCGCAGAGAGAATAGACGGGGCGATTTTTATCGAGCGATCAAAGGACATCGGGCAGGGCTTTCAAAAGTTTGGGCTAAAGCGATGTCTCTCCCTTAACGCTCAATTCTACCCCTGTCACCACCTTGTCAAGCATCGCCGCGCGTGTAAGCGTAAGAGTTGACTGAATGAGTGACGCCAAAACATGACCCAAACCACCAAAACTTTTGCCGCAACGGGCCACCAGACGGGCCATGCGCAGCTGCCGCAATTGCACCTCCCCCGCAACGAGGGAATGGCGCTGGACCTTGATTGGGTTGCGCGTGCTACAGCAAATCGATCTGCAATTGAACGGCGCGCAGCCACAATTGGCACAAGGCGCAGCGTGAAAAAGGCATATCAAACAGCATGGCTTGCCCGCGCCGTAACGATGATCGACCTGACCACATTGTCAGGCGATGACACCAAAGCGCGGGTGGCGCGGCTTTGTGAAAAGGCCAAGCAGCCCGTGCGCGCAGATATTCTAGAGCGTCTGGGACTGCCGCAGATCACAGTGGGGGCGGTCTGCGTCTATCACGACATGGTCGAGCCTGCGCTTAAGGCGCTGGACGGCAGCGGCATCCCTGTGGCAGCGGTATCCACCGGTTTTCCTGCGGGGTTGTCGCCCTTTCATCTGCGCGTGGCAGAGATCAAGGAAAGCGTTGCCGCGGGCGCGCAAGAAATCGATATTGTGATTTCGCGCCGCCATGTCCTCGAGGGGAATTGGCAAGCTCTTTATGACGAGATGCGAGAGTTTCGCACGGCTTGCGGCGCAGCTCATGTCAAAGCGATCTTGGCCACGGGCGAACTTGGAACATTGCGCAATGTCACGCGCGCAAGCCTCGTTTGCATGATGGCGGGCGCAGATTTCATCAAGACCTCAACAGGTAAGGAAGCGGTCAATGCCACCCTACCCGTCAGCTTAACCATGATCCGCGCAATCCGCGCTTATGAGGCGCGCACAGGGTTTAAGGTCGGCTACAAACCCGCAGGTGGCATTTCCAAAGCGAAGGACGCGCTGACCTATCTGGCGCTGATGAAAGAAGAATTGGGACAAGCTTGGATGTCCGCGCAGCTTTTCCGCTTTGGCGCGTCCTCTCTACTTGGCGATATTGAACGCCAACTCGAACACCAAGCCACGGGTGCTTATTCCGCCCGTTACAATCACCCGATGGCCTGAGGCAGATCATGAATATCACCGAAATTTTCGAAACCATGGACTATGGCACCGCGCCCGAAGCCGATACTGAGTCGCGCGCATGGATTGCGGGGCATCATGGCCAGTTTGGACATTTCCTCAATGGCAGCTTCACTAAGGGCCAAGATCATTTCGAAACCCGCAACCCTGCCCGTGGCGAGGTTCTGGCGCATGTCGCGCAAGCAACTGAAACCGAGATAGACACGGCCATTAGCGCGGCGCGAAAGGCCTTTGGGCCATGGTCACGGCTCAGCGATCATGCGCGCGCGCGCTACCTTTATGCTTTGGCGCGAGCGTTGCAAAAACACAGTCGCCTCTTTGCAGTTCTCGAAACCCTCGACAATGGCAAGCCAATACGCGAGGCACGCGATGTCGATATCCCGCTTGCTCAGCGGCATTTCTACTATCATGCAGGCCTCGCCCAATTGCGCGGAACTGTGGCCGAAGACCATCAACCGCTTGGCGTTTGTGGGCAAATCATTCCTTGGAACTTTCCGCTGTTGATGCTCGCGTGGAAAATTGCCCCTGCCTTGGCCGCGGGCAATACTGTTGTGTTAAAGCCTGCCGAGTTCACCCCGTTGACCGCCCTTCTATTCGCAGAAATCTGTCAGGAGGTTGGCCTGCCCAAAGGTGTTGTGAACATCATAACAGGGGATGGCACAGCGGGTGCCTATTTGGCCGCGCATGCAGGTATCGACAAATTGGCCTTCACAGGCTCGACCGAAGTTGGGCGCAAAATTTATCAAGCCCGCGCAGGATCAGGCACGAAACTCAGCCTCGAATTGGGTGGCAAATCGCCTTTCATCGTCTTTGATGATGCCGATCTCGACAGCGCTGTTGAGGGCTTGGTTGATGCGATTTGGTTCAATCAAGGGCAGGTCTGTTGCGCTGGGTCACGCCTGTTGGTGCAGGACAGCGTGGCCGATGAGGTCTATGCCAAAATTCGCGCGCGGATGGCAAAACTGCGCGTGGGTGATCCGCTGGATAAATCCATCGACATCGGCGCGATGGTCGATGACAGCCAAGCCGCCCGCGTGCGCGACATGGTGTCGGGTGTTGATGCATTCAGCCCGGAATGTGCCTTGCCTGAGACAGGCTGCTTTTTGCCGCCGATGCTGATCACTGATCTCGGCACCGCCCACCCCCTGATGCAGGAAGAAATTTTTGGCCCCGTTCTTGTGGCCGCGCGGTTTCGCACCCCTGAGGAGGCCGTGAGCCTTGCCAATAACACGCGTTACGGCCTTGCCGCGTCAATCTGGAGTGAGAATATCAGCCTTGCGCTTGATATTGCCCCGAAATTGGCGGCGGGCGTTGTCTGGGTCAATGGCACCAATATGTTTGACGCTGCCGCGCCCTTTGGCGGGGTGCGTCAATCAGGGGTGGGTCGTGAAGGTGGGGTTGAGGGGCTGCGCGCCTATATGAAGGCACCGCTGCCCCTGACCAAAATTGAAAAACCAGTGCACCACCCCGCCCCTGCAACGCCCAAGCAGGCCAATACACCCGCGATAGACCGCACAGCCAAACTCTACATCGGCGGCAAACAAGTGCGCCCTGATGGCGGCCATGTCATTCCAATTTGGTCAAAATCGGGCGACATGCTTGGCCAATTGGGCCGCGGCAACCGCAAGGATATTCGCAACGCCGTTGAGGCTGCGGAAGCCGCGTCAGGATGGGGCACGATGCCGGCCCATAGTCGCGCGCAAATCCTGTATTACCTCGCCGAGAATTTGGCGGCGCGCGGACAGGAATTTGCGGAACGTCTCTGTGATCTCACAGGACAATCCAAAGCCACCGCCAAAGCGGAGGTTGAAACAAGCCTAAGCCGCCTGTTCAGCTATGCCGCATGGGCTGACAAATTCGCAGGCGAAGCGCGGGCCGTGCCCTTGCGCGGCCTGGCGATGGCGCTACGCGAGGCGGTCGGGGTGATTGGCATCATAGCCCCGCAAAACACCCCGCTCTTGGGCGCAATTTCGCTTCTTGCGCCTGCGGTCGCGATGGGGAACCGCGTGGTTCTCCTGCCCAGTTTGGAAGGTGGTCTTGCGATGACTGATTTCTATCAAGTGCTCGACACATCCGATGTGCCCGCAGGCGTGATCAATATTGTGACGGGCGACCCATCCGAGATGGCCACAGATTTAGCAGCGCATATGGCCGTTGATGCAATCTGGAATTTCAATGCAAATATGGATGCGCATCTCATTGACACGAAGGCCTCTCTCAACCTCAAACGCAGTTGGGGCCTGCCAGGCTATAAGGGCAAAAGTCCCGACTGGCGCAATCCCGCTTGTGAGGGCGTGGTATTTTTGGAAGAAGCAACTGAAGTCAAAACCGTTTGGGTTCCATACGGGGCCTGAGGACCAAACCATTTCATGACCAGCCCACGCTACACCAAGCTTATTGATAGCCTGCCCGCAAAAGTCCCGTTTGTCGGCCCCGAGGCGCAAGAACGCGCGCAAGGCTTTAACTTTGTCGCAAGGCTTGGCGCCAATGAAAGTGTCTTTGGCCCCTCACCCAAGGCCATCGCCGCAATGCAGGCCGCAGCGCGCGATGTGTGGATGTATGGCGATCCTGAACTCTATAATTTGCGTAATTCCCTTGCAGCGCACCATAGGGTCGCGCCTGAAAACATCGTGGTGGGCGAAGGGATAGACGGGTTACTTGGATATTTGGTGCGGCTGTTGGTGGCCGAGGGGGATCCTGTCGTTACCTCGCTTGGGGCTTACCCCACTTTTCTTTACCATGTCGCGGGATTCGGTGGGCAGGTTACAACTGTGCCCTACAAAGACGATCACGAAGACCCTGAAGCACTGCTTGCGGCGGCGCGGGCGACCGGCGCAAAGCTGCTTTATCTTGCAAATCCCGACAATCCTATGGGCACATGGCACAAGGCCGAGGCAATCGAACGGCTAATCGCCGCGCTGCCCCCTGAGACGGTGCTGATCTTGGACGAGGCTTATGCCGATACCGCGCCGCAAGAGGCCATTCCTGCGATGGATGTCAGCCATCCCCGCGTGATCCGAATGCGCACCTTCTCCAAAGCCTATGGTCTTGCGGGGCTTCGCGTGGGTTATGCCATCGGCCATCACGAGCTGATCCGTGCCTTTGACAAAATCCGCAACCATTTTGGGATGGGGCGTATCGCACAAGCGGGCGCTTTGGCGGCCCTGAAGGATCAAGATTACCTCAACCAAACCGTTAAGAAAATCAGCCAAGCTCGCGCCGAAATTGCCCGTATCGTGCAAGATAATGGTTTAACGCCGCTGCCTTCGGCCACGAATTTCATGGCAGTGGATTGCGGGCGCGATGGCGCCTATGCAGCGGCGCTTCTCAACGAGTTGACCAAGCGCGGCGTATTTCTCCGCATGCCCGCCATTGCCCCGCTCAATCGCTCAATCCGCATCTCATGCGGGGATGCCGCGATGTTGGCACATCTTGAGGCAGAATTGCCAAAGGCGCTTGCCGCCCTCGGCTAGATC
Source organism: Roseobacter sp. HKCCA0882 (assembly GCF_037805225.1). Lineage (NCBI taxonomy): Bacteria > Pseudomonadati > Pseudomonadota > Alphaproteobacteria > Rhodobacterales > Roseobacteraceae > Roseobacter > Roseobacter sp. HKCCA0882. Next base: position 170,205 of record NZ_JBBLYI010000002.1, read on the forward strand.
AGCCTGCTTCGCCAATGACCTCAATCGCGGCCTCTAACCCAGTTGGGTCATGCGGGATCTGCATCGCCTTCATACCTGCTTGCAAACTGCCCAACAGGCCCAAAACCATATGCGCATTCACATGCCCCATATGGCCGATACGGAAAAAATCAACTGCGCGCGCAGGGTCAGGCCGCAACCCCTGCAACGGGATGCCCAGTGTCACGCCTGCCGTGGCTGTCATCCAATCGCGCATCTTCGCGCCATTCCCCGTGCCCATATCCACGGTGGTCACAGCATGCGAGCGTTTCGCAGGATCAGCAATATTGGCCGCAACAGGGCCATTCGCGCCCCAACGCTCCAAGGCCGCCCATACAGCACGGGCCAAAGTCGCATGGCGCGCCCAAACGGCCTCCAACCCTTCTTCATGCAAGATCATGTCCAAAGCCACACGCAACCCGTAGAGGTGATGGGTCGGCGCAGTGCCGTTGAAATATTTGTAAAATTCGGTCGGATTCACACGGGGCCGCCAATCCCAATAGGGCGTCACACAATTGGCCCGTCCCCGCGCTTTATCCGCTTTTTCCGAGAAATAGACAAACCCAATCCCGGGCGGGGTCATCAAACCCTTTTGGCTGCCTGTGACCATCACATCCACGCCCCATGCGTCAAATTCAAACGCATCACAGGCGAGACAGGCGATGTTGTCAGAGAACAACAGCGCGGGGTGCCCCGCTGCATCCAAGGTCTGCCGCAGGGCCAAAATATCATTGCGCACACTGCTAGAGGTATCCACCTGCACCGCGAGAACGGCCTTGATCTCATGAGCCTTATCTGCCGCCAAGGCCTCGGCCACGCGGGTCATGTCGATATCGGATTGAGGGCCAAAATCAATGATCTCGCAGTCAATACCCAAACCCGCCGCAAACTCGCCCCATCCAAGGCAGAAGCGCCCCGTGCCAAGCACCAAAATCTTGTCGCCCCGCGACAACGTGTTGCACAGCGCCGCCTCCCAGACACCATGACCATTGGCAATATAAATCGCCACATTCGCCTTTTGCGCACGACCAACCGCCTTGAGATCAGGGATCAGCCCATGCACCATTTCGACCAACTCGCCCGTGTAAATATTCGGCGCGGGACGATGCATGGCCTGCAATACGCAATCAGGCATGACCGAAGGGCCAGGAATGGCAAGATAGTGACGACCGTTGGCAAGGCTCATGGAAGTGTCCCTTTGTTGAAATCGGCAAAAAGCAAGGCACATGCTTTTGCGTCTTGGTGCAATTTCAATTACTCTGACGGCCTTGGCAAGAGCGCAAGAATGATTAGCTCTCTGGTCAAGACAAGGGAAACAGCGCCATGACCAAAGAGCAGCCACAAAATCGTAAAATCATTGAGGTATCAGGGTCTGACCGCGAGAAATTCTTGCAAGGTTTGACCACCAATGCCGTCCCTGAAGATGCCGAAGGGCTGCGCTACAGCGCGATCCTGAGCCCGCAAGGGAAGTATCTGGCTGATTTTTTGATGCTGACCCGCGGCGATCGCGTTTTGCTTGATGTGGACGGTGATTTGGCCGCACCGCTGATGCAGCGCTTGTCGATGTATAAGCTGCGCGCAGATGTAGCACTGACCCTCTCGGATATGACAGTGGCCGTGGGGCATGGCACCCTGCCACAAGGGGCATATGCTGATCCGCGTGACCCTGCCCTTGGTTGGCGCGCCTATGGCCAGTCGGGCTTGCCCAACTTATGGGATGCAGCAGAATGGAAAACAACGCGCATTGCCCATTTGATCCCCGAGCATGGGCGCGAACTGATCCCCAATGACAGCTATATCCTAGAACTTGGATTTGAGCGGCTAAATGGTGTGGATTTCAAAAAAGGGTGCTATGTCGGCCAAGAGGTGACAGCGCGGATGAAACACAAGACCGAGTTGCGCAAAGGGCTGGCGCGGGTCACAGTCAGCGGCACAGCTGCGGAAGGCGACCTCATCACCGCGAACGGCCGCAAGGTCGGGCAGCTTCATAGCATTTCTGGGGATCAAGCACTGGCGTACTTACGTTTTGACCGCGCCCAACCTGTTATGCAGGCGGGCGCAGCCGAGGTGCATTTCGCGGAGTAATCACCCGTCGATTTTATCCTGCGCGCGGTTCAGGAAATCATCGGCAGAATGACGCTCGTGCAATTGCCCTTCAAGCGGGCCATAGGTGCGGTTGACCATCGCACCGCGCTGCACAGCAGGGCGGGCATAGAACCGCTCGGCCCAAGCGACCACATTTTTATAGTCATGCACAGAGAGAAACTCACCCGCGTCATAGGCCTCACCGCGCACAAGGCGACCATACCATGGGGCAATGGCAATATCGGCAATGGTTATCTCATTCCCCACCATCCAATCGCGCCCTGCAAGATGACGATCAAGCACATCCAATTGGCGCTTCACCTCCATCGCGAAACGATTGATCGGGTATTCTTGCGCAAATGGGGCATAGGCATAGAAATGCCCAAAACCGCCGCCCAAATAGGGCGCGCTTCCCATTTGCCACATGAGCCACGACAAGAGTTCTGGCCGATCCTCTGGGCGGCCCAAGAAGGCGCCAAATTTTTCGGCCAAATGCATCAAAATCGCGCCCGATTCAAAAACGCGCACAGGGGTTTGGCCAGAATAATCCATCAGCGCGGGAATTTTCGAATTGGGGTTCACATCAGTAAAGCCGGAACCGAACTGATCGCCATCCAAGATACGGATCAGCCAAGCGTCATACTCCGCCGCATGACCCGCGGCGAGCAATTCCTCGAACATCACCGTGACCTTTACCCCGTTGGGGGTGGCTAATGAATAAAGCTGAAACGGATGATCGCCCCGTGGCAAATCCTTGTCATGGGTAGGCCCTGCAATTGGGCGGTTCAAACCCGCCCATTTGCCGCCATTTTCCTTGTCCCAAACCCAAACCTTTGGCGGTGTATATGGCGCATTTTCCGACATGATCCGTCCCTCATTTCTTGAACATAAAAAGGAACCTAACCCTTTCAGGTCAACGCGCTGTTGCAGCGCCCGCAAACATGGGCATGGCTGTGGCTGCCCACATCAGGCAGGATCTTCCAACAGCGCGCACATTTTTCGCCATCCGCTTTGGCAAAGACCACACCAACCCCCTCAATTTCGGGCAAGGTGAAGGCATCCGCGGGCATCGCCTCATCGCTCAGCGTGACCGCAGAGGTGATGACCAAATCCTCGAACTGCACAGATTGCAGCGCTGCGCGCATTGCGGCATCTGCCACGTAGATCACAGGCGCGGCTTCTAGGGAGGCCCCAATCACCTTGTCACGGCGCTGCACCTCAAGCGCGGCTGTCACCACGCGGCGCGCACGGCGGATCATCGCCCATTTCGCGGCCAAGTCTGGATCATGCCACGCCGCAGGGGTGTTGGGGAAATCCACCAGATGCACTGAGGCCTCAGGGTCTTTGTTCCGCTCAAGCCAGACCTCCTCCATGGTGAAGGTCAAAATTGGCGCAAGCCAAGTGGTCAGGCGTTGGAATAGGTGATCCAAAACTGTGCGCGCCGCACGGCGTTGCGTAGTATCACCATCACAATAAAGCGCGTCTTTGCGGATATCGAAGTAAAAGGCCGACAAATCAGTGGTCGCAAAATTGAACAGCGCTTGGAACACGCCTTGGAAATCATATTTCGCATAGCCTTCGCGCACGATCCGATCCAACTCTGACAAACGATGCAGGATGAACCGCTCCAACTCGGGCATATCGGCGGCTTCTGTGCAGTCGGTTTCCGTTAAATCACCCAAGGAGCCAAGCATAAACCGCATCGTATTGCGCAAACGGCGATAGCTGTCGGCCACGTTCTTCAAGATCTCAGGCCCGATGCGCAAATCCGCCGTGTAATCGGATTGCGCCACCCAAAGCCGCAGAATATCGGCGCCATATTGGTCAATCACCGCCTGCGGCGCGACCGTATTGCCCAAGGATTTGGACATTTTCATGCCCTTCTCATCCAGCGTGAAGCCATGGGTCAGAACACCGCGATAGGGCGCGCGACCGATTGTGCCGCAAGCCTGCAACATCGAGGAATGGAACCACCCGCGATGCTGGTCTGTGCCTTCGAGATAGAGATCGGCAATCCCGTCCTCTGAGCCATCCTCGCGATCCCGTAAGACAAAGGCATGGGTCGAGCCAGAGTCAAACCAAACATCCAAGATATCAAAGACCTGCTCATAGGCATCTGGGTCATATTCATTGCCCAAGAAGCGGGCTTTGGCCCCCTCCTTATACCATGCATCTGCGCCCTCAGCCTCAAAGGCCTCAAGGATGCGGGCATTCACCGCGTCATCGCGCAGTAAGAAATCGGGGTCACTTGGCTGTGCATCTTTTTTGACAAAACAGCTGAGCGGCACCCCCCATGCACGTTGCCGCGACAACACCCAATCGGGCCGCGCCTCGATCATCGAATGCAGACGATTGCGCCCGGTCTGCGGTGTCCATGTCACCAATTCATCAATCGAGCGCAGCGCGCGTTCGCGGATGGTCTTGCCATAGTTGTCATCCCCGCCAATCTCGCGATCAATGGCGGCGAACCATTGTGGGCGGTTCAGGCGGATCACAGGCGCTTTTGAACGCCAGCTATGCGCGTCCGAGATGGTGATTCGGCGGCGGGCCAGCAGGCCGCCAACCTCAACCAGCTTGTCGATCACGGCCTTATTGGCCTTACCCGCCTTGCCGTTTTCTTCGATGACGCGAAGCCCTGCAAAGAAAGGCAGATCAGCGCGGAAACTGCTGTCATCCAGAATATTATAGGTCATCTCAAGCCCATGCTTGAGGCCGATTTGATAGTCATCATCCCCGTGACTTGGCGCGGTATGCACGAAACCCGTGCCCGCATCATCGGTGACATGGTCGCCTGCAAAAAGTTTGACCTCAAAATCCCATTCGCCATTCGCGCCCTCAGCCCCATTCAGCGGGTGATGGGTGACAAGCGTGGCCAATTCATCGGCGCTGACGTCACGCAGGCGCGTGTAGTGGCCCGCCTCAAGACGCATCGCGCCAAGCGCATCCTCGGCCAGTTTATCAGCTACAAGATAGCGATCACCAACCTTGGCCCAACATTCGTCAGGGGTCGCGGTGACCTCGTAAAGCCCGTAGGAAATCAAAGGGCCAAAACAAATCGAGCGGTTTTGCGGAATCGTCCAAGGGGTGGTTGTCCAGATCACGACAAAAGCACCACCAAGCGCGCCAGAATTCTGCACCTTGAACGGCACCCAAATCGCATCGGTCTGGCGGTCGTGATATTCCACTTCCGCCTCGGCCAATGCGGTCTTTTCAACGGGCGACCACATCACGGGCTTCGAGCCTTGGTAAAGCGCGCCGTTCATCAGGAATTTCATAAACTCGCCCGCGATCACCGCCTCGGCGTGGAAATCCATGGTGAGGTATGGCTTGTCCCAATTCCCTGTTACGCCAAGGCGCTTGAACTCCGCGCGCTGCACATCAATCCACCCTTCGGCAAAGCGGCGGCATTCCTGACGAAAATCGACAACGTCAATTTTATCCTTATCTTGGCCTTTGGCGCGATAGGCCTCCTCAATCTTCCATTCGATGGGCAGGCCGTGACAATCCCAACCAGGAATGTAGCGCGCCTCATGGCCCATCATCTGTTGGCTGCGCACAACCATATCCTTCAGCACTTTGTTCAGTGCGTGACCGATATGCAGATTACCATTGGCATAGGGGGGCCCATCATGCAGCACGAATGGTGGGCGTGGCGCGCCTGCCTTAGCCGCCTCTGCCGCCTTGTCGCGCAGGCGTTGATAAACGCCAATTTTCTCCCAACGGGCCAGCCAATCAGGCTCGCGCTGTGGCAGGCCTGCGCGCATCGGGAAATCAGTTTGGGGAAGGTTCAACGTGTCTTTATAATCGGGAAGATCGGCACACATGGGAAGGACGTCCTATTGGCTGAAACGGGTTATGGCAAGCCATGACCAATGAGAGGGGAAAGAGCGGCGCGATAGCTCAACACCTTAGTCCCGGCGGCCCTGCTGATCAGAGCGCCGGGCAGATAATTCGTAGGGAAATCTGCGTGTTCATCCGTCTCATGTTTAGCCCTATATCGCTGCAGGCGCGCGGGGTAAAGCTGCGCTTTGCGCGATCAGCCCTTTGACCCCGTGAAAAGCCCAGAAAATGCCTCGGACAAAACACTGCGCAAAGCTGGGCGGGGTAAGGCGTGAAAGGGCAAAGGTCGGCAAAGCTGCATCGCAATTACCCCAAGCCGCGCGGTCATCGCCCCATTGAAGACGCCTTCACCAAAGCGGCGCGATAATTTCCCTGCCAATGACCCGCCCAAAGTAGAACTGAGCAAATCATCCCCAATGGCAATGGCCCCTGTCGCCACAAGTTGCGCAATCGCTGACCGCGCCAAGCGCATGGCGCCAAACGTGCCCGCACGCCCGCCATAAATCTCGGCCACACGGCGGATCATCCGCAGATTGATCCAAAAGCTGATGACCATATCAAGCGACCCCATCGGGACGAGGGCCGTGACACTGGCAACACGGCGGGTGGCTTGGGCCACCTCAGCACGGGCCTGTGCATCTAGCCCTTCCAAAAACGCTGTCTCAATCACGCCCATTCGCAAATCTGCATCAAGCACATCCTCGACACTCTGCAAACGGTGGTCTGCTGCGCCCTGCACGCCCATGCGGTCGCGATAAAGCGCGCGCAGTTTGGGGATCAAAGCGGAAAGCTGTGCTAGGTTTTGGGCGGTCAAGGCCGATTGAGCCTCAGCCTGCAAAGCCGTCATGCGCGACAGCCGCGCACAGGCCCGCCATTCGCTGATCGCAAAGACGATTACAGCCACGAAAAACAGGCCCACAATCGCAAGGGCCACCTGCCCCCAGATTGTGCCGCGCGCCATCATATCAAGAACAAAACCCCAAACAGCGTTGATCAACAGAGCACTGGCAAGGCCGCCCGCCGACCAGAGCAAAAACCGCGATGCACCTGACATCTTTTGGGGCGCGGGCGGTTCATCGGGCGCGGCGGATGGCGCGTCAAAAATCGCAGGCGCGTCCACGGGGGATGCGCCACCAACGCTCTCCGCTGCCTCATCTAAAATGATTGGGTTTTTCCGCGTGGCCATACGCCCCCCCTCCTCACTTCTCCGTCACCCGCAAGGGAGAGCATAAGCAAAGAACCCTGCAGAGGAACAGTCACAAAAAAGCGCGCCACAGGGGGCGCGCTTTTGATCTTCTGAACTTGTGGCGGCGAAGATTAGTTCTTCGCGTAGAATTCAACCACGAGGTTTGGTTCCATCACGACGGGGTATGGCACATCGCCCAAACCAGGAGTGCGCACGAAAGTCGCGGTCATTTTGGAATGGTCGGCCTCGACATAGTCAGGCACATCACGCTCTGCCAATTGCACAGCTTCCAGAACTGTTGCCAATTGCTTAGATTTCTGACGCACCTCAACAACATCACCCTCCTTCACGCGGTAGGATGGGATATTGACGCGCTTGCCGTTCACCAAAACATGGCCGTGGTTTACGAATTGGCGGGCCGCAAAAACGGTTGGCACGAATTTCGCGCGGTAAACAACGGCGTCCAAGCGGCGCTCCAACAGGCCGATAAGGTTTTCACCTGTATCACCTTTTACGCGCTCTGCTTCTGCATAGATGCGGCGGAATTGCTTTTCGGTCAAATCGCCGTAATAGCCCTTCAGCTTCTGCTTGGCGCGCAACTGCGTGCCGAAGTCAGACAGTTTCGCCTTGCGGCGCTGACCATGCTGGCCTGGGCCATATTCGCGGCGGTTTACTGGGGATTTGGGGCGACCCCAAATGTTTTCGCCCATGCGGCGGTCGATTTTATACTTGGCAGACGTGCGTTTGGTCACGGCTGATCTCCTTCGTTAGAACGCCCCAGATCGGAGCTATGAAGGGCGTTGTCCTTTGCCGCTGCTTTCGCTTTGGCCGACAGGCATTCCCTTGCGGGGGCCACCAACACCAATGAAAAGAAGCACCGCAAACGGTGCCTCAGTGACGCGCGGGCTATAGGGGATTCCTCGCGCTGTCAAGCGCATGGGGGAATTCAAGCCTAGCTTAAGCCGTAAATCCCACGCGATGGCCCTAGATGCGCGGATAAAATCGCGGCCTCCGCCGCGCCCAACATCCGCCGCACAGCGGGGCCAAAAAGATCGGGATGCCCTGCAAGATATAGGTGACGTTCATAAAGGTCATCTAGGCAGGCGGCCGCATCGGCATCCATCTCGTCCTCGGGCAGTGCCGCATAAGCGGGGTGGAAACTGTCAACCGCGACACTGTTTGCAATCAAGACCTGATGCCCCTCAAGCATCACGTGAAATATGTGACAGAGGCCGCGCGGTGATCCACCCGCGCGCCCAAATCCCCTACCAAATCCTGTGCGCGCATCATGACCCCATCTTCGCCCCAAAGCGCCCGCGCCTCGGGCGATTTAATCAACACGCGATGATCAGGGGACACCAAGAGATCGGGTTCAGGTTTGCCTTTCCCAAAAAGACCCTGCGGCAATCGAATTGGGCGAAGATGTGGCATGGCAAAAAGTTGCGCGCCTGACAGGCTGCGCTGGCCCACCCATAGGACTTCTTTCAGACCATTGTCGCGGGTGACAAGATAATCCCCTGCCCGCACATCCTCGACCGCAATTTCCCCTTTCAGTGCCGCCAATCGCGTGCCTTTGACAAAGCAAACAATAGGGCCTTGGCGCCGAAAGCGCGCGGAACACCCGCCGCCCAAAGAGATGATTGTCAAATGTTGGCGCGAGGGTGGCATGCCATCGGGAAAGAGCAACACCGTTTCGCGGCTATCCTCAAGGGTGAGGGGAACGGCACTAAAAAACCGCACACCATCGGACAGCACCATCACATCACGATACAGGGGATTGTCAAAGTCGCTCGACAAGTGAGGCAGGGGCGCGGGTCTTTGCATGAACTTATGCACGACCCGCGCCGCTTTGGCACGAAGTTGGAGAAGATCACGGCTGGATGTCAGAACAAGGGCGGCGTCTTTGCCTTCAAGCGGGAAGGCACGACCGTGCCAGCTCCAACTCATCCCTTCAGCCAGATCTTTCTTGTTATAGTCCGAGTCTCCCTCGATCCGCGTCTGCGCCCAAGAAATGATGAACGCACCGCGCAACCCCATGCTCATGCGATGCCTGCCTTACTTGCCTCAATGCGTGCCGTTTATGTTTCGGCTTGGGAGGCAAGCTAGCATGGGTGATTCGTTCTGTGAATCCCCTTTTGACGCGCTTTGGAACCAAATCGCATTATTAAAAATCCTTGCAAACGTCACTCTGGCCAAAGGCGAGCGCACAATAAACCTGACGGGGCCAGATTACGGCAGCCGCGTTCACAAGGCAGTTAATAATAAAATTGTGTCTAAAATTTGTTTATGATTGTGGTGCGTTATCCACAGGACCTTAGCCGCATTTTGAATAGCCACAATCGGTGCAGGTCATGCACCCCTCGCTCATCCGCATCGCAGACGACCCACAGGAATTACACTCTGCCGCCCCTGTGCGGCCTGCACCCAAATCATAAACCTCGGCGGTGGGGTCGGTTTTCAACCCCATCCCCTCGCCCGAAATAAACCCAATTGAGATCAGATGCCGTTCGATAACACCGCCAATCGCCGCTAAGATCGAGGGCACATATTTACCCCCAATCCATGCCCCCCCGCGCGGATCAAACACGGCTTTGAGTTCTTCTACCACGAAACTCACATCACCGCCGCGGCGGAAGACAGCCGACATCATCCGCGTCAACGCCACTGTCCACGCATAATGTTCCATATTCTTGGAATTGATAAACACCTCAAACGGCCTACGATGACCGCTGAGCACTACGTCATTGATCGTGATATAAATCGCGTGCGGGCTATCGGGCCATTTCAGTTTATAGGTATTGCCCTCTAGGGTCTGCGGCCGCTCTAGCGGCTCGGAGATATAAACCACTTCGCCCGTAGAGGCCTCGCGCGCGGTGGCGCCATCTGGCTTTGCTTCTGCCTCAGAAACACTCAGGACACTGCCTGTCACATCATTGGGGCGATAAGTGGTGCACCCCTTACAGCCCGTTTCATAAGCCTGCAGATAGACATCTTTGAAAGCCTCAAAGCTGATATCTTGCGGCACGTTGATGGTTTTCGAAATCGAACTATCCACCCATTTCTGCGCGGCTGCCTGCATGCGCACATGATCAGCAGGGGCAAGGGTTTGGGCATTTACAAAAAACGCGGGCAATTCTACGTCACCCCTTTTTTCGCGCCAAAGTTTGACCGCGTAATCGGTCACCTCCTCCTCGCTGCGTGACCCATCCCGCTGCAACACTTTGCGCGTGTAGCTATAGGCAAAAACGGGCTCAATCCCAGAGGACACATTTCCCGCATAAAGGCTGATGGTGCCTGTGGGCGCAATCGAGGTCAAAAGCGCGTTTCGGATGCCATCTTTGGCTATCGCCTCACGCAAATCTTGATCCATTTGCGCCATATTCCCGGACGCCAAGAACGCCTCGGCGTCAAATAAGGGGAATGCGCCTTTTTCTCGCGCCAATTCAACCGAAGCCCAATAGGCCGCATGGGCAATTTCCTTCATCCAAATCTCGGATTGCGCCACAGCGTCATCGGCCCCATAGCGCAGGCCAAGCATCAAAAGGGCATCGGCCAAACCCGTCACCCCCAAACCAATGCGCCGCTTTGCTTGGGCCTCACGGGCCTGCGCCTCGAGGGGAAAACGGCTGGCATCCACCACGTTATCCATCATCCGCACAGCGACCCGCACCAAATCCTTAAGCGCATCAAGATCAAGGGCCGCATCCGCCTCAAAGGGCGCGCGCACAAGCCGCGCAAGGTTAACAGAGCCGAGCAAACACGCCCCATAGGGCGGCAAAGGTTGTTCGCCGCACGGGTTGGTTGCCGCAATAGTTTCGCAATAGGCCAGATTATTGGATTGGTTGATGCGATCGATAAAAATCACACCTGGCTCAGCGTAATCATAGGTCGATTGCATAATCTGATTCCACAGGTCACGCGCCTGCACCGTGCGGTAAACCTTATTATCAAAAACCAATTCCCAAGGCCCGTCCGCTTTGACCGCCTCCATAAAGGCATCGGTGACGAGAACAGAGACATTGAACATCCGCAGCCGCGCCGCATCAGATTTTGCGGTAATAAAATCTTCGATGTCTGGGTGGTCGCAGCGCATCGTTGCCATCATCGCGCCGCGGCGCGAGCCAGCCGACATAATCGTGCGGCACATGGAATCCCAAACATCCATAAAACTCAGAGGGCCAGAGGCATCCGCGGCCACCCCCTTAACATCCGCGCCTTTGGGTCGGATGGTCGAGAAATCATAGCCGATCCCACCCCCCTGCTGCATCGTCAAAGCCGCCTCTTTGAGCATATCAAAAATGCCGCTCATGCTGTCGGGAATTGTGCCCATGACAAAGCAATTGAAAAGCGTGACACTGCGCCCCGTTCCCGCACCTGCCGTGATGCGACCAGCGGGTAGATATTTGAAATCCTCAAGGGCTTCGTAGAATTTTTCTTCCCAATAGGCGGGATCTTTCTCCACCGAGGCCAAAGCCCGCGCGATCCGCCGCCATGTGTCCTCGACAGTGCGGTCAATGGGTGTGCCATCCGCCTCTTTGAGGCGATATTTCATATCCCAAATTTGTTCAGCAATTGGGGCAGAAAAACGAGACATAGCGCAGACTTTCACGATCAGATGGGGAAACACAAACTAGGGGCCTTGTCGCAAGCGGTCAACTTGAACCTTGCGAAAAATAGCATACCATATCTTGAGGGACTTTGGGGAATAGATATGAGCAGCACCATAAATCTGGTCAAATTATGTGTCGGCGCCGAAGAGGTGCAGGATCTTTTGAACTGGCAAAAGAACCCGCGCGCCTTAGGGCCATCGGGCCTGCCGCGCCATGTGACACGGATGTGGCCCAAGCGTGAGGCAGAAGTTCTTGCAGGCGGGTCGCTTTATTGGGTGTTCAAAGGATTGATCCTGTGCCGCCAAAAAATCTTGGCCCTAGAGGAAGTTGATCGCGGCGATGGGATCAGACGCTGCGGCATCGTTTTGGAACAAGACGTCACCCGCGTAACACCCACGCCCAAACGCCCGTTTCAAGGGTGGCGCTACCTCAAACCCGAAGACAGCCCCCGCGATTTAAACGCCAATCGCGCAGAAGAAGAAACTTTGCCGCGTGAATTGCAAACCGCTTTGGCCGAAATCGGCGTTCTTTAGATCGAAAGCTTGGTTTTCAGCCCGTCAAGGGCGGCTCGGGCCCCATCCGTCCAATCTGCGCCGCGGGCCCGAAACAGCATCGCCTGGCTGCGCAAGATCATCCCATCCGACAGGATTTTCAGGTTATTGGCCCGCAAGGTTTCCCCTGTTGAGGTGATATCAGCAATCAATTCCGCCGTGCCATGCGCCACGGTGCCCTCGGTCGCGCCTTGGCTGTCAACCAATTGATAATCGGCAACCCCTGCAGCGCGCAGATAGTCCCGCACCAGACGATGGTATTTCGTGGCGATCCGCAAACGCATCCCATGGGCCTCGCGGAAATCTGCGGCAACGGCATCAAGATCATCCACGCAATCCACATCAATCCAACATTGCGGCACGGCCAAAACCAAATCCGCAGAGCCAAATCCAAGCTCGGCCAATTCTTCGACCGACTGATCCCATGCGGGGATCTTCTCACGCACAAGATCGGTGCCCGTCACGCCCAAATGAATGCGGCCCGCCGCCATTTCGCGCGGAATTTCTCCCGCAGACAGCAACATCAACTGCATATCCGCCCCCGAAACTTCGGCGGCATAATCGCGCTCTGAGCCTGCGCGGCGCATCTCAACCCCACGCGCTACAAACCAATCAAAGGTTTTTTCCATCAACCGCCCCTTAGACGGCACCGCAATACGCAAAGTCATATGCCACCTCCCTGACGCGAGAGGCCATGCAGCAATTCAGGACGGATCACCCCGCCCACGGCAGCAATCTCACGGCCATTGCCCAAGATTTTGGTCAGCGCATCATAGCGTCCACCTGTGGCAACGGGGGGCATATGCGGGTCAGTTTCGTTGAAAAAGCCAAACACAAACCCATCATAATATTCCATATTTGTCCGCCCATAGGAGGCCTCGAACCATAGGTCATCTACGGCGACACCTACGGCGGACAGCGCCTCAATACGGCGCACCAAGCCTGAAATGGCGCTGTCGATCTGCGGTAAATCCACAGCCAAATCCCGCAATTGTGCGACTGCGTTTGGCAGGGTTTCGCGCAAAGACAAAACCCGCTCCAAGGCTTCGGCCTGCGCCGCCGAAATACTGGGCGCATCATCATCCTCGGCCAAAGCGCGCATACGGCGCAAGACATCAGCGGGGCTGCGTAGACCACTCCAATTTTCAGTGGCATCAATCATGGCTTCAGGCCCTAAATCGGCCATCTGGGCAATCAATGCTGCACGGGTCGCAGGGGCATCGCTGCGGCCTGAAAAACGATCTAGCAAGCGCCGAAAACGGCGCGGACGCCACACATGGCGCCGCAAGGCGCGTTTGCGCCGCTCGGTTGTGTCAAGGGCAGATATCGCGGCCAAAACCACGCCAATATCGCCAGTGACGGCACGCAGGCCATATGGGGCAAGCAATTTGGTAAAAAGGGCAAAGACTTCGGCATCTGCGCGCGCAGGGTCATCACGATCAAACAGCTCATATCCCACTTGCAGATATTCGCTCGCGCGGGCGGGACTGGCCTCCTGTTTGCGGAAAACCTCGCCCATGTAGCTGTAACGCGCAGGCTCCGCCCCGTCCGACATATGGCGCTGCACCACGGGCACGGTGAAATCGGGCCGCAGCATCATTTCGCCGCGATTGGGGTCATGCGTGACATAGGCCCGCGCGCGGATATCTTCGCCATAGAGATCAAGCAGCGTACCAGCAGGCAGCAAATGATCGGCCTCAAAAGCCACGGCGCCTGCGGCTTGAAATGCCGCAAAGAACCGCTCCGCCTCCGAACGAATGGCCGCTTTTTGGCTCATCCCTGACGCTCCAATATAGCGCGAATTTCGGCGACCAGATCACCGCGCGCCACTTCGCGCTGTGCAGGTTGCGCCTTCCATTCCTCAAGGCTTGCATTGGCTGCAATCTTGGCCCCTAAGATCAAATCCTTGATCTGAACCACGCCGCGCGCGGCCTCGTCCGAACCTTGGATGACCGCAACAGGGCTTTCGCGTTTATCGGCGTATTTCAACTGATTTCCGAAATTCTTAGGGTTGCCCAAGTAAACCTCCGCGCGGATGCCCGCATTGCGCAACTCAGTCGCCATGGCTTGATAATCCGCCATGCGGTCGCGATCCATGACCGTTACCACGACAGGTCCCTGCATCGCGCCGCTGATCCGCCCTTTGGCGCGCAATGCGGCCAAGAGGCGATCAACCCCGATGGACACACCCGTTGCAGGCACATCTTGGCCTGTGAAGCGTTTAACCAAATCGTCATAACGTCCGCCGCCTGCAACAGACCCAAATTGACGCGGGCGGCCTTTGTCATCCAGAATCTCAAAGGTCAACTCCGCCTCGAACACGGGGCCCGTATAATAGCCAAGGCCACGCACCACCGAAGGATCAATCACGATCCGGTCGGGGCCATAGCCTTGCGCATCAACCAGCGTGGCAATGGTTTCAAGTTCGGCCACCCCAGCTTCACCAATCGCAGATGTGCCAATCAGCTTGCGCAGCATCACCAAAGTCTCGGCATTGCTGTCTGCGCGCGCCAACAGGAATGCCACGATCTGATCGGCCGCTGCCGCATCAAGACCCACGCCATCGATATAAGCCCCAGACTCATCCAAACGGCCCTTGGTCAGCAATTGGATCACGCCTTCGCGGCCCACTTTGTCGAATTTATCAATCGTGCGCAGCACAGCTTGGCGGGTGGTTTCATCCTCGGAGGACAATCCAATGGTCGCCAGAACCCCATCCAACACCTTACGGTTGTTCACCCGCACCACATAATCGCCGCGCGGAATACCCACAGCCTCAAGCGTGTCTGACAGCATAGCGCAAATCTCGGCATCTGCGGCAACGCTGGCCGCGCCGACCGTATCGGCATCGCATTGGTAGAATTGGCGGAAGCGCCCCGGCCCTGGCTTCTCATTGCGCCAAACGGGGCCAAAGGTGTAGCGGCGATAGGGGCTTGGCAAATCATTGCGATGTTGCGCCGCTACGCGGGCCAAGGGGGCGGTCATATCATAGCGCAGCGCGACCCAACCGCCGTCTTCCTCCTCCTGCCAAGCAAAAACGCCCTCATTGGGGCGATCCGTGTCAGGCAGGAATTTTCCCAAGGCCTCCACGGTTTCCACGGCCGATGTCTCAAGCGGGTCGAAGCCATAGCGCTGATAGGTTTCGGCAATTTTGGCAAGCATCTCTTGCCGCTCCAACACCTCCGCGCCGAAGTAATCGCGAAATCCACGCGGCGTCTCTGCCTTAGGGCGGGGCTGTTTTTTCTCTTTTGCCATAACCATATCCTCGATCTCGCGCGTGGTGTAGCGCCCTCGCGTCAAAGGGGCAAGAGAGGGGTGGTCATGGGGCCCCTGCAAAGGTTAGTTTGCATCCGAACGCAACGACACAATCCCAGACAAGGATCATAGGCCCCATGAGCGCCTCTCGCGATGATTTGGAAATGCATTTGGCCCATCTCACCCGTACAGTCGATGACCTCTCGGAGGTGGTCGCACGCCAAGATCGCGAAATCACCCGTCTCACTGCCCGTGTTGAGATGCTGATGCAGCGTGAGGCAGATCGTGAAGCCGCAGGCGATATGCCCGCCGCCAATCAAAAACCGCCCCATTGGTGAGGGTTAAACCTCTTCCACCGCGATGACACCGCCCAAAGATTTCAGCGCCCCTTTTATGGCGGGATTGACGGGGTAATCCTCGCCCAAGAGGACTTCGACCTCACCCGGAAGATCGGCGGCTGTCAGGCATAATTGAATTGGGCCTGTCACCCGCGATGCATTGGTCTTTTTGGCCTCGCCCAACACATTGGCCAATTGCGGCAAAGCGGTCGCGTCCTCGACAAACACCCTCAAGCCTGTAGCCCCACCTTGTGCGGCAACCGCATCAATGGGCTGCACTGCGCGAGCTAGGAGTTTTAATTGCTCCGCTTCATAGGTGGCCTCAACGGTCAACACCACATTCTGGCCCGCCTCCAACAGATGCCGCGCAGATTCGAGCAGGTCAGAGAACACTGTGACTTCGTAAAGTCCCGTTGGATCAGAAAGACCCACAAAGGCAAAACGGGTGCCGCGCTGGCTTTTGCGCTCTTGCTTGACCGCAACCGCCCCTGCCAATTTGGTGACAAAAGCCCCCCCTTGCACCCGCGCCTCAACCTCACGCAGCGACAAGCAGCCTGAGCGTTTCAAGCTTGGCATATATTCATCCAAAGGATGGCCAGAAAGATAGAAACCAACCGCCTGATGCTCTTGGGAAAGCCGTTCATTCGGCAACCAATCTGGCGGATTAGACAGGCGTGGCTCAGGCAAATCATCGCCCCCTTCCCCGAATAGGGAGGTCTGGTTTGACGATTTTTGATCGTGAATTGCAGCAGAATAGGCGACCAGCGCATCCAAACTGTCAAACACGCGGCGGCGGTTTGCATCCAGTTCGTCAAAGGCGCCTGCGCGCGCCAACATCTCAAGCGGCCGCTTGCCCACCCGTTTCAAATCAACCCGCCGAGCGAAATCAAAGAGCGATGCAAAGGGCTGATCTCCGCGCCCTTCAACGATCAGGCGCATTGCATCGACACCGACATTTTTCAAGCCACCCAAGCCATAGACCACGCGCCCTTCGGACACGGAGAACGTGGCAAGCGAGCGATTAACACAAGGCGGCACGATCTCGATGCCAAGGCGACCCACCTCTTGGCTGTAAATAGACAGCTTATCCGTCAGATGAATATCGCAATTCATCACCGCAGCCATGAATTCGACAGGATGGTTCGCCTTAAGCCAAGCGGTTTGATAACTGACAACCGCGTAAGCGGCCGCGTGCGATTTGTTGAAGCCGTAATTGGCGAATTTTTCTAGAAGGTCGAACACTTCTTCGGCCTTGGCCTTGTCGATCCCATTTGCCTTTGCCCCCTCCACGAATTTGGGGCGTTCGGCATCCATGGCCTCTTTGATCTTCTTACCCATGGCGCGGCGCAGCAAATCCGCACCGCCTAGGCTATAGCCTGCCATGACCTGCGCAATTTGCATCACCTGTTCTTGATATACGATGATGCCTTGCGTTTCTTCGAGGATGTGATCAATCAACGGATGGATCGAGGCACGCTCTTTGATCCCGTTCTTCACCTCGCAATATGTTGGGATATTCTCCATCGGGCCCGGGCGATAGAGCGCCACAAGGGCCACGATATCCTCAATGCAGGTGGGGCGCATACGCCTTAGGGCATCCATCATGCCCGAGCTTTCCACCTGAAACACCGCAACCGTCTTGGCCGAAGCATAGAGCGCATAGGTCGCTTCATCGTCTAACGGGATCGCGTTGATCTGGTTTTCTGCCCCCTCAGGCGGTTGATAGAGCGCGTGGCCATCTGGTGCGACATGCAAATCGCGGCCCGATGAATGGATCAGATCAATGGCATTTTGCACCACAGTCAGGGTTTTGAGACCGAGAAAATCGAATTTCACCAAGCCCGCAGGTTCTACCCATTTCATATTAAACTGGGTTGCAGGCATGTCCGAGCGCGGGTCTTGGTAAAGTGGCACCAACTCGTCCAAAGGGCGGTCACCGATCACAACGCCCGCGGCGTGGGTTGAGGCATTGCGCAAAAGCCCCTCGACCTGTTGACCATAATCCAAAAGCCGCGCGACCACTTCTTCGGCCTGCGCTTCTTCGCGCAGGCGCGGTTCATCGGCCAAGGCTTTTTCAATGCTCACGGGTTTGACCCCCTCAACAGGGATCATTTTTGACAGGCGATCCACCTGACCATAGGGCATTTGCAAAACCCGCCCGATATCGCGTACGGCCGCCTTGGATAACAGCGCACCAAAGGTGATGATCTGCCCCACGCGGTCGCGACCATATTTTTCCTGCACATATTGGATCACCTCCTCACGGCGATCCATACAGAAGTCGATATCGAAATCGGGCATTGAGACGCGTTCAGGATTGAGGAAGCGCTCAAACAGCAAGCTATAACGCAGAGGATCAAGGTCGGTGATGGTCAAGGCATAGGCCACAAGGCTGCCTGCACCCGACCCGCGCCCAGGCCCGACTGGGATGTCATGCCCCTTGGCCCATTTGATGAAATCGGCCACGATCAAGAAATAGCCCGGGAAGCCCATCCCCTCGATGATGTCCAATTCGAAATCGAGGCGCTTTTGATAGTCCTCAACTGATGCCGCATGCGGGATCACCGCAAGGCGCGCTTGCAGACCTTCATTGGCCTGACGGCGCAGTTCTTCCACCTCGTTCTCGGCAAAGCGCGGCAAGATCGGGTCGTGGGTGCGCGCGCGATAGGCGCAGCGCTGTGCAATCTCGACCGTGTTTTCAATCGCCTCGGGCAGATCAGCGAAGAGTGTCAGCATCTCTTCGGGGGTTTTGAAATAATGCTGAGATGTCAGGATACGGCGTGGTTCTTGTTGATCGACATAGGCCCCTTGCGCAATGCAGATCAGCGCGTCATGCGCCTCATACATTTTTGGTTTGGGGAAATAGACGTCATTGGTCGCCACAAGGGGCAGGCCCATCTTATAGGCCATATCAATCAGATGCGGCTCACTCAGCGCCTCTGCCTCGGGCAGACCCTGATCTATGGGGTGACGCTGTAATTCAACATAAAGCCTATCCCCTAAGATCTCAGCCAATCGCGCCATCAATCCTTCGGCTTTGGCTATTTGCCCCGCAGAGAGCAGGGCGCCAAACGGCCCCTCAGGGCCACCAGAAAGGCAGATCAACCCCTCATTATGCGCCGCCAATTCATCAAGGGTGACATGGGGAATCTGGCCATCGCCGCGCAAGTAGACATGCGAATTCAACTTTAATAGGTTCAAGTAGCCCTGACGCGATTTCACCAAAAGAACAATGCCGCGCGGGGGGCGCGGTTTCTCGCCCTGCGCTGCCGCCTCATAGGCCAAATCAATCTGGCACCCCAATATCGGCTGCACACCTGCCTTGACCGCATATTCGGAAAACTCAAGCGCGCAGAACATGTTGTTGGTGTCTGTCACTGCAACAGCGGGCATGCCTGCATCGGCCACCAATTGGGGCAAAGATTTGATCCGCATCGCCCCTTCAAGCAGCGAATATTCGCTATGCACACGCAAATGGATGAATCGAGGCTTTGACATAAACCCAACCTATGAAATGCGCGCCGAGCAGAAAAGCAAAAAAGCCGCCTGCATCTCCAAAGGGATGCAGGCGGCCTTCACGGGAGGAACCCTGTCTCGATCAGGTTGGATCAGCCATCCACGCGGATCGTGACGTTCTTCGGATCATAAGGGCTGTCTTCGGTAATTTCCGCATCATAAAGCGCGCCCATGATCATCACCTTCAGCTTTTGCCCAACCTGCGCATAGTCAGGTTTCACATAGCCCATGCCGATCTGTTTTCCGAAATGCACGGAATAGCCACCTGATGTCAGACGCCCAACACGGGTTTCGCCATCAAACAAGGCTTCGCGCCCCCATGGGTCAGCATCCTGAGGCCCGTCTATTAACAGCGTCACACATTTAGAGCGGATACCCTTATCAAGCATTGCTTGCTTGCCATGGAACTCCTTCGAGAGATCAACAAAGCGATCTAGGCCCGCCTCCAATGGCGTAGCATCACGGCCAAGTTCATTGCCAAAGGCACGATAGGATTTCTCCTGACGCAGCCAGTTCTGCGCACGCGCACCAACCAGCTTGAGCCCATGCTTTTCGCCCGCAGCCATAAGTTGATCCCACAGGTGATTTTGCATCTCAATCGGATGGTGCAACTCCCAACCCAACTCACCTGTATAGGCCACACGCGCAGCGCGCACAGGCACCATGCCCAGCTCGATGTCGCGCACAGACAGCCACGGCGAACGCTTGTTCGAGAGGCGTGTTTCTGGCTCTGCGTCACGGACAAGCTCGTTCAAGATCGCGCGGGAATTTGGCCCCGCAAGGGCAAAGACACCCCATTTCGTGGTCACATTCTCGACCGCAAACCAGTTGCCTGTGCTTTGGGTTTTGGCCCAGAAATCTTCTTCGGCCTTGCGCAGATAATCGCCGTCATAGGCCTCCCACGCGCCTGCAGAGACGAGGTAGTAATCATTCTCAGCAATCCGCATGATAGTGTATTCGGTGCGGGTCGTGCCTGAATCGGTCAGCGCATAGGTCAGGTTAATCCGTCCCACTTTGGGCAATGCGTTACAGGTAAACCAATCCAAGAAAGCAGTCGCTCCAGGCCCGAACACACGATGCTTGGCAAAGGCTGTTGCATCAATCAGGCCAGCGGTTTTACGGATCGCTTCCGCTTCCTCGCGAGCAAAGTTCCACCATCCGCCGCGGCGGAAACTGCGCGCATCATGGTCAAATTGAGACGGCGCATCTTTGGGGCCGTAGTAGTTTGGACGTTCAAATCCGTTCACACAGCCAAATTGCGCGCCAAGTGCCTTTTGACGATCATAGGCAGGGCCTGTGCGCAAAGGCCGGCAGGCTTCGCGCTCTTCGTCAGGGTGGTGCAGAACATAGACATGCGCATAGCATTCTTCATTTTTGCGCGCTGCATATTCGGTCGTCATCCAATCTTGGCCGTAACGCTTAGGGTCAAGGCTGGCCATATCGATTTCCGCCTCACCTTCGACCATCATCTGCGCCAAATAATAGCCTGTGCCACCTGCTGCGGTGATGCCGAAGCTAAAACCTTCAGCCAACCACATATTCCGCAGGCCAGGCGCAGGGCCGACCAATGGGTTCCCATCGGGGGTGTAGCAGATCGGGCCATTGTAATCATCCTTCAGACCCACTGTCTCACTGGACGGGATGCGGTGGATCATGGACATATATTCTTCTTCAATCCGCTCCAGATCGAGCGGGAAGAGATCCGCGCGGAAACTGTCGGGCACAGCATATTTGAAACAGGCAGGTGCGCCTTCTTCATAAGGCCCTAGAATCCACCCACCGCGTTCTTCGCGCACATACCATTTTGCATCTGCATCGCGCAAAACGGGATGCTCGGGCGCGCCATTTTGACGGAAGGCCACCAATTCTGGATCAGGCTCCGTGACGATATATTGATGCTCGACTGGGATGGCGGGGATTTTGATGCCCAACAATTTCGCTGTGCGCTGCGCATGGTTTCCTGTTGCGGTCACAACATGTTCGGCAGTGATCACTTGGGTTTCCTCAGACGGAACCAAATTGCCGCCCTTTTCTACCATCTTGGTGACAGTGACGCGCCATGCCTCGCCTGTCCATTCATAGCCATCAACTTGCCATTTGCGCTCGATGATCACGCCACGCTGACGCGCGCCCTTGGCCATGGCTTGGGTCACGTCTGCAGGGTTGATATAGCCGTCAGTCGGGTGGAACAGCGCCCCTTTGAGATCTTCTGTGCGCACCAGCGGGTAGCGGTCTTTAATCTGCGCAGGTGTCAACCACTCGTAGGGAATACCAACCGTCTCAGCGGTCGATGCATAAAGGCGGAACTCGTCCATGCGTGCATCGGTCTGCGCCATGCGCAAGTTACCGACCACAGCAAACCCTGCGTTGAGGCCTGTCTCTTCTTCCAACGTCTTATAGAATTTCACAGAATAGTCGTGAATATGGCTGGTTGCGTAGCTCATGTTGAACAATGGCAAAAGTCCAGCCGCGTGCCATGTCGAGCCAGAGGTCAATTCATCCCTCTCCAACAGCATCACATCCTGCCATCCCGCTTTTGCAAGATGATAGGCAATAGATGCGCCAACGGCACCGCCGCCGACAACCAAGGCTTTGACATGTGTCTTCATGATATCCGCTCCCGCGCGTGATCTGTGGTTGTCCCCTCTTGCCAGAGGTCAAGCCGCGCGGCCTCGCCCGCCCGACCGAAAAAAGACAGAAAACGACATCTGTGACACAGGCCACATAATCAACAAAAAAAAGGCCCCTCTCAGGGGGCCTTTTTCATAACTTTTACCTTCCAAGCATACCTGCTTAGTGCAGGCGGCTTTCCACTTCGGCGATGGCCGCATCAATGCGCTTGTTCGCATCGGTTGCAGTGGTGCTATCGGCCAAAATCTTTGCCGCCGCCGCAATCGCAACATCCACAGCACGGTTGCGCAATTCACGGGTCGCTTTTTCTTCGGCGCTCGTGATCTGCTCCTCAGCTGCCTTTAGGCGGCGCGCGATGGATTGCTTGAGGTCGTCTTTGGCAGCATCGGCAGCCAAACGAGCCTCTTCGCGGGCGTGGTCGATAATGCGCTGAGATTGCTCAGCCACTTCGCGGCTTTTGCGCTCATAGGCAGCCAGAACGGCTTGCGCTTCATCGCGTAGGTTGCGGGCCTCATCCAATTCGGAACGGATGGTTTCCGCGCGGTCATCCAACATCTTGAGGATCATCGCAGGCACGTTGAAATAGAACAACAGCGCCAAGAACAAGATGAAGCCAATCAGCACCACGTAATTGGTGTTGAAGAAAGACGCAAAGCCGTAATCACCACCTGCTGCAAAAGCAGGCGCCGCGATTAGGGTCAGGGCAGATGTTGCCAAGGTCGCGTAACGCAGTGTCATGGCTTATCCTTTCATCCGCTCTGCAATGGCCGCTTTCAGCGCCTTGGCATCGGGCTTGCCACCACCAAGAGCCGTTACAATCTCGGCTGTCGCATCTTTTGCGACCGCTTCAATGTTTTTCACAGCGCCTGCGCGGATCTCACCGATACGCGCTTCAGATTCTTTTGCCTTCGCAGCGATCTGCGCGTCCGCTTTTGCAGTTGCGTCCGCCAATTCAGCCGCGATTTCGCTGCGGGTCTGGGCGATGATGTCTTGCGCTTGCGCGCGCGCATCAGCGAGGGCTTTGTTATAGGCCTCTTCCGCTTCAGCAGCTTTGGCTTTGAGGTCTTCAGCAGCGGCAATGTCCTTTGCAATCGCGCCTTGGCGGTCTGCCAAAACGGATGCAACGCGGGGCAACGCCACGCGGCTCAAGATCAAATAAACGACCACCAGTGTAACCACGAGCCAGAAAATCTGGTTCGGGAAGGTGGAGAAGTCGAGTTGCGGCATACCCCCCGAGGCGGCTTCACCACCATGGGCTGCACTGGCAACGTTGTGGGCAGTCTCTGCCATCATGTCCTCCTGGAACCGGTGATTACACTGGGCCGCTGTCGCGCGCTGCGCTCAAAGCGACCCAGCCGTAAGGATGGTTCGCTAAAGGCTTAGACTGCGAACATCAGCAGAAGTGCAACGAGGAACGCGAAGATCCCCAAAGCTTCTGCGAACGCGATACCGATGAAGAGCGTTGCGGTCTGACCTGCAGCTGCAGATGGGTTACGCAAAGCACCTGCGAGGAAGTTGCCTGCAACATGGCCCACACCGATCGCTGCTGCGCCAGAGCCGATAGCGGCAAGGCCTGCACCGATGAATTGACCGAGTTCTGCGATATTGCCTTCCATTTCCGTTTCTCCTTACGTTGGAATTGGCTGAGTAGATGTCCTGAACCGTGATCCGCTTAGTGGTGCGGATGCAGCGCGTCTTTCAGATAGACGCAGGTTAGGATGGTGAACACATAAGCTTGGATCACGGATACGAGCACTTCGAGCCCGTAGATCGCGACAATGCCCAAGATTGGGGCGAAGGCTGCGGCGCCCATCGCGCCAGCGAAACCTGCAAACACTTTCAAAACTGCGTGGCCCGCCATCAAGTTACCCGCAAGACGGATAGAGTGGCTGACGGGGCGCACGAAGTACGAAATCAATTCGATGATGGCAAGGATCGGGCGCAACGCCAATGGCGCGGAACTGACCCAGAACAGGCTGAGGAAGCCTGCGCCGTTCTTGATGAACCCCACCAAGGTCACTGTCAGGAATACCGCCGCCGCCAAAATCGCAGTCACCGCGATGTGCGATGTGGTGGTAAAGCTCATTGGGATCAGGCCCAAGAGGTTCGACAGCAGGATGAACATAAACAGGGCGAAAATATAGGGGAAGAAGGGCAGCGCATCTTTGCCTGCAACATCTTCGACCATCTTACGCACGAAGCCATAGATCAGCTCAGCGACCGACTGGCCGCGCGACGGAACCACGGCGCGACCGCGCGTGCCCATGACCATCAACGCCACAATCGCGATGACGCTGAGCGCCATCCAGAGCGTGGAATTGGTCGGCGTGTACCAGTTCAGCGTGTCACCAAACAATGGGGAGATGACGAATTGATCCATCGGGTGGATCGCCAAGCCGCCTTCATAATCGTCAAGGAGACCCAGGACGAAAAGCACAGCCGCGATGGCCAAAAGGACAAATGCGATCGGCTTGCCCGAATTAGAGGGCTTGTTCTGATCAGAATTCGTTACATCCGAAGCCACGGTGTATCCCCTTATTTTGCGTCGCCCTCATCCGCGTGTTCGCGGGCTTGGGCTTGGTTCTGAAGCTCTTGCGCAGATCGGATCATCGTTTTGACCCCAGCCACAAAGCCCAGCAATGTAAAAACGACCATCAGCCAAGGGCGCGTGCCCAAGAGGCTATCCAAGCCCCAGCCTATACCAACACCGATCAACAACCCGCTGACCAGTTCAATCACCATCCTCCACGCGTGCTGCGCTTGGGAATAATGCTCCCCCATCGGTGGTTTCTTGTCGGCTTCGCGCGACCGAATGTTTGCCAGTTTTTCTTCCAACCCCTTAAGGCGGTCGGGATTTGGCGATGGCTCGGTCATGTGCAAAGCACCTTCAGAAAACGCCCCTCGGGTGTCGCGCGGAACCTAAGAACAGGCCGCGCCAGAGTCAACGAAACTTTGCACCCGCAGAGAAATGCATAAGATATTGAATATAAAGTAATAAAATTACCTGCGACAAGTTGGTCAAATCCACCCGTCAGAAGGTCTGCGGCAATTTTCGACAATTTCCCATATTCAACCAAATGGTTGACGATTGCCTCAGAAGGCAGGATAGGATGCCAATATGAGCACCAGTTCCCTGGATCTGACCTTTGCTGCCTTGGCAGACCCAACCCGCCGCGCGATCTTGTCGATGCTGCTGGAAGATGACATGGCCGTGACCGATGTGGCGGAACCGTTTGAAATGTCTCTGGCTGCGATCTCAAAGCACCTCGCCATCCTTGCCCATGCGGGACTGATTGCCCAAGAAAAGCGGGGACGGGTCAAGTGGTGCAAACTCGAGCCTGACGCGCTGCGCGCCGCAAGTGTTTGGATGCAGGGGTTTGGTCAATTCGAACCCATCCACCTAGACGAGTTCGAAGCCTTTCTCGCTCGCGAATTGAATGGGGCTGATACGCAGGGCGGTTAAACGGTCCCCACGATATTTTTGGCGTTATCTTTAAGATAGGCCAAGACGCGCTGCACCTTTGGGCTGCGATGCAAATCGACATGGGTGACCAACCAGACAGAAGAATTCCATTCGTCCAGTGAGGGCATTACCTCAATCAAGTCTGCATTTTGCTCAAGGGCAAAGGCCGGCGCAAAGCCTATGCCGATCCCCGCATGAACCGCCTCAATCGCACTCGCGAAATCGGAGGCCCGAAACACGATTGCATCTTCAGGCACATGATCCTTGAGCCATCTTAAAAACGGCGCGCGGCTATCGGCTTGAGTGGTTGCCACAAAGCGATGCTGCGCTGCTGTTTCTAGGCTGAATGGCCCGTGCTGTTCGAGATAGGACTTGGTTGCACAAAGACGCGCCCTGAGCGTGAAAAAGGGCTGCACGACATTATCAGGCTCCGATGGGGCAGACCCTGCACGAATGGCAATATGCGCCTCGCCCAATTCCATCCGAAAGACGCGTTCATCCGTCACCAAACAAATGCGCAAATCTGGATGATCGTTTTGCAATTCGGCCAATGCGGGCATCAACAACTGCGCCACAAAGCCAAGCGCGGTCAGCACCAATTCCCCCGACAGCGTATCGCCCTGCCCTGCAATACGCGAGGCCAATTGTGAAAACCGCGCTTCAGTTTCAGCGGCAGTCGCAAGCAAATCCTGCCCGGCCTCGGTGGGGGTGTAGCCGCGTGCATGACGATGGAACAACCGCACCCCAAGACGCCCTTCAAGCGCATCTATATGACGGATCACTGTAGCATGATGCACCGATAGATAATCTGCGGCCCCAGACACCGTGCCCAGTCGTGCCACATGATAAGCCGTGCGCACCTCATCCCATGCATCCATCATCGCACCCTTTACTTGCCGCGCAAACGATCACGGCTTTTCGACCAAAACACAGCCGCCCTGTCATAAAGCGGATCAAGAATGCGGGCTTCAAACCGCTCCCACAAGCGCCATAGGGCCAACAAGACAACCAAAAGAAGGACGAGAATTGTAATCGGCATCCATGGGATCAGCGTCACATCTGGCCCTGCCACCTGACGCAAGGCCACAGCATTGGGATAGGTCGTCAAAATGCGCGAACGCCATCCGTAATGGGTAACCGCTACCCAAATCGGGTCAGCCGCAGTCGAAATCAGGTTTGCCGCTTCGGCCTGCAGGTCTGAGCTGTCCAACTTGAAATAAGGAGGCCACCCAAAGCCCGTATCCTCATTGCGGAACACGTGAACCTCGCCCTGCGCATCGACCGTATTGATCAAACGCAAATCGCGCGATGCGAGTTGTGCGCTGCCTGTATCGCCGCGCGCGTAGAAGATGCGGTTGAGGCCTGAAAAATCTTGCCTGATGATTTCTGTCTGCGTGATCCGCAAAATATCACGCTGCGGCAGCGTATAGTGGAAGAACGCGACAAGGAGCGCGCCCAATATCAGTAATGCTATGATCCGTGGCCAACGCATGCGCCGCCTGCCCCTTTGTCGTTTATTTTCCCATTGCGCCCCCTAAGGCGCGAACGGATCGGTGTACCCAACATAAAGGAACAGCGCCGCCAGTGGCAAAGCATAAACCAGAACCGCCAAACGCAGCGCGATTTTACGCATAGATCCTGCCAGACGGCGATTGATCCAATCCTCACGATGCTCATTCGCGGCATCAGACGGATCCCGCTTTTGCCATTCCGCGATTAAGGCCTCACGCTGGCCTGCGCGCAAATAAAAATAAAGCGATACAAAGACCACTGTCAAAAGCACCGCCATCAGCAAGGCTATGCGAATAATCACACCCTGTTCTCCCAGATCCGTGTCTCATCCTTGATATAGGCACGGCGCAAAAATTTGCACGGGCTTGCAATGCGCAAATTCCCACAGCAAGCTGAAAAAGACAGAAGGTGGGGCAAAAATGGACAGCAAAGATCAACTTGAAACTGCGATTGCCGCACGGCGGGACGATTTGATCGCACTGACCCAAGATTTGATCCGCATCCCCACCCTCAACCCGCCCGGTCAAAACTATCGCCAAATTTGCGACTATCTCAAACAGCGCTTGGAGGCAGCGGGGTTCACGGTTGACTTAATCCGCGCCACAGGCGCGCTTGCCGATAGCGATACATATCCACGATGGAACATGGTGGCGCGCTATGAGGGCGGCGCAGCGGGGGACACCGTTCATTTCAACAGCCATCACGATGTCGTGGAGGTTGGGCATGGATGGACGAAGCCGCCTTTTGGTGGGGTTCTCGAAGATGGCCGCATCTACGGGCGCGGGGCGTGCGATATGAAAGGTGGGCTTGCAGCCTCAATCATCGCAGCTGAGGCCTTTATTGCCACCTACCCAAAATTCGCAGGTGCGATTGAAATCTCTGCCACCGCAGATGAGGAGTCAGGTGGCTTTGGCGGCGTTGCCTATCTGGCCGAGCAGGGCAGATTTGACCCTGCCCGCGTTCAGCATGTCATTATCCCCGAACCTTTGCAAAAAGACCGCATCTGCCTTGGCCATCGTGGCGTTTGGTGGGCACAGGTCGAAACGAAGGGGCGCATCGCGCATGGCTCAATGCCATTCTTGGGCGACAGCGCCATCTCTCACATGGGCGCGGTTCTCGCAGAAATAGAAACGCATCTTTTGCCACTCCTCGCAGGGAAAACCACTGCAATGCCAGTCGTGCCGCCGCAGGCGCGCAAATCCACGCTGAATATCAATTCAATCCATGGGGGCGAGGCTGAACAGGCCGAGGATTACACTGGCCTGCCCGCACCATGTGTTGCAGATCGCTGCCGCATCGTGATTGATCGCCGCTTTTTGATTGAAGAGGACATCGCAGCGGTCAAAGCGGAATTGACCGATATGCTAGAGCAAATCAAAGCCAGCCGCCCCCGATTTGACTACGAGATTTCCGATCTGTTCGAGGTGCAACCGAGCATGACGGATGAAAGCAGCCCGCTTGTGCAATCGGTGGGCCAGGCCATCGAACGCGTGTTGGCCCAAAAAGCGGAATATGTGGTCAGCCCAGGCACTTATGACCAAAAACATATCGACCGCATTGGTCGGTTGAAAAACTGCATCGCCTACGGGCCAGGTATTTTGGAGCTTGCTCACCAACCCGATGAATGGGTTGGGGTTGATGACATGGCAGACAGCGCGCTTGTTATGGCGCTGACATTGGCAGAATTGCTACCAACAGCTTAGGGCTGAAGAACAAAACCCATATGCTCAATCGCGCGTTGCGCGATCTTGTCACCCTTAAGGGCCGCATCGTTCAAAGCCTTCATCAGCCCCGAAAGTTTGCGGCTGCTGGCTTGCTCTTTTACGAAACTACTGACCTCTTCGGCAGACAGGGCGAGGATAGTCTGTGCTGTATCGCATAACATATGCGTATCTCCCGAGTTCGACCCTTGTCTTAGCGCACCGCCGCGAAGCGTATCTCGCGCTATGCTCGAGGGGCTTATCAGAACCAGCAAGTGCCGGTCCGTTTCAGAGCGTTAACCTCTCGTTACGATTCGGGCGAGTCGGAAATGACAGTTCTGCGACAGTATGCGCAGCCTTCCGCCTATCCCAATTCCCCCAAAAGGCACAGCAAGCAGGCCGCAATACAACCAGAACGCTTGCCAGACCAAGCCTTGCGGCACTACGATGGCCCTGTGAACTTTCGCGGGAGGGCCACATGGTTCGGTTTCTAACATCCGCCGCAACGGCGTTGATCATTTCCACCACATGCGCCTTTGCGCAAGGCAATAGCATCAAAATCGGGATGGTGCTTGAGCCGCCAAATCTAGACCCTACAGCAGGTGCAGCAGCGGCCATTGATGAGGTGGTCTATGCCAATGTTTTTGAAGGCCTGACACGGTTCGGCCCTGACGGCTCTGTGCAACCTGCGCTTGCGCGGTCATGGGAAATTTCAGACGATGGTTTGACCTATCGCTTCACCCTCGCGCCAAATGTGCAGTTTCACGATGGCAGCGACATGAATGCGGATGATGTGGTCTTTAGCCTAGATCGGGCCCGCGCTGAGGGCACCACCAACGCACAGGCCGCCCTCTTTGCAGGTATCGCCTCTGTTGTCGCAGAAAGCCCTGACACCGTTGTGGTTACGCTAAACACCCCTGATGGGGCCTTTTTGTTCAAGATGGCTTGGGGGGATGCGGTGATCGTGGCCCCCGAAAGCGCAGAAACAAACGCGACCAACCCCATTGGCACAGGCCCCTTCCGCTTTGTCGATTGGGTGCAAGGGGATCGCGTGGAACTGGCCCGCAATGCCGCGTATTGGGGCACGCCCATCGCGCTCGACAGCGCAACCTTCCGCTTCATCACGGATCCAAATGCCGCCTATGCCGCATTGATGGCAGGTGATGTCGATGCTTTCCCAAATTTCCCAGCGCCTGAAACTTTGACCCAATTCGAGGCAGACCCGCGCTTCAACGTGATTGTCGGCTCGACCGAAGGCGAGACAATTTTGGCGATGAACAACAAGCAAAGCCCGCTTGATGATATCCGCCTAAGAGAGGCGATTTCGCACGCGATCAATCGGCAGGACATTATTGACGGGGCTATGTTTGGCTATGGCACACCCATTGGCACACATTTCGCGCCGCATAATCCCGACTATGTCGATCTGACCGCGCAATCGAATTACGACCCAGAACGCGCGCGTGCTTTGCTGCAAGAGGCAGGGCTAGACGGGGTAACATTGCGTCTGATGCTGCCCCCGCCAGCCTATGCGCGCCGTGGTGGAGAGATCATTGCGGCCCAACTGCGTGAGATTGGCATTGAGACAGAAATCACCAATTTAGAATGGGCGCAGTGGCTCGAGCAGGTGTTCCGTGGTCGCGATTTTGATCTCACCATCGTCAGCCATACC
The DNA here is from genome assembly GCF_037805225.1 of Roseobacter sp. HKCCA0882. Lineage (NCBI taxonomy): Bacteria > Pseudomonadati > Pseudomonadota > Alphaproteobacteria > Rhodobacterales > Roseobacteraceae > Roseobacter > Roseobacter sp. HKCCA0882. The sequence continues at coordinate 200,582 of NZ_JBBLYI010000002.1, forward strand.
GAACCGATGGATATCGGCATCTATGCGCGAGAGGATTACTATTTCCAATATGCCCGTCCCGAGTTTGTTGCGCTGAACGAGGCGCTGACCTTGGAAAGCGATCCTGCTGCGCGCAGCGACTTGCTCGGACAAATGCAGCGCATGATCGCGGATGATTATGTGAACGGCTACCTGTTTCAGTTGGCCAAAACAGGAGTTGCGGATGCGCGCATCCGTGGTCTTTGGGAAAATTCGCCGACACAGGCCAATGATCTGACAGGCGTCTCTTGGGACTAGGGCACGCGATGTCCCGTTAAAAAAGCCCCGCTTTGCATCTGCGAAGCGGGGCTTTTTTCATCTCTTGTCACGCGCGCCTCAAGCCTTGGCGGTGATCCAATCAAAAAATCCTTCACCTGCGCGCGCGCGTAAATCTCGCGCCATATCCGCGCCAAGCTTCGCGGCCTCAGCAATGGGGGCGCTGCGATCCTCGCTCAAGACCTCGCTGCCATCGGGGCGCAATAACTCGCCGCGCAGACGCAACATAGGGCCATCAATCTCGGCCAGACCTGCAATCGGGGTTTCGCATGAGCCATCAAGCCCCGCCAAAAACGCGCGCTCTGCCGCAAGCCTGATGCCAGTGTCGCGATCATGAATAGCGGCCAACATCTCGGCCGTGCGGGGATCATTCGCGCGCCGCTCAATCCCGATAGCGCCTTGTGCAACAGCTGGTAGCATATCTTCGGGTGAAATGGCAGAACGCGCGACATCGGCCATGCCCAATCGATTAAGACCTGCCTGCGCCAAAAACGTGGCTCCTGCGACCCCGCCCTCCAGTTTTTTCATTCGCGTCTGCACATTGCCACGAAACTCGACCACCTCGAGATCAGGACGGCGCGCAGTCAATTGCGCACGCCTACGCAGCGAAGATGAGCCAATCTTCGTGCCAGCGGGCAAGGCATCGAGACTGTCAAATTCAAGTGACACAAATGCATCGCGCACATCCTCGCGCGGGAGGTAGCAATCAAGCAGCAAACCTTCGGGCTGCAACACGGGCATATCCTTCATGGAATGCACCGCAATATCAATCGCCCCAGATAGCAGGTCTTCTTCTATCTCGCGAGTGAACAGACCCTTGCCGCCAATTTCCTTGAGGGGACGGTCTAAAACCTTGTCACCTGTGGTTTTTATAACCACAATTTCAAAGGCCTCATGTGGAAGATCAAAGGCCGCCGCAAGCCGCGCGCGCGTCTCATAGGCTTGCGCCAAAGCAAGGGGAGAACCACGCGTGCCAATGCGCAGCGGAGAGGCGGGAGTTGGTCGTTCGTTTTTCATGGGTTCTTTCTAACTCTGTCAACTTGACATGACAACCATAGACAGCATGGCTTGGGCAGGTTAGGACAGGATTGAGCCTACATCCAAAGAAATTTGGTACAAGAAAATCGGATCTACCATGACAAAAACACTTCTGCGCGCATTGAGCGGCGAAACCCTCCCCACCCCACCCGTCTGGCTGATGCGCCAAGCGGGGCGCTACTTGCCCGAATATCGCGCGACACGCGCAAAGGCTGGGGATTTTCTTTCGCTCTGCTACACACCCGATCTGGCGGCAGAAGTCACCTTGCAACCAATCCGCCGCTACGGGTTCGATGCTGCAATTCTCTTTGCAGATATTCTATTGATCCCCGATGCGCTTGGCGCGGATTTGTGGTTTGTCACGGGTGAAGGCCCACGCCTCTCTACAATCACTGGGCCAGACGGCTTAAAGCCTTTGAAGGGCAAGGACGAAATCCACGACCATCTCGCGCCCGTTTATGAAACCGTTAAAATCTTGTCGCAAGAATTGCCCAGAGAGACCACACTCATTGGCTTTGCAGGCGCGCCATGGACAGTGGCCACATATATGATCGCAGGGCGCGGCACACCCGACCAAGCGCCCGCACATAAACTGCGCCAAGAAGATCCTGCAACTTTTGACGCGCTCATCAATCTGCTGACCGATGCGACCATCGAATATCTCTCAAAGCAGGTCGAAGCCGGCGCAGAGGTTGTAAAAATCTTTGACAGTTGGGCAGGCTCGCTGAAAGGCGAGGCTTTTGACCGATATGCGCTAGAGCCCGCGAAAAAGATAACCCAAGAGATGAAGAAGCGTTTTCCAGGCTTGCCCGTTATCACATTCCCGCGTGAGGCAGGCGACAAATATATCGGCTTCGCAAAGGCTGTTGGTGCGGATTGTTTGGCCCTCGACACGAGTGTTGATGCGACATGGGCGGCCCAGCATTTGCAAAAAGATGGCTGCGTGCAGGGCAATCTTGACCCCAAGCTGATGATCACAGGCGGTGATGCCTTGCGCCAAGAGGCGCGGCGCATTGTGGACGCACTGAAAAACGGGCCTCATATTTTCAACCTCGGCCATGGCATTACACCTGAAGCTGATCCTGAAAATGTGCGCGTTCTGCTTGAGGAAATTCGCCGCGCGTAAGTCGCGCGGCGCTTGCCCATGCCGCGTTTGCGCGGTAACGCTCGGGGCATGGCGCACCCACGGATTGATCAAATCGACATCCTCGCCCCCAATTTCAAGCAACGCTTGTCTGGGGTGACAGCGACCATTGTGCGCCTCGTGCCGCATCAAGCTGAAAAGGTGGCGATAGCCGTCGTGGGGCGCGGCTTGCCCGCAGGCTTGCCACAAATCCCGCTCAATGATCTGCTTACAATGCCGAAAAACGGGCCACATGGCCTGCGCGTCTGGCACGCAAGGCGCAATAATGAAATGTTGGCGGGGATCGTGCTGAAGCATGTTTTTGGAAAGCGGTTAAAACTGCTGTTCACCTCCGCATCACAACGAAACCACACGCGCTACACGAAATGGCTAATTGGCCAGATGGATCATGTGATCGCTACGTCTCAGAAAACGGCGGCTTTCTTAGATCGACCCGCAACTGTGATTTTGCACGGAATTGATGTTCACGCGTTCAGCCCTGCGCCCGATTACAGCGCGCTGAAAGCCAAGCTTGGCTTTGGCAAAGGGCCATTGATCGGATGTTATGGCCGTATTCGCCCCTCAAAAGGGACAGATCGGTTTGTGGATGCAATGATCAACCTTCTGCCCAAACATGAGGGGGCAGAGGCGGTTATCTTGGGCCGCGCAACCGATCGGCATAAAGACTATCTGAAAGCGCTAAAGGCAAAGATCGCTGCAACGGGTCTTACAGGGCGGGTTCATTTCCCAGCCGAAGTTCCAACGCATGAGATTATTCCCTATTATCAGGCGCTGGATCTGTTTGTGGCCCCGCAGCGACACGAAGGGTTTGGCTTAACCCCGCTCGAGGCAATGGCCTGTGGTGTTCCCGTAATAGCCACCCGCGCAGGTGCATTCGAAGAACTGATCCGCGATGGGGAAACCGGGTATCTGGTCGGGATTGAAGACCAAGCGGCGCTAGAGACTCAGATTGACCACCTTTTGCAGGATGCACCGTTGCGCAGCAAAATGGGCGCGGCTGCCCGCGCCCATACGGTTGATCACTTTTCGCTAGAACGCGAAGCAGATGCGATTATCTCAGTCTATCAGCGCCTCTTGAACGAGACTTAAACCCATTTCGCCAAAGGCGGCAGGCTCATCAAAACAGCATTGGCATCATGGCCTGTCTCGAGGCCAAATTTTGTGCCGCGATCATAAACGAGATTATATTCGGCATAGAGACCGCGATGAATCAACTGAACGTCACGATCCGCCTCATTAAACTTCATCTCGCGCCGTTTTTCGACCACGCCTAAAAAAGCGGGCAGAAAGGCACGACCGATATCTTGGGTAAAGGCGAAATCTGCCTCCCAATCGCCCGTGTTCAGATCATCGTAGAAAATCCCACCGACCCCACGCGCACGACCACGATGCGGCACATAGAAATACTCATCTGCCCATGCTTTGAAACGGGGATAGATGTCGTCACCATGCTTATCGCAATGCGCCTTGAGAACAGCGTGAAAATCCGCTGTGTCTTCCTCATATTCGATGCAAGGGTTGAGGTCAGAACCGCCCCCGAACCACCACCCGTGCGGCGTCCAGAACATGCGTGTATTCATGTGCACCGCAGGGACATGCGGGTTGTTCATATGCGCAACCAAGCTGATACCCGAAGCCCAAAAGCGCGGGTCATCCCGCAGGCCTTCCATATCTTTGCGCGCAGACATTGCCGCTACGGCGCGCGTGCCCAATGTGCCATGCACAGTGGACACATTGACACCGACCTTCTCAAAGACCCTGCCCCCGCGCATCACGCTCATGAGGCCGCCCCCTGCATCGCTGCCATCCTCAGAATGACGTTTAGTCTGCGACACATCAAATCGTCCCACGGCATCGGCGCTGTGGTGGCGGTCTTCCAAATCTTCAAACGCAGCCACGATATCATCGCGCAATTGCCTAAACCACGCGGCAGCGCGGGCTTTGCGCTCATCAAAGGGATCGGTCATGCAAATCGTCCTACAGTTGTATTGCGCATACCTAACACCACCTTTGACATAAGGTCACGCGCTGAAAGCAAAAATCCGAATGAAATATGAAAAATACGCTTGCAAATGCAAGCATCGGGCCCACACCACGCCACAAATTTCTTGTGATCAAGAAAGCTGAAACCTTCCAATAGTTTATCATGGATTTTTTCAAACTTCTGCCGTATTGTCGGAGGATAACAACCGCGTCAGACGGTTAATTGAGGCAGAGTGAGCAGGTCTCGTGGCATATAATCGGTTTTTTTCCGCCCTCTTGGGGCTTTTAATTGTTGTCTTTTTCGCTGCGACACCCGTAAAGGCCGCGCCTTATGCGGCTATGGTGATTGACGCACGAACGGGCGAGGTTTTGCATTCGCGTAATGCGGATACACGGCTGCACCCCGCCTCTCTGACCAAGATGATGACGCTTTACATCGCTTTTGAGGCGGTGCGGCTTGGCGAAATTACCATGGACACCTTGGTTACGGTGTCGCAAAACGCGGCCGCAGAACCCCCCTCGAAACTCGGTTTGCGCGGTGGCCAGCAAATTCGCCTACGCTATTTGGTGCGCGCGGCGGCTGTGCGCTCGGCCAATGACGCTGCAACGGCCATTGGCGAAGCGATAGAGGGGTCAGAGGCAGCTTTTGCACGGCGCATGACCCGTACCGCAGAAGCCCTGGGGATGACGCGCACAACATTTCGCAATGCCCATGGCCTAACTGCGGAGGGCCATTTGTCGACCGCTAATGACATGACAATGCTTGGGCGGCGCATGGTTTATGACTATCCAGAATATTATAACCTGTTCTCGCGCCTTTCGACTGATGCAGGTGTCGCGACTGTGCGCAACACGAACCGCGCTTTTTTGTCGGCCTATCGTGGTGCCGATGGGATCAAGACAGGCTATACGCGCGCCGCAGGATTTAACCTCGTGGCCTCCGCCCAGCGCGGCAATGTGCGCATCATTGCCACTGTCTTTGGCGGCCAATCTACGGCATGGCGCAACCAACGCGTCTCGGAGTTATTGGATATGGGCTTTGCCCGCGCGCCTGCCCATGCCGAATTGAGATTGGTAGGCTTCCCCGTCTATTCAGGCGGCTCAGGCGGCGGCGGGAGTGAGCCTGCCAGCGATTACGAGCGCGGGCCAGTTGCACGCACGATCCGCCCCTCAGGGGTTGTTGCGCGCAGCCTAGTGCCGCAACCGCGCCCGCTTCCAATTACACCGCCAAGTGAAACCTTACTCGCCGCGATTGATGTGGCAATTGAGGAGGCGCTCATAGCCGCAGCCCCCAGTGCCGAAGGGGCGGCCTCTGTCATCAGCGAGGCAGACACCCAACCCGTGATCGTGGATGACGCACCAAGCCCCGCCCTTGCAAGTTTAGATGAGGACGCGCTTGCGCCAGAAGAGGCGCCTTTGCCAAGCCAACGCCCAATCGAATTGGCGGCAGCACTTTCTGAAAACGCATTGCCTTCTGCGCCCGAAATTGTGATCCGTGCCACGTCTACGGGCGAGCGGCTTTATGCGATATCGTTGGGGCGTTACCCCACCCAGAATACCGCTGAGCGTTTGCTGCTGCAAACGGCTTTGTCGGAATCTTCGCTGCAACAGGCCCTGCGCCATGTTACCCAGCGCCAAGGTGGCTTTGAGGCGCAATTCGCGGGCATGACAGAAGATGAAGCCACCCGCGCCTGCGCACGGCTTGTGGCGCGCGACACAGCCTGCATGGTAGTTGGGCCGTAAATTTCGACTATAGGTTTGTTGTCAAAATCACTGTGCAAGATGCGCAGTGCACTACATTCTTCAGTCATCTAATGGCTGATAACAGCATGTAGCAGCGATTGCGTATAGGGGTGGGCGGGTGCATCAAAGACCTGCGCTGCCTCGCCCATTTCGACTACATCGCCTGACTTCATCACCAAAATCCGATGGGCTAGGGCACGCACAACACGCAGATCATGGCTGATGAACAAATAGGCCAGCCCCTTTTTTGCTTGCAGCTCGCGCAACAATTCCACGATTTGAACTTGCACGGTCATATCAAGTGCCGATGTTGGTTCGTCTAGAACGACAAGCTTTGGATCAAGCACCATCGCACGCGCAATTGCGATGCGCTGTCGTTGACCGCCCGAAAATTCATGCGGGTAACGATGCATCATGGCTGGATCAAGCCCCACCTCACGCAAAATCTCAGCCACGCGGTCTTGTCGCGCGGATTTGCTTTCAGGGTGATGGATGCTCAACCCCTCGGCAATGATTTGTTCAATCGTCATGCGCGGGCTAAGCGAACCATAAGGGTCTTGGAACACAATCTGCATATCGCGGCGCAAGGGTTTCATGGCCGCGCTTTTCAAACTTTGAATGTCTCGCCCCTCAAGGCGGATCGGCCCTTGTGACGAGATCAAGCGCATCAGCGCAAGCGCCAGCGTGGTTTTACCCGATCCCGACTCGCCCACGATGCCAATTGTCTCCCCTGCGCGGATTGAGAGAGTGGCAGCATTCACCGCCTTCACATCCCCCACTTTGCGGCGCAGCAGCCCCGCAGTGATTGGAAACCAAACACGCAAGGCGTCACATGCGATCACTTCGGGCGCATCTTTTGCCACAGGGGCAGGCGCGCCCGTGGCCTCAGCCGCCAAAAGCTTTTGGGTATATGGATGCTGAGGCGCCCCAAAAACATCCGCTGTTTTGCCCTGCTCAACAATTTCGCCCGCTTGCATCACGCACACCCGATCCGCGATTTTGCGCACAACACCGAGATCATGCGTGATGAACAAAAGGCTCATCCCTTCGGATGTTTTCAATTCGGCCAAAAGATCAAGGATTTGCGCCTGAATGGTGACATCAAGCGCAGTGGTTGGCTCATCTGCGATCAAAAGTTCAGGCCCGTTGGCCAAGGCCATTGCAATCATCACGCGCTGCCGTTGTCCGCCTGACAATTGATGCGGATAGGCCCCGAGCCGCGCCGCAGGATCAGGGATACCAACCTTCTCCAAAAGCGCGACACTGCGCGCTCGCGCCTCTGCACCGCTCAGGCCCTGATGCAGGCTCAGCGCCTCACCCAGTTGCTTTTCAATGGTATGCAGGGGGTTCAGCGATGTCATCGGCTCTTGAAAGATAAAGCTTATATCATTGCCCCGAACCGCGCGCAGCCGCGCCTCAGGCGCGCCGATCAAACCTTCGCCGCGATAGCGCACCTCGCCCGATACTTCGGCCGCATCGGGCAAAAGCGATACAGTAGAAAGCGCGGTCAAAGATTTGCCTGATCCAGACTCGCCCACCAAAGCAACAGTTTCCCCTGCCTTGATGTGAAAAGACACACCGCGCACTGCCTCGATATGCCGCCCATCTTGCTGAAAGGTGATGCGTAGATTTTCGACCGACAGCAGGCTCATTGGAACGTCTTTCTGGGGTCAAACGCATCGCGCACCCCTTCGAAAATGAACACCAACAGCGACAGCATGATCGCAAAGGCAAAAAACGCCGTGAAGGCCAACCATGGTGCTTGCAGGTTGTTTTTGGCCTGCAAGGTCATCTCGCCCAAAGACGGGGCGGATGAGGGCAGGCCAAAACCCAAGAAATCTAGCGCAGCCAGGGAACCAATCGTGCCAGTGACGATAAAGGGCAGCATGGTCAACGTGGCCACCATCGCATTTGGCAACACATGGCGGAACATAATCACGCGATCCGAGACGCCAAGCGCACGGGCCGCGCGCACATATTCGAAATTGCGGGCGCGCAAAAACTCGGCCCTGACAACCCCGACAAGGGATGTCCAACCGAATAAGACCATCAAAAACACCAAGAGCCAGAAATCCATGGTGAAAATCGCGGCGACGATGATGATGATATAAAGGCTAGGGGTCGCGCCCCAAATTTCGATCACACGCTGGAAAATAAGATCAATGACACCGCCAAAATAGCCCTGCACCGCCCCTGCCGCGATTCCGATCACCGAGGCCAGCGCGGTGACGATCAGCGCGAATGTCACCGAAAGACGGAACCCGTAGATCACACGCGCCAAAACATCCCGTGCGGTGTCATCCGTGCCAAGCCAATGGTTCCCGTCAGGCGGCGATGGGGCCGCGCGCCCGATATCGTTGACGGTATTGTAGCTATAGGGAATAGGCGGCCAAAGGAGCCATCCTTTTACAACCTCTACGCCATCAACACGCCCTGTGGTTTGAACGGTTTCAATCACGCCTTCAGGATCATCCCAACAGGCGTCTGACCCGCCCGAGATGATCAGGCATTGCACCTCAATATCACGATAAACCGCCTCGGTGCGGAAATCGCCGCTAAACTCTGTCTCAGGGTAAAAGTTGAAAATAGGCGTGTAATAGCCGCCCTGATATTGCACCAAAATCGGTTTATCATTGGTAATGATTTCAGCGAATAGGCTAATCCCGTAAAGCACAAGAAAGATCATCAATGACCAAAGCGCGCGGCGATTGGCCTTAAAATTGCGCCAACGGCGTTGGTTGAGAGGGGAGAGCGTGATCATGCGCTCACACCTCCCGCGTCTCAAAATCAATGCGCGGGTCGATCCAAACATACATCAGATCGGACAAGATCCCCACGACCAGACCAATCAGCCCAAACACAAAAAGCGTCCCGAAAATCACGGGGTAATCACGGCTCACAGCCGCTTCAAAGCCCAAACGCCCCAAACCATCGAGGGAAAAAATCGTCTCGATGATCAGTGAGCCGCCAAAAAATACCGACACAAAAACCGCGGGAAAGCCCGCGATGACAATCAGCATTGCATTGCGGAACACATGCCCATAAAGCACCCGCCCCTCCGACAGCCCCTTTGCCTTGGCTGTCATGACATATTGCTTTTTGATCTCGTCCAAAAAGCTGTTCTTAGTCAAAAGCGTCAGCGTGGCAAAAGCTGCAATGGTTGAGGCAAGCACAGGTAGGGTGATGTGCCAGAAATAATCCCCGATCTTACCCAAGAGGCTCAGATCTTCCCAATTGTCCGAAGTCAGACCACGCAGCGGGAAAATCTGAAAATAACTGCCCCCCGCCAACAAAACCAACAGCAAAATCGCAAACAGAAACCCAGGGATCGCATAGGCCACGATGATCAACCCGCTTGTCCAAGTATCAAAGCGGCTGCCATCGCGCACCGCCTTACGGATGCCAAGCGGGATCGAGACCAAATAGGCGATGAGGGTCGACCACAGCCCCAAGGTGATGGAGACAGGCAATTTCTCGATCACCAAATCCACCACAGAGATTGAGCGGAAATAACTGTCGCCAAAATCAAAGCGCAGATAATCCCCCATCATAAGAAAAAACCGCTCCATCGCAGGGATGTCTTCGGCCACACATTCTGGCGCACGCAACGAAGGGGTGCCCGTAAACCCATCTTCGCAAACAAGGCGCGCGAAGTTAAATTCTAGCTTCAGCTGATCCAAAAATTGCGGCGGCAAGCCGCGCGCGCCTTGGTAATCGCTGCCGACCTGCTCCATCTGCGCGCCTGCATCACCGCCGCCGCCAGAAATGCCTGCAAATACATCCCCTTCCCCCTCAAGCTGTGCGATCACCTGCTCAATCGGCCCACCTGGCACGAATTGCACAAGGGCGAAATTGATCACCATGATCCCCAATAATGTGGGGATCATCAGCAAAAGACGTCTGAGGATATAGCTTGCCATAAAGCTTACAACACGCCTTGTTCTTCGAGCGCGGCTTCAGCCGCGGGATCAACCCACCAGAAATCGAGGAAGCCAAGATCATAGGGCGGCAGCGTATCGGGATAGCGATAGATGTCATAATAGGCGACCCAATGGTTGGGGTTATACCATTGTGGCACGCGGAAGACATGGGCACGCAGCACGCGGTCAAGCGCCTGCACGGCGGGGGTCAACTCCTCCTGCGTTTCAGCATCGACCACTTTTTCGATCAAGGCATCGACACCCTCATCGGCCAAACCCATGACGTTAAAGAGTGACTCATCCGCCCCAAGCGACCCAAAATATTGGCGCAACCCTGATCCCGGCTCAAAGCCCATAGGGAAGTGATCCGTGATAATGTCAAAATCCGCATCTCGTTGCCGCTGTTGCAATTGCGCAGGGTCAACGCGGGTCAAAATGGCGTTCACCCCAATCGCCTGTAGGTTTTCGACATAGGGGTTGATGATCCGATCAAACAACGGACTGGCATTTAGGAATTCCACATCCAATGTTGCGCCATTTGCGTCACGCAGCATCCCGTCATCACCAACGACCCATCCCGCCTCCTCAAGCAAGGCAGAGGCACGGCGCGCGGCGCGGCGGTCGAGACTGCGATCAGGATCAGAGGGCGGGGTGGCAAAGGCATCTTCGGTAAAGACCCGCGCAGGCAGTTGATCCCGCAATGGGTCTAGAAGCGCCAACTCAGCTTCAGATGGCAGGCCATGCGCGGCCAAATAGGTGTTTTCCCAGAAACTCGTATTCGGCGCGTAAAGTCCATAGAACAAGGTCTGGTTCGTCCATTCAAAATTGAACATCAACGCAATCGCTTCGCGCACACTCGGGTCAGCGAATTTTTCGCGCCGCAAATTCATTGCAAAGCTTTGACCCGAAGTGGTCGACCCATCGTGCAATTCTTCGCGAATAATGATCCCATCATTCAGACGCGGGAAATCATAACCCGTGGCCCAAGTTTGGCTGCTGGATTCCTGACGGAACAGGTAATTGCCCGCCTTAAACCCCTCAAAGGCGGCAATCGCATCGCCATAATATTCAATTCGGATGCTATCGAAATTGTTTCGCCCGCGATTGATGGGCAGATCATTTCCCCAATAGTCCCGATTGCGAACATAGACCACACGTTGACCCGGATCCGCTTCGCCCAAAACATAAGGCCCAGAGCCGATGAGGGGCGTGAGGCGGCTGTCTTCAAAGGCCAAACCTGATGCCTCATGGCTAGCACGGCTGAAAACGGGCAAGCCACCCGCCGCCTCAATCCGACCACGCAGCGGGCTTTCGGGATTGAAGGTGAATTTTATCTCGCGCGGGCCCAAAACCTCCGCACTTTCAATAGTCATGGGCAGAGATGCACGGAAGGATGGCAAACCCTCATCGCGCAGAATTTCGTAAGAGAACAGCACATCATCCGAGGTGACAGGCGTGCCATCTGAGAATTGCACCTCTGGCCTTAGGGTGAAAATCACATAGTCACGGTTCTCAGGAAACCGCATGGTTGCGCATAAAAGACAATAAGAGGCGCCGATTTCATCCGCCGTGCCTGTCAGCATGGATTCAAAGAAAATCGAGGACAAAACCGCCGAATTACCCACGCGCGTGTAAGGGTGCAGCGAGTCAAACGTGCCCGAGGGCCACGAAAAAGACATCTCCCCACCCTGTGGCGCATCTGGGTTCACATAGTCGAGATGCTCAAAATCCGCTACGTATTTTGGTGTTCCGAAGGTAGATATGGCGTGGGTTTCGATCAAGTCTTGCGCAAATGCCTGCGTGACACCCATGCCAATTATCACGGCCCCCATCAGGCCCGTTGCCAAGGATTTAGGCACCATCCGTCTCTCGTGCATCGCAACCTCCCGACCATTATCTCTGAGTGCGCCCATAGAGGGCGATATGTCATTTCCTAATAACTTAGCGATCACACAGCAAAGAACCAGACCCCATGAAGTTTGCGCGCGAATCTGTGAATGAAAAAAGCCGCCCCATGTCAGGGCGGCCTTCTGAAAAATACAATCTCTAAAGACGAGCTTAGTTGCCGATAGTCGCGAGATACGCAATCAGGTTTGCACGGTCTTCGATCTTGCGCATCCCGTTATAGGCCATGGCGGTGCCTGGAGCATATTCGCGGGGCGCTTCCAAGAACCCATTGAGGTTCTCTGGTGTCCAATCGCCTTCTAAGGCGCGGAGGCCATCCGAATAGTTGAATCCGTCAACCGAATGCTTTGCGCGGCCAACAACGCGATAAAGGTAGGGGCCTACACCGTTGGCGCCTTGCTCCAGCGAATGGCAGGCCTGACACTGGCGCCACAGGCCTTCACCAGCGCCCGCATCTGCGGCGGCGTATACATCGGCAAAGGCAACCTCAACCACCTCTTCGGCAGGTTCGGCGCTACCGGCATCGGCCACTTCAATCGGATAGCCGCTAACGTGTTCTTCACCATGGCTTGCAGTGCCAACGGAATATAGCCCGTCACTGGCCCAACCAGCGAAGAGAAGTGTAAGCAGGGCTGCGCAAAGCGATGCGCCTGCTTTCGTGATAGTCATTGTATCAAACATGTCGTTCCCGTTCTCTAGCCCGAGTTGAGGGCTATCTATCTTCTTCCAACATAAGATGGCAAGGTATAGGAAGCGCGACAGAACGCCCATCTGAAAGATTTATTATGACTGCCACCGCAAACCCACGCCGCATCGCCTTTCAAGGAGAGCTTGGTGCCTATTCTCACCAAGCCTGCCGCGAAGCACGCCCCGATTGGGATGTGCTGCCCTGTGCAAGCTTTGAGGAAACGATGGATGCGGTGCGCCAAGGCGATGCTCAAGCCGCGATGGTGCCCGTAGAAAACACGACCTATGGCCGTGTGGCCGATATTCATCGTCTGTTGCCTGAAAGCGGCCTTTATATCGTGGGCGAGGCCTTTGTGCGCGTTCACATCAATCTTTTGGGTGTCAAAGGTAGCCAGATTTCTGACGTAAAAGAGGCGTGGTCGCATCTGGTTCTTTTGCCGCAATGCTCGAAATTCTTGAAAGAAAACAACATTAAAGGCTGTGTAACCACCGACAATGCCCGCGCCGCGCGCGATGTTGCTGCATGGGGCGACAAAGCCAAAGCCGCGCTTGCCTCGGAACTTGCTGCTGAAATTTATGATCTCGATATTTTGGCCCGTCATATCGAGGATCAAGATAGCAACCGCACACGATTCTTGATCATGGAGCCAAAGGCCGATCTGCGCCCACGCGCGGAACATATGATGACCACCTTCGTCTTTCGCGTGCGAAACATCCCTGCGGCGCTTTACAAGGCCATGGGCGGCTTTGCGACCAATGGCGTGAACATGACCAAGCTTGAAAGCTATATGGTTGGGGGATCCTTTTCGGCGACACAATTTTATGCCGATATCGAAGGGCACCCCGATGATCGCGCTGTGCAATTGGCCTTGGAAGAGTTGGAATATTTCACCAGCGAGTTGCGAATCTTAGGCAGCTATCCCGCTGATCCTAGCCGCGATTACGGGGCCTAATCCGCCCTTGCATTGCCATCGCGCCTCGCGCAAGGTTTGCGCCGACACAAGATTTGCGCGAGCGCCCCTCACATGAACCCCCTTCGCGGCATTGCCCTGAAAATCGCATCTGTATGCGTTTTCGTGGCAATGGCATCGTTGATCAAAGCCACCTCTGACCATGTGCCGCCGGGTCAGGCCGTTTTCTTTCGATCATTTTTTGCGCTGCCTGTGATCATCGCATGGCTGTGGATGCGACATGAATTGTCAACCGGCCTGCGCACAGTCTCGCCCTTGGGCCATGTTTGGCGTGGGGTTGTGGGCACCAGTGCGATGGGGCTTGGGTTCGCGGGGCTTGGCCTTTTGCCATTGCCCGAAGTAACCGCGATTGGATATGCCGCGCCGATTTTGGTGGTTGTTTTTGCCGCCATGTTCTTGGGCGAAGATGTACGGCTTTTTCGCCTCAGCATGGTGGCTTTGGGGATGCTTGGCGTGGTGATTGTTCTTTCTCCGCGCCTCAGCCTTGGCGGCGCTGACACCACCCATGCCGAGGCGCTTGGCGCAATGATTGTTTTGATGAGCGCGGTATGCGCGGCCCTTGCACAGGTGTTTGTGCGCAAAATGGTTGCAACTGAAACCACATCGGCCATCGTTTTTTGGTTTTCAATCACGGCGACCTTAATGTCCCTTTTGACCCTACCATGGGGGTGGGTCATCCCTGGGCCCCGCGAAGCGATGCTCTTGATCTTGGCTGGCGTTTTAGGCGGCGTGGGTCAGATTCTGCTCACCTCAAGCTATCGCGAAGCCGATGCTTCCTTGATAGCGCCGTTTGAATATAGCTCGATGCTCTTGGCGCTTGGGGTGGGCTATATGATATTTGACGAAATCCCAAGCACGACCATGTTGGTGGGTGCGGCCATCATCATCACGGCAGGGATCGCCATCATACTAAGAGAACGTCAATTGGGGATAGAGCGCGCACGTCAACGCAAGGCCATGACGCCGCAAGGCTAAACCTAGCCCAAGGAGGCGCGATATTCCGCCTCGACCTCATTGCCACGGCGCACCAAATAGCCCGTCATCCGTTGCAAAACGCGGCCCCGCGCAAGTTTCAAAGATTGAATCACTAGCCGCGCACTTAACGTGGTTGGCTTCAACTCCAAGGGCGCGCTGGCACGCGACATTTGCGGATTGATGCCTTGAAAGCGCAGCTCATAGATTGTCTGCATTCTCCCGATTTGGCTTTCAATCACCATCACCTCTTCGTGGATGAAATTCGTGATTTACGAAGAAACAGGGCGCGCACGGCCGCGCAATTTGATCTCACTTGACCACCCTGTGCCTTTGCGGGGCTGCAACCACCTGCCTTCCCGCACGAGCTTGGCGCCGCGTCCCGTCAAATCGGCTTCGATCTGCGTAAAATCGCAAAACCGCTCGAACACCAGTTCCAGCGGGGCATCAATATCTTCGGTCGCTTTGAATTTCATAGCTGATCACCCCAATGCTATACGCCGATCCTTTGCGCGCTGTGAAGGCAGGGCGTCTGGCCAAAGACCACCCCAGTCGCGCACCTTTTGCAGCCTATATGAACCGATCTGCGAGCCAGTTTTCCAGCAAAAACCGCGCAATTGCGCCCTTGCGCGGCGAAGATATTTCTGGGTGTGACCCACAAAAGACATCCATCGCCTCTTGGCGGCTTAACCATCGCGCATCGTCCAATTCATTTGGATCAACCGTAATCTTTGTGCTTGTGGCGGTGGCTAGGCAGCCAAACATCAAAGAGTTGGGGTAAGGCCAAGGTTGATTGGCAACATAGCGCACTTCGGATGTGGTGATCCCCGCTTCTTCCAACACTTCGCGGCGCACGGCGGCCTCGATTGTCTCACCAGGTTCGACAAACCCTGCGAGTGCGGAATACATCCTTTCGGGCCAACCATGCGAACGCCCCAACAAAATTTGATCGCCATAGGTCACAAGCATGATCACCACGGGATCCGTGCGCGGGAAATGCGAGGCGCCACAGGCGGGGCATTTGCGCTGCCACCCCGCTTGCACCATCTGCGAAGGGCTGCCACATTTGGCGCAATAGAGATGCGAGCTGTGCCAATTCAACAAAGCACGGGCTGTTGCCGCCAATTCTGCTGCGCGTGGAGGCAGGGTGATCATAATGCTGCGCAATTCCAAAAACACAGCGCCCTCGGGCGCATCTGGATGGGCCTGCTCGGACAGATCAACAAAGGAGTTCAAGCTGACCCCTTCTGGCAATTCAGGATTCCAATCGCTCAGGTCTTGCACAAAATAGGCCGCCCCATCCTCGGACAGCCCCAAAAACAACCGCGCCTCCTCTGCGAGATCTCGTAAAAGCGCTGCGTCTTTTGGCAAAAAGCACAAGGACGCCAGACCCGTTTCTGCATCGCGCTGACATAGCACCTTGCCGCGCCACAGAACCAAGATATGCGCCTTTGCAATTTGCCCCAATTGCACAGGATCATCCCGCAAATGCGCCGCACGATCTAAATTCGATCCACCAAAGGTGACCGCAGAGGCAGTTTGTAAAAGGGGCATGTGATGTGATCCTTGCTTCGCGCCCAAACCTTACAGAGACGTGAACGGGGTGCAACAAGAATAGGATTGCGCAGAACTACCCTTATGGTTGTATGATGCCCCCATCATAAGGGGATGAGATTTGGCTGCGGGACAGATCATCATAGGGACGGCGCGGTCCGCGCGTCTGAAGGTCACGCTTTTTGCGACCACCGATTTACACGCTCATCTGACCGAATATGACTATTTTCACGACACCACCTACTGCGCTGGAGGTCGGGAAAGAGCGAGATTTGAATGGTCTGGCCTATTCTGGCGTCTCGGCCCAAGGGTTCGAGCAATTTGAAATCACGCTTTAGCCCGCATTTTTTGTGCAGCCCTTGCACCAAGAGCCAAGATTGACTATTTACGCGTTGAGAGGTTGGCGCGGACAGGCTCCTCGCCAACCCGGTCAGATCCGGAAGGAAGCAGCCGTAACGAGTCCCGCTTGGGTCGTTGTCCAGCCTCTCACCTTTCCCTTGAAAATAAGTGCCACCTGAACCCTTGCGGCGGTGCGTAAAAGCAACCAAGCTGTGGCTTGGGTTACGGAATTTCGGGGAATAGGCTGCAATGAATCGCTTTCGCTGCACCGATCTGGCGTTGGTCGAGGCGCTGCCCATGCGTTTTTACCCAAAGCTGCGCGCGGGCCATGTTTTGAACAATGCAAGCGCCAAGTTTGAACGTCACAGTCAGCATAATCCAAGAGGTCTGATGCCGCTTGGCGCCTATTCCTACAGCCATTCCGTTTTTATTGTGGGTTGGATTGGGCGATATTGCTCGATCAGCGAAAATGTCCGCGTAATGGGGGCCAGCCATCCGCATCATTGGGTGACAACCTCGCCTGTGCAATATCAACCCCGCAGGCGGCGGATGTTTGACCTGCCCCCCTTGCCTGACTCTTCCCGGTATGATGGCGCGGCGCGGCCTGTGCGTATCGGTCATGACGTTTGGATTGGCCAAGATGTGCTGCTGCGTGATGGTATATCCATCGGCAATGGCGCGGTGATTGCAGCGGGTTCTGTGGTGACGCGCGATGTGGCAGATTACATGATTGTTGGCGGCAACCCCGCCCGCGTCATCCGCCCCCGTTTTGCGCCTGAGATTGCAACACGGCTTCAATGCAGCGCGTGGTGGGAGATCACCCCCGAAGCATTATCTGACCTGACTTTTGACGATCCTTTGGCGTTTTTGGATGGGTTTGAGGCAAAACCCTCCTCACCTAAAATGCCCGATGAGCGGCGCACCATATGGGACTGGTCTGGGATCATACCGCCTGAGGCGTCATGACCTTAGCTGCCCCCACCATAAAGGCCATTCACAAGTGAAGCCCAAATAAAATTCCCCGCCATCGCGAAGAACAGGGCCACGCAAAAATAGAGGGTCAGCCCATGCACCAAATAGCGCATCCGCCCCAAGGCCCCTTGGCGCCATAACCAAGTGCCTGCGGCGGTTGCGGGCAAATGGATCAACACAAAGATCGACACCACCGATAACGGGATGGCCCGAAACCCACCCTCAACAAGAGCGGCCCATAGATGAACCAGCGCGACAAAGACGCTGGCCAGGATCAAAAACAGGAATATCAAAAGCCGTGATCTATCGCTCATCGCGTCCCCGCTTGCTTTGCGCGCAGGAAGCGGTTGCCGCGCCGCTCATCTGCGCCTAGTTTGCTAATAACCCTGCAGGCAGGGCGCCGTTCTGCCAAGCAAAAACCGTCAAGAGCCGTTGGAAAACCCTATGACCCAAACCACCGATCAAGCCTATCAGGTGCTTGCGCGCAAATATCGCCCCGCAAGTTTCGCCGATTTGATCGGGCAAGAGGCCATGGTGCGGACACTGAAAAACGCATTTGCCGCCGATCGCATCGCGCAAGCCTTCATTATGACGGGCATTCGCGGCACAGGGAAAACGACCACCGCACGAATTATTGCCAAAGGCCTAAACTGCATTGGCCCTGATGGTGCGGGCAAGCCCACGACTGAACCCTGCGGGCAATGCGAACATTGCACCTCTATCGCCGAAGGGCGCCATGTCGATGTCATGGAAATGGACGCGGCATCACGCACCGGCGTGAATGACATCCGCGAGATTATTGAAAGCGTCAATTATCGCTCTGCCAGCGCGCGCTATAAGATTTACATAATTGACGAGGTTCACATGCTGTCGACCAGCGCGTTCAACGCGCTGCTTAAGACATTGGAAGAACCGCCCGCCCATGTGAAATTCATCTTCGCGACCACAGAGATTCGCAAAGTGCCTGTCACCGTATTGTCGCGCTGCCAGCGGTTTGATCTGCGCCGCATCGAGCCTGAGGTGATGATCACGCATTTGCGCAAAATCTCGGATCTGGAAAAAGCCGAAATCACGGACGAAGCCTTGGCCCTGATCACGCGCGCGGCGGAAGGGTCTGTGCGCGATGCGCTCAGCCTTTTGGATCAGGCAATTTCCCATGGTGCAGGCGAAACCAGCGCGGAACAAGTGCGCGCGATGCTCGGCCTTGCAGATCGCGGGCGTGTCATGGATCTGTTTGAGATGATCATGCGCGGCGATGCCAAGGGTGCATTGGATGAATTGGCCACGCAATACGCCGATGGCGCTGACCCAATGGCAGTTTTGCGGGATTTGGCCGATATAACCCATTGGCTGTCGGTTGTGAAAATCTCGCCCGAAACCGCTGAAGACCCCTCTATTTCGCCTGATGAGCGCAGCCGCGGGGTGGCGCTATCGGGGGATTTGCAAATGCGCGCCTTGTCGCGGATGTGGCAGATGCTGCTGAAGTCGCTTGAGGAAGTGGCCTTTGCCCCCAATGCGATGATGGCCGCCGAAATGGCCGTGATCCGCCTGACCCATGTGGCCGAATTGCCAAGCCCCGATGATTTGATCCGTAAGCTGCAATCCACAACACCGCCCCCTGCCGCACCACCGCGCGGGCCAGCCCCCACACAAGGCGGATCGCATGGCGCACCCGCGCGAGGCTCAAGCCTTCCAAGCAGCACAGGCGGCACAAATGGCGCGCCGCAAGCGGCCCTTTCCGAGGCCCCAGAGGCCCTACTGGCCCGATACCCGACTTTTGAGCATGTGGTCGCATTGATCGAAGAGATGCGCGACATCAAATTGTTGGTTGAGGTTAAGACCACTTTGCGCTTGGCCTCCTATCGCGCGGGGCGCATTGAATTTGAACCTACTGACCGCGCGCCCGAAGATTTGGGGCCACGCCTTGGCCAACGCTTGACGCAATGGACAGGGACAAGATGGGTGGTCTCGGTCGTCTCCTCGGGCGGCGCACCCACCATCGAAGAACAGGCGAATGCGGAGCGTGCCGAGCTTGAAAAAGAGACCAAAGACCATCCGCTGATGCAGGCCGTCCTCTTGGCCTTTCCACACGCCCAAATTACAGATATTCGCAGTCACACCGATATTCAGGCCCATGCTGCGGTCGAGGCCTTGCCCGAGATCGAAGATGAATGGGATCCGTTCGAAGACGATTAACCACAAAGGATGATGGATATGCTCAAAGGCCTTGGCGGTCTTGGCGATATGACCAAGATGATGAAACAGGCACAAGAAATGCAGACCCGCATGGCGGAAATGCAAGAAAACCTGCACACAATCCGCGTCACAGGGGAAGCAGGTGCAGGCCTCGTGAAGGCCACAGCCAGCGCCAAGGGCGAATTGGTGGGTTTGGATATCGACCCCTCCATCTTTAATGGGGATGACAAGGAAGTGGTCGAAGATTTGATCTTGGCCGCCATCAAAGATGCGCAAGCAAAAGCCTCTGATCGCAGTCAGGAAGAATTGCAAAAAATCACTGCTGAGCTTGGCCTGCCAGCAGGCATGAAGCTGCCCTTCTGATTTCGATGAGCGAAGGCGCGCGCCAAATAGAGGAATTGATCGCGCTGATGGCGCGCTTGCCTGGTCTTGGGCCACGCTCGGCACGGCGTGCGGTTTTGCACCTGATCAAAAAACGCGCAGGCCTGATGACGCCCTTGGCGCAATCCTTGGCCGAAGTGGCCCGTGATGCGCGTGAATGCCTCTCTTGTGGCAATATCGGCACCGATGAGGTCTGCGCGATTTGCACCGACCCCAAGCGGGGCAATGGCCAAATCTGCGTGGTCGAGGACGTCGCCGATCTTTGGGCGATGGAACGCGGCCGCGCCTTTGGCGGGCGTTATCATGTCTTGGGTGGCACGCTATCGGCACTAGACGATATTGGCCCTGACGATCTGCGTATCCCGCGCCTTATTGAGCGGGTCGCAAGAGATGGAATTGAAGAAGTGATCCTTGCGCTGAATGCCACCGTTGATGGTCAAACCACCGCCCATTACATTGCGGGCGAACTCGCCCCAATGGCGCGCGAAGGACACGTGAAAATCACATCACTGGCGCAAGGTGTGCCCATCGGGGGCGAATTGGACTATCTTGACGATGGCACGATTTCCGCGGCCTTGAGCGCGCGGAAATCATTTTAACCTAAATCTCAAATATAAGCTGTCGTTTTACAGGTCAGGGCATATGCATGCCTAATGCGCATCCACGCGCCCCTCGACGCTATGCGCAATCCCCCACACGCATCAGGTCGAGGGAAGTGGGATCAGAGCCCGTCAATGCAGACATATTTGGTATCAAGATAATCTTCGACACCTTGGCTGCCGCCCTCTTTGCCAAGACCCGATTCCTTGACGCCGCCGAAGGGCGCCTCAACCGTGGTGATCATGCCAGAATTGATCCCGACCATGCCATATTGCAAATCCCGATCAAGGCGCATCGCGCGCGCTAAGTCAGAGGTGTAGGCATAAGCCGCAAGGCCAAAGCGGGTGTTATTGGCCATATCAACCCCGTCTTGATCTGTCTCAAATTTGAACACGGGCGCAACAGGGCCAAAGATTTCTTCCTGGGCAAATTCCATGTCGGCTTTGGCCCCTGTCAAAACCGTTGGCTGAAAGAATGTGCCGCCCAATTGATCCCGCATGCCGCCCGTGGCCACAGTGGCACCTTTGGCTTTGGCGTCTTCCACAAAGCCCTCGACCTTTTTCAACGCCGCTTGATTGATCAACGGCCCTTGGGTCACGCCCGCATCCATGCCATTTCCAAGTTTCAGCGCGCGGGTTTTCTCAACCAGTTTCGCCACGAATTCATCATGCACGCCTGCCTGCAAAAAAACACGATTGGCGCAAACGCAGGTCTGACCAGAATTGCGAAACTTAGAGGCCATAACCCCGTCAATCGCACGATCCAGATCAGCATCGTCAAAAACGATGAATGGGGCATTCCCCCCCAATTCCATTGAGACTTTCTTGACTGTATCAGCTGACTGGCGGATCAATAATTTGCCCACATTGGTCGAGCCCGTGAAGGTCACTTTGCGCAATTCAGGGCGCGCCATCATCGCACCACCAATGGCGGGCGCATCCCCCGTGACGATGTTAATCACCCCTTTGGGATAGCCCACGTCCTCGGCCAAAGCTGCCCAAGCCAAGCCTGAATATGGGGTTTCTTCCGAAGGCTTCGCGACAGCTGTGCAGCCAACCGCCAAAGCAGGCGCAAGTTTGCGGGCCAGCATCGAGGAGGGGAAATTCCAAGGCGTAATCATGCCCACAACACCCACAGGGTGCTTTGTTACCAAAATACGGCGACCATTGACGCCTGCAGGAACGATCTCGCCTTTCACACGGCGAGCCTCCTCTGCATACCACCGCAGATATTGCGCACCGATGGCAATTTCGCCCTTCGCTTCTGCCAAAGGTTTACCCATCTCGCGGGTCAACAATTCGGCCAAACTGTCTTGGTTATCCATCAACGCATCGTGCAATTTCCACAAAAGCGCCAAGCGCCCCATCAAGTCCATCGCCGCAAAAGCGGGAAAAGCTGCATGGGCTGCATCAATCGCGCGCATGGTTTCTGAGTGGCCAGATTTCGGAATTTGCCCAATCACCTCGCCCGTAGCGGGGTTTGTAACATCCAAGGTCGCACCATCATCTGCGCCCACCCATGCGCCTGCGATATAATTCGCCTCGCGCATCCAGTTTTTCCAATCTGCCATGCTCCTCGCTCCTTTCTTATTTAGGCTTGCGCCCCCATCTTGCGCGCCACATCCAACATGCGCGCAGAAAATCCCCATTCATTGTCATACCACCCAAAGACGCGCAGCATCCCGCCTTTGGAGCGTTTGATCTGATCCCCTTGCACGATCAACGACTCGGGGCGCGCCCGAAGATCAGTCGAGACAACAGGCGCCTCAGTATAGCCTAAGATTGGCCCTTCGGCTGCGCGCAGGACATCGCGCACCGCCTCAACCGATGGCCGCTGCTCGGTGATGACCGCCAAATCGATACAAGAGACACTTGCCGTTGGCACCCGAATTGCCGAGCCTGTGATCCGCCCCGCAAGATGGGGCAGCACAAGATCAATCAACTTTTCCGCACTGGTTGTTGTGGGCACCATCGACAAGGCAGCTGCGCGGGACCGCACCAAATCCCCCATCGGCATATCCACGGTGGGTTGGCTGCCCGTGTAACAATGCACTGTCGTCATCAAAGCCGTCTCAACCCCAAAGGCCTCATCGAGAACCCGTATCAGGGGGGCTGTGGCATTGGTGGTGCAAGATGCGTTCGACACAATGCGCGCATCGGGCAATAGGGCCGCATCATTCGCCCCCAAGACCAGCGTCACATCAGCATCAAGGGAGGGGCCAGAAATCAGCACCCGTGCGGCACCTGCGCGCAAACCTGCCTCAGCAATCCGCCGATCCATGGCGCGCCCCGTGCATTCCATCAGAATGTCCACCCCCGCAAGGGGCAGCGCCGCTAGATCAGGCTCGCAGGTAAAGGCAATCGGGCGCCCATCAATCACCAATGCGCCATCACCGCAGCTCACCTCGCCCGCGTAAGGGCCAAAGACGCTGTCATATTCGAACAGGTAAGCGCAGGTCTTTAGGGGGGCTATGTCGTTGATGGCGACAATCTCAACCTCGGGCCAACCGCCCTTAAGCCACGCGCGCAGCACGGTGCGCCCAATGCGACCAAAGCCGTTTATTGCCACACGAATGGGGGCGGTCATGATGCCGAATCTCCTGATTGCTGTGAGCGGGCGAGTGATGCATGCCCACCGCGAAGGTGCAAGCACGCATTAGCGGATTGGATCAAACAGCGCCTCACGCAAAGAACAATCGCGCCCCATATCGGCAGGGCAATCACGGGGCTCTAAATCGCGGGTCAGACAAATGCGCAGCTCTGCGATGCGACCTTCGCGGCAGGTGGTGACAACACCACTGTCACTGAGATCAGGGTTGGCTTCGCGGAGCGTGTCCTCCACCACTTCGGCTGGCAGGCGCACAGGTCGATTAAGTTGGGTCAAAACCGCTGGCACAGTCACCGCCGCATAAGCGCGGCGCGATAGGGCGAAGTAATCCTCAGCAGGCAGGCCAGAACAGACCCCATGCTTACGCCATTGGTGCCAGGCAAGGCCTGAGCTTCCCATGATATCAACCATGCCCGCCGTCAACGCATCACTTGGGCCGCGCGCGGGTGTTGAGCAATAACTGGGCCACCCCTCCTCATATTGT
Source organism: Roseobacter sp. HKCCA0882 (assembly GCF_037805225.1). Lineage (NCBI taxonomy): Bacteria > Pseudomonadati > Pseudomonadota > Alphaproteobacteria > Rhodobacterales > Roseobacteraceae > Roseobacter > Roseobacter sp. HKCCA0882. The sequence continues at coordinate 224,372 of NZ_JBBLYI010000002.1, forward strand.
GGCCAAAGCCCGTGCAAGGTGAACCCATGGTGTGCGCCTGTCTCGCATTGCGCCGCCCCACGCTCATCCCCCTCAATCGCGCACCATGTCGAATTCCAACTGAGGGCTAAGACATAGAGGTCAAGCACGCCCGCCTGATCGGCCCGCGCAGAAAGTGCCGCACCACATAGCGCAAAGGCCAAAAGCCCCGCACGTATCAATCTGCACCCCATCTCGCGTTTCCCTCTTTCCTTGCGCCAATCGCTGCCTTATATAACGGGCAACTTCCCCGAAATCGAGGAATTGCGGCCCCCGCCGCAGCGTTGTTTCAGCGCCCGCCCGATTGCATCCGAAAAGGAGCTAAAAATGACAAAACCTATCATGGCAAAGGCCACCGCCGTTTGGTTGGTGGATAACACCACGCTCAGCTTTAAGCAGATCGGCGATTTCTGCGGGCTGCATGAATTGGAAGTGCAAGGGATTGCAGATGGTGACGTAGCCACAGGCGTCAAGGGTTTTGACCCGATTGCCAATAACCAACTCGACCAAGACGAGATTGAGCGTGGCGAGAAAGACCCTGCGCATAATCTAAAGCTGAAGCATAACCCCGCCGCACTGGGCGAGGAAAAGCGCCGTGGCCCACGCTACACGCCCCTGTCCAAGCGTCAGGATCGTCCTGCTTCAATCCTTTGGTTGGTCAAATTCCACCCAGAGCTGTCCGATGGCCAGATTGGCAAATTGGTTGGCACCACCAAACCAACCATCCAAGCGATCCGCGAACGCACCCATTGGAACATTTCCAACATTCAACCAATCGACCCTGTTGCGCTTGGTCTGTGCAAGCAGTCTGAATTGGATGCCGCCGTGCAATCAGCCAACGCGAAACGCGCCAAAGAAGGTCTGGTTATGACCGATGATGAGCGCCGTAAATTGGTCTCGACCGAACAAAGCCTTGTAGGTGATCCAGAGCCAAAAATGCCAAGCGCGATTTCGGGTCTTGAAACATTCAGCCTCTCAGGCAATTCGTCTGCCGCCGATGAGGACGAGGACGAAACCGAAAAGACCTATGATGCGGACAGCTTCTTTAACCTGCCAGATGATAAAGACAAAGACGACAAATAATCAGGCGTTATAAAGCCTGCCATCTGAAAACCGCGCGCCCCAAAGGTTGCGCGGTTTTTTAATGCAAAGGCACGCCAACAGGATCAAGCAAGCTGCGCCCACCATCCACGCAGAGAACTTGCCCTGTAACAAATCCCGCCCCATCCGAGGCAAAGAATTGGGCCGCACCCGCCACTTCGCGCGCTGAAGCAATGCGGCCAAGCGGTGTGTGGCTTTGGATGTCTTTGCGCTTCAATTCATCTTCTGCCAAACCCGCTTGAAGGCTCGCTGACATCACAGACCCAAAAGATACAGCATTCACACGAATACGATTTGGGGCGAGGGACAATGCCAAAGACCGCGTAGATTGCTCAAGCGCCGCTAACGACACCGAATAGCCCATCAAATCAGGATGGCTGCGCATCGCAGCGATGTTCGAGATATTCACAATCGCGCCGCGCGTCTCATCATCGCGGTCATCCCCTTCGGCTTGGGCAATCATCTTTTTTGCAACGGCTTGGCTCAGGCGAAGCGATGTAAACAGGTTTTGCTGCAACATTTGCTCAATGCTGGTATCGGCAGGATCAAACGGGTCCGTTGGTATGATCTGGCGGCACGCATTGACCAAAATATCGACCCGATCGAAGGCATCAATCGTGGCCGAGATCAAATTGGCCACTGTCAGCTTTTCGCTCAAATCTCCTGCAAAGGCGCGAATATTTGGCGCGCGCTCATCATCTGAGGCGCCACATTCATCAAAAAGCCGCTCTTCATCGCGATCTGTGAACACGACATTCGCGCCAAGGTCAGAAAAATGACGCGCGATCGCAAGGCCAATCCCATTGGCGGCCCCCGTCACAATCGCAGTTTTTCCTTGGATGGATAAAGACATTCCAAAACCCCTTTGCCGATCATCGCGCAGATCGCGCAGCTTTCGGTTTCCCAGCTTGATAGAGCTTGTAGCCCTGCATCTCGGCCAACATGCGACCCGTTGAAAAATTCGCCTTCAGCACCGATTCATAGGGCAGGTGGCGATTTGCGACCATCAAAAATTGTCCTGAAGGCTTAAGCAGGCGACTTGCCGCCGAAATAAAGGCCTGCCCCAAGGCAGGATCAGCCGCGCGTGATGTATGAAAAGGCGGATTGCACAAAATCGCATCATAAAGCGCGTCGGGCTTGAATGCTGTCGCATCAGCCCAGAAAAAACGCGCGCGCGGATCACCGACATTCTGGCGCGCGGCCTCAAGCGCCGCGTGATCGGCCTCAATCAAATCGAGGGTTTCAATGCTATCCTGTTCATCCAGAATATGCGCAGCGATATATCCCCAACCCGCCCCAAGATCAGCAACGCGTCCCTTAAGTTTAGGGGCCAGTGCAATCAAAATTTCCGATCCTTGATCTGGCCCGTCCGCAGAGAAGCTGCCAATTGGCACGATATGGCCATCTTCAGTTTTCGTGGCGCTGCCAACCCATTCCGCGCAGGTTTGGGGCAGGACATCTGGGCGCATGAACCAAATCAATTTGCCATGCGATTTTGAAAAAACTTCTACGCCGTCAAAGGTTGATTTTAGGGCCTTGAGGATCGATTCAATCCCGATGGTTTTCGCCCCATCCACCATCAAAATGCCACCCTTGCGCAATGCCATCAGGGATTTTGCGATCCGCGACAGGGTCAATTTTTTTGATTTATGGGCCGCAACCAAAGCCAGATCAAACGCATCCACCGCATCGGCTGGCAGATCAGGATGCACATCAATTCCACGGGCCACAACGCGGGCGTGATCGGGGTAAAACCCTTGCACAGCCAACAGACGGGCCTGTCCGAACACATCAAGTTGCATGTCGCCACTGGCACCATAAATCAAAACCGCCGAAAGAGGCGGCAAGCTGAGCGCGTTTTGCTCAAGCGCGGAAATCCATCTGTCTGGGGTCATAAGCGACGGCGGGACTGGGGATCAGTCCTCTTTCTCCATGGTGCATTGCAACGGATGCTGATTGCGGCGCGCGAATTCCATCACCTGCGCCACTTTCGTTTCGGCAATCTCATAAGAGAAGACACCCACAACGGCCACCCCTTTTTTATGCACAGTCAGCATAATCTCGACCGCCTGCGCATGAGAGATACCGAAGAAGCGCTCAAGAACGTGAACGACAAACTCCATTGGGGTATAGTCGTCATTCAAAAGCAGCACCTTATACATCGGGGGCCGCTGCGTTTTTGGTTTTGTTTTGGATATAACGGTGGTGTCGTTTTCCTCCACAGGAGGTTTCGCCATCATCGTCAAGCCATCGCGCCGCATATCTACTCCAAAACTGGCCATCTGGTCTAAAACTGGCGTGCTCATGGTGCCATTGTCCATGTGCCTTTATATAAGCCGCAAGGTGATTCAGAAAAGGGGCCACAAGGCAACTGCCTGAGGTCGTGCATAACCCAATGACAAAAATGCTGCAAATAATCGGTTTGGACGCGGATGATACGCTTTGGCAGAACGAGGAATTTTACCGCGTAACCCAAGCGCGCTTTGCAGAACTTTTGGCGGATTGCTGCGCCGAAGACGATTTGCACAACCGCCTCTTGGCGGCAGAACGGCGCAATATCGGCCATTACGGATTTGGCATTAAAGGGTTCATGCTCTCCATGATTGAAACCGCGATTGAAGTCACCGAAGGAAAAGTCAGCGGTGCAGTAATCGGGGAGATTTTGGCCGCAGGTCAGGACATGCTCCAACATCCCATCACCCTGCTGCCCCATGCCGACAGGGTGGTGCGCGATCTGTCGCAAAGCCACAAATTGGTGCTAATCACCAAGGGTGATCTTCTCGACCAAGAACGCAAGTTGGCGCAATCGGGTTTGGGCGAATATTTTCACGGCGTTGAAATTGTCAGCGACAAGAAACCTGAAATTTACACCCGCGCTTTCGCGCGGCATGGCGCAAGTGCCGATGTGGCATTGATGGCGGGTAATTCCATGAAATCAGACGTCATCCCCGCCCTTGAGGCAGGGGCCTTTGGGGTCTATGTGCCGTCAACCTATATCTGGGCGTTGGAGGAGGCAGACGCGCCTCAATCCCATGCACGCTATCACAGCCTACCCGATTTGGGTGGTCTGCCTGCGTTGGTCAAAATCTTGGAACAGGCTTAAGGCGCAACTTCGAGAACGATTTTTCCGATATGGGCAGACGCCTCCATATGGGTATGGGCAGCGGAGGCCTCGGTCAGATCAAAGCTGCTATCCATCACGGGCGCAATTTGGCCAGTTTCGAGCAGGGACCAAACATGGGTGCGCAACTCAGACGCAATCGCGGCTTTGGCGGCATCTGATTGGGGCCGTAAGGTCGACCCTGTCAACGTCAAGCGCCGCGTCATCATCTGTGTAAAGTTCAGCTCAACCTTCGCGCCCTGCAAAAAGGCGATTTGCACAAGTCGCCCATCATCCGCCAAAGCCCGAATATTGCGCGGCAGATATGGCCCGCCCACCATATCGAGGATGATATTCGCGCCACCTTCGGCGCGCATGATCTCAACGAAATCTTCCGTGCGGTAATTGATCGCCCGCTCCGCCCCCAAGGCTTCGCAGGCTCTGCATTTTTCATCTTGGCCTGCGGTCACAAAAACCCGCACCCCAAAAGCACGCGCCAGTTGAATGGCCGTTGTGCCAATTCCAGATGCGCCGCCATGCACCAACAACCGCTCACCCGCGCGCAAGGCGGCGCGTTGAAACAGATTTGACCACACGGTGAAAAACGTCTCACAAAGCGCAGCAGCAGCGCGCAGATCCATACCCGTTGGCACGGGCAAAGCGTGGGATTGATGGGTCAGCGCATAATCTGCATACCCCCCGCCCGGCAGAAGCGCGCAAACCTGATCCCCGATTTTCCACTCGGACACAGCCTCGCCCACCGCCACAACTGTGCCAGAGGCCTCAAGACCGGGGAGGTCAGAGGCCCCTTTGGGCGGATCATAGAGCCCCGCCCGTTGCAGCGCATCAGGTCTGTTTACCCCTGCATAGGCAATTTTGATCAAAATCTGTTCAGCCTCAGGACGGGGGCAAGGGCGACTGCACAGCGTCAATACGTCTGGCCCGCCCGCCTCGCTGATTTCAACCGCGCGCATGGTTTCAGGCAGGGTCATGTAGCTCTCCAGAACAGATTTCACTGTTGGTCTTTTGGACGAATATATCCTGGAAGGTCAATTCGTGCGACCCGCGCAGGGGGGCGAATCTTTCCAAGTAGCCAATTTGGCCCCGCCATAAGGGGCTTAAGCGCAGGGTTCTCATTGACAGATTTCTTTAGCTTTTCGATTTGCATCACATCATCGATGCGGCGATCCAAAAACGCCCATGTCGCAGCGTGATCTGGCGATTGATCCCCCAACCAGTAAAGCACAGTAGCCGAATACACCCCCGCCAATGTCGCACGCTTGGAATACCAATTGAAATCATTGGCGCGGTCCCCAAGCCCCTCCCAAATGCTGTCAGCGGTTTCCCAGATGGCTTTTGCGCCATCTGCGGCATGGATGGGCAGGGCAAACAAGGTGGTGCCGCGGCGCACGGCCTCTTTGTGGGCGGCGACCGCCTCAAGGCGCAGGCGCACCCCATAAGCCACGCGATCACGATAGCGCATTTCAGACAAGTCAGCATTGCGCAAGGCGCGCAGCAAATCTGCATCCCCCTGCCGATGAAAGGCCAAGGCCAAATCAACCGCTCCCCGAGGGAAAAGCGCGCGACCCGTTTCGGTGTCTACATCGCAATCGCTCAACGCAGCGCAAAGGGCCCCATCAGACCACCCATCAAACGGCACATGATCCAATGCTGCGGTGACAATGTGCGCTTTCAGCTCGGTCGTGGCTTGGCTTTCCATCGCATCACTCCATTTTTCTGCGTTGCTTTACAACTTAGCAGATTCTTGCTAGATGGCCACTTCCTGCAACTTTGAAACTCTAACTTAGAAAGGTGGTGACACCACATGCAGGTGAGTGTTCGCGACAACAATGTTGATCAAGCATTGCGCGCTCTGAAGAAGAAACTTCAGCGCGAGGGCGTTTTCCGTGAAATGAAGCTTAAGCAACATTTCGAAAAGCCTTCCGTCAAGAAAGCACGCGAGAAAGCGGAAGCAATCCGCCGCGCGCGCAAACTGGCGCGGAAAAAAGCGCAGCGTGAGGGTCTGCTCTAAGCAGAACCTTTGCAAACGCGAAGTTTTCTTCAAAAAAGATATCCCCCGTCCTTTTGGCACGGGGGTTTTCTTTTGCGCTATGCTCAGAGGGTGAAGGGGTCACCCTTCGTCATCATCATCCCAGATTTCATAGGTTCGGATGCCGTCATAGCGGGCCAAATTTTCTATGGTCTTTTCGGGAAACCACGTAACTGGCAAATCGGAAAATTGCGGCAATTCGCCAAGCAATTCCGAGATTGAGCGCGAACAATTTGCCTTGGGCACAAGGCCAATTTTCTGAATGCGCTGCGCCACGAATCGCGCCTGTTCTGGCGGCAAAAGAACCTCTTGCGCCACGACATGATGAGTCTCGCGCGCATGCCATTGCAAATAAAAGCCATAGAGCGTGGGATTCATTCCAAAGAGCACATCATTACGTTCGGGTGCGGCAGGGTGGAACCAACCGCCGGCAGGATCAAACAACAATCGCTGCGTTCCGTCATCGACAACAAGGGCACTATGCGCACCCGTGCCTGTTTCACTGCGCAGCATTGTCAAAAGCGTGATGCGCGTTGGCCCTGGCTCGCGATAGCTTGCTGTCGCAATGTCTTGATCACTGGCCCAAATCGATGGATTCGCGCAGCCCGTAAGGGCCAGCGCGAGACACAAAACTGTAAGAGACGAACGCCACCCCATCGGTGTTCGACTTCAAACTTAGCGGGCGAAAAGGGCCAAGAAGATCACAACAGCGATCGAAACAGCACCAACGCGCATGCTCCACGTCATGAAACCATCAAAGGTTTTCTCCTGCTCGCTGATATCCATCGAGCCGTGCTTATGTTCGTTCTTTGCCATGGTCGTCTCCATTGATCTGGTCGCTTTTACGACGCGCATACCGAATTTCATGCGCCCTGTCACGCGACACTGTGACACGATCTTTGTAAAAATCTCACAAGGTGACAAGGGAGATGGGCGGCACCCTCAACTGCGCAACTCCCAAACCCATGCACCGCGCGTGTCCATTTCACGGACAACTTCGCCCAGATGATAGAGATGGTTGAGATGGGCCACGGCCTCGACCATCGCTAGCCCATAAGTCGCCTCATCAATCTGGCGTTTGAACAAGGGGGCAAAGCAGTCAACCGCTGTGCGGGGTTCCGCGCGCAAATGTTCACGCAGCCGGGCAAGCGCACCGTGATGATTGTCCGATAATTGCGCCAATCGTGCAGGCAATCCATGATAGGGCAGCTTGTGACCTGGCAAAACAAGATGATCTTCGTGCGCCATGGTTTCAAACCTTGCGCAGCTTTCTAGCCATTCGGCCACAGGATCTGCCATCGGTTCTGTAGGATAAACCCCAAGATTGGGCGATATCGATGGCAAAAGCTGATCCCCCGCCAAAACAAGCGGCGCATCTTGGCACCATAAGGTGGCATGATCTGGTGCGTGACCTTGGCCCAAATGCACGACCCAGTCACGCCCGCCAAGACGATGCACCGCCCCTTCCTCCAAACGCGTAAAGCCCAAGGGTAAAGGATAAACTGTGTCACAGAAATTAAAGGGGCGGTTATCAAGGCGCTTGCTCAAAAGCGCTTCATCCATGCCCGCCCCACGCCAAAAAGACACCGCTTCTGGGCTCGGTGTTGGCTCCTCGCCCAAGGTCAGCATCCTTGCCGTCAGCCATGCGGTGCGGGTCATCAATAATTCCGCGCCTTGTGCTATAAACCAACCAGCAAGCCCGACATGATCGGGGTGGTGATGGGTGACAACCACCCGCAAGATAGGATCACCGCGCAGATCATCTTTTATAATCGCGGCCCATTCACGGCGATTGAGTTTTGTATCAAGCCCTGTGTCGATCACCGTCCAGCCATTTGGTTCGCGCAAGGCATAGACATTCACATGATCCAAGCCCAAGGGCATGGATAACCGAATCCACAGGATGCCATCCGCTATTTCCCGCGCAGTGCCTTTTGCAGGTGGGGTCTCGTGTGGATAGTGGATCATGTTACACCTTTTTGCAGCGCGGCTTGGCTTCACAGCACGCCCAAGCTATATCGGGCCGCGCAAACACCACAGCCGTCCTAGGCGATGAACCCCAATGTCACAAGTGCCACCCACCCAAGACCGCCCCGCATGTTTGTCCCCTGATGAGCAGGGGATCGCGCGTGCTTGTGGCTTGCTAGAACAAGGGGAATTGGTCGCGCTGCCCACGGAAACTGTCTACGGGCTTGGCGCAGATGCACGCAATGACCAAGCCTGTGCCAAAATCTTTGAGGCAAAAGGGCGGCCTACATTCAACCCGCTGATCGTGCATGTGGCTGACCTCGCACAGGTCGCGCAAATTGCAGACGTGACCGATACCGCACGGATCTTGGCAGATCGGTTTTGGCCCGGCCCTTTGACCTTGGTCTTGCGCCTGCGCCCTGATCACGGGCTATCCCCCTTGGTCAGTGCAGGTCTGCCGACTGTGGCAATTCGCATTCCAAACCACCCTGTGGCCCAAAATATCTTGCGCCGCTTTGGTGGCCCAATTGCTGCACCCTCTGCCAATAGATCAGGGCGTTTGTCCCCCACATCGGCCGAACATGTGGCGCGATCGTTGGGCAATCGCATCGCGGCGATCGTAGATGGTGGGCCCTGCCCCGTAGGCCTTGAGTCAAGCATCGTGGACGCAAGTCAGAAGCCCGCAAAACTCCTGCGCGAGGGTGGCATTGCGCGCGAAGAGATCAGCGCGCTGACTGGGGCGCTTGTGTCTGACCTCACACCTGGACGCGTAGCTGCACCTGGTCAGATGAGCAGCCATTACGCCCCCAATGCACCGCTGCGCATCAATCAGGATCTCAGCGACCCAACACGATTACGCATTGCCTTTGGCCCGATGGGGGATGCAGATTTCACCCTCTCGGAAAAGGGCGACTTGCGGGAGGCGGCTGCGGCACTGTTTTCAATCCTGCACCACGCCGATGCGGAACTGGCTTTGCGCGGCAAAACTGGGATTGATGTCGCGCCTGTCCCACAAAAGGGATTGGGCCTTGCAATAAATGATCGGCTGATGCGGGCTGCCGCCCCGCGCGATTAAGCGCGCCCTGCCTGCGCAGACAACAAAATCGGATCAATGCCCAATTTTGCAAGCGCAGCTTCCCATTTGCGCGGCATATCCACGTTGAAAACCAGATCTGGCGCGGCCTCGCAAATCAGCCACGCATTCTGCGCAATCTCACTTTCCAACTGGCCCCGACCCCAGCCCGCATAGCCCAAGGCGACAATGGCCTGATCTGGGCCTTCGCCTTGCGCAATATCGTCTAGGATATCAAGGGTGGCGGTCATGGCAAATGTGTCATCCACCTCTAGGCGTCCCGCATGACCTGCGTCACCTTGCGCATAAGAGGTTTCATGCAGAACAAATCCACGCCCCTGTTCAACGGGGCCACCAAAGCAGATTGGTAAATCAGGCAAAGATCCTGAGCCATTGGCAATGCCCAATTGCTCAAACATCTCAGACAAGGTTAATTCGGCCAAAGGTTTGTTAATGATCAACCCCATGGCCTGCTCGTCATCATGCGCGCAGAGGAACACCACCGCATGCGCAAAAAGCGGATCCCCCATTCCAGGCATAGCGACCAAGAGTTTGCCTGTTAAAGTCTCGATCGCGCTGTCGATATTTTCAATTTCATTCATATGTCCAAAATGCGCGGAGCCTGTCGCAAGGGCAAGGGGCGACCGCGCGGAATTTGCCGCATCTTCGCCGAAACGTGACTTTTCATTCATGGCGTCTGCCGCTAACCACTTAGGCTATGATGAATGAAACCATCCCATCCAATGCCGCCGCGCGCGCCCTCACTTTGGGCGCTTTTGCGTTTTGCATGGCCTGCGGGATCACGGGCGCCGCGTCAGGCCAAACTGTTGCCTTGAACGGTGATGATGTCGTCACGGCACGGTTTCTGTCTGGATGGCGTATGGAAAATGGCCATCACATGGCCGCCGTAGAAATCAGCCTAGCCCAAGGGTGGAAAACCTATTGGCGCAGCCCTGGGGATGGGGGCCTCGCACCTGAATTTCGGATCGAAAGAAACGCTCAGATTGCAGCGGCTTGGATGCATTTCCCCCGCCCCGAAGTTATCTTCACGGCGGGCACGCCCAATATTGGGTATCATGATCACGTGGTCTTTCCGATTGAGCTTGCAATGCCCCGCGGCCTTGGCCCCATGCCCCTATCGGCAGAGTTGAGCATTGGCGTTTGTGACGAAATTTGCATGCCAATCAGCCTTGAGCTTGAGGGTATTTTACCAGATAGCGGGGCCCGTGATCCGATGATCCTGCAGGCGTTGGCAGATCAACCCACCCCCGCCGCAGAAGCTGGCGTTGGCCCTGCCCGATGTGCAATCAGGCCAATTTCAGATGGGTTGCAAGTGTCGGTAGAGGTCACCGCCCCCGATTTAGGGTCGCCTGAAACGATGATGTTAGAACTGCCCCTCCCAGATGTCTGGATGTCGCCGCCCACCTTTCAGCGCAATGGGGGGCAGATCACCGCAACTGCGGATTTGGTGCCCCCGCAAGGCCTGCCCTTTTCAATGGAGCGCTCAGACCTGCGCATCACACTTGTCGGCTCTCATCGCGCGATCGAGATTGAGGGCTGCGTGGCGCGTTAGGTCTTGCGATTTTGATAGGCGACCCCTGCGGCAAGCCCCAAAACCAAGATCAGCACGCCAAGGCTAAAGACAAGGAACGCAGTCAGGGCACTCGCGGGTAGGAGTGCGGCCCCCCATCCCCAAGCCCCGCCCGTCAAGATTGGGCCGCCCATGACCAAACCCCACCAGAGAACCACCCCCAAAGAGGCAAGCCAAAGCGTGGCGCCTGCTTGACCAATCCGCTCGCGATGGCCCAAGCCGCGGCGCAAGCTGCGCACATGCTTTCCAATATCAGCTTGTATTGCCAAAACCGCTGGCACCAAGAGCAAGACGACAAACATCCCAAAGCCCAAACCATAAACCAACGTAATCACAGTGGGTTTGAGGAACTGCGCCTGTGACGATGTTTCAAACAACAAGGGCGCAAGACCCAGAACCGTGGTCAGGGTGGTCAAAAGAATGGGTCGCAAACGATCACAGGCAGCATCAACCACGGCAGGGATCAGCCCACGATCTTTTGCATATTCATCCACAGTTGAAACCAAAACAATCGAGTCATTGATGATGATACCCGTCATCCCGATCAGACCCACAACCGTAAACATCGACAAAGGCACATCCCAATGCCAATGGCCAAATATCGTCCCCGTCAGGCCAAACGGGATCACGCACAGCACGACAAGCGGGCGCAGCCAGCTTGCAAAAATCCAGGCCAAAACGATGTAAATGCCAACCATACAGGCCAAGAACCCCGCAAGGGCATCGTCCAAGAAAGCGCGTTCCTGCTCGGCCAAGCCCGAAAGGGTCGTGGTCACCCCAAATTGCGCCTCAATATTTGGCAAGATTTGATCACGCAATTGCGCCATGATTTCCTCAGCGCGGGCAGGGTCATCTTCGGATAAGTCCCCCGTCACTGACACCACGCGCTGTCCGTTTTCGCGGCGGATTGTGGAAAAGCCCGTTCGCGTCTCAACCGAAACAATATCGGCCAAGGGCACATAGCTGCCGCCATCCGCCCGCAACAACATGCGATCCAGAAAATCGGCGGTTAACTCGCCTTGCGGCAATTCCACCCGCACCGTGGCCGTGCGCAACCCATCGGGAAAGCTTGCCGCTTCAACCCCACCCAAGCGATTGCGCAATATCCGCCCCAAAGCCTCAATTTCAAATCCCAAGGCCTCTCCGCGCGGGGTTAGAGATAGACTTAACTCTTGCCGATCATAGGGCAGATCATCGGCCAAACCTGACACCTCGCCAAAGGGCAAAAGCGCGGTTTTGACGGCCTCTGCTGCAGCCTTGAGAATCTCGGTTTCCGCGCCTGTGATTTGAACATCAATCGCATCGCCACCTGGCCCGCCGCGCCATCCGCGAAAGCTGATCTCTTCCACCATCGGATTTTGCTGCACTTCATTTTGTAAATCCGCGACAAAAGCAAAGGAGGAATAAGGGCGCAGGTCAGGGTCAATCAACTCGATAGAAATTGACCCTAAAAGATCGCTGTCTTTCCCATTGGCAGATGCAAGACTGCCGCCCGTATTCCCGCCAATTTCAGCTAAGATATACGAGGTTGGGTTGCGGCCATGCTCAGCCTCATACCGGCTTGCAACGGCCTCAACCGCGCGTTGCATTTCAGCCAACATGGCAAGGCTATCGTCACGCCCTGCCCCGTCAAGCATGGCAAAATTCCCCGAAACGGAGCTCAGCTCAGGCGCATTGAAAAAGCGCCACGTGACATCACCGCGCAAGAAACTGGCGGCTTGGGTGGCCAAAAGCAGCAACATCACGGCCACAACAGGATAGCGCGCTTTAACGGCAAAATCGATGAAGGGGCGGAAATAGCGCCCGCGCAGCCTCTCGAACCAGCGGTTCACAAAACGTGAGGGGCGATCATACCAAGCATCCTTCGCATTCGCCGCCAAAGCATGCGCCATATGGTTGGGAAGGATTAGGAAACATTCCACCAAACTGGCCGTCAGCACCACGATGACAGTAAAGGGAATATCAGCGATCAAATCCCCAAACCTGCCGCCAATGGCCGCAAGTCCCGCAAATGCCAGAACAGTGGTGAGGGTCGCGGCAAAAACAGGCGCTGCCATGCGCCGCGCGGCAGTTTCGGCGGCAGTGATAGGGTCTTCCCCAAGGGCGCGATGGCGGTAGTCGGCATGTTCGCCCACCACAATCGCATCATCCACAACAATCCCCAAAGTGATGATCAAAGCAAAAAGCGAAATCATATTCAGGGTGATCCCAACGGCATACATCAGCGCAATTGCGGCCAACATCGCCACGGGGATGCCCGCTGCCACCCAAAAAGCGGTGCGGGCATTGAGAAACAAAAACAACAAGCCAAGAACCAACGCCAAACCTGTCGCGCCATTGGACAACAGAATTTCTAAACGCCCCGAAATAAACTCTGCGCGCGTGCGGATCAGATCAATCTGCACATCTTGCGGCAGGGTCGCCTCCATTTGCGTGGCGATGTCTTCGACTGTTGCCTGTATGGAAATCGCATCACCCTTATCAGAGCGATCCACCCGCACCGTCATTGCTGGGTTGCCACCCACGAAGTACGCACTTTCGCGGTCAACCGCCAATTCCATCACCCGCGCCACATCTCCAATCGAGACTGTGCGCCCGTTCGGGTCACGAATAAGGGCAATTGCCGCGATCTCCTCCGCGCTACGCTTGGCTGATCCTGCCCGCACCCGTGCATTGGCCCCATCAACCGCCCCTGCGGGCGCGGTATCGACTTCGGCCGCAATGGCAGCTGCAATATCAGCCATCGTGAGATCATATTGAATCAACCGCACCGTTGGCACTTCGATCAAAATCTGCGGGGCAGCGACCCCGCGAATGGTTGTGCGTGTCACCCCCTGATCAAAGAGGCGCGCCACGAATTCATCTGCGAACCGACCCAGTTGGGCGGGTGCCACGGGCCCCGTAATCACCACATCGGTCACGCGATCACGCCATGTGCCGCGCCGCACCTCTGGCGTATCGGCATCTTGGGGCAGGTCGGTGACACTATCGACTGCCTGCTGCACATCATCTGCTGCGCGGGCCATGTCCCAGCTGGGCTCAAATTCCAAACGAATATTGGCCACCCCTTCACGCGCGGTGGCCTCGGATGCGACAACACCATCAACCGCCAAAAGAACAGGTTCCACGACGCCCACAATAGCGGCATCTACATCCTCAGCCCCTGCCCCATCCCATCGGGTCGAGATGTCGATATCATCCACCACAACATCGGGAAAAAACTGCGCACGCATATTGGGCAGGGCAAACAAGCCTGCCACGATCAATGCAACCAAAACCAAATTGGCCGCCGTGCGGTGACGCGTGAAGTAAGACAATATGCCCGAGGCCTGTGGCGGAAGGCTACGCATGGTTAGCCCCCCATTCGTTCTTCAAGCCGCGCCACCACCCCGCTTGGCACACGGGGTTGGTTTAATTGATCCAAGAGCCGCGATTTCACATCATCAGGGATAAAACTGTTGCCTTCAACATAGGCGATCAGCCGCGCACGGCGTTCAGGGTCAAGCTCTAGCTCCTCGTCTTGCACCACCTCAGGTAGGCTGCCATCGGCTGTAGGGCGCAGAGGGTCAACCTTGATCCCCGCCCCCAAGACGGGGGTTCGGGCGGCCACAATCTCACGGCCTGCCAAGTGATCCGCGCGGAAAATCACATCATCCCCTTGCCGGCGCAGGAGCGTAACTTCGGCGTCCTCAAGGCGATCTTCATCCCCTAAAACAAGCACATGCGCGCCATCGGCCAAGGCCGTGGCAGGCGCAATCATGACGCCCTCAAGCGCGGGCTCGGTCACATGGACACTGACAAAATCCCCCGCTTGCAAGCCCGCAGGGCGCAGCACATCGGCAAAGAGCAACCGCCCCGTTTGCCCCTCACCCACCGCCCCGCTCTCCCGCGTCAGGCGTGCAGGTAGGGTCAGAACTTGCTCACCCAGATCAATGCGCAACTCCACATCAACTTGCGGCAGGCGGCCATCTTCGCCCACCAGGCGCGCATATTGCGCGGTCGATAGACGAAAGGCGACTTCAAGCTGATCAGGATCAAGCAGGCGGCCAAATTGCTCATTCGCGCTCAACAGCCGCCCTTCGGCCAAATCAACCTCGGACAAAACCCCCGAAAATCCAGCGCGAATTTCAGTATCAGCCAAACGCCGCTCTGCATCCGCAAGCGCCTGCCTGCGGGCCAATGTGGCTTGGCTGGCGGAAGCCACGGCCAATTCCGCCGCCTCAACCGCGGCCAAACTGCCGACACCGCGATCCGCAAGATCACGCGCCCGCGCTAGCGCGCGGCGGCGCAAATCTTCCTGCGCTTCTGCATCCTGTAGATCTGCCGCGGCGGTGTCGCGCGCCCATTCTGCCTCGGCAGGATCAATCCGCACCAAAAGCGCGCCTTCCTCAACACGTCCCCCCTCGCGGAAATTGGGCGCAAGCTCAACCACACGTCCCCCGATGGCCGCCCGCAATTCTAGACTGCGCCGCGGCAAAATCTCGCCAAACGCGGTCAGTTCAGGACGCAAGCTTTGCGGGGTCAGCGTCAGAACTTCGGCGGCAAAAACCCGCTCTCGGGCAGGCGGGCGACTGCCCTGATCGCCCATGCGTTCCTGCAAAGATGACCAGATCAGCCCGACCGCCAAGGACAACAGTCCGAAGGTCACAGCGCTTAGGAATAACCCCGTCAATGCACGGTTGAAAAATCTCATAAATGTATCGCCTCAGCAGGGAAGGATTACCCTAAGAATAGACCAAGAAAGCACGATGGAAATAGCGCGGCATAGTGACCCCACATGGGGGATATGTTCGGCATGGCTATTTCCGCCGCCGATGTTCCTCAAGGCGGGGCAAGATTTCAACAAAATTGCAGGGGCGATGGCGATAATCGAGCTGCCAATTTAGAATTTCATCCCACGCATCGGCACAGGCCCCCAAACTGCCCGGTAAGGCAAAAAGGTATGTGCCTTGGCAGACCCCGCCCGTTGCCCGAGATTGAACTGCTGATGTGCCAATTTTGTGCATCGATACCATGGTGAAAACGGTGCCAAAGGCCTCGATTTCTTTTTCGTAAACATCGCGATGCGCCTCCACCGTGACATCGCGCCCTGTAAGACCCGTGCCACCCGTGGTCAGGATCACGTCCACCGCAGGATCCGCGCACCACGCGCGCAGTTTTTCTGCGATCTCAGTGCGCTCATCGCGTAAAATCTCGCGGTGGATCAAATAATGGCCCGCCGCTTTGATCCGCCCTTCCAAAAGGTCGCCAGATTTATCTTGCGTCAAATCCCGCGTGTCAGAAACGGCCAGAACCGCAATGCCGATTGGGATAAAGTCGCGCGTCTCATCAATGCGGCTCATCTCGCGCCCCCAAGGCTCGCTTTCAGTTTCAACAAATCCGCCCAAGCCTCGCGCTTGAGCAAAGGCACGTTCATCAATCGAGCGGGCGAATAAATTGGGAAAGCAGGGCAGCGATGCGCGCCTGCGACAAGCATATGATCCGATTCACGCAGACGCTGGACACCCGTTGGTGACAGGGCTGAAACGCAAGATGCATTTCCAAGCAGCACCACCGCCTTCGGCGCACATAATGCGATATGGCGCAGCAAGAAAGGACGCAGCACCTGATGCTCGGCCTCTGTGATTGGGCGATCTTGCGGCATCCGCCACGGGGAAACGTACGTGAAATAGAGCGCCTCACTCTGACCCTCTGCCGACCGCGAAAGACCGATCGCGCCAAACATCGCATCAAAGAGTTTGCCCGCCTCATCGCTAAAACCCTGCCCCGCCTCATCATCGGCACGGCTTGGGGCTTCGGCAATGACCATCACATCGGCCTGAGGGTTGCCCTGCGAGAAAACCATATTCCGCGCGCCTTTGCGCAGATCAAGCCCATGGAAATCCGCCATTGCAGCCCGCAATGCATCTAAGGAAGGTGCCGCCTGTGCTAGGGCATCGGCGGCTTTGGCCAAATCTGAAACAGTGGCCGCTTTCGGTGCGGGTGTTGGTGCAGGCTTAGACTGCGCGACCTTTGGTGAAACGGGCGCAGGCTTCACCTCGGGCTCAAGGTCAAATCGGTTGATCGGCGCTTCTTCAATCGCATCGCTCACACCCAAATCCACCTGCCAACTGAGCGCGGCAAGCGCATCGGTATAGGTCTTCTGATCAAGGTCATGGCTCATGGTCACAATGCTACTGCCAGTGCGCCGCGAGGTAAATGGGCCATAACAGCCTCTATCGGATGGGTTGTGTCCGCCCCCAAAGACGGCCTATAAGCGGCGCAGTCAAATAGGAAGACAGATCAGGGGGAGCCCGATGTCGTTTCGCCAAAACCACCTCTTAGGTATCGAAACACTTGCCCCCGATGAAATCGTTACAATTCTTGATCTTGCCGATCGCTACGCCGAACTTGAGCGCGGTGATAATAAACACGGTGACGCCTTAAAGGGGCTGACCCAGATCAATATGTTTTTCGAGGCCTCCACCCGCACCCAAGCCAGTTTTGAATTGGCAGGCAAACGTCTTGGCGCGGATGTGATGAACATGGCGATGGCGGCGTCTAGCCTGAAAAAGGGTGAAACGCTCATTGATACGGCGCTGACGCTCAACGCGATGCATCCTGATCTTTTGGTTGTGCGGCACCCCCATTCGGGCGCCGTGAACCTCTTGGCGGAAAAGGTAAATTGCGCGGTTCTGAATGCGGGCGATGGCAAGCATGAACACCCAACCCAAGCCCTGTTGGATGCGCTGACCATTCGCCGCGCAAAAGGGCGCTTGCACCGCCTGAACATTGCGATATGCGGCGACATTGCACATAGCCGCGTGGCGCGCTCAAACATTCTGCTGCTTGGCAAAATGGAGAACCGAATTCGTCTAATTGGCCCCCCCACCTTGATGCCCGCAGGGGTCAGCGAATGGGGCGTGGAAATGTATGACGATATGCAAGCAGGGCTTGCAGGCTGTGATGTGGTGATGATGCTGCGCCTTCAAAAAGAACGCATGGACGGCGCCTTCATCCCATCGGAACGGGAATATTATCACCGCTTCGGGCTGGACGCAGAAAAGCTGAGCGCCGCCAAGGATGATGCGATTGTCATGCACCCCGGCCCAATGAATCGCGGGGTCGAGATTGACGGAACCATTGCCGATGACATCAACCGATCAGTAATCCAAGAGCAGGTTGAAATGGGCGTTGCTGTGCGTATGGCAGCAATGGATTTGCTGGCGCAGAATTTGCGTGCCAGACGAGCCGAAAAGGGGGCGCAAGCATGAATATACTATTCAAAAATGCGCGCCTCATAGACCCAGAGGCAGGCACTGAGGATTTGGGCTGGCTTCTCGTCAAAGATGGGATGATTGCGGCGCGCGGAACGGGTGACACGACCCGAAACGCAGAGCGCGTCATTGACTGCGCCGAATCCTGCCTTGCCCCCGGTCTGGTCGATATTGGCGTCAAAATCGGCGAGCCTGGTGAACGTCATAAGGAAAGTTTCCGCAGCGCAGGCGCGGCTGCCGCCGCAGGTGGCGTGACCACCATCGTCACGCGTGCTGACACCACCCCCTCGATTGATACGCCTGAAACATTGGAATTCGTGCGCCGCCGCGCGCAGGATGCAAGCCCCGTGCGTATCCTCCCAATGGCTGCCCTGACCAAGGGCCGTGAGGGGCGCGAGATGACGGAATTGGGCTTTCTCTTGGATGCAGGGGCTGTGGCCTTCAGCGATGGCGACCTAGTTCTGCGCGACAGCAAGGTTCTCAGCCGCTGCATGGTGTACGCCCGCAGTCTTGGCGCGCTCATTGTGGGCCATCCACAAGACCCTATTTTGTCAGAAGGGGCGGCTGTAACCTCTGGCAAATTCGCCTCTCTTAAAGGCTTGCCCGCAGTGTCGCCTATGGCAGAACGTATGGGGTTGGAGCGCGATCTTGCATTGGTTGAAATGACCGGCGTGGCCTATCACGCAGATCAGATCTCCACCGCGAAATCGTTACCCGCGCTGCGCCGCGCGAAAGAGGCAGGGCTGAATGTTACGGCCGCTATTTCAATCCACCATTTGACGCTGAACGAATTTGACGTAGGCGATTACCGCACCTTCTTTAAGGTCAAGCCACCCTTGCGCGCCGAGGAAGATCGCGTTGCGATGGTTGAGGCGCTGCGGGAAGGGCTTATTGATATTATTTGCTCCATGCACACACCCCAGGATGAAGAAAGCAAACGGCTGCCTTATGAAGCGGCGGCCAGTGGCGCAGTAGGGCTTGAAACCCTGTTGCCCGCCTCGTTGCGGCTGCATCACGGGGCGGGTCTGAGCCTGCCTGATCTCTTCAAAGCGTTGTCTTTGAACCCCGCCCGCCGCTTTAATGTCCCAGGTGGCAGCTTAGCCGAAGGTGCTGCGGCTGATGTCATTCTGTTTGATCCAAATCGACCCTTTGTTCTGGATCGCTTCGCTTTGCACTCAAAATCCAAGAACACGCCCTTTGATGGCGCACGGCTGCAAGGGATGGTTTTGGCAAGTTTCGTCAACGGCCAATGCATTTATGAACGGAACGCATCGTGATCGAATTTAACTTGATCCAATTGGGCCTCGTTGGGATCGGGGCCTATCTCTTGGGCTCGGTTCCCTTTGGACTGGTCATGGCGCGCCTGTTCAATTTGGGCGATTTGCGCAGCATTGGGTCGGGCAATATTGGCGCAACCAATGTCCTGCGCACAGGCCATAAACTGGCGGCTTTCCTGACCTTGGTTCTTGATGCAGGAAAAGGTGCGATTGCCGTTTTGGTGGCACGCGCTTTGTTTGGCGATTTAGCTGCACAAGTTGCGGGGGGCGCGGCATTTCTCGGGCATTGCTACCCTGTGTTTATCGGTTTCAAGGGCGGCAAGGGGGTGGCAACCTTTCTCGGCACGCTCCTCGCACTTGCTTGGCCTGCAGGTATTGCGGCTTGCGCCACATGGACGATTGTGGCCGCGCTGTTTCGCATTTCGTCCCTATCCGCGCTGATCGCGGCAGTATTGTCACCCGTATTCGTGGCAATCTTGGGTTATCCGCAGACCGCAGTCGTCACGGTCATCTTGGCTGCGCTGATTTTCAACAGACACCACGCGAATATCAAAAGACTGCTCTCTGGCACCGAGCCGAAAATTGGCCAGAAATCCTAATCAGTATTTATACTCTTCGTAGATCCGCGTTAAATCACCGCCCCATTCGCCGTGATAGCGTTCTAACAATTCATCGGCGGGGGTTTTGCCGCTGTCTAGGCTTTCTTTCAACGCATTCAGAAAATGTGTCTCATCAGGCACAAGCCCACCCGCGCCCGCGCGCGCGCGGGTTTTCAACCCCGCCTCAGAGAGCGCCACAACTTCACGCGCCAGCTCATGCATCTTTATCCCGTGAGTGTCGGCCTGAAGCCCTTCAACAGATGCCGCAGCGCGCAGCGTATCGCGGGTCTCAGCGTCCCATCCCTTCACCAAATCCCATGCGGCGTCCAATGCGGTCTGATCATACATCAAACCCACCCAAAACGCGGGCAAAGCACATAGCCTGCGCCATGGGCCGCCATCGGCACCGCGCATTTCGATGAATTTCTTGACCCGTGCCTCTGGGAAAATTGTGGTCAAATGATCCGCCCAATCAGACAGGGTCGGCACCTCACCTGGAAGGGCGGGCAATTGACCTTTGAGAAAATCGCGGAAGGATTGACCGAGCGCGTCAATGTAAACCCCATCGCGATATACAAAATACATCGGCACATCGAGCGCATATTGCACCCATGCCTCAAAGCCAAAACCCTGCTCAAAGACGAACGGCAGCATCCCCGTTCGCGCGGCATCGAGGTCACGCCAAACACGGGCGCGCCATGATTTATGCCCATTGGGTTTGCCATCAATAAAGGGCGAATTTGCAAACAGCGCAGTCGCGACAGGTTGCAACGCCAAAGCCACGCGCAGCTTTTGCACCATATCCGCCTCACAGGAGAAATCGAGGTTCACCTGAACCGTGCTGGTTCGATACATCATGGTTTTGCCCATGCTGCCCACGCGATCCATATAGCCTGTCATCAGGCGATAGCGCCCTTTTGGCATCATCGGCATATCCTCATGCCGCCAAATCGGGGCCGCACCTAGGCCGATGAATTCAACCCCGATCTTATCGGCCACATCACGCACCTCGCGGAGGTGTTGGTTCACCTCGTCACAGGTCTGGTGGATTGTCTCGAGAGGCGCGCCTGAAAGTTCAAGCTGCCCGCCCGGCTCAAGGCTGACATTCGCGCCATCCTTGGTCAGGCCGATGATGTGCGCGCCCTCCATCACGGGCGCCCATCCGAATTTATCGCGCAACTCCTCAAGCACCGCTTTGATTGAGCGAGGGCCATCATAGGGCAGCGGGTTTAGCGTGTCGCGGCAATAGCCGAATTTTTCATGCTCTGTGCCAATGCGCCATTGATCCCGCGGCTTGCACCCTGCGGCCAAATACTCTGCCAACTGGCTTTCGCGTTCAATAGGGCCACCGCCTTGCTGAGGTATCGACATGGGCGCTGCTCCCGCCTGAATTATGATTGCACACCAATGCGGAACTGGCCCGCCTGACCATCCGTGTCAAGGCCACGCGTCCACAGAATTTGCGTACCAAGGCGTTTCCTATCGCGCGCGGCAATCAGCGCTGCCATTGAAATTTTGGGCAGAGCAGAAAACCCATCAAACAAAACCTCTGCGCCGCTTGCCTCAAGGGGGATGGTCAAAACACTGTCGCGGGTTTTCAAAACCCATGCAGGATCATTGTCCTTATCCACCCGTAAGCCAAGGCTTTCTAGATCATCCAAATCCACGGCACCGCCCCAAATTGGGCCCATATAGGCGATGCGCCCTTCAACAAGGCTGACCACCCCCACGCCTTGCCCAGACGATGCAAACCGCGCGCGGCGCCATGCGACAAAGCCCGTTGTTGCTGCCACGGCAACCACCATCCACCCAACCATGCCTAAAATTGGGCTCGGGCGCGTGATCAACCACAGGCCAAAGCCAACCGCGCAGAAGGCTGCGATCACCTCTGCGTATCGCACAAAGGCGTGGCGCAATTCAGGTCGGATCATGCCAATCCCCCAAATGAGATTGAAACAGCGTCAGCAGGGCCACGGCGGCGGTATCCGCACGCAAAATGCGTGGGCCAAGGCTGACTGGGGTCACAAAAGGCAGGCGCGACAGGCTTGCGCGCTCTTGCGGGGAAAACCCGCCCTCAGGGCCAATCAAAAGCGCCCATTTCTGACTAGGCTGCGGCCCCGCAAAAGCCGCCGCGACACCAACCCGCGCCTCATCCGCCCAAATAATCTGACGATCCTCAGGCCATTGCGCCAAAAGGCGATCAAGGCGCATCAGATCACTGACCTCAGGCACGAATGTGCCGCCACATTGCTCTGCCGCCTCTATGGCGTGGGCTTGCAAGCGATCCTGCCTGATCCGCTCGGAATTGGTGAACTCGGTCTGAACGGGGATGATCCGCGCGGCCCCCATCTCGGTCGCTTTTTCCACGATAAAATCTGTGCGCGCTTTTTTGATTGGCGCGAAAATCAGCCATAGATCAGGCGGCAGCTGAACCACGCGGGTTTGCTCGCGGCACAAAAGCCGTCCTGCGCGCTTATTTGCTTCGACAACTTCGGCAAGAAACTCACCGTCACGGCCATTAAACACCAAAATCTCGGCCCCAACGGAAAGCCGCATCACAGCAAAAAGATAATTGGCCTGATCACGCTCGAGAGAGAGTGTTTGCGCTTTGGCAAGCAGCTGGTCTAGGTAAAGGCGTATCTTGGCGGCTTGAGACATAAGGGGATCATATGAGCGCAGATAACCAAATGCCAGAGGGTCGCGTGCGCGATGCCTATCAGGGCAATTGGGTCGATCATCTCGCCCCTGCCACAACACGGCCCTATCTGCGATTATCTCGGGCCGATCGCCCAATTGGCACATGGTTATTGCTTTTGCCGTGCTGGTGGGGCTTGGCGCTTTCTGTTGCGGCTGACCCTGCGGGCGGAACAGTCTATAATCTCTGGATTGCACTTGGCTGCGCTATTGGCGCGTTTCTCATGCGCGGTGCAGGCTGCACATGGAATGACATCACCGACCGCCATATTGATGCGGGCGTTGCCCGCACCCAATCGCGCCCTTTGCCATCAGGTCAGGTGACAGTGCGCGGCGCACTGATTTGGGCGGTTGTGCAGGCACTCATCTCTTTTGGTATTCTGCTCACCTTTCAAGCAGCCGCAATTTGGTTGGGCATTCTGGCTCTCTTGCCTGTGGCGATTTATCCTTTTGCCAAGCGTTTCACATGGTGGCCGCAGGTGTTTTTGGGCATTGCCTTTAACTGGGGCGCGCTTTTGGCTTGGGCGGCGCATCAAGGCAATCTATCGCTTGCCCCTATCCTTCTTTATCTCGCAGGAATTGCATGGACCCTGTTTTATGACACGATTTATGCCCATCAAGACAAAGAAGATGACGCGCTGATGGGCGTGAAATCGACCGCACGCCTTTTTGGGGAGAATTCGGCGCAGTGGCTTTGGGGCTTCTTGATCCTCAGCGCGGGCCTCGCGGCGGCGGCTGTGATGGTTGTCCTATCAGGGGCGGCGCTAATATTGGGTCTTTGCGGCGTTGTGGGTTTTGCCGCCCATATGATCTGGCAGATGCGGCAGTTGGACATCAACAATGTCGACCGCTGCCTGTCGCTGTTTCGCAGCAATCGCGATGCTGGGCTGATCTTTGGGCTATTTCTTGCCGCTGCAGCATTGCTGTGATTGATCCTCGGGCGATTAATCTCTAAGCCATCCCCAGGGGATAAATTCGGATCACATTTCCAATATGAAAATTTCGCTCTCTCTTGCAGCAGTTTTAACTTTTTTGGTCGCAGGCCTGTTGTCTTACCTCGTGGCAATAGCCGCGGCGATCTCCATCGAAAACCGTTCTGTTGCGGCGGTTGAGGAACGGCTGGAGCAATCTGGCGTGAGTTGGGTCGAGTTGCGCGGGGACGGGCTGCAAGTTCACATTTCAGGCGAGGCCCCCAATGAGGCTGCACGGTTTCGCGCGCTGACACTTGCCGCGGCAGTCGTGGATGATGACCGGCTGATTGATGAAATCACCGTTGCCGACCCCGCGGGCATTTCAACCCCAGATTTCCTGCTCGAGATGTTGCGCAACAGTGACGGCATTTCGATGATTGGACTGATCCCAACCGATGCCGATGGCGAAACCATTGCCGCACGCATCGCCGATATCACCAATGGGGTCGAAGTCGCCAATCTGGTGGAAAGCGTTGACTATCCTATTCCGCAAGGTTGGGATGCCGCACTTGAATACGGGCTGCGCGCCTTGCGCTTGCTTCCACGTTCAAAAATCTCGGTGATGCAGGGCAAGGTGACTGTCACGGCGGTTGCCGATAGCGTGGCGGAGCGTGACAGCGCAATATCCCGCTTAAACAGTTACCCTCAGGCAGGGTTGGATGTGGTTATCGACATCTCCGCCCCCCGTCCCGTTATTACACCCTTTGCCTTTCGTATGATCCGCGAGGGCGATGTGGCCAGTCTTGAGGTTTGCTCCGCAGATACGGAGGCGAATGCGGCGCGGATTATCACCGCAGCAGAGGCCGCAGGCCTTGCCACAGGTGAAAGCTGTGATGTGGGCCTTGGCGTGCCTTCCACAGAATGGGCGCTGGCCATAGGGGTGGCGGTCGCCGCTCTTGCAGAACTCGGGGAGGGGACGCTCACCTTCTCAGACGCCGATGTCAGCCTTGTGGCGAAAGAAGGCACATCGCAGCGTCTTTTTGATCAGGTGGTGGGTGAATTAGACCGCAACCTTCCCAATCTGTTTTCATTGCAGGCCATCCTACCGCCCCCGCCCCAAGATAGCGGCGCGTTAGAAGCGCCAGAATTCACCGCAAGCCTTTCTGAGACAGGGGCCGTTCAGGTGCGCGGTCGCTTA
Source organism: Roseobacter sp. HKCCA0882 (assembly GCF_037805225.1). NCBI lineage: Bacteria > Pseudomonadati > Pseudomonadota > Alphaproteobacteria > Rhodobacterales > Roseobacteraceae > Roseobacter > Roseobacter sp. HKCCA0882. The sequence goes on from NZ_JBBLYI010000002.1 coordinate 249,207, forward strand.
CCCGATGAAAACCTGCAAGCCGCGAACCAAGCTTTCGCGCAGGCGCTTTTCGGCAGCGAAAATGTCTATTTCGCCACGAATTTAGACGAAGCCTTGCCCGAAGGATGGTCAGTCCGCAGTCTTGCAGGCTTAGAGGCGCTGTCCTTTTTGCATGACGGCGATTTGCTCATCACCCCCGCAAAACTGACATTGTCTGGCCGTGTTGCAGATCGAGATCATATCGAACTGGCCTCGCGCCTCCTATCGGATAAACTTGACGGTGCAGATTTCGAGATCAACGTGACCGTGGATGCAAGCCTTGCGCCTGAACCCGAATTGCTGTCACCTGAAACCTGCCTTTCGCGGATCAAAGATCTGTTGGCAGAGACGAAAATCACCTTTGATCCTGGGTCGATTGAAATCAACGAAAGCACAGGCGCAATCCTAGATCGCTTGGCTGAGATCCTGCCAGATTGCCGCCATGTCGATATGGAAATCGGCGGTCATACCGACAGTCAAGGGCGCGAGGAAATGAACCTCACATTGAGCCAAGCCCGCGCTGATGCGGTCTTCAACGGCCTTCTGGCGCGGCGGGTTCTGGTGTCGAACCTATCGGCGCGCGGTTATGGAGAGGCCAACCCAATCGCGGATAATGACACCGAAGAGGGCCGCGAGCAAAACCGTCGTATCGAGTTTAAACTGATTGATCGAACCGCAGCCGAAAATGACACGCCCGGGGAGGCGGCAGATGCCGAAGCCCCTGCAGGCGAGGAGGCCCAACAATGAACCGCACTGAATTCATTATCGCCATTACGATCATTTTGATCATCGCCTTTGCCCTTGGGTGGTTTGCAAATTGGCTTGTGCATCGTCTGACGCGCGTATCCGATGCAGATGTGAATGAGTTGGAAAGCCTCGCCGCTTCGCTGCACGAAGCCGAAGAATTGCGCGACCAAGCCATCACTTATATCGAACAGCGCGAAAGCGAATTGACCACGCAGCTTTCCCAAACCGAGGCCGAGTTGCGTGCCGCGATGGAAGGTTTGCGTGAAGCCCGCAGCGAAAACGACCATCTGCGCAGTAAGTTGGAGAAATCTTAAGCTAAGGTTTTACCCATTGGGCAAGCGCGGCCTCATCTTCGTCTTTGGCCTCTACCCAATCCGCGCGCCCATCGTGGCGCGCTTCTTTTTTCCAGAATGGCGCACGGGACTTTAGATAATCCATGAGGAAATCGGCGCTTTCAAATGCTGCTTTGCGATGGGGCGAAGCGGTCGCTACCATCATGATCTGGTCTGACGGCACAAGTTTGCCATAGCGGTGGATGATCAAGACGCGGATCAACGGCCAGCGCGCCTGCGCTTCGGCGGCGATTGCACCAAGCGCTTTTTCAGTCATGCCTGCATAATGCTCTATTTCCATATGAGCGAGGCTTTGATCGGGCAAATCGCGTACCAGACCTGTGAAACTGACGACAGCGCCCGCACCCGTTGCAGCCGCGGCGAAATCCGAAATCTCAGCGCCCAAATCAAACGGCGCAGATTGGACGCGGACATCTACCGCCATGGCCCTAGCCCCCCGTCATTGGTGGGAAAAAGGCAATCTCGCGCGCGCCCTGAACGGGATGATCCAAATCGACCAATTCCTGATCAACCGCCGCGCGCACAGCGGATAGATCCGAAAACACCAAGTCATGCGCGTCAGATTTACCGCGCAGCTCAGCAATCAACTCGGCGATTGTTGCCGCATGGGTGCTGATCATCTCGCGATCCGCGCCAATGCGTTCGCGCAACCATGCGAAATATCTCAGTTCAATCATCCCGTCAGCCTTTCTGGTCACTGAGGAATGGCAAGGCTTTGAGGAAGTAATCAAACCCTGTGACAAAGGTCAAAACGGCTGCAAGCCACAACATCCCCATGCCACCCCACGCCAAAGCATCGCGCAGCACGTGCAAGCCAAAGGTGCCAAATGAATGGTCATTGTGCATATTATGCTCTGCAATCGCCCATAAGAACATCAAGACAATCGCAACCATCTGTACCATGGTTTTCCATTTGGCGAGTTTTGTAACCTTAAGTCGCCCTGCATCCGCGCCCAAGAATTCACGCAGGCCAGAGACGAAGACCTCGCGAAATAGGATAAGAACAACAGGTGTGATCAGGGCCACGGATAGATCAAACAGCCCGACCAAGATTGCCAAGGCGATCACCACCATGGCCTTATCCGCAATCGGATCAAGCATGGCACCGAAACGGGAAACTTGCGCCCATTTGCGAGCCAAATATCCATCCAGATAATCGGTGGTGGCTGCGCCGATAAACAGGATCAATGCCACCCAATCGGCAATCGGACGCGGAAAGATTGCAAACACCACACCGACCGCAATCGCGGCTAACAGGCGAAGCACCGTCAGAATATTTGGAAGTGTCCATGTCATAGGTTCGATCTTATCCGCTCACGCCCCGTCATGGAAGAAGGCATAGATGGTTTCTGCCATCCGATCTGAGATTCCTTCTACCGCCTTTAGATCTGCCAAATCTGCGCGCGACACGGCCTTACCACTTCCAAAATGGGCCAAAAGCGCCCGCTTGCGGGTGGCGCCAATGCCGGGAACCTCATCCAACGGGGTCGCGCCAATCGCCTTTGATCGTTTGTCGCGATGCGCCCCAATCGCAAAGCGATGCGCCTCATCGCGCAGGCGTTGGATAAAATAGAGCACAGGGTCATTGCGCTTAAGCGCAAAGGGACGCGCCCCATAGCGGTGGAACTCTTCCTTGCCCGCATCACGATCTACACCTTTGGCGACACCGATAAAGGGGACATCGTCAACACCCAGATCCCCCATGATCTCAGCAACAGCACTGATCTGCCCCGCCCCACCATCGATAAGCAATAAGTCAGGCCAAGCATCGGATTTGCGGTCAGGGTCTTCCTTAAGGAGGCGCTGAAAGCGGCGCGTTAGAACCTCTTTCATCATGCCAAAATCATCCCCGGGGGTAAGATCATCCCCGCGGATGTTGAATTTGCGATATTGGCTTTTGAGAAAGCCCTCTGGCCCCGCAACAATCATGGCCCCAACGGCATGTGCGCCTTGGATATGCGAGTTGTCATAAACCTCTATACGCGCGGGCGCGCCATCTAGGCCAAACGCATCGGTCAAACCGCGCAACAATTTTGCTTGGGTGGCGCTTTCGGCCATACGCCGTGCAAGGCTTTCGCGGGCATTGCGCAATGCCCCCTCAACCAATTCCGCCTTTTCGCCACGCTGTGGCACGAGGATCTCAACCTTGCCACCGCGCTTTTGGCCCAAAGCGGCCTCCATCAGCTCGGCCTCCTCCAGCCCATGCGACAGGATCACTTGGCGTGGGGGTTCCTTGTTATCATAGAACTGGCCCAAAAAGGCCTCCATGACCTCATCGGGGGATTCAGAACCACCCAAGCGCGGGTAATAGTCATGGTTGCCCCAGTTTTGGTTGGCGCGGATGAAAAAGACCTGAACACAGGCCTGACCGCCCTCCATATGTAAGGCGATGATATCGGCCTCACGCACAGTTTGTGGGTTGATCCCTTGGGTGCCCTGCACTTGCGTCAGCGCGCGGATGCGGTCGCGCAGGGCTGCAGCGCGCTCATATTCCATCGCTTCGGCAGCCTCGGCCATTTGCACGCCAAGCTGCTCTTGAATTTCGGTGGAATTCCCGCGCAAAAACCGCGCGGCATCAGCCACGCTCGCGGCGTATTCTGATGCGCTAATATAGCCAACACATGGCGCAGAACACCGCTTAATCTGGTAGAGCAAACAGGGCCGCGTGCGGCTGTCAAAAGTCGTGTCGCTGCAATTGCGCAGCAAGAACACTTTTTGCAATTGGTTCAACGTGCGATTAACCGCCCCCGCCGAAGCAAAGGGGCCAAAATACTGACCTTTCTCCGTCTTGGCGCCTCGATGTTTGCGGATTTGCGGAAAATCATGCGCTGCCCCGATTACGATATTCGGGAAGCTTTTATCGTCACGAAGCAAAACATTGTATCGCGGCTTGAGCTGCTTAATGAGATTTTGCTCTAACAGCAGCGCCTCGGTTTCGGTGCGCGTGGTCAGAAACATCATCGAAGCAGTTTCCGAAATCATCCGCGCGATACGCGGACTATGCCCCGAGGGTTTCGCATAATTCGACACCCGCCGCTTGAGGGCACGCGCCTTGCCAACATACAAAACGCGGCTCTGCGCATCGAGCATGCGATAAACACCAGGGCTTTGATCTAGCGTCTTAAGGTAGTCGCGAATGACCTCATGCCCCTGCCGCGGCGCATCTCCTGAGGGGCTAATTTCCACGCTGTTTTCTAACATGTCATCCATGACGCAAAGCCTGCCCTGATTCCAATTCGCGCTGCAACGAAGAGCAGCCAAGTTCAAGAGAAAATATGTCCACTAAACCTGTGGATAAACCTGCGGAAAACCCTTGAAGCATCGAAATTTTTCTTTGTTTTTCGGAGGGTTCTGTGAATTGCACAATTTTTAGGCGTCTTTTTAACTATTTGAATTTGTTAATTATTTTCTTTTCCAGCGGGGCTTTGTGATTAAATCGTTACTTAAACTTTACCTAAACGTTACCTAAGGAACCGCAGTGGAAAACTCTAATCATAATAAAAAATTATACCTATTCTGCCCCTATAACATCAGGGGTCGCCCAAGCCAGATGCTGCCCCCCATCCACGGCGATCATTTGGCCTGTCACAGCCTTAGCTTTCACCAAATAGATGAGCGCATCGGTGATATCGTCCAAATCGGCGCCACGGTGCAAAATTGTGGCTTGTCTCTGGCGGGCAAAGGCCGCTGCATCCTGCCTTCCCCCGCGCAATGTTGGGCCGGGCCCAATGGCATTTACGCGAATATCGGGCGCTAAATTCTGCGCGGCAGTTTTGGTAAATGTCCACAATGCGGATTTTGCCAATGTGTAGCTGACAAAATCGGGGGTCAACTTATGCACCCTTTGGTCGATCATGTTGATGATGACTGAGGTTGCGCGCGGCTCACCGCCGCTATCTTGCACGGCTTTGGGGGCCTGCGCGGCAAAAGCCTCCGACAAGACCACGCTCGCGCGCAAGTTGGAATTCATATGTCGATCCCAACTCTCGCGGGTGAGGCCCCCGAATGTATCATGCTCGAATATGGAGGCGTTGTTGACCAGAACCGAAAAAGCCGCCCCGATTGACGCACGGGCCTCGGGCAAAAGGGCCTGTGTCGCCGCCTCATCCAAAAGATCGGCCTGCACCAGAACCGCCTGACGCCCTGCGGCCCGAACGGCTGCCGCGGTCGCCTCAGCCCCTTCGCGGGATGAGGCATAATGGATCGCCACATCGTAACCCGCCTGTGCCAATGCAATCGCCATTGCCTGACCCAAGCGCTGACCTGCGCCTGTCACCAAAGCTGCGGGCATCTGTAAACCTCCGACTAGTGCAATAAGAAACTTACATAGCCGATATAGAGCGCCACAAAGAGAAGTCCCACCGCGCGCCCCATGCGCCACCGGAAAAACACGAAAGGCAGCAAGATCAGCGAAGTGCCCAACATCACCCAAAGATCAAAGCGCAGGAATTCGCTATCCACGGGAATGGCGCCAAACCAAGGGGCGAACCCAAAAATGAAAACCAAATTAAAGATGTTCGAGCCAATTACATTGCCCAAGGCCACATCTGCATGTTTGCGCAATGCGGCCATAACAGATGTCGCCAATTCGGGCAAACTGGTGCCAAGGGCCACCAGGGTCAAACCAATGACCACCTCCGACACGCCAAAGGCGCGCGCGATTTCTGTGGCGCTATCAATCAAGAGATCCGCCCCCAAAGGCAGACCAATCAAGCCAAGCCCGAGATACATGCCAATCTTCCAATAGGGCATGGACGGATCAGCTTCTTCCAATTCTTCGGGTAATTCCTCGGGCGCATCACCTGCAAAGGCATGACGAATTTGATCCCCCAATATCAGCGCAAAAACCGCCAGAAGGATCAGACCATGCCACCAGATAAAGGGCCCCAGAAACGCAAGCACGACAAAGACCAAACTGGCGCAGAGCATGAAAACGTAATTCTTGCGCGTGTCCGAGACACTGGGATCAAGGCAGGAAATAATTGCGGGCAGCCCCAAGACCAAAAGAACATTGGCGATGTTCGACCCCACAACATTGCCCAATGCCAAGCCTGGTGCATCACCAAGCACTGCTTGGATCGACACCAACAATTCTGGCGCAGATGTCCCAAAAGCCACCACGGTCAGGCTGACGACCAGGGCCGAAATGCCCAACCGCAACGCAAGGTTGACAGCCCCCCGCACCAACGCATCCCCCGCAAGAACAAGGATCACCAAGCCCAAAACAGCCAAGGCAATATGCGCGGTCATTGAGGTTTGTCCTCGTCTCTCGGATCACGTTTTAGCGGATCACGCTTTAGGGGATCTGGGGGAAAGCGCGGCTTGCGCGATTTGAACTTGGGCAGGCGCAGCTTTCCAAACATGGCAAGCACGGCCATAAAAATTAGAAAAAGGCTGATGATCTTTAGCATCACAAATCAATCCGCCCAAAAACAGGGGGCCAAGGGGCTTGTGCAAGATGAGGGCGGAGTGGTCTTTTCATCATAGCCCCCCATGTAACGATGCCCCCCCCTTCAAACAAGGGGCGTCATCTGCGAAATCTTACGGGCTTGGGGCAACGGATCGCGACTGGGATTATCCGCCTTTGCCCGCTATGATGCTCGCACAAACCCGCAAGGCGGACCCAGATGCTGACCATCATCGACCAGATCACCATTGCCGATTGGGAATTGACCGAAAGCTTCACCCGCGCCCAAGGGCCAGGCGGTCAGAATGTGAACAAGGTCTCAACGGCGGTCGAGCTGCGGTTTGAGGCTGCCCGCTCCCCCCATCTGACCGCGTCCGTCAAACGCCGTTTGGAACGCATCGCGGGCCAGAAATGGACAAAAGACGGCGCGGTGGTGATCTTTGTGCAAGACACCAGAAGCCAAGCCCGCAACCGCGAGATCGCACGCGAAAGACTGGCCGAGATGATCCGCGCGGCCTTGGTCGCGCCCAAACCCCGCCGCCCCACCCGCCCCACGAAGGGATCGGTGGAACGGCGGATCAAGGGCAAAAAACTGCGCGCCGAGGTGAAGGCAGGACGGGGGAAGGTGGAGGGATGAGAGGTGATCCCCCCATTTTTAAAAATGCATTATTCCTAAGCAACATTATGTGATAAATTAAACACAAAAATGAAGGACATATGCTCGCTGAAATGCTCGGCAAGATTGCAAGAGACTACGCCCATGAGCGCATGAAGCCCTTTTCCAATAGCGACTTTGGGAATTTCGTTCGCCGTGACGTCGCAGCAGAAGCGAAGAAGCAACTATTTGGAAAGCCTTATGAACTTAAATTGAAGGCTAGTTTCGGTGCAGGTAATTGGGCCGCTGTTCCATGGTTAGCCTTTTTTGATCCTCTGGAAACAGAATCCGCGACTAAGGGGTTTTATGTTGTCTACTTAATCAACCCACAAACACGTACTGTTACTCTGTCAATGAACCAAGGCACTACCGCAGTGTACAAAGAATTTGGCAGGCTTAACGGACGACAAGTGCTGCAGCGCCGGGCTCTGGATATGGCGCAGAGAGTGCCCGAGTATGCAGGACTATTTGATACCGGAACGATCGATTTGGGTTCCGACGAAGACTTGCCATCGGGCTATATTGCCGGACATTCCTTTGGTCGGACATATAGCCTTTCGGATTTGAATGAAAAGGTGGTGTGCGACGATCTCGAAAAGATGCTGGCCGCCTACCAAACACTTATCGAGAGAGGCGGATCGACCCCAAGTGACATGATGTATGCTGAAGCAAACTCGAGCAACATTGATGAAACTAGGCGCTACGCATTGTCTCGCAAAATTGAGCGTTCGGGTAAGGTACGCCGCGAAGTCCTCTCAGTTCGAAAAGCGGTCTGTGAATGTTGTGGCTTGGATCCGCGCATCGACTGGAATTATCGGGGGCCAGCTATCAACATACCATTGGATGTTCACCACTGCGCCCCTTTGCAAACCCTATCTGAAGGACAGACAAAAAGGTATATAGTTCCAGATGATTTCCTTGTGCTTTGTCCGACCTGCCATCGTATGATCCACAAGCAAATGGACACAAGCGATATTGACCATCTTAAGGAACAAACGAGATTTAAGTATCTCAGACTGATAATCCCCTAAACCACCACCTCAACCCGTTCCTGTTCCCCCACCCCGAACACGCGCTTATAGCGTGCGATTTCATCCTTTGGCCCCATCGCTTTCTCGGGGTTGTCAGACAGTTTAACTGTGGGGCGGCCGTCAGCGCGGATGGCTTTGCAGACCAGCGAGAAGGGGGCAAGCGCATCGCCCTCGACCAGCCCGCGGAAATCATTCGTCAACAGCGTGCCCCAACCAAAGGATACGCGCACGCGGCCTGAAAATTTGGCGTGCAGCTCGGCGATGCGGTCGACATCCAACCCGTCTGAAAAGATCACCAATTTCTGCTTAGGGTCTTCGCCGCGCGATTTCCACCAGTCAATCGCGGCCTCGGCCCCCGCCTCGGGTTGGCCTGAGTCGATACGAATACCCGTCCAACCCGCCAACCAATCGGGCGCGTTCCTGAGGAACCCCACCGTGCCATAGGTGTCAGGCAGGATGATGCGCAGATTGCCATCATGTTCCTCATGCCAGTCCGCAAGAACATCATAGGGCGCGCGGGCCAGTTCCGTATCATCGCGGGCCAAGGCGGCATAGACCATCGGCAATTCATGCGCATTCGTCCCAATTGCCTCAATGTCGCGCTTCATCGCGATATGGCAATTTGAGGTCCCCGCGAATTTACCCCCCAAACCTTCAATCATCGCCTGCACACACCAATCCTGCCACAGATAGGAATGGCGACGGCGGGTGCCGAAATCGGCAATGCGCAGGCCCTCAATCGCGCGCACTCTTTCGATTTTTTCCCAAAGCTTCGTCATCGCGCGGGCATACAGCACCTGCAACTCGAACTTACCCATGTCTTTCAAGACAGCGCGCCCGCGCAGTTCCATCAAAACTGCTAGCGCGGGGATTTCCCAAAGCATCACCTCGGGCCATGCGCCTTCAAAGGTCAGCTCATATTGATCCCCCACCCGTTCCAGATGGTAGGGGGGCAGTTGCAGCGCCTCGAACCATTCCATGAAATCGGGGCGGAACATCTGGCGCTTGCCATAAAATGTATTCCCGCGCAGCCACGTGCTTTCGCCCCGCGTCAGGCGCAGGGTGCGGATATGATCCAATTGCTCACGCAATTCACCCTCATCAATCAGATGCGCAAGCGGGATGCGCGTTGTGCGATTGATCAGTGAAAATGCGACTTGGGTTTTGGGCCTATTGCGAAAGACCGACTGACACATCAGCAATTTATAGAAATCCGTGTCGATCAGCGAGCGCACGATCGGGTCAATCCTCCAGCGATGGTTATGGACACGGGTGGCGATATCGACCATGGCTAGGCTCCAAGCAGGCGTGTTTCGCGCCGTTTAGAGCAAATCATAGGCCATAAAGGCAAGAGCGATGGAAATTTTCCTGCAAGGCACCCCAGGATTGGAGGATATCCTCGCCGAGGAGGCGCGCAGCTTATCCTTCTCGGGCGTGCAATCTGTGGCAGGGGGTGTGATCTGTCAGGGTGATCTCGCTGAGGCAATGCGTGCCAATCTCTGGCTGCGCTGCGCGGGACGCGTATTGATCCGTATCGCGGAATTCCGCGCGATGCATCTGGCACAATTGGACAAGCGCGCACGCAAATTGGATTGGGCCAGCATTTTGCGTCCTGATCGAGCTTGGCGCGTTGAGGCCACCTGCCGCAAATCAAAGATTTACCACCAACGCGCAGCTGCGGAACGAATTGAGGGGGCAATCAGCGCGGCGCTTGGCAACACACCGAATCCTGAGGCGCTGATTGTTGTCAAACTGCGCATCGAAGATGATCTTTGCACACTCAGCCTCGATACATCCGGTGAGAGCTTGCACAAACGGGGCGCCAAGGAATTCATCGGCAAAGCGCCCATGAAAGAAACCCTTGCAGCCGCGTTTTTGCGGGCCTGCGGCTATCATGGCGGGATGCCTGTGGTTGATCCGATGTGTGGCTCTGGCACGTTTTTGCTTGAGGCCGCCGAGATTGCCGCGCGGTTGCCCGCAGGGCGTGCGCGCCGCTTTGCGTTTGAAGATCTTGCCGGATTTGAGATTGCTGATTGGTCTGCAATGCGCCGCAATTTTTCCTCACGCGAGGCTGAGGCCGTGCAATTTTACGGGTTCGACCGCGACCAAGGGGCCATCACAGGCGCGCGCGCCAATGCCGAGCGTGCAGGTGTTGCGGAATGGACCAGCTTTGCCTGTCAGCCCCTCAGCGCGCTTGAACCACCGAAAAAGCAAAAAGGGTTGGTCATTCTGAACCCGCCCTATGGCGCGCGGATTGGCAATCGCAAATTGTTGTTTGGGCTTTACGGCGCCATTGGTGCGGTCATGCGCGAACGGTTCACAGGATGGCAATTTGGCATGGTCACATCGGACGAAGGGTTAGCCAAGGCCACAGGTTTGACATGGTCAGAGGTGAGCCGCCCCGTGGCCTTCGGTGGGTTAACGGTCAAACTCTATCAATCAGCACTTTGACATCATCACACCCAAAGCGGCCATGTCATCCAAAGCTGTCGCCAATGATCCGCCCAGATCAATCGCGCGACACAAATCGCGGCGCAGGTCGACTGCAAACCCTAGTTTTGCGGCATCTTGCGCGGAATAATTGACACAGAAATCTGTCGCCAATCCGACCATGGTCAGATGCGTGATCCCACGATTGCGCAAATATCCCTTAAGCCCCGTGGGGGTCTGGTGATCATTTTCGAAAAACGCAGAATAGCTGTCGATGGCAGGGCGAAACCCTTTGCGAATAATCAGATCCGCACGGTTTGTGCGAAGTTCTGGATGAAATTCCGCCCCTGCGCTGCCTTGCACGCAATGATCAGGCCATAAAACCTGTGGGCCATAGGGCATCTCAATCATCTCTAGGGGCGCGCGCCCCTCATGCTGACTTGCAAAACTGGAATGATCCGCGGGATGCCAATCTTGGGTCAGGATCACGGCGGCATAGTCATCCATCAAGGCGTTGATCCCCGCCACAATCGCGCTGCCCTCAGGCACAGCCAAGGCACCGCCTTCGCAAAAGTCATTTTGCACATCAATCACCAAAAGCGCGTGAGTAGCGGGTTTCATACCATGGTCTCCGTATAGGGCAGCGTGCCGCATCACCTAAGGGTTGAGTTGCACAATGCAAGGGCGTAAATGCGCAGCTATGTATATTGTCGCCGCTCTCTATCACTTTACCCGATTTGACGCGCCCGAAGAGTTGCGCGCGCCCCTGCTTGGGCTTTGCGAGGCGCAGGAGATCAAGGGATCGCTTCTTTTGGCGCGCGAAGGGATCAACGGCACTATCGCAGGCAGCCGCACGGGTATTGACGCGGTGCTATCCCATATCCGCAACCTGCCTGGTTGTGCGGCGTTTGTATGGAAAGAAAGCACAGCCACCGAAATGCCCTTTGGCCGCCTCAAGGTGCGCCTGAAGCGCGAGATCGTCACGATGGGTGTGCCAGAAACTGATCCGCGCAAAATCGTGGGCACTTATGTTGCGCCTGAAGAATGGAACGAATTGATCTCGGCCCCTGATGTCGCTGTGATCGACACGCGCAATGATTACGAAGTGGCCATTGGCACTTTCAGAGGCGCGGTTGATCCACAGACCGAAAGTTTCCGCCAATTCCCACAATGGTGGGAGGAAAACAAACATCGCTTTCACAACAAGCGGATTGCAATGTTCTGCACCGGTGGCATCCGTTGCGAGAAATCCACCGCGTTCCTCAAGGATCAAGGCGTGGAGGAGGTGTATCACCTCAAAGGCGGCATCCTAAAATATCTTGAAGAAATGCCACAAGAAAGCAGCCTTTGGGAGGGCGAATGTTTCGTCTTTGACGAACGCGTCTCTGTCGGTCACGGCCTTAAACAGGGGCCTTATGGTCTGTGCCGTGCCTGTCGCCGCCCGATTTCTGACGAAGATCGCAGACATCCTCATTTCGAAGAAGGCGTCTCCTGTCATCAATGTATGGGCGAGCACAGCGATGAAGATCGCGCGCGTTTCCGCGAACGTCAGCACCAGATTGCCTTGGCCAAAGCCCGCGGTGAAAGCCATTTGGCAGGCTAGTTTAGGCTCTCCGTGAATTTTTAATGACAGCGCCATTGGAGGCTTTGCTTGATTCATTATTTCGATTATTCACGAAATATGGAAAATATACTCGTCACACAGCTGTCAACTTTGGGCCATGGCCCGCGCCTTGATATTTTTCGCCTGCTAATGCGCCGTTATCCTGATGCGGTCGCGGCGGGGGAAATTGGTGCTGCTTTGGGGGTTAAACCCTCGACCTTGTCGGCCTATCTTGGCGCACTCCATCAGGCGGGGTTGATCGTGCAAGAACGCGAAGGCACTTCGCTGCGCTATCGCGTAGCGATGGACACCACCCATGATATGATGGCTGCTCTATTTTCAGAGTGCTGCCGTGGACGGGTAAACCTTCAGTTTGACTGTGCGCCTGACCCGCAGAATGACAGCAGGCCATTTAATGTGCTGTTCCTCTGTGTGGGAAACTCGGCACGCTCCATCATGGCTGAAACTTTGCTACGCGATATAGGCGGGGATCGGTTTCGCGTATACTCCGCCGGTGTCCAACCGCGAAGCACGCTCAACCCGCTCGCGCTCAAGGTGCTGCGCCAAAAAGGGCATGATACCTCTGCTCTCAGTTCTAAGCATCTTAGCGTTTTCCAAGCGCCCGAAGCCCCGCAGATGGATTTTGTTTTTACAGTCTGCGATGTGGCCGCCAATGAGGATCGCCCCGCTTGGGCGGGACAGCCTGTCAGCGGGCACTGGGGCCTGCCTGACCCTGTAAAGGCCCAAGGCAGCGTTGCTGAGCGGGGGCTGGCTTTTCAGGCAACCTATGGCGCGTTGCGCAATCGTATTGCCGCCTTCACCGCCCTGCCCCTTGAAAGCCTAGAACGCGCGGCGCTGCAAAATGCGGTGGATCACATCGCAGAGACTTCTAAAGAGGATTGAAATATGACTGTCTACGCGCTGAACGGATTGGGCCGCATCGGCAAGCTTGCGCTGCGACCCTTGCTTGAGGCGGGCGCAGAGATCGCTTGGATCAATGATGCGGTCGGTGATGCCGCCATGCACGCCCATCTGTTGGAGTTTGACACAGTGCATGGTCGCTGGCCCGCGTCTTTCTCAGCAACAGAGAATGCTGTCATCATCAATGACCAAAGCATTCCTTTTATTGGCACCAAAGACATCGATGACCTGCCCCTTAAGGGGGTGGATGTGGTCATTGACTGCACGGGGAAATTTAAAACAGCTGCGGCCCTTGCGCCCTATTGCGCCGCAGGCGTGAAAAAGGTCATTGTCTCCGCCCCCGTCAAAGATGGCCCCACCGCGAATATCGTCTATGGCGTGAACCACGAGATTTATGACCCTTCCGCACATGACATCGTGACAGCGGCAAGCTGCACCACAAATTGTCTTGCCCCTGTGGTCAAAGTGATGATGGAAGAATTTGGCATCAAGCACGGCTCAATCACCACAATCCATGATGTCACAAACACCCAAACCATCGTAGATCGGCCAGCCAAAGATTTACGCCGCGCGCGGTCTGCGCTGAACTCACTGATTCCGACCACAACGGGCAGTGCCACGGCGATCACGCTGATCTATCCCGAATTGAAGGGCAAGCTGAATGGGCACGCTGTGCGCGTTCCTCTGTTGAACGCGTCCCTGACCGATTGTGTCTTTGAGCTAGACCGCGAGGCCACGGCGGCGGAAATCAACGCAGCCTTCGCGCGTGCGGCAGAAGGGGCGCTGAACGGCATCCTCGGCTTTGAAGCGCGCCCTTTGGTGAGTGCGGATTACACTAATGACACGCGATCCTCGATTGTGGATGGGCCATCCACGATGGTCATTAATGGCACGCAGGCCAAGATTTATGCGTGGTATGACAATGAAATGGGCTATGCCCATCGCCTGATTGATGTCGCGCGCATGGTTGGCGCAAGTCTATGACCGCGCCAAAGCCATCCGCCCTGCCCGCCTATATCGCCGTAACAGCGGCTTATTGGGCGTTTATGCTGTCGGATGGCGCGCTTCGGATGTTGGTTCTCTTGGCCTTTCACGAGCGCGGCTTTAGTCCCGTTCAACTGGCCTATCTGTTTTTGCTCTATGAGATTGCAGGCGTCATAACCAATCTTTCTGCGGGCTGGCTGGCCGCGCGGTTTGGCCTGACCCGCACCTTATATGCGGGGCTGATCCTACAGGTTGGTGCGCTTTTGGCCCTTACCGCACTGGATCCTGCGTGGTCGATCAGCGCATCTGTGGCCTATGTGATGGCCGTGCAAGGGGCCTCAGGCGTGGCCAAGGATCTGGCGAAAATGTCCTCAAAATCGGCTGTCAAACTTTTGGCACCCGAAGGGGCTGGATTGCTGAAATGGGTATCTTGGCTCACAGGATCAAAAAACGCGGTAAAGGGATTGGGGTTCCTTTTGGGCGCAGGCCTTTTGGCGCTTTACGGCTACAACACCGCATTGTTGGGTATGGCAGCTATTTTGGCACTGATCCTTGTGGTGCTGCTTTTCTTCATGCCTGACGGCCTGCCCAAAGGCAACAAAGCGACCAAGTTTTCCACCGTCATCTCGCGGGACAAAAATATCAATCTTCTATCTGCGGCCCGCGTCTTTTTATTCGGCGCGCGGGATGTGTGGTTTGTGGTGGGCATCCCCGTTTATTTCTACGCCGTTCTTTCCGATGGCAGCGATGAAAGCAGGCGCGCAGCCTTTTTCACGATTGGCACCTTCATGGCAGTCTGGATCATCCTTTATGGCACTGTTCAGGCCATGGCCCCGCGTATCCTGCGCAAAGGGGCCAATGATTTGGGGCAACTGTCTGCAAGTGCGCGCCATTGGGCCTTGGCGCTTGTGCCAATCCCTGCGCTTTTGGCAATTACTGCCTCAACCGCAGGCGCGCCCGCCCCTTGGCTGACTGTGACGCTGGTCTTGGGTCTGTTGGTCTTTGGCGCGATATTTGCCGTGAACTCAGCCCTGCACTCTTACCTCATTCTCGCGTTTTCGAAGTCCGAGCGGGTCAGCCAAGATGTTGGTTTCTACTACATGGCGAATGCGGCAGGCCGATTGTTGGGCACGGGCCTATCGGGCCTTGCCTATCAATGGGGCGGGGTTGAGGCCTGCTTGATGGTAGCAAGCGGATTTTTGGCCTTATCGGCTGTCGCCGCAAATCGCCTAAACCGCAGCACGGCGTGAGCGCGCTGCAAGGCGTTCACGATGCATAGTATAAAGACCAGTTGCAACGATCAAAGTGGTTCCAATTAGGGTCCATCCATCTGGTAATTGCGCGAAAACCAAATACCCATACATCACTGACCATAATATCATTGAGTAATGCACGGGGGCCAAAACTACAGCTTCCGCAATCTCAAGCGCACGGATCACCAAAAGCTCGCCCAAGCCCGCAAACGCTGCCATGAAGAACATTATGATTAAGGAATTCTTATCGCTTGGCCATGCCCAGAAAAATGGAAGAGGTATGCTGATAACCGCCACCCCAACAAGAGCAGTGTAAGCAACAGTTGTGTATGTATTGTCATAGGGTGCAATCATACGGGACAGGACTTGGCGAACCGCAAACATACTCGCAGCCAATACTATCAAAAATACTGCCGGATGGACGATCCCTAAGCCTGGCCTAATTACAATCAGTGTTCCTAAAAATCCAACAAAAATAGCTGACCATCGGTGTAGGCCCACCTTTTCACGTAGAAGCAATGCGCCAAGTACGGTGACAATCAGTGGAGCTATAAAGGTCACCGAGATTGCATCGGCCAAAGGGACAAAGCTAACTCCTGTTATAAAGCAGGTTGCCGAACCTACAGCCAGTGCACCCCGCAAAAATTGTAATTTGGGCTTCGCAGTTTTTAAGATTTTAGTTCCGCGCCAGAGCAATATTACAATTACACCAAAAACAAGACCTAGCTGGCGGGTCCAAACAATCTGGATTGGATGGAATCCGTCTGTCAAAAACTTTGCCATTGTGTCAACAGCGGCGAATACAAAAAAGCCTAAGCCCATCAACATCAGGCCCTTAATATTATCGGGAGCTCTAGGCAAATTTTTAGCGACTACAATGTTCTGCGGGAGGTCTGGAACAGTTGGCATCGTCAATCCAATTTTGCGTTATCAGTTACTGTTAGGCTGTAAATTTAATACTGTCGACCATTCAAATTACTGACACGGCCGAAACTAAGACTACTTTAACTCAACATGAAACAATGGCCCGTACACCTTGTCTGGTTCAAACGTGATTTACGTGTCACAGACCAAGCATGCCTTGCCTCAGCTGCAGCCCGAGGGCCCGTCTTGCCTGTGTATATTATTGAACCTGATTTCTGGGCTGAGCCTGATGCAAGCGCACGACATTGGACGTTTCTGCGGCAATCCTTGGGAGAGTTGCGGGAGGCATTGGCGCGCTTGGGTCAGCCGCTTGTGATCCTTCGCGGGGATGCCGTTGCGGTGCTAGAAGAAATCGCAACTGCGCACACAATTGCCGCGCTGTGGTCGCATCAAGAAACGGGCAATGATTGGACATATGCGCGTGACAAAAGGGTGGCAGCATGGTGCAAATCGAAATCCATCCCATGGCATGAACCGCGTCAATTCGGTGTCATCCGAAATTTACCCTCGCGCAACGGATGGGCGGGGGAATGGGACAGGCAGATGTCGCATCCCTGCCATGCAACCCCGCATCTTGAACAAATTTACGAGGCCCCCAGTTTGGATTTACCAAAGCCCGCGGATCTCGGCCTTGCGCCTGATGGCGGGGATGATCTGCAAGACGGCGGATCAATGGCAGCACGCGCGCTGCTGCATAGTTTTCTTACTGAACGCGGCGCGCCCTATCGCGCGGCAATGTCTAGCCCGCTTTTGGGTGCTGATGCCTGCTCGCGCCTATCGCCGCATCTGACATTCGGCACAATTTCGCTCCGCGAGGTGGCACAAGCCGCCGCACAGCGCGCAGGCACCCTACCCAAAGGGCCGAGCCACAAAGACTGGCGCGGATCCCTGCGCGCCTTTCAATCCCGCCTTTATTGGCACTGCCATTTCATCCAAAAACTTGAAGACGAACCACGGATCGAATGGGAGAATATGCACCCCGCCTATGATGGTCTGCGCGATGATCCACAGGGGCATCCATGGTTCGAAGCGTGGAAAGCGGGGCAAACGGGGCTGCCCTTTCTGGACGCCTGTATGCGATCCCTGCACCACACGGGATGGCTGAATTTTCGCATGCGCGCGATGGTGATGGCCGTTGCCAGTTATCACATGTGGTTCCATTGGCGCGAAACGGGCCTGCATCTGGCGCGGATGTTCACCGATTATGAGCCCGGAATTCATTGGTCACAGGTGCAAATGCAATCTGGCACAACGGGCATCAACTCGATCCGCGTCTACAACCCCATAAAGCAAGGGTTGGATCAAGACCCCGATGGGGTGTTCATCCGCCGTTGGGTGCCTGAACTTGCACAGCTTTCGGGGGATGCCCTGCACCGCCCGTGGTTGCATCCTGACGCGCATGGCATTTTGGGACGAACCTACCCCAACCCCATCTTTGATCCTGCGGCGCGCGCCAAATGGGCCAAAGATCAGATTTGGGCCAAGCGCCGTGCGCCCGATCACAAGGCGGGCGCGGTTGCAGTTCTCACCCGCCATGGCAGCCGCAAATCCCCCCGCAAGACAAAACGTGCCGCCAAACACCCCACGGCACAATTGTCCCTGTTTGATTAGCCTATTCTGCCGCCATCTGCGTTGCGGCGCTTTGCATCCATGCATCAAGGGCCGCTATTTGTGATGGGTCTAGCCGCAGCCCCAACTTGCTGCGCCGCCAAACCACATCTTCGGCTGTTTGCGCGAATTCGTGTTTCATAAGCCAACACACCTCTGGCTCAGTCAAAGTCGCGCCAAAATCGTGACCGAGATCCTCTGATGTTTGAGCCCCCGCCAGTATCGCCCAAGCATCCCACCCATAGGCGCGAATGAGACGCGTGGCCCATTTGGGCGTAAGAAACGGATAATCCGCCGCAAGGCTCTCAATCAACCGATCCACATCCCCCACCTCGAAATCGCCACCTGGCAAGGCCACCCCCGCCGTCCACGGCCCGCGCGCGGATTTCGTGAACTCTGCGATTTTCTCAAGCGCGGATTCCGCCAAGCGGCGATAGGTGGTGATCTTGCCGCCAAAAATATTCAGCAAGGGCGCCTCCCCATCCCCTTCAAGGATCAGCGTGTAATCCCGCGTGGCGGCAGATGCCGATTGCGCCCCGTCATCATAGAGCGGCCGCAAACCAGAATAAGACCACACGATATCTTCGGCAGTAACAGCCGTGCTGAAATAGTTATTCACAAAGGACAGCATATAATCCCGCTCCTCGGTGCTGCATTCGGGACGTGTATCGGGGTCGCGGTGATCTTTGTCGGTCGTCCCGATTAAGGTGAAATCCTGCTCATAAGGAATGGCAAAACATATGCGCCCGTCCTCACCCTGAAAGAAGTAGCATTTCTCATGGTCATAAAGACGCTTGGTCACAATATGGCTGCCCCGCACGAGACGCACGCCGCCTTTGCTGTTATGGCCGATCTTCTGGCCGATCACATCGCTGACCCATGGCCCTGCGGCATTGATCAAAATCCGTGCCTGATGGTGATGGGTTTGACCATCGCGGGTCTGGGTGCTGATCTTCCAAATGCCATTCTCCCGCTTGGCGGTCACCACCTTGTGACGCGGCAAGATCACCGCGCCACGCTCGGCCGCATCGCGGGCATTCAGCGCCACAAGACGGCTGTCTTCCACCCAACAATCTGAATATTCATAGGCCTTGGAAAATTTACGGTGCAGCGCCACCCCCTCAGGGCCTTTGCGCAAATCCACTACCGAGGTTCCAGGCAATATGTCCCGCCCACCCAAGTGGTCATAAAGAAACAGGCCCAATCGGATCAACCATTGCGGACGCCGCCCCGCCATCCACGGCATAAGCCGCGCCAAAAGTCGCGATGTCGGGGTTTGGCTCTCAAAGCGCATATGTTTGTGATAGGGCAGCACAAACCGCATCGGCCAAGAAATATGAGGCATAGCTTTGAGCAAAATTTCACGCTCAATCAGCGCCTCGCGCACCAAGCGAAACTCAAAATATTCTAGGTAGCGCAACCCACCATGAAACAGCTTAGTCGATGCCGAAGACGTAGCTGAGGCCAAATCGTTCATTTCCGCCAAACGCACCGTCAAGCCGCGTCCCGCCGCATCGCGGGCAATGCCGCAGCCATTGATGCCGCCGCCGATGATGAAAAGATCGTCAATCTCGCTCGTCATATCCATTGCGCCTTTGTTGCGGGGCTCATTCCACCGAAACCTGCCGCCGCTATGGCATAAATGAATACAAACGAAAATAATAATCTTCAAAATTATTCATTTTTGACCTCATTCGAAGAATTGACCCCCGATTTTAAGCCATCTAAGGTCTGTTAACCGCGCAAATGCGCGAAAAGGAAAAGGAACGCGCATGTCGCAAAGCTTTCGCTGGCCAGAGATTCTCGACATCGCGCGGCGCGAGGGGAAAGTGAGTGTCGAAGGGCTGGCCGCGCATTTTGGCGTGACCACCCAAACGATCCGCCGCGACCTCAGCGATCTTGCCGATGCGGGAAAATTAGAGCGCGTCCATGGCGGCGCGATCCTGCCATCGAGCGTATCAAATATCGGCTATGAAATGCGGCGCGGGTTATACGCTGAAGAAAAGGCACGCATAGCCGCAGCCTGTGCGGCCCAAATACCCGATGACATTTCGCTCTTTCTCAATATCGGCACCACGACGGAGGCCGTTGCGCAAAATTTGCTGCATCACAAGAACCTATTGGTGGTCACAAATAACATCAATGTCGCGACTATCCTTGCCGCCAATCCCAATTGCGACATCATCCTTGCGGGCGGGCAATTGCGCCGCTCCGATGGGGGACTGATCGGCAAGCTGACCTCGGATGCGGTGGCGCAGTTCAAATTTGACCTTGCGGTCATAGGGTGCTCAGCCATTGATGCGGAAGGGGATATGTTGGATTTCGACATCCAAGAGGTGGGGGTCAGCCAGACAATCATCTCACAATCGCGGCGCGTGTTTTTGGTGGCCGACCGCTCAAAATTTACGCGCAGCGCGCCTGCAAAAATCGCTACACTTTCGCAAATTGATGCGCTGTTTACAGATCATCCGCTTGACGCCCCATTGGCCGCACGTTGCCGTGATTGGGGGCTTGCAACACATATAATCCCACACAGTTCGACAGGGGCCTAAACCATGACCCATATTCTTGCAATTGACCAAGGCACCACCTCGACCCGCGCGATTGTTTACGATGCAGGGCTTGATGCCCTTGCACAGGCGCAACAGGAGTTTACCCAACACTATCCACGCTCGGGCTGGGTCGAGCATGACCCCATGGATTTGTGGCAGACTACGCAAAAGTGCATCACATCCGCCTTGCGCGATGCCGCGACACCCGCAACGGCGATTGCGGCCATCGGCATCACCAATCAACGTGAAACCGTGCTTCTGTGGGATCGCAAAACGGGCGCGCCCTTGCACAATGCCATCGTTTGGCAAGACCGCCGCACAGCGGATCGCTGCGCAACTTTGCGTGCGGCAGGGCATGAAGAGATGATCACCGCCAAAACAGGGCTTGTGCTTGATCCATATTTCTCAGCCAGCAAATTGGCATGGATGTTAGATGAAATCCCAGATGCCCGCAAACGCGCCGGGGCGGGCGAATTGGCCTTTGGCACAGTGGACACTTGGCTGATTTGGCATCTGACGGGAGGCGCGGCCCATGTGACCGATATGACCAATGCCGCGCGCACAATGCTGTTCGACATCCACAGCCTTGAGTGGTGCGAAGATATCCTTTCGCTCTTTAACATCCCCAGTGCGGTTCTGCCCAATGTTCTCGATTGTGACGCACATTTCGGGACAACCGCAAAGGATGTCATCGGTGCAGAAATCCCAATCCGCGCCGTTGCAGGTGACCAACAGGCCGCAACAATTGGGCAAGCTTGTTTTGACAAAGGCATGGCCAAAGTCACTTATGGCACTGGGTGCTTTGCGCTGATGAACACAGGCGCAACTGCCATCCCCTCGAAGAATAAACTTTTGACCACCATCGCTTATCGCATGGATGGACAAACGGCTTATGCGCTAGAGGGCTCCATCTATATTGCGGGCGCGGTGGTGCAGTGGTTGCGCGATGGGCTGGGCATCATCGCCTCGGCAACAGAGACACAAGAAATGGCCAAAGCCGCCGATCAAGGCCAAGCCATCACGCTTGTGCCCGCCTTTACGGGTTTGGGCGCACCCTATTGGAATTCTGAATGCCGTGGGGCCGTGTTTGGTCTGTCGCGCAACACAGGGCCGAATGAATTGGCGCGCGCCGCACTTCAATCCGTGGGCTTGCAAACCCGTGATCTGATGGAGGCTATGGCCGCCGATATGGCGGCTTTGCAAACGGGCCAAACGGTTCTGCGGGTGGATGGCGGCATGAGCGCGTCAGACTATACCCTGCAATATGTGGCCGATATTCTGAATGCGCCAGTCGATCGACCCACGCACCTCGAGACGACCGCCCGCGGCGTTGCGTGGTTGGCAGGCTACAAGGCAGGCCTTTACCCAGACCAAGCAGGCTTCAGAAAAACTTGGGCCATAGATCGTCAATTCGCGCCCAAGATGAATGCGGATACGCGCAATTCAGATTATGCGCGCTGGCAAAGGGCGGTTGCTGCGACCATCGCAGCGGGGGCTTAGTAGTTTGCGTAAGCTTAGGCCTTAATACGAACAATCAGCAGTGGCACAGCCACGCTCAAAATCAGCAGGCGTACCACGTGATGCGCTGCAACCAAAGCAGGCTCAAGGCCTGTGCTGACTGCCAAAGCCGCCATGATTTCCACGCCCCCCGGTGCGAATGCCAGAAGCAGCACCGAAGGGGGTAACCCGATCAGTCTGGCCGCAATGACGGCGCCAATTGCCGCCACCAAGCAAGATACGAGTGTTCCCACCGCCCCCGCCGCCAAGGCCCCCAACAGGCCTTTGCGATTCAGCCCCCGAAATCTCGTTCCAATCAAGCAGCCCATCACCATAAAGGCTAGTGAGTTGAGCCAGATCGGCAGATTGCCTGGGGTTAGGTTGGCCCCATGGCCAATGGCCGATGCGGCCATCGCGCCCAACAAAAGCGGCGCAGGTATGGAGATCCGCTTGAAGATGAGACCGAGTGCTAAGGCCGCTGTGAAAACAACCGCAGCTGCAAAAAGACTGATGGCCCCGTGGTCGATGACATAAGCCGTACCTGTCATACCCCAAAAGGAGATGAGCAAGGGCACACATAAGGTCAGCAACAAAACCCGCGTGGTCTGCACCAAAGCCACCCGCGCCACATCCACGCCAGTTGAGGTCGACAACCCAAGAACATAACTTAAGTGCCCCGGCGTAGCGGCTAGGGTCGCCGTCACCACATCATAGTCAAAACCGCGCATCAATATGGCCCGCAGCGCAAAAATCAGCACAATCAACGTGACCGCCAAAATGGCCAAGGATATTGGCCATTTCAGCGCTGTATCGATCACCTCAGGTGTGACCGTGCTACCAATCGAGACGCCAATCAGCACGAACACTACATCGCGCATTGGCACGGGAATTAAACTTTTCAGCCCCAACATTGTGGCAACCGAGACGGCCGCAGCAGGCCCAGTCAACATATAGGCAGGGAACCCAATCAGCCAAAACAGCCCTGCCCCTGCCGCGCCGAGCGCGAGCGTGGGAAGGGTTTCATTTATAATGCGCTGAACGGTCGGACGCACCCGATGGGCCTTTGCAATTTTTAACCAACGAGGGCGGAATAATCTCCGCGCCCAATTATTTATATTTTGCGCTGATCAATCGCCATCTGCAACACCCGCCTGACGCAAGCGCGCACGGCGGGCGCGATAGGCAGGCACAAAAACCAGACCCACCGCAAGGATCAACAACCCCAAGGTCATTGGACGCTCAAGGATAAAGCCAAACCCACGGTAAAGCTGCATGGCGCGGGCAAAATTATCCTCCATCATCGTGCCAAGGATGAACCCAATCAGAAGCGGGGCAAGGGGATAATCCGCAAAACGCAAGATCGTGGCGACCACCCCAAAACCCACCAAGATCAACAATTCAGTCGCATTGTTTTGGCCGATATAACTGCCCATCAACGTGAAAAACAAAATAAACGGGATCAGATAGGCCCGCGGGATGGTCAAGAGTTTGGCGATATAGGGGATCAGCGGCAGGTTCAGAACCAAAAGAACCAGATTTCCGATATACATCGAGATGATCACCGCCCAGAACACATCAGGTTCGTCGGTCATCAATCTTGGGCCAGGGGTGACATTGAGTGCGATCAACGCACCAAGCAAAATCGCCGTTGTCC
Organism: Roseobacter sp. HKCCA0882; assembly: GCF_037805225.1. Classification (NCBI taxonomy): domain Bacteria; kingdom Pseudomonadati; phylum Pseudomonadota; class Alphaproteobacteria; order Rhodobacterales; family Roseobacteraceae; genus Roseobacter; species Roseobacter sp. HKCCA0882. Next base: position 272,844 of record NZ_JBBLYI010000002.1, read on the forward strand.
CAGAGCCAGGAATACCCAAAGTCAGCAGTGGCACGAAAGAGCCAGTGCAAGCCGCGTTATTCGCCGTCTCGGGCGCGGCCAAACCCTTGATTGAGCCTTTGCCAAATTCTGCCTGCTCTTCACCTTTAGCGATGTTGCGCTCAACCGCATATCCCAAAAAGGATGCAATCGTGGCGCCTGCACCCGGCAGAACACCAATGAAGAACCCTTGCACCGATTGCCGCCCGATGACGGGCGCAATTTTACGCGCCTCGTCTTTGGTGATGCGCAAATCTTTGATCTCGCTGCCCGAACCACTCTGCGCACCACGCGCAGGGTTCAAGACTAAGAACAGCGCCTCAGGCAGGGCGAACATGGCCATCGCGAGGGTGATGAAAGAAAACCCCGATTGCAGTTCCATGATACCAAAAGTGAAGCGCGGCATATTGGACAAGGCCCCTTCACCGACAGTGCCCATGATCAGGCCAAGAATGGTCATCATCAGCGCCTTGGCGACTTGCCCCGTGCCCGCAAAGGCGGCAATGGCCGAAAGCCCGACCACCATAAGCGCGAAATATTCCGCCGAATGAAACAAAAGCGCGACCGAGGATAGCGCAGGTGCAAAGATCATCAACAAGATCGCGCCGATTGTGCCCCCTGCAAAGGACGCAATCGCTGCAATCGTCAGCGCCTTACCCGCTTGACCCTTTTGCGCCATCGGGTAGCCATCAAAGGCGGTGGCAACTGTCCCTGCGACCCCCGGCGCATTGAGCAAAATTGATGAGGTCGACCCGCCAAAAATCGCGCCATAGTAGACGCCAGATAACAAGATCAACGCGCCTGTTGGATCGCCCAATCCAATCGCGACAGGGATCATAATCGCAATTATCGACATTGGCCCGAGACCAGGCAACATACCAATAACGGTGCCAATCACGCAACCAAACACGACCATCGCAAGGTGAAAGGGCGTTATTGCAGCCGCAAGGCCAAGAAGCAAACCTTCAAGCATGAAGCGTCCCCCTCACACCAAAAACGCAGGCCAAGGGCGCAGGAAAATACCAAGCACCTCCTGCACAAGATACCAGATCGTGCCTGCGGCAATCGCGGCTACGGGTATAAGAATGTAAAATTTCCGTTCGCCTAAGATGAACCCACCAATCGCAAGGAAAAGAATAGTCGCGCCCACAAATCCCGCTGGGCGCAGAAGGAGGGCATAAGCTACCATCAGCGCCAAAAGCGACAGGGCTTGGCCGATATTGTAATCCCCAAGACGGCGGTGATCGATATCTTCGGCACTTTGCTCTTTTGTTATATCTGCTTCGGCTGTCTTTTCGGGCTTGCCAAAAAACAGCACAACCAAGCCCACAATCACCCCAAGCACGCTCAGGATTTTTGGAAATGTTGATGGCCAAATCGGATTACGCTGCAAAATTGCAGGCAAGAGATGATCCATCGTGAAAAACGCAGCATAGCCATAGATGCAGCATAGCGCCACAAAGGCCAATGCAATCCAACGTTCTAAGGCCATAAACGCCCCCTTTTTCTTGGCCAAATTTGTGGGTCTGTTGCACGGGAGGGCCGCCGCGAAATGAGGCAGCCCATCCATAGATCAATCGCGCAAAACGCGCTTATCCTCTTAGAGGAAGCCCAACTCGCGCATCAGATCACCGATCTGCTGCTCTTGTGCTTCGAGGAAGCTTTGGAACTCAGTGCCGGGACGATAAATATTCACCAGACCCATACGGCCGCGCACTTCTTCCCACTCAGGGGTTTCCATCATCGCCGCCAACATCGCTTGGTAAGCTTCAACTTTTTCTTGCGCCATGCCAGGTGCGGCGAAGAACCCGCGCCAGTTCACGAATTGCGCGTCAATACCCTGCTCCGCGAAGGTTGGCGCGTCTGCATAGGCAGGAACGCGGTCAGGGGCGGTCACGCCCAAGATGCGGACCTCACCCTGCTCGGCCAAAGCAACCGCTTCGGAAAAGCCTGTGGACAGCGCATCAATCTCGCCCGACAGCAAGCCCGCCATCGCCTCACCACCGGCGTCATAACCGATATAGTTAAACGCAGTGGGATCTTCGTCCGCAGCCTGCATTACAATCGCTGCGACCAAGTGATCCATACCGCCAGGAACCGAACCCCCACCAATGGCAAAATCCATCGGCGCTTCGCGGTATGAAGCCAATGCATCTTCCATCGATTTCAGCGGGCTATCTGCAGTTACAACCAATGCCGCGTAGTCACCCACTGTGCCTGCGATCAAGGTCAGGTCACGGAAGCTTTGAGAAATCTCGCCTGTCAAAGCGCGGATGACGATGGGGGTTGAGTTTACCATCAATGTGCCATCGCTTGAGGCTGCATTTTCGATCAAATGCGCAATGGCGACGCCGCCGCCACCGCCTGACATGTTTTCAAATGTGGCATTGCCCACAAGACCAGAATTGACCAACGCCTCGCCTGTGCCGCGCGCTGTGCCATCCCAACCACCGCCAGCACCGCCGGGGATGAGGAAGTGAACCTGATCCATCATTTTATGCCCGCCCGCATTGGACATGCCCGAGAATGCAAGCGTAGCAGTTGCAGCCGCGATCATAGCGCGGCGTGTCCACCCAAAGGTGTTCATAGTGTATTCCTCCCATTTGACAGGCGATCCTCCACCGCCATAGTCTCACCCGACCACAGAAAGCTGACACGAGCCTGACACGCAGGACTAAAACATCAGCCCACCTGTTGGGGGAATAGTCAAGGAAAGGCCACGCGCCTAATGCGCTATCTGCTTGTAGAGGATAACGAGGAATTGGCCGAAGCGGTGGTCAAACGTCTGGTCTTGGACGGCCATGCGGTCGATCACGCCCCAGATTTGGCCCATGCGCGCGCTTGCCTTGCAGATGCCAGCTACGATCTGATCTTGCTTGATGTGATGCTTCCCGATGGCGATGGTCGCGCATTTTTGGCGCAAAGCCGCATCCACATCGAAACGCCCGTGATCATGTTAACCGCCCGCAGCCAAGTGTCGGATCGGGTCGGCGCCCTTGACCAAGGGGCCGATGACTACATCACGAAACCCTTCGATTTTTCCGAATTAGAAGCGCGGTGCCGCGCCGTTTTGCGCCGCCGCGGCGGGGCCGCGCGCAATGATATCGCGCTTGGCCAAACCATCTTTGACCCGCTTGCAGGCACGCTACGCCATGACGCGCATACCATCGAATTGCGCAGCCGCGAATTGCGTCTTTTGGAAGTGTTCGTGCGCCATCAAGGACAGATTTTATCAAAGGCGCAATTGATGGACAGGCTGTTTTCCTATGATGCAGAGATCACAGAAAACGCGATTGAGGTCTATGTGGGCCGCTTGCGCCGCCGTCTTGAGGGAACGGATATTCACATCGAGACTGTGCGCGGCATTGGGTATCGGATAGAGGTGAAAACCCCGTGAGCGAGGCACAACAGGGCACAGGTTCCATTGGTCGGCGATTAACGCTCTATCTGGCGGTTGTGGCGGCGCTGTTGTCATTGCTGTCTTGGGGGATGGTTGCGGGATTTGCCCGCCAAGCCGCCGAAGAAACCCAAGACAACGTCTTGGCCGCCGCCGTGACTGCAATTGCCGAAACTCTGCGCAGCGAGCAAGGCGAATTGCGCCTTGAACTGCCCTATTCTGCTTTCTCCATGCTCGGCGCGATTAGCGAGGATCGGGTTTTTTATCGTGTCACCGCGAATGGCGCATTGCTCACAGGCTATGCAGATCTTCCCGTTGCCACTGACCCTAACACCCGCGCAGGCGAGGTCAGTTTTGCAACGCAATCTTATCGCGGCGAAGATTTGCGGCTGGCCACGCTCTCGCGCCGCATTTTGGCGGGAAATCAACCGACATTGGTGATCGTCACAGTTGGACAAACCCGCGAAGGTATTGCCGCCATTGCCCTCGACTTGTCGCGTCAAGCAGGGCTCGTGTCGATTGCCTTTTTCTTGGTCGCGGTGCTGCTGTCCTTTTTTGCAGCTCGCACTTCTCTGCGTCCTTTGAACGAGATTGCAGGGGCCGTCTCGCGGCGCGGGCCATCTGATTTGCGCCCCTTGCGCCGCCCCGCCCCTGATGAGTTGGCGCCATTGATTGCCGCGCTCAATCGTTTCATGGATCGATTGGGGCATTCCATTCGCCGCTCGGAAGAGTTTATTCTGGAGGCCGCCCATCGCGTTCGCACGCCTTTGGCAACTGTTCGGGTGCAAGCGGATCTTGCCTTGCGCAACGCCTCAGGCGAGGCCGAACGCAACCGCCTGCGCCAGATGATCCGCGCAATTGACGAAAGCTCCCGTTCGGCGGGACAACTTTTGGATCACGCGACTGTGGCCTTCCGCGCGGATGATTTGCTACGCGATCATCTCTCGCTAAAAAATTTGGCTGCCCAAACGGCGACCGCGATGACGCCCACGGCAAGCATGAAGGATATCGACATTGACCTAAAAGCCGAGGACATCATCGTGGCTGGTGACGCAGTGCTTCTAGACAGCGCGCTGCGCAATATTCTCGACAACGCCATTAAATATTCTCCAGAAGACACCACCATATCAATCTGCGTGGAGACCAAAGGGGGGTATGGCTATATCACTGTGCGCGATGAGGGCACAGGGCTTGGCGATGATCCTGCTGAGGTTCTCACGCAGCGTTTCAAACGGGGACGCAACACCGAAAACATTGTGGGATCAGGATTGGGCCTTACCATTGCCGCTGATGTTTTAGCCGCCCATGGGGGGCGCTTAGAATTATCAAATAATAAGGAAGGAGAGGGCACATGCGCCTCGCTTGTCTTACCCTTGCTTTAAGTCTGTGGATTAGTCCTGCAGCCGCCTTTGAGCCAGAGGATTTCCTGCGCATCGAAGGCACAGGCGACACGGTTTTGCGGATAATCTCTACCGCTGATTTGGACGTCTTCACACCGTATCTCGAAGCATTTCATCGCACCAATCCAAGCCTAGATTTGGAATATACGGTTGCCTCCTCCACGGATTTGCATCGCGAGATCGGTTCAGGCGCGGTCTATGATGTGGCCATTTCATCGGCGATGGATTTGCAATTCCAACTGGCCAATGATGGGCTGACGCAACGCTATCGCTCGCCCATGACACAAAGCCTGCCAGACTGGGCCACATGGCGTGATGTCATTTTCGCATTTACGACCGAGCCCGCAGTGGTATTGGTTTCGACTGAATATTTTGAAGGGCTGTCCATTCCGCAGTCGCGGCAGGATTTGATCGAAGTTTTACGCGACAACCCTACACGTTTCGCAGGGGCTATCGGCACCTATGATGTGCGGGACAGCGGGCTTGGCTATCTGTTTGCCACGCAGGAAGCGCGTGCCACCGATGCCTATTGGCGGCTCTCCGAGGTGATGGGTCGCCTCAACCCCACGCTCTATTGCTGTTCAAGCCAAATGATTGAGGATGTAATGAGCGGTAAACTGGCTCTCGCCTATAATGTTTTAGGCAGTTACGTAGCCGAACGATTGGCCGATCAATCCGAAGGTCGTGTCCAAATTCTGCGGATGACCGATTTTTCCAACGTGATTTTGCGCACCGCCTTGATCCCAAGCATGGCGCAAAACCTAAACGATGCAGGTGCGTTTATTGACTCGCTGCTCAGTATCGCCCTGCGCGATGGAGCCGATGGTTGGCCCCTGCCGCCGCTCAACGACACATCGCCTGCTGCGTCTAGTGCTGGATTTGGGCCTATTAGGATCGGGCCCGCCCTAATGGTCTATCTTGACCCGCTCAATCGGCGCAATTTCTTGGCCGAATGGGAAAACGCGATTGTGCAACAATAGCGCTAGCCTGCAAAACTCCACCTTCGCAAAACAGAAATCGCATAGGCATGAGAGAGGTTTGTGAGTGCTGCACTTGATCCCTCGGCCTCTAGGCCCAAAGCATCGAAATGACCACAAGATTGGCAGGTGATCTTTGTCGCGTCCATCGCGACATCACTTGCCCCACATTCAGGACAAATGGCGGCAACATCATCATTGAACATGACTTCTCCTGCTCCACTAGCCTGCAGCTAAAACGGGGGCTTGCGGGCGGCGACTGCGCATCAAAAGCCACGCAACAATAGCAACATTAAACCCGTTCCACAAAATACCATTGATGAACGCCATCTGATAACTGCCTGTCACATCGAAAATCCACCCTGACATCCAACCGCCAAGCGCCATGCCCACAATCGTCATCATGATCACAAATCCAACCCGCTGACCTGCTTCGCGGGCGGGCATGTATTCGCGCACAATCAAGGCGTAGGACGGAACAATCCCGCCCTGTGCCAAACCAAAAATCAAGCTGACAAGATAAAGCGACACAATCCCATTATAAGGCAGGTAAAAAAACAGCGCCGTCATTTGCAGAACCGACCCGATCAATAGGGTGCGCACACCACCCAAACGATCGGCGACCAAGCCCGAAATGATCCGGCTGACTACGCCACCCAGAAGCATCAGCGACAGCATCTCGGCTCCCACCGCAGGGCCGTACCCAAGGCCCACACAATAAGATACGATATGCACTTGTGGCATCGACATGGCGACACAGCAGGCCACGCCTGCAAAGCCCAGCAGATATTGCAACTGGAGCGAGGACAGTCCAACTGAATTTGCCTTGGCGCGAGACATTGCCTCGGACTGGGCATGGGCAGTTTCCGGCAGTTTACGCCGCAACGCAAATGAAAGCGGTATGATCCCAACAAGCGCAATCACTGCAAGGGTGAGGTAGACAGCCCGCCATCCATCCTCGGCCAAGATCCCGGAAAGAACCATCGGCCAAATCGCGCCAGAGAGGTAATTGCCACTGGCCACCAAGGCCACGGCAATCCCGCGGCGGCGTAAAAACCAATGTGATATATCCGCCAATAAAGGGCCAAAGCCCGCAGCCGTTCCGAGGCCCAAAATCAGATGGATCAGGGACAGCGTGTAAATGCTGCTTGCAAGAGTGGAGAAAGCAAACCCTGCCGCGATCATGACGGCTGCCAAAGAGAGGGCAATCGTCACACCAAAACGATCCACCAAGCGCCCCACCAAAAGATTGCCCGCGCCAAATCCCACCATCGTCATCGTATAGGGCAATGACGAGGCCGCACGCAGCGACCCAAATTCTGCCTCAACAGCGGGCATGATCACGATGATGGCCCACATGCCCACATTGGCAATCATCGCAATCGCTAAAGTGATGGCAAGCCTACCCCAAGAATAGGCGCCGTCATGAATAGTGCTTTGCATGGATCAGACCTGTTCAATTCGAGCAAATCTCACGCTATCGCCATTCCAAAAATAGCGCCAACAAAAGTTGCATCTGCCCGTCATTCGTGGCGAGATGGCAAAAATTAAGCGCGAACAGAAAGACCAAGCGATATGTCTTTAAGCCCCACCCAGAGCCAAGCCCCACTAAAATTGGGGCTGATCGGTGACAATATCAAACAATCCAGTGCCCCACGTTTGCACAAAATTGCAGGCCGACTGAACGCCCGCGCGGTCAGCTATGATCTCTTGATTCCCCCTGAACGCGAGGAAACCTTTCTTGAGGTCTTCGATGCCGCGCAAATCGGAGGCTATTCGGGCCTGAACATCACATATCCCTACAAGGAAAAAGTGGTTCCGCTTTTGAAACTGGCCGATCCCGTGTTGGAAGCTGTCGGAGCAGTGAACACCGTTCTTTTCACTGCCCATGGGCCCGTTGGCTATAACACGGATTACACGGGCTTTAAGGCCGCCTATCAGGCCACCCGGGGCGCTGACGCACCAAGCGAGGTTCTGATTATCGGATCAGGTGGGGTGGGGCGTGCGATTGCTTTTGGCCTTGCCGATCTAGGAGCGAGTGCGTTGCATCTGGTTGATACAGATTTGGCCAAGGCCGATGGCCTAAAGCGTGATCTGGCGCGTGGATTTCCCGCATTACGGGTCACAACGATGCGCGAGATATCCAAGCTGCCGCATGAGGTCACAGGCCTTGCAAATGCAACGCCCATTGGCATGGTTGGCTATGGCGGCACCCCGATGCCTGAAGCGCTTATGCGAGAGGCAAAATGGGTGTTTGATGCGGTTTATACCCCACTTGAAACCCCATTCCTCAAAGATGCAGCGGCTCTTGGTCTGGAAATCATTTCTGGGTGGGAACTGTTCTTTTATCAAGGCGTGCACGCATGGGCGCATTTTTCTGGCGGCAGCGTGGATGAAGCCGCGTTGCGCACAGCGCTGTTGCAAGCCTAATTCAAGATTGGCTCAAACCCGATCAGCGCGCTAATAGGCGCATAGTCATCTGTCAGGACGCGCGGCTGCTTATCAGCCACAATCTGCGCCACAAAGGCATCAGCTAAGGGTTGAAAGATCATTGGATCAGGCCCCCAGGCCGCGAAGTGAGAGACAGGGCTTGTTCTTTCTCCACACAGAAGAACAAAAACCCGCCGCTCACCTTGGCTTGGCCCGCGCGCCTCTGTCCAGACTTCGACTTTTGGAAACACAGCCTGCAAGGTCACGATCATCGCCGCCAAGGCATCCATGCGGTCAACACTGTCGATTAGGTTCATCGCGAAAACCCCGCCATCTGTAAGGCGGCTTGCAACCAATTCAAAAAATTCCTTTGTGATCAAATGTTCTGGCACAGCAATATCGGTAAAGGCATCCCCAATGATCACATCAAAGCGCGTGGGGGTGTTGCGCAGCGCCATACGCGCGTCCTCGTGCAGCACTGTGACCTGATCTGCAGGAAGCCAGAAATCATCAATCGCCACCTGCGTGACCGCGGGGTCTATCTCAGCAACTGTGATTTGCCCTAAACCATGCGCGGCCCATCCTCGCGGGACAGAAAATGATCCGCCGCCGATATGGAAGGATGAGAAATCCTTTGCCCCCATCCGCATACGGGGCAGCGCGTCCAACATCGCAGTATGATCGGTTTGCATCAAGCGCGGTTCCGCCTCGCCGCTGATGCCATGGGCAAGGTGATCCAAAACCATCAGATGAATGCGTGCGCCCTCGGCATCAGATAGAGTGACTGTGCGAATACAGAAATACTTGCTTTCCTCGTCACAAATCGCTGGCAGGCTGAGGGTCTGATAGCCGAGCCCCACAAGCGCAAGACATGCAGCGATGCCTATACCCAGATCCCGCCCTGCAACCCTTGCCAACGCAAAGCAGACAACCGCCCCAAGCGCATAAATCACAGCAATGACCATCAAGGTGGTCATCGAACCTAAGCGCGGAACAAAGAAAAACCCCGCAAGCAAAGTGCCGAAAATCGCCCCAATGGCCCCAGTTGCAAACATAACCCCCAAGACGCGTTCAGACTGGCTGTGACCGCGCATTGCAACAACTGTCAAAACAGGCGCAGGGATGCCCGCAAATATCGACGGCAAGAAAAACGCGACCATGCTTAGGGCGGTGATGGCGGCGAGGGGATGGCTGAAGGCCTCAATCAGCGGCCCTGCAAATCCGCGCAACATCAGACTTGCCGCAGCGGTGGTCAAAGCGGCGGCAACCATTGTCCATGCGGTTTGGCGCAATGCATTTTGACTGTCATGCGCAGCGATGCGACCGCCCCACCAATGACCCACGGAAAAGCCCGCAAGAACAACCGCAATAATGGCTGTCCATGTATAAAGGCTCATCCCGACATAAGGCGCAATCATGCGGCCTGCGACAATTTCCACCACAAGGCTGGATGCAGAAATCGCCGCCTGCAGCACAACCATGATCCAAAGGTATTTTCCTGTGCCTGCCACCCGATCGCACCTCGCTTGAGACTGACTGTCGCGCCATCGAGGAAAATTTACACCAGCCCCGCAAAGGCACAAGCCAGATAAAGCAAAAGCGGCAAGGTTTCCCCTGCCGCTTCGGGTTTTAAGTCATGCTCACCTGTGAGCTTATTTTGAGCTCTTTCCCGACATGCCGCCAGAAACCTCTTCCGTGGATTCCGCACTGAGTTCTGCGGGCAGCACGAGGTTTAAGATAATCGCGATGAGGGCCGCAGGCAAAATGCCCGAGGTGGCCAAGATTTTCATCGTGCTTGGCAGATATTGCAGTGCGTCAGGTTCAAGCTGCAAACCAAGCCCCAAGGACAAGGCAATCGCAAAAATCACCATATTGCGGCGGTTCCAATTCACATCAGACAGCATCGAGATGCCTGCAGCCACAACCATGCCGAACATGACGATCACACCACCGCCCAAAACCTCAATCGGCACAGAGGAAATCACCGCGCCCACCTTTGGCACCAAGCCACAAAGAATAAGGAATATTGCGCCGATCGTGACAACCGCGCGGCTCATCACGCCCGTCATCGCAATCAGGCCCACATTCTGTGAGAAGGATGTGTTCGGCAATGCCCCGAACAAGCCAGACACAGCCGTGCCCAGACCATCGGCAAAAGTCGCGCCTTGGATTTCCTTATCGGTCGCTTCGCGGTTCGCACCACCTTTGGTGATCCCTGACACATCGCCCACTGTTTCCACGGCGGAAACAAAGGACATGGCACAAAAGCCGATGATTGCGGCGACCGAAAACTCTAACCCAAAGTGGAGCGGGTTTGGCATCGCAAAGCTTGCTGCACGGCCAACATTGCCCAAATTCACTTGCCCCAAGGCCAAGGCCACCGCGTAGCCCGCCAAAAGGCCAACCAAAACGGCCGAGACAGACAGCATCCCACGCGCAAAGAATTTCAGCCCCAAGGTCACAAGGATCACTGTGCCCGCCATGAGCCAGTTCAGACTAGAGCCGTATTCCTCGGTTCCAATTGCAGGCACACCGCCCGCAGCATATTGGATGCCAACCTTAACAAGTGCCAAACCAATCATCGTGACAACAAGGCCCGTCACCAAGGGCGGCAAGGCAAAGCGCAAGCGGCCAATGAACAGGCCTAAGAAGGCATGGAACAAACCGCCGACCAAAATGCCGCCCATCAAAACGGCAATCGCGTCAACGCCCTTGCCGGCGACCAAGGGGATCATGATCGGAATAAAGGCAAAGCTCGTTCCTTGGACAATCGGCAGCCGCGCGCCAACAGGGCCAAATCCAATGGTTTGGAACAAAGTGGCGATGCCCGCGAAGAACATCGACATTTGGATCATATAGATCATCTGCGGAAAATCAGGGCTGTTTGAGCCAAAGCCAAACCCAGCCGCACCGCAAACAATGATGGCGGGTGTCACATTCGAGACAAACATCGCCAAAACGTGTTGAATTCCAAGTGGCACCGCCTGAGTCAAAGGCGGCGTGTAATTCGGATCGCGCAGCTGCTCTGGCGTTCCAATTGATGCGTCTGACATCTTCTAGTCCCTCCCTTTTCGATGCTTTGGCGGCTCCTCCTCCGACAAATTCTCATCGAATGTTCGCGCTTCGCGCTTAGCGCCGCCCGACCTGTGGACGGAACGACAGACCATGACCCAAAAGTCATGGCTCAAATCGCAGGCTAAATCAGAAACTGAAGATTTATTTTCAAAAAAAACAAAAAGCTGTCACAAACAAGGTCTGGCACAGGTTTTTGCGCTGAAATCATTGAGAAAATTTCGCTTTCGGCCTTACTGCCAGCGCAAACCCCTATCCGACAAGCGGCGCTGCACGCGGGCGGGATAGTCAGAACAGATCGCATCCACCCCAAAATCAATCATGCGATCGATATCTACGGTTTGATTTACGGTCCAAACAACAACGCCCAAATCTAGGCTTTGCGCATAGGCCACATCTGCTGCGGTGATATCCGCGAAATGCGGGCACCATAGCGCGCCGCCTTCCGCCTTAATATGAGCGGGAATATCGGGCGGCAATTGAAACTGGGGCTCGGATGAAATCGACAAATAAGACCGCGGGATTTCTGGCACTTGTGCCTTACACTCCGCCAAAATGGCCCAATCAAAACTGTGCAAGACGGTCTGCCCGATCACATGGGTGCTACGGATCACATCCAAAACTGCCGCAACAAAATGCGCCCGCACGGCGGTATCTTGGGCAAGCACGGGATCAGATTTCATCTCCAGAAGCAGACGCGCCGCGGCGTGTTCAGGCCGCGAAATGAGGGCGCATAAATCGGCCAATCGTGGCACTTGTAACCCATCAACCTGCGCCTGATCAGGAAAGGCCGCGCCATAAGCGCTCTGCCCATCAATTTTACCAACCTCATAGCGACAGAGGTTTGTATAGCTCAAATCACGGATTGGCATCTCATTTGTGATGAACTGTCCTGTTTCGTCCCGAAAAGTTGCGGCGTGCAGCGTGGGATTATGCGTAATGACGGGGATGTCATCGCCCGTCAGCACCACGTCAAATTCAAGCAACGGCACACCTGCGGCCAGCGCATAATCAAAACCAAGCATTGTATTTTCGGGAAACACCCCGCGCGCGCCCCGATGGCCAACGATACGGATCAGCCCTGACAATTTGCGAAAATCTGCCGCCGCATCGCCCATCACGCGCCCTGACATTTCCTGTAACGTCTACGTATTGCCTAGCACCCCGCAGCCATTGCTTGCAATCAGCCAAGTGGCGCTTATTGTTTCGCGCAGTAGAACAAGAAAGTAACGATCACATGACCCATTATCGCATTCTGTTGGCCTGTATCATCCTTGCAGGCTGTGGCGTGCCATTTGTGCCCTTGGTCTAAGGGCCAGTCGGGAAAGGGACGAGATGGAACAAGACCCCAAAACCCTTTTGCTTTTTGGCGATTCCAATACCCATGGCACTGTGCCTTTAACTGTGCTTGGGCAGCCAGAGCGCTATCCCCTTGCGCAAAGATGGCCGACCCTTTTGGCGCAAAAACTTGGGGCCACATGGCGCGTGATTGATGAAGGCTTGCCCGGGCGCACGACTTTGCATGATGACCCAGTGGAAGGGCCGCATAAGAATGGCGCGGCCGCGTTACTGGGGATTTTAGAAAGCCACAGCCCAATTGATACGGTGGTGGTGAAACTTGGCACCAATGACCTCAAGCCGCGCTTTTGCGTCAATGCTTTCGATATTGCGCAATCTGTGGGTAAACTCGTGCGTATCATCCGCGCCTCTGGCTGCGGGCCTGCGCGTGGTGTCCCGCGGGTGATTGTTGTCTGCCCCCCACAGATTGAGGAACGGGGGGTTTTGGCGGAAATGTTCCGTGGCGGCGCTGCAAAATCAGTGGGCCTGTCCCCCGCCATGGCCGAGATGGCAGCACGCGAGGGCGTGGATTTGGTCGATCTCACAGGCGCTGTGACGGTTTCACCCGTGGATGGCATCCACTATGAGGCCACGCAAATGCCTCGCATTGCTGAGCTGATTTTCGCAGCCATTCAAAACTGACTATCGGATAAGAGAGACGCGATGACATCGAATTGGTTGGCTGTAGATTGGGGCACATCGCATCTGCGCATTTGGTGGATCAACGCCGAAGGATCGGTTTTGGCGCAGCGCCACTCCTCCGATGGTATGAGCAACCTTCGCCCTGACGGGTTCGAGGCCGCCCTCGTAGAATTGGCGGACGATCTTTTGCCCGCATCTGAAAAAACTACGGCTTTGATATGCGGCATGGCGGGCGCACGCCAAGGATGGGCAGAAGCGCCCTATGTCGCGACCCCTTGCCCCCCGCCCTCTGTCGCCGCAGCCGTCAAAGTGGATACCACAGACCCCCGCTTGGCCGCCCATATTATTCCTGGGATCAAGCAAGAGCGTCCCGCAGATGTAATGCGCGGAGAAGAGACGCAAATCGCGGGGTTTTTAGACGAGTATCCAAATTTTGATGGCATCCTTTGCCTGCCTGGCACGCATTGCAAATGGGTGCAGATCAGCGTGGGCGAGATCGTCAGCTTCCGCACCTTCATGACAGGGGAATTGTTCGGCCTGTTAGAGCAGGCCTCGGTTCTGCGCCATTCCGTGGGCGGCGGGGGCTGGGACAGCGCCACCTTTCTTGCCGCTTTGGATGAGGCAATCGCCCATCCTGCATTGGTGGCGGCCAACCTCTTTTCCATCCGCGCCGAGGGGTTGCTCCATGGGGCTGACACGAATGCGGCCCGCGCGCGCCTATCTGGTCTGTTGATCGGTCAGGAATTGGCGGGCGCCAAACCCTATTGGCTGGGCCAAGATATCCGTGTGATTGGGACAGGCGGCATTGCGGATGCCTATCACGAGGCCCTTACCGCCCAAGGGGCAAGTGTCATCAAAATTTCTGGCGAGGGCATGGCCCTGAGCGGGTTAAAGGCCGCGTATAAATCCTTTTTAGAGGCCGCAGAATGAGCCGCAACATTATTGCCATTTTACGGGGCCTTCGGCCTGAGACTGCGCTCTCCATAACGGATGCACTGATTGCGGCAGGGATCACTCGGATCGAAGTGCCGTTAAACTCGCCAGACCCGTTTGACAGTATCGCAGCCATGGTTGCCCATGCACAGGGGCGCGCCCTTATCGGCGCCGGCACCGTCCTAGACGTAGCAGCCGTTGATCGCTTGGCGCAGATCGGTGCGAAAATGGTGGTATCACCCGATACAAACTCCGCGGTGATTGAAGCCACAAAGGCACAAGGGATGCTGTCTTATCCGGGTGCATTTACTGCGACCGAATGCTTGACCGCATTGCGGCACGGCGCAGACGGGTTGAAACTCTTTCCTGCCTTCAAGCTTGGGGTGGATGGCTATAAGGCCCTAGCCGCCGTTCTGCCGAAATCGGTTGAAACCTATGCTGTGGGTGGCGTTGGTCCCGCAGATTTTGCCGCGTGGCGGGCCGCAGGGATCACTGGTTTTGGCCTTGGTTCGCACCTGTTCAAACCTGATTATGACGCAACCAAAGTTGGCCATTTGGCGAAAGAGTGCGTGACGGCCTATGATGCGGCCTTCGGGTGAAAATATCTGAGGGGACAGGGCGGGGAGATGCCCCCGCCCCTTTTGCCAAACATCAGGCGGCGTTTTTATCCAAGGCATAAGCCCCAGCGCCATGCGCGAAGAACATCAAGAATGCACCTGCGATAGAGAAGTTCTTGAGGAGCATGATCATCTGTATCTGATCGGAAAAATTGTTGTGATACAGCACTGCTGTCACAACACAGAAGGCCGCGCCTGCCAATGCGACAAGACGCAATTTGAACCCCACCAATAGGGAAGCCCCCACCAAAATCTCGAAGATAATCGCAGGCCACGCCAAGAACGCCGGCAAACCACCCATCGTGATATAGCCTGCAAAGCCTTGCACATCGGCAAGCTTGCCCAGACCTGCCATTAGGAAAAATCCACCAATGAACACGCGCGCGATCAGCGGCGCAAATTTCTCAAGCTGCTGCATAAGATATCCATCCTTTTCCAAAAGCCATTCGCGGCTTGGCGCGGACATAAACACAGAGTTCAGCGGTCGGATATTCCAAAGGAATTGACGCGCTTTGTGCAAATACGCACAGACAGAGGGCTTTACAGATTTAAAAATTATATCTGACCTTTTGCATGCAGCGAGTGACGGGCCCGTCATCCCTGCATTCAAGAGATGCGGTTTCTATGGGATTGCCTTTGTGGCTGAATGATTGGCCATCAGACTGGCAAATTACTGGCGGAGGCAGATGATTTACTCTTGCCTCTTGCGCTGCAATACCGACAAAACTTTACACGAGTTAAATTTCAAAAATGCCCCTTTTACGCTCAAATCCACAGATGCGGGCATTCAGCCAGTGGGAAAAGGATGTCGAAGATGTATCTTGGGATCGATTTGGGAACTTCGGCTGTTAAGCTTTGTGTCATTGATGCTGAGGGAAATCTGATCGCGCAAAGCAGCAAAGATTTGCCCATTTCGCATCCGTTTGATGGGGCAAGTGAGCAAAATTGCGAGGATTGGTGGGAGGCAACATGCGCCTGCATCAAGGCATTAGATCCCGCGCTTCGTGCCGCCATCAAGGCAATTGGCCTATCTGGCCAGATGCATGGCGCCGTTGTGCTGGACGCGCAGCATAAACCTGTGCGGCCCGTGATTTTATGGAATGACGCCCGTGCAGATGTTGAATGTTCCGATATCATCGCGGCCGATCCGTCAGCCGCGCAACGTGCAGGCGTTTTGCCAATGCCGGGTTTTACGGCGCCAAAAATCTTGTGGTTGTCACGTCATGAGCCCGAGGCCCACGCCAAGATCCGCCATGTGATGTTGCCCAAAGATTATATCGGGCTCTGCCTGCATGGCGGGTGTGTGACCGACCCATCAGACGCCGCAGGCACATCATGGTTTGACGAGGCCGCGCGGTGTTGGTCTGCGCGGCTTTGTGAGCTGACCGCAACCGAACCTGCTTGGCTGCCCCACGTCATGCATGGCACGGATGTGGCTGGCACGCTTTTGCCCGATATCGCCACCGATCTGGGTCTGACGCCTGACATTCCTGTGGCGGCAGGTGCAGGCGATGGTGCGGCGGGGGCGGTCGGTCTTGGTGCTGTGCAAGCAGGTGATGGATTTATCTCGCTTGGCACCTCGGGGCAGCTTTTTGTGACCACGGATGCCTATCGCCCAAATATCGAAAACCGCATTCACGCCTATGCCCATACCGTGCCTGATCACTGGTTTCAGATGGCCGCAATGTTGAATGGTGCACGCCCGATGGCGTGGCTGGCCGATCTGTTAAACCGCCCCATTGATCTTCTCTTGACCGAAGCGGTCGAGGCCCGGCCAGGCCCGCTCTTCCTGCCCTATCTGACGGGGGAGCGCACACCGCATGGAGACACCACAATTCGCGGGGGATTTGCCAATCTCGGCGAGGGCATGAGCCAAGGCAGCTTGATGCGCGCTGTTCTTGAGGCGATCGCCTTTTCTTTTGCTGATGCGGCCGAGGCCTTTGCAAAAGCGGGCACGGCCCCAACCTCACTCTTGGCCATTGGCGGGGGCACCCGCAGTGATTTGTTGATGCAAATGATCGCAGATGTGACAGGGATTACACTAGGTCGCAGCGATGAGGCCGTTGTGGGCCCTGCCCTTGGGGCCGCTCGGCTTGCGCTTGTGGCATGCGGCGATAAACCTATGGATGCAGTGATGCAGCGCCCCACTGTCCGTCATTGGTTCAAACCGAAAGGGGCAATGGATCACAGCACGCAGATACGCCTTGAGGCATATCGCGCCTTATATCCCGCATTGCGAACGGTTCAGCAAAAACTGCGGTAACGGAGGCGCAATTCTGCCAACCGCGAGCGGATTGCACAGGGCAGGAAACGCGAACAAGCCATCACATCCGCCAAAGCGACAAAACCAATCAGCGCGATACGAGCAGGCGGTGATTTTATTGGCTGCGGGGGCGGGATTAAGCCTATGTCGAACCACAGTTAAGCACCAAAAACTCGGAATAAAATGGTGCAAGCATAGTCTAAACATGATGGCAAGAAACGCGCGTATCTCCAATCAAACGCATCTGAGGGCGAACTGTTTTGCACAAGCTTGTAGCAAGTGGACACCGTGGATGGAAGGAGCAGCCAGGCGGAGGATTAATCGGGTCAGGTATTTCGCCTTTGGGCACATCAATTTCTCGCCCAAACCCATCTAATCTTGGCGCAGCATCAAACAGCATACGCGTGTAAGGATGCAAAGGTGAAGCGAACAGAGTTTCCTTTGGGGCCTCTTCAACCAAAGCGCCCAAATATAACACACCAATCTTATCCGCCATGTGCTCCACAACAGTAAGATCATGGCTAATAAATAAATATGTGAGGCCCAGTTGCTCTTGCAAATCCGACATCAAGTTCAAAACTTGGCTTTGCACTGATACATCCAGCGCAGAAGTAGGCTCATCACACACGATCACCTTAGGCTCAGACGAAAGAGCACGTGCAATGCCAATGCGTTGCCGCTGTCCACCCGAAAACTCATGTGGATACTTATCTGCATCCTCTGGTGATAAACCGACTTGTTGCAGCAACCTTTCGGGCAAACCTTTGATCTCAAGGCCTCTCAATTTTGCAGGCTCTGCTATAATGTCACGTACTTTCCAACGCGGATTCAAGGATGCGTATGGATCTTGAAAAATCATCTGCAGTTTTTGTCGAGCCTCAGAAATTTTTGCTTTCTGATCATTGCCAGTTATCGCGATGCCATCAATTTCAATGGTCCCATCAGTTGCACTAGTTAACCCTACAACCATTTTGCCGATAGTTGATTTCCCAGAACCACTCTCACCAACTAACGCGTAAACTGAGCCTTCCTCAATTTCAAAATCTACATCTGCAACAGCCGTTAAAAAAGCCTTTGGCTCCCTTTCGACAACACGGTTCAACCAGGGCTTGGAGACATCAAAGAGGCGTCTTAACGCTTTTGCTCGGACAATCACACTCATTTTGACGACCGTAATTTAGTGTGCTGCAATGGGAACCAACATGCTGCTTGAGCATCCTCGTCTGCGATAAATGGAGACGATCCGGTTTTACAAACTTCCTGAGCAAAATCGCATCTTGGTGAAAAGGCACAGCCTTCTGGTAAAGCTCCTAACCGCGGCATTGAACCAGGGATCTGCTTCAACCGTTTCAATCCTCTACTTGCCAACGGAGTAGAGCCCATAAGCCCATAGGTATAGGGATGCTTTGGGGCAGTGAGCACATCTCGCACCGCGCCAAGCTCGGCCAACCTTCCAGCATACATGACAGCTACACGATCTGCCGCCTCGGCAATTACGCCCATGTCATGCGTAACCAACATAACCCCGACGCCACGCTCTCGGCACAAGCGCTTTAAAAGTGCAATGATCTGAGCCTGAACTGACACGTCAAGTGCCGTAGTCGGCTCATCTGCGATTACTAAGTCAGGCTCAGCGCATAATGCTAAAGCTATCACCACTCGTTGCCTCATACCGCCGGAGAACTCGTGGGGATAGCTACCTATCCGCTCTCGCGCTGCAGGGATACCAACTTCTTCCAGGGCTGCGATGGCGCGCTCCTGCGCTTCTTTCTTCGAAACCGCAAGATGTTCAATGATGGTTTCTACCAGTTGCTCTCCGACAGTTAAAAGTGGGTTTAACGAAGTCAAAGGATCCTGAAAGATCATACCAATTTTTTTACCCCTGATTTTACGGAATTCAGAGGCTGATAAGTTGTGGATCGGGTTCCCTGATAATAGCACATTACCTGACACAATTTGCGCCGGCCGCTCTAACAACCCAATCACAGCGTTCCCTGTCATTGACTTTCCTGCACCGGACTCGCCAACGATACCGAGAATTTCACCTGGGAAAATGTCATAACTCACCTGATCTACTGGCCTGAGGACACCTTTCCGAGTGGGAATTTCCACAACCAGGCTCTTTATGGAGAGGACAGGTTGCACCATCAGCGCAACCTCGGGTTCAAAGCGTCACGCAACCAATCACCGAGTAGATTTATTGATAGCGCGAGAGCCAAAAGAGTGATCGCGGGGAAAAACAAGATCCACCATTCTCCAGAGAACATATATTCTTGCCCGATACGAATTAGTGTTCCCAAACTCGGCTTAGTAGGCGGAGCACCCACACCCAAAAAACTCAAAGTAGCTTCGGCAATGATAGCCAAAGCCAAACTAATTGTGGCAATTACCAAAACGGGGTTGAGAACATTGGGCAGGATGTGTTTGAGCATCACCGCTAAGTTAGCTCGCCCGATGAGCTGTGCCGCTTGAACATACTCCTTCTGCCTTTCAACCAAAGTAGCACCGCGGACCACGCGTGCAAATTGAACCCAGTCGCTCAGACCAATGGCAAGAATGAGGACCCAAATAGCTACCTGATCACGGAATTCCGCCGGCGTGACGCCTTTCGCGATACCAAAAATCAACATCGCAACCAAAATAGACGGAAAGGTGAGCTGTACGTCAGCAAGCCGCATGATAGCCGCATCCAGCCATCCGCCGAGATAACCCGCTAAAAGACCAAGAATTACACCCAAAATCATCGCCAGAAAAACAGCCGAGAACCCAACAAACAGAGATATTCGCATCCCAAAGAGAATGGTGGACAAGACATCACGACCCTGATCATCAGTCCCCAAAACAAAAACATCTTGTGTGAATTGGTTAGGGGTCAGTGGTCCCGTAAACCCATTCATCAAGTTCAGGGTGGCTGGGTCAAAAGGATCATAAGGCGCTAATAATGGGGCAAATATCGCTCCCATTATCAAAGACACAACCACAAAAAATGACATGATCGCCACCGGATTTTTTCTGAATGACCAACCTAAATCACTGTTTAAAGCCTGAGAAAATTTTACAAAAATCCTAGGGCGCCTCAACTCAATGCCCCCCTACGCTTCGTTCAATCCGCAAACGAGGATCAATGGCAAAATAAAGGACATCGACTATCAGATTAATTCCCACAAACATTACGGAAATCATCATCAAATAAGCAGCCATGACAGGTATATCGACAAACTGAACAGCGTTGATGAACAGCAGCCCCACGCCCGGCCATTGAAAAACAGTTTCCGTGATGATCGCAAAAGCGATGATACTACCTAGCTGGAGACCAGTTATTGTGATGACTGGCACAAGTGTATTTTTCAGAGCGTGCCGAAAATTAATTGTTTTTTCGGTCAACCCACGCGCTCGTGCAAAGCGTATATAGTCCATGCGCAATACTTCTAACATCTCAGTGCGAACTAGACGCATGATTAACGTCATTTGATAGAGACCAAGCGTAATGGCAGGAAGAATTAATGCTTTTAAACCACTGGCTGTTAGGAAACCTGTGGTCCATCCCCCGAGGTCAACGACCTCACCACGGCCAAAACTTGGAAGCCAACCAAGCTCAACAGAAAATATATAAATCAATAAAATTCCAATCAGGAACGTTGGTAGTGACACTCCGACAAGCGACGCTGTCATAATAAAACTCGGCAGTAAACCGTGTCTCCGTATTGCGGTGAACACTCCCAATCCAACACCACCAATAAAGGCTACGAACCCTGACACGAGTGCCAATTCCACTGTAGCAGGCAATCTTTCAGCGATAATTTCTGAAACAGGCCGCCCTTGGCGATAACTTAAGCCAAAATTTCCTTGAGCAGCTTGCTCCAAAAAGCGCCAATATTGCACTATAAATGGCTGATCTAGTCCAAGCTGTTCGCGCAAGCGCTCAATATCAGCCTGCGTGCGTTCTTGACCCAACATGTTATCCACGGGGTCTCCCACGAAACTGAACATCGCAAAAGCAACAAAGCCAACAGCGAGTAACACTATTAAAGACTGAAATATCCGGCGTAGGATGTATGCCAGCATGAAAAAATTTCCCAATGGAACAAATTGATAAAAGGGTTACTGCCCCTCTAATTGAGGGGCAGTAATTTACAATCAGTTCATCGTGAAGAATTTGAACTTCGGATCATCTTCAGGGCTAACGTCAATACCAACTGCATCACTCATACCCCAGTTAAGAACCTGGTGATGTATTGGTAGGTACAACTGCTGTTCTTGAACATCGTCCCAAATCGCTTGGATTGTAGCATTTCGGGCGCTTAGGTCAGTTTCAGACGCTAAGCTCTGGATCATGGCATCCATCTCAGGGTTTGAATAGCCAGTCCCGTTCCAGCTGCCTCGGTCTTCGCCACGAGTGTGCGTCAAGAAGTTAAAGATATACTCGGAGTCATATGTAGGAACGCCCCAACCCAACATGTAGAAATCGGTTTCACCATTTGTAATGAGTGGGAAGTGTTGTGCCTTTGGCTTAGCGTCCAAGTTAACGGTGATGCCAATTTGTGCCATCATGCCGACGGCTGCTTGGCAAATCGCTTCATCATTGATGTAGCGATCATTTGGGCAGTCCAACTGGATGGAAAACCCGTCGCCATAACCCGCTTCGGCCATCAAAGCGCGTGCAGCATCAATATCAGTTGAGACAGAACCATCCATCTCTGCTGTCCAGCCGTTTACAAATGGCGGAGCAATCATACCAGCGGGTTGCGACTGACCCCGCATAACTACTTGTTGAATTGCATCACGGTTAATCGCCATATTCATTGCGCGTCTAACACGGACATCCGCAAGAGGGTTGGCACCATCAACATTGTCATTTGCAATGTCCGCTGCCCCCATATTCATTCCAAAGAAAATTACGCGGTTTTGTGGGGCCGTCTTAACGATAAGACCATCCGTGTTTGCAACACGGTCCAAGTCTTGCACGGGGACATCTTGGATGAAATCGACTTCCCCAGACAACAGCGCTGCTACTCGTGTCGCAGCATTCTGAATAGGTGTGTAAATGATTTCCGTAACTTCAAGTGGGAACTGCCCAATACCCCAATAGTTTTCGTTTTGGGTTAGAACTGTCCGTACATCGGGTTCACGGCTAACAAGCTTGTAAGCCCCAGTGCCATTTGCGTTCGTAGCCGCAAAAGTCGTCTCTCCACCTTCGACGTCCTGCACTTCTACAACGCCATTTGATTCAGCCCAACCACTATCCATCATAAAAAGATTTGTAAGGTTCGATGGTAGGATTGGATTTGGACCATCCGTAACCATCTCAACAGTTAAGTCGTCAACCGCACGAACTTCAACAATTGAGTTCAATAGTTCTTTCATATTGGAATTTTCTGACTGCGCTCGTCCAATTGAGAACACAACATCTTCAGCGGTAAAGGCAGCGCCATCGTGATAAGTTACACCTTCACGCAAATTGAACACCCAGACATTTGGATCATCGGGGGACGGCGCCCAGTCAGTAGCCAATGCAGCCTGAAACTGCCCCGACATATCGCGTATTATAAGTGGTTCGTAAATTTGATGGGCGAGAGTATGAGTCGGGCCCTCGTTTTGTGCATGCGGATCCAACGTCAATGAATCCCCTGACCGCGCCCAACGCAATGTTTCCGCGCTGACTGACGAAATGGCTACTGCTGACACTGCAGCAGTAAGAAGCATAGTTCGCAACGTTTTCTTAGAGTGGGTAAGTTGCATTTTGTTCTCCCTGTTATAAAGCACCCGTAGAGGATTTTAGGACGACAACATGCAATAAAAAGAGATTTCGCTCAAAGGATTTCATCAGAAACCTCATCTGCCAATTTGTTTTTCCTCATTTAAACTTACAGGCTAAGGTAAAGAGCAGAAGACATGAGTGAAGCTGTAGTTTGAGACATTCGGAAAAAGTGGCTGCGGGGGCGGGATTAAGCTTATGTCGAACCTTTATTTGTTAAAATAAAACTCTACTCAATAAACATATCTGATTCGGAGCAATCTCATACCTTAAACCGCACAAAACGGAGTTTTGCGCAGCTCACGCGCAATTTCTTCATCAAGCGGTGGGGGAAAAGAATTGAGGATAAAGCCAAGCGTGCTGTAAAAGCCTACTGTGGCAATCAAATCAAAAATGCCCTCTTTGCCAATTTCCGCCTCAAGCGGCCCCTGCATCTGGGGGGGATCGCGCGCGCGCTCATCAGGGCATCGACTGCACGGGCGATGGTTTGATCCTGACCTGTGATCTCGTCAATTGGGCCTGCGAGACGCGCGATGCGGTGATCTTTAAACCCAAGGGCGCGCGCACGGCTGACATGACGCTCCCAATTCACAGTTCAGCATCTTCGAAAGTCGGCTGATAAACTTGCCACAAATGTTGAAGTAGCGTTGTTATCCGCCAAAGCTAGACATTTTTCCGCGATGAAAAACCAGTGGATCACCCGCTCCCTGCCAAAAATGTCTGACCGCACCCACAATGAGTTTATGATCTCCACCATCCAAAACTTGGCTAACGACACACTCAAAATGAGCCAAACTGCCATCAATACTCGGAGGCCATACCACAACCGATGGCCGAGATTTCACATTCGCAAACTTGTTACGACTAGGTTTCGCAAATTGCCAAGCAATCTCCTCCTGAGACGCCGATAGCACGTTCACAACAAATTCTTTCTGTTCTGCCAGCAAGCTCAGACTTGCCTGCGAATTTCCAAGCGAGAATACACAAAGAGGAGGATCCAAGCTTAAGGATGAGAAAGAATTGACCGTTACTCCAGTGGGTGAACCATCGTTGTCCAATAAGGTTACGACGCAAACTCCAGTAACAAACTCACCAAAGGTATTTCTTAGTCGCTTCGAGTGGGAGAGATCAGTATCCAGCATTTCTAGTACCATTAGAGTTGACCTATTCTTGCTTTAAGTTAGCGCTTCCAAAAATAAGTAAAAATGATATTTTGTGATAAAAATTATCAAAAAGAGCGATGCCAGAAAAATGCCAATCCCCAAAATCTCGATAAGAGCATTGAAAGCTTTAATCTCAGTTTACGAAGAACAGTCGTTCTCACGAGCCGCAGCTCGGGATAACGCGACCCAATCTGGTATGTCGATGCAGATCAAAACATTAGAAGAGCGTCTTGGGGTGAAAGTTTTGGAACGCGCCAGAAACCAACTTAATCTGACCGCAGAGGGTCGAATTTTGTATGATGAAGGACGAAAAATCATAAAATCATTGGTCGAGGCAGAAGAGAAAATTTCAGCACGAGCAGACACGCTTCAGGGCTCTTTAAAAATTGGCATCATCCCAGCGCTCACAAGATCTGTCGTTCAAGCGGCATTAAGTCAGTTTAAAACTATTGCCCCTATGGTGGAGATTTCATTAGTGGAAGAGTATTCAGGCAGCCTGATCAATCGAGTTGTGGCTGGAGAAATTGACTTTGCTATCGTCCCCGCAGGACCAATTGGACCAGGGCTGGATGCAGAATATATCGCTCAGGACAACGAAATGTTATTGTGCAATTCTAAAATGTTTCCTGAATACTCACACCTTTCAACAGCACCACTTTCGAGCCTGAAGAAAAAAAAGTTGATAGTTCCATCGCATCAAAATGTAAGACGGATCCAAATTGAAAAGCTACTTGATAGCTATCAAATCGAAGTGAGCGACCTGTTAGAAATGGATGGGATGCTCGCCACAATTGAGTTGGTCGCACAGTCTGATTGGGTTGCAATATTACCTTCAGCGATTTGTCATGCAGATTTAGATGGACGAATGCGAAAATCACTCAAAATCACCGAGCCGGCAATTCCGTTAGACTACATCATGGTCAAAAGGAATGATGTAACCTTCACACTACCCGCTCAAAAAATGGCTGAACAAATCAAATATCAAACAAAAAAAATCATTTCCGAATTCCAGGAAAATTCAAAGTTACATTAGAGAAAACTATGTGAACGCTCTCGTTAGATGTACGATGGTTTAATCATGATAAGCAGCGAGGTGACATGATGATAACTTGTGCAGTAGTAGGCTTTGGCTGGTGGGGTCAGCACATCTCGCGGATACTGAAAGATTTAGATGAAACCAAAATCGTATGTGTTGTGGAACCGGACATTCAAAAACGTTCTCATGTAGAAAGCTTAGGCCTCAAATACGAAAATGACTATGCAGATGCTTTATCTAAATATTCTATAGACGCGGTCATATTAACGTCACCAAATGATAAACACGACGAGCAGATTGCACTAGCAGCGAACAAAGGTATCCATGTGTATTGTGAGAAACCACTTTCTCTCACAGCAAATGGTGCACAGTTTAGTATAGCTACGTGTAAACAGAACAACGTTGTTTTAGCCATTGGTCATGAACGGAGGTTCGAGCCAGGCATCCAAATCATTAAGGAAATGATCACGTCTGGCCAGCTCGGCACGCTGATGCATGGCGAATTTGCATTTTCCCACCAAAAACTCGCAAGTCTACCGACGACTAGCTGGCGCACTAAAAAACAGTACGCTCCAGCTGGTGCGATGACGCAGATGGGCATTCACTTGACGGACCTCATGATATGGTTCTTTGGGCCCGTAGAAACCGTTCACGCTATAACTGCAGACCGCTCTTTAGGTTGGGAAACTGGAGACCTTACGAGCGTTCATTTTCAATTCGAAAGCGGAGCAACAGCAACGCTACAGGCCATTTTGAACACACCGAATTACATACGTACATTCGTCAGCGGTACAGATGCGTGGGTCGAGGTTAAAAACTCGAGCCATCCAGATACACCAGGAGGTATAGTTTCAATACAAAAACTGGACAAGCTTGGCTCAAAAACCGAAGAAGAATTGCAGTGGTCAGATGCAGTTAAAGCTAACCTACTAGCTTTCTTTCAAGCGATATTAGGCCACGCAGATTACCCGTTCAGCGAATTTGAACTTATGCATAACATCGATGTGCTCGAGGCGATCATAAAATCAAGCGAGACTAAGACTTCTGTCAAGGTGCATGCCACTAAATTAGAATGATCTATTGGAATGAACTTGCCTAAATGTTTAAAAAATTTCCGATTGCCGCATTGAACGGCTCTGGCGCATTTATGTTTGCAACATGTGCAGCATCTCTAATCTTGACGTATGTCGCGTTAGGCGTCGCTCCAGCCATATTAGACATTACCTCTGGTGAAGCACCTTTGTCTTGATCACCGCCAACGTAAAGAACTGGCACAGTTAATCGTGGCAAGTCTTTGAGATAATCAAGCTCTTTGAGAGCATAGCAACAACTCACATATCCTTCTGGATCGTTGGATAGGAGCATTTCTTTGATCTCGGCGACGCGGCTTGGATTTCGCTCCACCCAATCTGAGGTGAACCATGACTTTATTGTACCGTCCACTATGGCTTGAAGGCCACCATCTTGAACTCTAGCAATCCTATCGTCCCACATATTACGGAACACTTCTGGTGAGTCAGCACGTCCATCGGCACACACAATTTTACTGAAGCGCTCCGGGAGCTGAAGACCAAGACCAAGGCCAGTCATGCCTCCCATCGACAAGCCCATGAACACCGCTGACTCAATTTCAAAGTGATCCATCAACTGCAGCACATCAAAACACAAATCGTCAAATGTATAACGGCCAATTGGCGTCGAGCTACCACCATGACCTCTGGTGTCATAACGCAATACGCGAAACTTTGACGACAGCAGCGGGATCTGATCATTCCACATATTCAGGTTTGCACCCAGTGAATTTGAAAGAATTATCCAATCACTGCTTTCTGCGCCATCAATACGGAAATTGATTTTCGACTTAGGCGTCTCAACAAACCCAGTTTCAACAAAATATCTACCCGTCTCCATTATTCTGCAGCCTTACTAGACCCGGCTTCGGCGGTATTCACTAGCGGTTTAACCTGCTCAGCTAGCAATCGCATGGAACGGCGTGATAATTCTAAATCGGCCCAATCCTTCCCTGCGTAGAGCAGTGTGCCAAATCTTCCAACCTGCTCACGAAATTCGAGCAATTCGTCGGCCACTTTGTCTGGCGTGCCCCAAATAACCAGCCTATCAAAAACACTTTGCAAAGTGACTTCATCATCCGGCTGGTCCTTGTACTCTTTAAAAAGGTTAATACGACCGTGCTTCTTAAGTTTAGTGTATAGCTGCTTGTAATAAAAATAATATGGTCCGTTGGGATCCGTTGCGTAGTTGCGAGCGGTGTCCAAATCATCTGCCACAAAAATACTCTTCGCAACGCGCCAGTTTTTCAGATCTGCCACGCGCCCCGCACGCTGGCAACCTTCAACGTACTTTGGCCAGTGACTAGCCACCCATTGCGGCATTAGAAAGTTTGCACTTATGGGATCCCAACCACGTGCAGCTGCTTCGGTCACACCGTTAGAAAATGGTGCAACTGCCGTCACAACGATTGGGGGATGTGGCTTTTGGAGCGGCTTCGGCATAATACCCTGGCCTATCTCTGTCATAGAAGTCCGCTCTGTACTGATATTCCAAAAATCGCCAGTGATATTATATGGTGCCTCGCTTTCCCAAATTTTCAGTACCATATTGATACTTTCTAGGAACATCGCAGGGCGATCTTTGTCCAAGTTACCAAACACTTCAGCATCAGAAGCTAGCCCCCCAGGAGAAATACCGAGATTGAACCTACCATCAAGCATGTGATCTAACATTGCCGCCTGCGCAGCGATAGCGGCAGGATGATTGTTCGGCATGTTGAAAGTGCCCGTTCCCAAGCGAATGTTTTTGGTCGCAGCCGCCAAATAGGCGACGAACGCTGCACAACTGGTAATGTTTTCAGCGGCGTCGGTTACATGCTCTCCAACGTATCCCTCCACGAAACCCAATTCATCAGCAAGTAGAAACGCTTCTCTATCTTCGGCAATTGACTGCCTCCAATCCTTGTCGATTGGGTGAATAGGCATGGTGAAAAAGCCAAGTTCCATCAACACAACTCCATGTCAGTGCAATCTACGTGTCTCTTTTTTATTAAGATAGATCGCTACATACGCCTCGGAAAATTATAATTTCAGAGTATTTTCATCAAAAAAAATGATGCAAGCGCTGGCGTCTAGTCAGAGCATAACCTGCGGGAGCCACGTTGCGAGACTGGGGATAGCAATAACAAGCATAGCAGCGACAAGAATTAGAACAAAATAAGGCGCTGATCCTTTGAAGATAGTCCCCAATGAAACAGTTTTATCTGGCAGAGCACCTTTGACAGTGTAAACGAGAAGCCCGAATGGAGGCGTTAACAAACCAGCTTCAATCACCAAGATGCCAAAGATGGCAAAGGCTATTGGATTGAAACCAAGAGCCATGGCCAGCGGAGCAAAAATCGGGACGGTTAGCAGAATTATGGAAACACTATCTACCAACATCCCAAGAATGATCCAAATAACGGCCATTATCATCAAGATGATCCACGGGTCCGCACCTAAACCTAAAAAGATGGACTGAATAAAGTTAACCGCCCCGCCCATAGCCAAAAGGCGCGAATACATTTGGGCGGTAATAAGCAAAAACATTATCGGTGCTGTGGTGCGACCGGCTTGTAAGATTGCATCCATCAGCTCAGCTTTTCTCATGCCTTTCACCAGCCCGATTACAAGAGCTCCGATAGCTCCAAAACCCGCTGCCTCGGTCGGAGTGAATAACCCAAACCAAAGCCCACCAATGACCAAGAAAATAAGCCCAACAATGCCTAGGCCTCCAATTAGTTCTTGTTTGCGCTCTTCAGAACTTAGGATTACCAAATCTTGATTGGATGAGGGTGCTACATGCGGCCTGAGCTTGGCGGCTGTCACTACATAACCGGAAAACAATAACGCCAAGACAATACCGGGAATTATTCCGGCTATGAATAAAGCACCCACGCTCATTTCCGTTAGAATTGCCCAAACGATCAGCAAGATTGATGGAGGGATCAGCATCCCTAAGCACGCAGAACCGGCAACGGCTCCAACAGAAAAAGTATCTTTATAACCAAGCTTTTTCATTTCAGGGTATGCAATTCGAGAAAATGCTGCAGCAGCAGCTATGGAAACACCTGTAACCGCCGCGAATACGGTGTTGCCGGCTATGGTTGCAATCGCGAGGCGTCCAGGCAAACGCTTCAAACCTCGATCGCATATTCGATACAAATCTCCCGCAGCACCAGATCTCGAAATTATGTCACCCATAAGTACGAATAGCGGGATTACGGCAAAAACGTCTTTACGCACGGCCTCGTATGCCGTGTTACCCATGATAGAAACAGCCGCCTCGAAGCTCCCGATCATTAGCCAAACGCCGAGACCTGAACACAAAGCCAACGCTATTCCGATGTGTACTCCCATTACGATCAGGGTCACGAGCAGCGCCAGCATCCAAAGAACAATATCTGCACCCATGCCTCTTCAGCCCCTTATTCTTCTAGTGGTGGAAGCGCGCCAGGCGCCTCGGCCTCGTATTCCAATTTGTTTTGCCAATCCAAAACCATCATTGAGAAATATGCCCAAGCCGCAAAGATAGATGTTACTAAGACCACCCCGCGAACCGGCCAAGTAGGCACGCGCAGAGCTCCCTCGCCCTCATATTCGCCAATCCGATACGCATCCCAGAAAGATGGATACGTACTCTGAATAATGCCAATAAACACACTAAAACCAAGTAAGCAGGTAATGGTTCTCAATACTTTTCGCCCCAATGGAGGCAACGCATCTGAGAAAATCGAGGTACGCAACATTGACCCTGAATATATCGCCAACGGGATCTGTAGAAAGGCAATGGAAACGATCGAATTCTGTAAAATCTCCTTAGTCCCCGGCAACGGCTGATTGAAAATAGTTCTACCCATTACGTCGATAAAGATGAGTACAGCCAGGCCAATGACCCATACAGATGAAACTAGGTGGATTGCTTTAGCAACGGAAACCGACTTTAGCATCTTTCCTGCGCACCTCCCCTTGCACATCTCAATAGCGATAAGGCTATCTAATTAGGAATTTGGGTCAAGAAATAAATTAGCGAGCGATAAATAATCTCAAAGCTTGACGGACGAGGATTTCTGTATTGAACTAAACTAGTGTTTAGCGATCGATAAATTAAGGCGAGTAAGAAACCCGCCACTCAACCATAGATAACTTCGATGGCAAGCAAATAGGGAGAATGAAATGCATCACAACCGACTATCAATTGCCAGCCTTTTGGCAGCTACAGTGTCAACTATTGCTGCAACCAGTGCAGCTGCTGAAACGTTTACGCTACGCATCGGAGCGGGGCATCCAAATGGCCCTGCCGCTTACGTGGCGGATGTTGCGAATGTGTTCGTACCAGAAGTCGTTAGACGGGTTGCGGAAGAAACTGACCACGAAATCGAGTTTGTGGAAGGTTATGGCGGTGCTATTGCTGGGGTAGCTGAAACGCTAGAAGCCGTTCAGAATGGCATTTTGGACATTGGTGCTTACTGCATTTGCTTCGAACCCGCCAAATTGTTCCTTCATAACTTCCCATACTACGCTCCATTTGGACCTCAAGACTCTGCAGACGAAATGCGTGCAGTACGAGCCGTATATGATCAAGTGCCTTGGTTGACTGAACAATTTTCATCAGAATATGGCCAAGAGCTTCTAGGGCTTCACGGCTGGGACAACTATCACCTCGGGACTACAGACCCATGGGAGACCGTGGACGATTTGCAAGGAGTGAAAATCGGAGGCGCAGGACCCAACTTGCCTTGGCTTGAATTTGCAGGTGCCATCCCTGTTCAATCGACCTTGCCAGACGGGTACTTGTCGCTACAAACTGGTGTATACAATGGATGGCTGATGTTCCCATCAGCTTATCTTGGCTTCAAATTTCACGAGCCCGCGCCATACTATACATTGATTGGCTTCGGAGCGATGGGCGTAAACGCGCTAACAGTGAACGAGCGGAGCATGGCAAGACTTCCAGAAGAAGTACAAGCCATTATTCGTGAAGTAGGCCAGCTGTACGAAACACAAGCCGGTGAAACATTGAACGCACGCCAAGCCTCTGGCATGGCTGGGCTTCGTGACGCTGGAGCTACAATAACTGAGCTTTCTCAAGAGGCTCGTGCAGGTTGGGCGGCTTCTCTCGCATCTTTCCCATCACAACAGGCGGCAGATGCAGATGGTCGAGGAATGCCTGGCTCAGAGGTTATGGCGGCTTATCTCGAAGCGGTGGCCGCTACCGGTTACGAATGGCCATACGAGTACAGTCTTGACTAAGCTTCACAAAAAGGGGGCGAAAGCCCCCTTTTTTTGTGACTTGGCGAATTATCCCACCATCGAGATGCATAAATGTTGAACAACCGAATTCCATACACTGCCATTGTTGATCGTCCCAAACTATTGTTACCCAATAAGAAAAAGATGGCTGTTTGGGTTATCCTAAACGTAGAACATTGGTCTATCGACAAACCCATGCCAAGAACTGTCCTGCCACCACCGATGGGAAAACCGCTCATTCCTGATGTGCCCAACTGGTCTTGGCATGAGTACGGAATGCGGTCGGGCTTCTGGAGACAGTATCAAGCCCTAGTGGAACGCAAAATCCCAACAACTTTAGCAATCAACGGCAATGTATGCGTTTCCTATCCCAGAATTGCTTCTGCCGCTCTTGAAGCAGGTTGGGAATTCATGGGTCATGGATTTTTACAGGGGCCAATGCATAACCTAGCAGACCAAGAAAAAGAAATATGTAAAGCTCTCGACACTATAGAACAATTTTGTGGCAGACGCCCCACGTCATGGGAAAGCCCTGGATTAACTGAAACCACTGAAACCGTTGATCTATTGAGAAAGCACGGAGTGAAATACATTGCAGACTGGGTTATTGATGACTTGCCAGAAATAATTGACACACCGCATGGGACGATGACTACAATTCCGTACACAGTCGAAACAAACGACATAACGGTCTATGCGTTGCAAGCGCATCGGTCACAAGAATTTTTCGATCGTGGGAAAGATCAATTCGATCGACTTTATGCTGAAGCAGAAAATAACGTGCGAGTGATGGCGATTTCCATTCATCCATATATTACGGGTGTACCTCATCGCATCAAGTACCTCGAGGCGTTACTAGATTATATAGGAAGTCATGAAGAGGTTGAATGGATGACCGCCAGCCAAATTGGTGACTGGTACGGGAACGAATTACAACGGCTTTCGGGAAAATAGTTTAAGCGGTTTGGGCCATTAGTCCTGGCCCAAACCAACATCAATTGTCTGCCGTTGTTTCTGCCAAGGCAGAAAGAATGCGATCCGGTGTCATTGGCATTTGATAGATTGTTACTCCCATATGACGGAGAGCATCGTTCACAGCGTTCATAACGGCAGCCGGTGCACCTCCAGTACCGGCTTCACCAGCTCCTTTAGCACCCAAAACAGAAGATTTGGTGGGTGTTTCTATGTGTGCCAC
Organism: Roseobacter sp. HKCCA0882; assembly: GCF_037805225.1. Taxonomy (NCBI): domain Bacteria; kingdom Pseudomonadati; phylum Pseudomonadota; class Alphaproteobacteria; order Rhodobacterales; family Roseobacteraceae; genus Roseobacter; species Roseobacter sp. HKCCA0882. Next base: position 305,382 of record NZ_JBBLYI010000002.1, read on the forward strand.
ATGAATATCCGGCATCTCCGACGCCATCGGTACAAGATAGTCTGCCAAGGACGTATTCAATAACTGTCCTTCGTCCGAATAAAGACACTCTTCGTATAAGGCGCCACCAATTCCTTGAACCACTCCGCCTCTAATTTGTTCATCAACCAAAAGGGGATTAATCACGCGACCGCAATCTTCGACAGCCCAGAAATCCAAAACTTTCACGAACCCAGTCTCAATGTCCACCTCTACGTGTGCGGCCATAGCTCCGTTAGTAAAAACAAATGGCGCATCAGTGACGCGATAATGACGTGTCGCAACAAGTTCTGGCTTGGCTTCATCAGGTAACTCGTTACCACGATAATAAACAGTCCGGGCCAAATCGGATAAGCTTAGCTTCTCAACGAAAGTCTTGGCATCCACGATCTGTCCGTTTTTGATGTCAAGATTGGTTGGCTTGGCTTGCAATATGACAGAGGCTGCATCCAAAATCTGCTCTTTTAGCGCATTTGCAGCTAACAAGGCAGCTTCACCACCAATACCTGCGCCGCGAGATGCCCACGTTCCACCGCCATACGGTGTGGTTTTTGTATCGCCGGTGCTAACTTTAACTCGAGCCAGATCTACACCTAACACATCTGCTACAATCTGGGCGAGTATGGCATTAGTTCCTTGGCCTTGCTCGGTGACTGACGATGATACATGAATACCGCCTCCAGCATCTAGTCTGACAGTCGCCCCATCTTGACTGGCAATTGGAGCTCCGCCAATCCCATAAAACATTGGGCTTGGGTTCGTAACTTCCACCATGGAAACAAATCCAATACCCCTGAATACTCCATCTTTACGCTGCTCTAATTGGTCAGCGCGCAGGCCGTCATAATCCATCATTTCGATAAGTTTGTTCAACGCGGCCTGATGCGACAACTCATCTAATTTCATCCCAGATACACTGGTGCGCGGATAGGAGTTGTCAGCCATCAAATTAATGCGGCGCACTTCGACCGGATCCATTTGAATTTGAGCCGCCGCCTCTTCAAGCAGGCAGTCGCAGATAGCCATAGCAATTGGATGCCCCACAGCACGATATTGGCACATCAAATTTTTATTTTGAAAAACTACCTTTGATGTTGCTCGATAATTCGGGATGACATACGGGGCACCGGTCAGGTTCAGTACCTGATTAGCTTCAATCGCAGATGTCCGCGGGTACATCGAATAAGGCCCTATCCCAGTCACGTCGTCAAATTCTAAACCAACAATTTGACCGGAGGCACTAACGGCCATTCGCGCATCAACCACATGATCTCGCGCATGAATGTCAGACATAAAGCTCTCGTAGCGATCTGCGGTGAATTTTATCGGGCGCCCCAAGAGCTTTGCTATTGCGGCAACAGCGACTTCATCGCCATAGGTGTGCACCTTAATCCCGAAAGACCCGCCAACATCCTGTGAGATAACTCGAACGTTCTCTTCCATAAGGCCAAGATGCTTGGCAAAAATAAACTGCATCATATGCGGCGCTTGGCCAGAATACCAAACCGTCAACTGATCATCAGATGGGTCATATTCTGCAATACTCGTTCGAGGTTCTAAAGTAACGCCCGTATGTCGCCCGAACTTGAACTTCTTTTTTACAACAAAATTTTCAGGATTACTGAACGCGTTCGATACATCGCCTACGTCAACTGTACGTTGCCAAGCGAGATTAGAGTCGTAGCCTTCGTGAATTACGGGACAACCCTCATCGAGTGCCTTTTCCATATCAACCACTGCTGGCAGTTCATCATATTCTATCTCAACAAGTTCTGCCGCATCTTCTGCCTGCGCTCTTGAGTGAGCAAGGACAACAGCTACTGGCTCTCCTTGCCACTTCACATAGTCAATGGCTACTGGCGCCTGTGGAGGGGACCTCAGACCCGCCAAGTGACTTAGAACTCCGACATATGGCTCGACAACGTTTTCTAAATCTTTGCCAGTAAAAACATTTACTACACCATCTGCATCCATCGCTCTGGATGCATTTATTGAAACAATTTTACCGTGGGCAATTGGCGATCGTATGAAATACGCGTGGAGCATTCTAGGAAGTTGAATATCGTCAACAAACCTTCCGCGTCCGTGCAGTAAACGCTTCGCATCTAAACGTGCTTCAGGCTGACCAATTAATTTAGTCGGTTTATCGAAATCGAACTTAACGCCAGTCATGTTTCAGCACCCACCTGTATTACATCACAAATCGCATCAACGATTGATTGATAACCAGTACATCTGCAGTAATTCCCTGATAAGTGCTCGCGAATTTTTTTGCGATCTGGCTCTCCAATTTTCTCAATATATTCAACGGCTGATGCGAGCATGCCAGGTGTACAGTAGCCGCATTGGAGTGCATTTCGTTTCAAAAAGGCATCTCGCAATGCTGATACCGGTCCACTGTCAGCTAGTCCTTCAATCGTGGTTACCTCGAGATCATCCACTTGGACAGCTAGCATCAGGCAGGAACGAACAGTTTGACCATTAACACGCACGGTGCATGCTCCACATACACCATGTTCACAACCTACATGAGTACCAGTCAGCCCCAGATCATTTCTTAAAAAATCTGACAGATTTGTGCGTACGGCAACGTCTCGTTCAATTCGCTCACCATTAACCATCACTTTGATTTTTTTAGTCTGCCCCATTTACATCGCCTCCAAAGCGCGGCGCACACACACAGTCGCAAGCCGCCGTTTTGTGTCCTGAGAATTGTGCAAATCAGAATCAAAAATTAAATCAGACAACGCTTCACTAGCGCCGCGAATTTTCCGTTTATCAGTACGAGCGACACCCACTAGGCTCTCTTCAACAGACTTTGCACGCAGCGGGCGATCAGAGACACCAAACAACACAACTTTAGGGGCGTTAAATGCTTCAGATGGGCGACTGTCATCGGAAATGCAAACGCCTGCTATTGCGTAATCTCCATGCCTTCTTGCCAACTCATAAAACCCAGTGCTCAGCGACTTAGAAGAATTTGGTATAAAGACCGACAAAACCAACTCATCGTCTTTCCGGTCAGTAAGATAGAGCCCTTGAAAAAATTCATCCGCCAACACAAATCTGGTGCCTCGTTGGGACGCCAGCTCAACACTGGCCCCTAGAGCCATTAACACCGCAGGCATTTCCGCGGCAGGATCAGCAAGCGCCACACTTCCGCCAATCGTTCCTCGATTTCGTATCGCTGAATGAGCTATATGAGGCAGAACGCTATCAAAAACCTGCGAAAACTCTGACACCAGAGCTGACGCTCCTAACTCGCTGTAGGTGACAGTGGCGCCGATGCGAAGGCCATCATCTACGGCCACAATCTCTTTCAAGGCTTTCAACCCACTCAAATCAATCAGCGTTTTCGGAGCCGCGAGCCTAAAATTCATCATCGGCAACAAACTCTGGCCTCCCGCCAGAAACGCCTTTTCGTCAGCATCTTGCGCAACTATAGCGAGTGCCTCAGATATTTCCGTGGGGCGTTCGTAGGTAAACTCTGACGCTTTCATAGGTCTTCCCTTAAATCAGCATTACACCACAAATTTGGTTGCACAGCTCGGCGTCTGTCAATAACAATTTATCAAACTATAAACTAATCCATGGCTATCAAGGAAGGACTTCCGATGGCAATTCGTCCCAAAACCACCATTCAAATGTCGCTCACAGGGTCTGGACAAACTCACGCGCGCACGGTCGTTAAAACGAGAGATGTAACCGCTTTAATAGACGAACCAATGATCAGGGGCGGAACAAATCTGGGCCCGAGCCCAACTGAAACCTTCATGGCATCGCTGATCGGTTGCACGAATGTAATTTCCAGCCGCATAGCCCAAAAGATGGGGCTAGTGTGGCAAAACTTAGAGGTAGAACTGTCCGCAGAATTTAACCGCCTCGGCACAATGTTGGAGGAGGAAGTTGAGCACCCTTTTGCCAACATCGTTATGGATATTTCAGTAGAAACAAACGCATCGGAGCAAGAACTCGAAAAGTTAAAAAGCGATCTGTCAAAATTTTGTCCAATCGCGAAGGTGATCCGGAACAGTGGCATCACCATCACAGAAAACTGGTCAACTAAATCGATTTAAATCAGAGGTTTACACTATGGACACCAAACCAACGCCTGGGAACTTTGCTCCCAATCTAGAATTAAAACTTATCGGCGGCGAAACATTTAGCCTTAAAAGCAGCAAGCCACAACTGATTGACATGCTTGTGTTCTACAGGGGCTATCATTGCCCACTTTGCAAGGATTTTCTGCATAAATTAAATGGACTAGCAGGCGCATTTTTAGAAGCTGGCGCTAACGTTGTTGCCGTGTCTATGGACACCGAAGAACGTGCCCAAAAATCAAAAGAAGAATGGGGATTAGACAACCTTTCCATTGCTTATGGGCTTTCGGAAGAAGCGGCACGCGCTTGGGGCTTGCACATCACAGAATCTATTAAAGAAGTTGAACCTCAAACATTTAGCGAACCTGCTTTATTTTGGGTTCTTGCGGACAAGAAAATATATCTAATGGATGTTGCAAGTATGCCTTTTGCTCGCCCCGACCTAGAACTGCTACTTGCTAAGGTTCCGGCTATCACAGCTGGATACCCCGCTAGAGGAACTAAATAACATCATCTTGCGGCGCCACTGCCATGGATGGCGCCGCCCTTATTTGCTAATTTAAATTGTGTTTACGAATGGCCACAAGTTGGTGTGTCCATGCTTGAATACTGTTTTCAATGACAAATGACTTATCAGGGTGCACAGCCATATTGTATATCAAGAGGCGTACACCGTAATAAAAAATTCCTCCATGTATCGTCCAACCAAATTCTATTTCATCATCACTCGGCGGCATTTGGTCTACATGATATTCTGCTAAAATTTCTCGCGTAATTACTTCAATGAGGTTCTGACGAATAAAAAGCAAATATTCACGATTCAGACCAATTCCTTTCAAGCCCGAAAATAAAAAGATGCGCATCCAGTCGTCTCGGAAAATCACATCAGTATATTGGGTGTAAAATAAATTCAGGCGATCTTTAATTGACTTACTCCTGTCTATTAACAAATCATTCCACTCATCACGCCACCTTTGAAGATAAACAGCCTCGTAAACCTCACGGATTAAATCCTCCTTTGAGGGAAAATATCGATATAGAAGAGGCTGCGTGACGCCCAAACTACGGGCTAAATCACGGGTCGAACTCTCAAAGCCCTCTTTTGCAAAGAATTGAACAGCTTTTTCGACAAACTGTTCTCTACGTTCATCATACGGCAATCTCTGCCTTACAGGTTTATTTGGCATAATAGTCTCAAATTCAAACTTCAATCCAACCAGAGTTGTCTTTTAAGCGATGCTTGACCTTCACCCGATCTGAGAGTGACTGCTCGATAAAACAACCCTTGGTTGCAGCCTGTATCAATGCAATTTTTTCAGAAACATTAACATCTGTGTCCATCTCGATGTCCAATGTAAACAACTCTGGCATAGAAACATAAGGCTTATTACCTTCTTGTTCAGCACTCCAATGCAATTTGGTGTTCACTTTCAAATCATGTATTTGAACATCCAACCTTTTCGCAAAAGCTCTCAGTTGTGTCATCAAGCATCCAGTAAGAGCTGCCGTGAATAACGCGAGTGGCGGTGGCGCTGTGCCGTCTCCCCCATGGAAAGGCCCTTCATCAGTCGCCAGCTCAAAATGCTCATTCATCATGGGCCAACTGACAGCGATGTCATTGCGCATCTTACCAGTCGCAACTCCAACACCTTCAAAAATCACACTAAATTTTTTTAAACTTCCAGCCACAAGCTCAACTCCACATTAACACAATCATAAATTATTCGGCGATTGACCCCCACAAAGTAACAGTCAACCGCGATGCATTTTGCTCGATTGACAAATTTTACAGCTTATTTTTCAATTGATAAATAGTGGAGGATCAAAGGAAGCCATAAATGCCTAAGTTCACACGTGATTACATTTATCAAACCGCTAAGGAGCTCTCCAATTGGGGACGTTGGGGCACTGATGACCAGATTGGCACCCTCAATAACATCTCACCAGAAGATGTTGTTGAAGCTGGCAAGCTCATACGAAAAGGCCGGGTATTTGCTTTAGGCCTGAACCTTAAAGAGCAGATCCAGTCTGGGCTTTTTGGCGGCCGGTGGAACATGATTCATCAGATGCTCGCCACCGGCACTGATGCTGCAATTGGAGCTCAAGACGGCGACGGTAAAGCCTACTTGCGTTATGCTGATGACGCCATCAACTTACCATGCCAAGGATCTACGCAGTGGGACGCCCTCTGCCATATTTTCTTGGACGACAAAATGTACAACGGGTTTCCTGCCACGGACGTGACAGTACAGGGCGCAAAAAAGCTTGGCATAGAGCATGTACGAGACAAGATGGTCGGGCGCGGAGTCTTGCTCGACATAGCGCGTTGGAAAAATCAAGAATTTTTACAAGATGGTTATGCAATCACGCCTGAAGACCTAGACGAGTGCGCCAGTGCACAGGGCGTTAAAATCAAAAAAGGAGACTTTGTAATCGTTAGAACGGGCCAACAAGAGCGCTGTCTGAAAACCGGTGACTGGACTGGATACGCTGGCGGCGATGCTCCTGGCTTAAGCTTTGAAACAGCTCGTTGGATAAAAACAAAGGATATCGCCGCAATATGCGCTGATACTTGGGGTTGTGAAGTCCGACCCAACGAAACAGATGAGGCGAACCAGCCCTGGCATTGGGTGGTTATTCCTGCAATTGGCATCTCAATGGGCGAAATTTTTTACGTGAAAGAATTGGCACAAGACTGCGCCGAAGATGGCGTGTATGAATTCTTTTTCAGCGCACCTCCACTTCATATTCCTGGAGCCGCAGGCTCGCCGATCAACCCTCAGGCTATAAAATGATTACGCTCTGGGGAAGAGGAAGCTCTGCTAATGTTCAGAAAGTTATGTGGGCATTAGCAGAGCTCAACTTACAATTTCGCCACGTTATAGTGGGAGGACCTTACGGAGGCACCACCTCAGAAGAATTTAAATCACTTAACCCAGTTGGCAAAATCCCTGTTTTTCAGGACGATAATATCACTCTCTGGGAGAGCCATGCCATATTGCGATATTTATCTCGCAAACATGGAAGACACCTTTCCATAAAGGAAATTGATCAACCTTTCGTTGATCAATGGCTTGACTTCACAGCAACCTGCTTCTTTCCACCATTTGTCGGCTTGTTCTGGCAATTGGTTCGCACTCGTCCAAGTGACCGCTCGCAAGAGTTAATAGCTCTGCATACAAATAATTTAGGCGCCGCTTTGGACATAATTGACGAACAGCTAAGGAAAAGCAGGTGGTTGGCAACAAATACATTCACGATTGCCGATATTGCAGCCGGCGTAACCATGGAAAGGTGTTTAGAGATCATCGATCTACACCAAAACCGACCGAACCTCACAAGATGGCACGGCAAACTAGCTTCTCGTGAGGCTTACAAAACGGTAGTTGCGACGTCCTACGAAGAGCTACGTGCTAAATAAAAACTATTGACGCTAAAAATCAGCTGTAGCTGTCAAGCGGACAATTTCATCTTCAAAGGGGTGAGAGGCTCCATCCAGGTTTCCTTTTGGATCTTCGCCTTGCACAAAACTTCCCAAACGCTGAGACCGGGCATTTATCATCGACGCAATTGGACGCCTTGCAGCGTCATAGGCCTCAAACGCCTCTTCAATGGTTCGGTTGGCGCGCAGACAACTCGAAAGACAAAGCGCGTCTTCTGCCGCTTTTGTTACACCCATTCCGACGTGCGGACGAATTAATGCGGCAGCATCGCCTAATAAGCAAACATTGGCGCAACAAAAGCGTGGAGAGACATAATCATAAATCGGCGCGAGAAAGGGACTAGCCGCGCATTTGAATGCTTCAGAAAACATCCAAGGCAAGTCCACCTCTGCTGCCATCAATGCGCAATCTACAACTTCACGACGAACCAAAGGCGGCGGTATTGAAATCTCATGGACTTTGCCACTTTCATCCGTCAGTAAATCGACAAGCTCATCGTGGGATGTGGGCTTATACCAAACAATATTATATCTTCTCGATCCTTTATTCGTCTCATTGTGGAACCCTGGTATTGGATATCCAATCACCTGGCCTCTGTTGGGTATAAAAAAGGAAAAATCGTCAAAAAAAGCATCTCGAAGATTGGGCTCGATCAACGTTTCGTCTACAACGGCTCGCCAAACAACATAGCCAGAATAAGCTGGCGCTGGGCGCTCAACAAATTTGGACCTAACCGCTGATCTATAGCCATCCGCACCAATCAGTGCATCAAACTGTTGAACCGAGCCATCAGACAAATGGACGTTGACTTTGCCTGCTACGTTCTCCCAGTTTAAGACGCTTGTGTCGGTGAAATAGAGCTCACGCGGCAGCCGTGCGTGAAGCAACGAATAGATCATATCCCAACTTGTAACTAGTTGTGGAAACTCGCGCTCTGAGACAATCTTACCAAACTTATCGAAGACCCGACGAGAGCGTACCTCCACGCCTATATCTTGCAATGATACCCCAATAGATCCAAGAGCTTTCAGCAACGGCTCGTGCGTGACAATGCCAGCCCCTCTGCCTGAAAGGGCGCTTCTAACTTTTTCGAAAACGGTAACCCGCCATCCAGCTTCGGCCAAAGCCAGTGCAGCAAACAAACCACCTATAGATCCGCCAGATACAGCAATGTGACCGCGCATTCGACTGAATGTTTCCCAATTATGATAACTATGCTAACTTTATCACACGATAATTTAGTAACAATGGTATCTCAAGAATGTCTGATAATTTTGACCAAGAAAATAATACTGACGCCAACATTTGGTCCAGCTGGACAGCCGATCTGAAACAGGAACTGGACCGCAACGCGGGTAAAAATGGCCGAGTAGGATCTGAACTCGTCAGTACTACTGATCGAGTTAGAATTTGGTTGATATCGCTCCATCCCGGCCAAAGGTTAGAGTTTCATACCCATGTACTAGACTACTTCTGGACTGCTACGAGCAGCGGCAAAGCTAGATCTCGTTACTCAGACGGTCGCCTGGTTGAAATGGAATACACAGTGGGCCAAACACAGCATCATAAATTTAAGTTTGGCGAGTCAATGACACATGATCTCGAAAATATCGGTGAAAACGTTTTGAGCTTCACCACAGTAGAATTTCTTGACAGCCCAAACTCTCCTTTAAATATATAAATTAAATCTCAAGTATGATGCTCTAGAAGGTTTGCATAAATGCTATAAAAAATAAATTATAAATATTTCGAGTAGAGGCATTTCAAACAATACGTGCCTTAACGCCTGAACATTGTTTTCGAAACTTTCCGCGTACTCTCTGCACGCCCAAGAACCAGTGACCACTCGAATGAATAACGAAGAAAAAAAGACCGGCTGGCTAGAAAACTTTCCAGTTTTATTATTTACGGTAATTATGGGGTATTCAGGTTTGACCCTCGCTCTTCAGATAGCAGGCGAGGTCTACTTAAGTAAGATCACACTACTAATTACTACGTGTCTGTTTTTACTTATCCTGCTAATTTATATAATGAAAATTATAGTATGCCGAAATTCGGTAATCCATGAATGGCAGCACCCAATAAAAATTTCTTTTTTTCCAGCTATTTCTATCTCTATCCTCTTACTTTCAATGCTTTTTAAGACATTCTCAATCGAAATCGCGACGATCTTATGGCTAGTGGGCATAGCCGCTCAAACGCTCTTAGCTCTTTCGGTACTGGCAAATTGGATCGGCAATCGTCCTTACGAAACCATACATATTTCTCCTGCTTGGTTTATCCCCACGGTAGGAAACATCATTGCTGCAGCCGGCGGCGTCGATTTGGGATTCATACAAATTTCGTGGATATTTTTTTCAGCAGGAGTGATATTTTGGATATTATTGCTAACGTTAGTATTTAATCGCTTAATCTTTCATGATCCACTTCCAGAACGGATGGTTCCCACGCTAGCAATTCTAGTCGCCCCCCCTGCCGTCACTTTTCTGGCATGGATAAAGTTTAATGGTGGAAACGTTGATAGCATGGCGCATGCAATGTATGGAGCTAGCCTTGCGTTCTTGGCGTTAACTCTTACTCAGGCCAGGCTACTTATTAAACTTGCATTCTCTTTATCTTGGTGGGCCTTGAGCTTTCCCTTTGCGGCGCTTGTTTCGGCAACCATGATCTATGGAACAGCACTGAATAGTCAGCTTCACCTACTACTAGGGAGAGCCGGCGTATTTCTTCTTTTCTTGCTCATCGTTGGGCTGTCATTACGTACTGTGTTAGCGTTCTTTCGCAAAGAAATTTGTATGCCTGATTGAACGACCCCGCATTTGCGTCGGAAGCCATTCCTTTAATACGCGAATTGATCGACCGAGTTGATCTGCGCCATACTCCTGATGGTTGGGAAGTCGTGCTGCACGGTCAGTTGGCCGCTTTGTTCAATGTCGCTCTATCAGACAAAAAACAGGCTCACCCTGTTACGGATGAGCCTTGTTTTATTGGTTCGACAAAAGTGGTTGCGGGGGCAGGATTTGAACCTGCGGCCTTCAGGTTATGAGCCTGACGAGCTACCGGGCTGCTCCACCCCGCGCCAATATACAGGCCCCAAGGCTGAAAGTTCAGGCAATTTGGGGCTGCATCGTTAGAGAGATCGGTGTTCGTGTTTCTTACTAGGTTTGGCGGTGACCTACTCTCCCACGTCTTAAGACGCAGTACCATTGGCGCAGTGGCACTTAACGGCCGGGTTCGGAATGGAGCCGGGTGTTTTGCTCACGCTATGACCACCAAACCGAGAAAGAAACACAAAACATCCAAGTCAGCACACCTGAGTGTGATGCTTTCATCAATCCTAGAGGCCAAACCTGGCTTCTACTGGATCAAATCAAGCCTATCGGGCAATTAGTACCAGTCAACTGAACGCATTGCTGCGCTTACATCTCTGGCCTATCGACGTGGTGGTCTTCCACGGCCCTCAGGGATACCTTGTTTTGAGGGGGGCTTCCCGCTTAGATGCCTTCAGCGGTTATCCTGTCCGATCATAGCTACCCTGCACTGCTGCTGGCGCAACAACAGGTCCACCAGTGGATCGTTCACCCCGGTCCTCTCGTACTAGGGGCAACTCCTCTCAAGTATCCTACACCCACGGCAGATAGGGACCGAACTGTCTCACGACGTTCTAAACCCAGCTCACGTACCTCTTTAAATGGCGAACAGCCATACCCTTGGGACCTGCTCCAGCCCCAGGATGAGATGAGCCGACATCGAGGTGCCAAACGATGCCGTCGATATGGACTCTTGGGCATCATCAGCCTGTTATCCCCGGCGTACCTTTTATCCGTTGAGCGATGGCCCTCCCACTTGGGACCACCGGATCACTATGACCGTCTTTCGACTCTGCTCGACTTGTCAGTCTTGCAGTCAGGCTGGCTTCTGCCATTGCACTCAACGAGCGATTTCCGACCGCTCTGAGCCAACCATCGCGCGCCTCCGTTACTCTTTAGGAGGCGACCGCCCCAGTCAAACTACCCACCACAGAGGGTCCCGGACCCGGATAACGGGCCGCGGTTAGACATCAAGCAAAGCAAGGGTGGTATCTCAAGGGTGACTCCACAGGAACTGGCGTCCCTGCTTCAAAGTCTACCACCTATCCTGCACATGCTTGGCCTGATGCCAATCTGAAGTTGTAGTAAAGGTGCACGGGGTCTTTCCGTCTAACCGCGGGAAGCCTGCATCTTGACAGGCAATTCAATTTCGCTGAGTCGATGTTGGAGACAGCGGGGAAGTCGTTACGCCATTCGTGCAGGTCGGAACTTACCCGACAAGGAATTTCGCTACCTTAGGACCGTTATAGTTACGGCCGCCGTTTACCTGGGCTTCAATTCGGAGCTTGCACCCCTCCTTTTAACCTTCAGGCACCGGGCAGGCGTCAGACCCTATACGTCGTCTTGCGACTTCGCAGAGCCCTGTGTTTTTAGTAAACAGTCGCCACCCCCTGGTTTGTGCCCCCGGATCCAAGTTGCCTTGAACCCGGGCCTCCTTCTCGCGAACTTACGGAGGTATTTTGCCGAGT
>NZ_JBBLYI010000002.1:322500-834865 GCF_037805225.1 Roseobacter sp. HKCCA0882
AGCAAGCGCATCTTAATAATAGGCTGCCAAATCCATTCCCTCGTAAAGGGATGCCACCTCGGCCTCATATCCGTTGAACATCAGTGTTGGCTGCCGCCCCGCAAACAACCCTGCGCCCACGCGCCGTTCGGTGGCTTGGCTCCAGCGCGGGTGATCCACCTCAGGGTTCACATTGGAATAGAAGCCATATTCACGCGGATTGGCGCGATTCCAGCTGGCGAATGGCTCATCGCGGGTCAAGGTGATCCGACTAATCGATTTGATCGACTTGAAGCCATATTTCCATGGCACCACCAAACGGATCGGCGCGCCGTTCTGATTGGGGATAGGGCGGCCATAAATCCCCGTGGCCATCATCGTCAGCGGATGCATCGCCTCGTCTAGACGCAAACCCTCTCGATACGGCCAATCCAAAACAGGGTAGCGCAGGCCAGGCATCTCGTCTGGTCGCATGACAGTTTCAAACGCCACATAATTTGCGCCCTCCTGAACACCGACCCGTGTCAGAATATCCGCAAGTTCGATCCCATTCCATGGAATGACCATCGACCACGCTTCGACACAGCGAAAGCGATAGATGCGTTCTTCAACCTCAAGACCATCAATCAACTCGGCCAGATCATAGGTTCCAGGGTTGTCCACCAACCCATCCACCTCAATCGTCCAAGGCGAAGTTGTCAGGCTGCCTGCATTATTGGCAGGATCCTCTTTGCCCGTGCCGAATTCGTAGTAGTTGTTATAAGAGGTAATCTCTTCCCAAGAATTTGGGACAAGCTCCTGGGCGTTTGCCCGACCAAGACCAAGGGCGGTTGCACCAATCAAACCTGCCGCACCCGCCATGATTTGGCGGCGGTTGATATAGGCCGCATAAGGCGTGGCATCTGCAATGCTCAGATCATTTGTCCAACGTCTTGCCATCAGCTTACCCTTTCTGTCGTCACGGTTTGCGAAGAACATGGACGCAGATGCGCCATTTCCCAAGCCTTGTTGCACGATCTCACGAAACTGTTTGCAACGCGTGATCGCAGTTTCATTCACATAGGCTCACACGCAATCACATCAAATTTATTGGAAGATCAAAATGCGCCGCGCTTAGGCGCGATACGCGGCGCGTCAAGTCACGCGCATTCACATCTGCAATATTTTTATCTCTATTTTTGCATTCATTTTGCAGCGAGACGGCAACCTGAACTTTAACCCCATATTGATTACGAGGCTAACAATGTTCAAACGCACTGCACTTGCACTTGCCACAACCGCAGCTTTTTCCACTTCGGCTTTTGCAATGGGTCACTCGAAGGATATCGTTGACACGGCCGCAGCCGCGGGCAGCTTTACCACGCTTCTGGCTGCTGCCGAAGCCGCGGGTCTGGTTGAGACGCTGAAAGGCGAAGGCCCTCTCACCGTGTTCGCACAAACAGACGAGGCGTTTGCCGCCCTGCCCGAAGGCACAGTTAAAACCCTGCTCTTGCCAGAAAACCGTGATCAGCTTGTCGCGATCCTGACCTATCACGTCATCGCAGGCGCGGTGATGTCTGGGAATCTTTCTGATGACATGACTGCCGCAACCGTTCAGGGCGCAGATATCACCATCGACCTCGATAATGGTGTGATGGTCAATGACGCCAATGTCGTCACCACCGATATCGAAGCGTCAAACGGCGTGATCCATGTCATCGACAAGGTGATCATGCCTCCAATGTAATCCGCAGCACGGATTGCGCATAAAGAAGGCCCCGCAAAATGCGGAGCCTTTTTCGATCTTAATGCACCACGGCATCATCAGGTTTGGGGCGATTTGTGGCCGCCACCCTGTCACCAATGATCAGCCCATCAGCGCCTGCACTGACCACAACCCGCGCGCCATCCTTGACCTCACCGGCCAAGATCATCTCTGCCAACGGGTCTTGCAGGCTGCGTTGGATGACCCGCTTCAAGGGCCGCGCCCCGAAGACAGGATCATATCCTTCGGAGGCCAACCAATCCTTGGCCGCATCATCCAGATCAAGGGTGATTTTACGCGCAGCGAGGCGTTTCGCCAGAAGCCCAAGCTGGATTTCAACAATCCCACCCATATCGGCGCGGCCCAAACGATCAAACACAATCATATCGTCTAGGCGGTTTAAGAACTCGGGGCGGAAATGTGCCCGCACCGCATCCATCACGTCGCGCTTGGCGCCTGCAATGTCCCCACCATCTGGCAACTGACTGAGCGCTTGCGCCCCCAAATTTGACGTCAACACAATCAAGGTTTGTTTGAAATCAACGCGCCGCCCTTGGCCATCAGTCAGGATACCATCATCCAAGACCTGCAACAGGACATTGAACACCTCGGGATGTGCTTTTTCGACCTCATCAAAGAGGATCACCTGATAAGGTCTGCGCCGCACGGCTTCGGTCAGAACACCGCCTTCGTCATATCCGACATAGCCCGGAGGCGCGCCGATCAAACGGGCAACCGCGTGTTTCTCCATGAATTCGGACATATCAATCCGCGCCATGGCCTGATCATCGTCAAAGAGATATTCAGCCAAGGCTTTGGTCAATTCGGTTTTCCCTACACCCGTTGGCCCAAGGAATAGGAATGACCCAAGCGGGCGATTTTCATCCTGAAGCCCTGCCCGCGCGCGGCGCACCGCACGACTGACGGCAGAAACCGCCTCGCGCTGGCCGATGACGCGGCGGCCAAGCTCCTCCTCCATCCGCAAAAGCTTTTCCCGCTCCCCTTCCAACATTTTGGACATGGGGATCCCCGTCCAACGCTCGACCACAGCGGCAATTTGCTCGGGGCGCACAGCCTCTTCGACCATGACATCTTCTTCGGCATTCTCAGCCTCGGCCAATTGCCGCTCGAGATCAGGGATCACCCCGTAGGACAATTCACCCGCACGACCCAAATCGCCCCGCCGTTTGGCCTGATCCAATTCAGCCCGCGCTTGATCAAGCGCCTCTTTCAGCTTGCGCGCTGCATCAAGCTTGTCGCGCTCGCCCTGCCACTGTGCCGTCATTTGCGCAGATTGCTCCTGCAAATTGGCCAATTCTTTCTCAAGCTTTTCCAACCGTTCACTGCTGGCGCTGTCTTCTTCTTTCTTGAGCGCCTCAGCTTCGATCTGCATTTGCAGGATTTGACGATCAAGCGCGTCTAATTCTTCGGGCTTACTGTCGACCTCCATCCGCAGACGGCTTGCTGCCTCATCAACAAGGTCAATCGCCTTATCAGGCAAGAATCGATCCGTGATATAGCGGTTCGACAAGGTGGCCGCGGACACAAGCGCCGCATCCGAGATCCGCACCCCGTGGTGAAGCTCATACTTCTCTTTTATCCCGCGCAGGATAGAGATTGTATCCTCCACCCCAGGTTCTTCGACCATCAAAGGTTGGAACCGCCGCGCAAGAGCGGCATCTTTCTCAACATATTTGCGATATTCATCGAGCGTGGTTGCACCCACGCAATGAAGCTCGCCACGGGCAAGCGCAGGCTTGATCAGATTGGCCGCATCCATGGCACCATCAGATTTGCCCGCCCCCACCAGAACATGCATCTCGTCAATAAAGAGGATGATTTCACCAGATGCAGCCTCGATTTCTTTCAAAATCGCTTTCAGCCGTTCCTCGAATTCACCGCGATATTTCGCACCTGCAATCAGCGCGCCCATATCCAAAGCCATCAAACGCTTGTCGCGCAGGCTTTCGGGAACGTCACCATTGATGATGCGCAAGGCAAGGCCTTCGGCAATCGCGGTTTTCCCGACACCCGGCTCCCCAATCAGGACGGGGTTATTCTTGGTGCGGCGGCTGAGAACCTGCATCGCGCGGCGGATTTCCTCATCGCGCCCAATGATCGGGTCAATCTTCCCGTCCCGCGCAGCTTGCGTCAGATCTCGCGCATATTTCTTGAGAGCCTCATAGCCATCTTCAGCCGAGGCCGTATCAGCCGTGCGACCCTGACGGATGTCATTGATCGCAGCGTTCAGGGATTGAGCATTGACCCCGCCCGCCTCAAGCGCAGATTTCGCTGGCGATTTCACAAGGGCCAACGCGGTCAAAATCTGCTCAACGGGCACGAAGCTATCGCCCGCTTTGGTGGCAAGCTTTTCGGCTTCGTCCAAAACCTTTACGGTTTGGCTGTCTATATAGACCTGCCCCGCATCCCCTGTGACTTTGGGTAATTTGGCCATGGCGGCATCATTAGCGGCGCGCACTTCGCGCGCATCGCCTCCTGCCTTGGTGATCAGATTGCCTGCCATACCTTGCTCATCGTCAAGCAGGGCTTTCAGCATATGCTCTGGTGCCAATTTTTGGTGATCTTCGCGCTGCGCTACTGTTTGAGCGGCTTGAATGAACCCGCGCGCACGGTCTGTGAACTTTTCAAAGTTCATCATCTGTCTCCTTCATCTAAGCACCCGTCTCGCACCACCCGCTTTGCGGCATGATGCATCTTTCGGGCCTTCTCTTTAAACTTGGGAGGTCAGCGCGCCTTGTTCAAGGGTTAAGGCTCAATCGCGAATGCGTTCTGACAAAAGTTTTATGGGCCTCAATCGCTCCGCCACCTCAAAGAGCGAGAATGTTTGGTTGACGTAATTCGTCACTGCGGCCAGCTCATTCATATACCCAATCAATTCCGCTGTGCGGGCCGCCTCAACCAATTGAACTGCACGGGCGGGGTCATGGGTTTCAAACTGGACATAAAATAAAGGCTCACCCCGCCTCAGCACCAAATCTTTCTCCGTTTGGTGCCATTCGAACGCCCACATCAGCGGACGCGGCCAAATATGCAGCGGAAACCGCCCCCCAAAAATCGTGCCCGGAAGGGGGTCTGTGCGGTAGTGGGCAAAAGCGGCCAGTTGGGTCAGATAGATGGGCTCATCCGCAATGAAGCAATAGGGCAGCGCAAGCTGAATGGTCGGGCGATCAGCATAGCGCCATTCAGCCTCGGAAACCAAGGTCACCACTTGGGCAATCTTATTGCCACGGATTGTGCTGCTCGTGCCTGCGCGATTGATCAAGACGGCCTTCCCATCTTTGTCACGCCCAAATCCTAAATGCAGATCATAGGGGCAGCGCACCATAAAGTAGCGGCTTTCCATCTGAACCACAGCAGGGCAGCGCGCTGCTGATTTCGCATGCGCACGGTTGGCCCCGCGAGAGGCCACGCGTTCGGGCGCATCAAAAAGCACTGCGCCTTTTTCTTCGGTCAAAAACCACCCCACACGCGCAGGGCCCTGTTCGGGCTTTGCATCGTCACGCGACACTTCAATCGACAATTTCATGATCTGACGTTCCGTCCAGTTTAGCTATCTTGAGAATGAAGGTTGCAGAAGGGCCCGTCAATGCTGCCTTGTTCGGGCAATTGACCCACGGGCCAAGCATCGCTACCACGGGACGGAAGCCCAACCCATGAATAAGGACGTCCAATGACCGCTGCATCTGACCGCTTGATTGTTGCCCTTGATGTGCCACATGCGGTGGCGGGTTTAGAATTGGCCGCCAAACTTGGCAATGCAGTCAGCTTTTACAAAATCGGCTTGGGGATGCTGACGGGCGGCGGGCTTGCCTTGGCACAAGAGCTGAAAGACGAACACGGCAAGCGCATCTTCCTCGACATGAAGCTATTCGATATCGGCGCAACAGTCGAAGCGGCGGTGCGCGGGCTTGCCCAATTCGACCTCGATTTTCTGACTGTGCATGGTGATCCCCATGTGGTGCGCGCGGCAAAAGAAGGCGCTTCTGGACACAAGACCAAGATACTGGCTGTGACCATCCTCACCTCACTGGATCGTGCGGATTTAGACGCAAGCCTGATCACCGCAGGCGACATTCCCGATCTGGTCACAACCCGCGCTGCGCGTGCCTTTGAAACGGGCGCAGATGGGGTTATCGCCTCACCACAGGAGGCCGCAATGATCCGCGCCCTGCCCGAGGCCGCAGGACGCCTCATCGTCACCCCAGGCGTGCGCCCCGCAGGCAGCGCGCTTGGCGACCAAAAGCGCGTTGCCACACCAGCCCAAGCCATCTCTGACGGGGCCGATCACATCGTGGTGGGTCGCCCAATCTGGCAAGCCGCCGACCCCGCTGCAGCCGCCCGCGCCGTGTTGGCAGAGATTGGCTAAGGGCGCCGCCCATGCCCGCCCTCTGCCGCGATTGTCTGAGCGAGTTTGAGGCAGGCAACCGCTGCCCCGACTGCGGGCGGCCAAATGTGATCTCTCATCCTAAACTGTTCGATCTATCCATTGCGCATATGGATTGTGACGCATTTTACGCTTCGGTGGAAAAACGGGACAATCCCGATCTTGCGGATAAACCCCTAATCATCGGTGGCGGGCGGCGTGGTGTCGTCTCAACTGCCTGTTATATTGCCCGCATCCGTGGCGTGCGCTCTGCCATGCCGATGTTTCAGGCTCTTAAACTTTGCCCTGACGCGGTGGTGCTGCGGGGGCGGATGTCGCATTACGCGGCAGTCTCGCGCGAAATTCGCGCATTGATGAACGAACTGACCCCCGCGATTGAGCCGTTATCGCTTGACGAGGCCTTTTTAGATCTCTCGGGCACAGGCAAATTGCATGGTCACCCGCCCGCTGTAATGTTAGCGCGCTTGGTCAAACGAATGAAAACCGAATTGGGGCTGACGGGGTCGATTGGCCTAAGCCATAATAAATTTCTGGCCAAAATCGCCTCTGACCTCGACAAGCCACAGGGCTTTGCAGTGATTGGCCAAACGGAAACACAAGATTTCTTGACCCAAAAGCCCGTGTCGATGCTGTGGGGAATTGGCGCAGCCGCACAGGCAAATTTGCAAGCGGCGGGCATTCACAAAATCGGTGATCTGCGCCGTTGGCCCAAAGATGAATTGGTCGCGCGTTTCGGCGCATTGGGCGCCCGACTGCATGATTTGTCTTTCGGACGGGACAACCGCAAAATCTCGGCCACGCGCGAGGTGAAATCAATCTCAAACGAAACCACCTTTCCCAATGATCTCCGTGATCCTGATTTACTCGATGGACATATCTGGCGTTTGGCAGAAAAGCTATCGGCACGCGCAAAGGCGCAGGGGCTTGCAGGGCGTGTTGTGGTATTGAAATTGAAAACCCACGATTTCAAAACCCTGACCCGCCAGACCGCTCTGCCCGATGGCACGCAAATGGCAGACCGCATTTATGCGCAAGCCGCGCAATTGCTTGCGGCTAATCTGAAATTTGCGCCCTTTCGACTGATCGGTTTGGGGCTGGGGGATTTGATCCCCGAAGCTCAGGGGGATCGCGCAGGCAATCTGCTTGACCCACAAGAGGCCAAACGCCTCCAAGCTGAACGCGCCTCGGATGAAATTCGTAAAAAATTTGGCGATCAAGCAATCGTAAAGGGCCGCGCGCTGCGGTGATCACTCAGCGGCAAGAGGCTGCGCGTCAGTTTCCTTAAAGGCCTCAATGACCTGAGCCAAAGCCGCTGTAACCCGCATACGGGTATCTTCGAACCCATCATTTTGGGCAATCGCCGCCTCATCCATATAAAGAGCGCGGTCAATTTCGATTTGCACAGCATGAAGCCCACGGTTCGGCTTGCCATAGGCTTGGGCAATATACGCCCCTGCAAAGGGCGTGTTGCGCGCCACAGTGAACCCTTGCTCTTCAAAGGCGGTATGGACAAGATCAACAATCTCACGATCTGCGGCACCACCAAACCGATCCCCTAGAATGAGATCGGGGCGCTTACTTTTGCTGCCCACCAAGGCGGCGCCCAAGGCGTCATGGGGCATAGAATGCATATCCAGCAAAATGGCGCGGCCAAATTGCGCGCGCGCAGCAGCCATCAAATCGCTCAGACAGGCGTGATAGGGATGCCAAACACGGGCCAGACGCGCCTCGGCCTCAGCGCGGGTGATCTTGCCGCGATAAATGCTGCGCCCATTGGCCACCACGCGCGGAATCACCCCAAGCCCTGCCGCAATGCGTGGCGATGCCGCCCCCCGCGCCACCCCAAAGATGACAGCGGGATCCAATTCATCCGCATTGCGATTGAGATCAACATAGGCACGCGGGAATCGAGCCTTTAAAAACGGAACTCCAAATTCAGCAGTGCGTTCCGCCAAAAGATGCACAAACGCATCTTCGGAACTGCGGATTTGGTGGGGGTCAATATCAATTGCGCCCAGAAACACTGCGGGATAGACATCACCAGAATGCGGCGAAGCCACAACAACAGGGGCCAGATGCACGTCTGGCAACGTCAAATCATAGGCGGGACTGCTATTTTGTGCGTTTCTCATGTGTTGGATATAGCCCAGTTCTGGAAAATACCAAAAGCCCTTGAACCGCCCCGCGATTCCTTTTAAAGACCGCGCTACTGCGGAACGGGCTTGGCTCGTGACGTCCGTTTTTCTGTTTCATTTGGCTGTACCTTAAGGCCGCGTGGAAAAAGCGGTGCGATCCGTAACGACATCGGGCGGTTAGCTCAGCGGTAGAGCACTACGTTGACATCGTAGGGGTCACTGGTTCGATCCCAGTACCGCCCACCATCGGCACAATCCCGTGCCAAACGAACAAAGGCGCACCGCCGCGCCGCGAGAAGGAGAAGACCCATGAAGGTCAAGAATTCGCTCCGTTCGCTCAAGCAGCGTCACCGCGATTGCCGCGTCGTGCGCCGCAAGGGCCGCGTCTATGTGATCAACAAGACGCAGCGCCGCTTCAAAGCCCGTCAGGGCTAAGCCAAGCGCAAGAGCTTATGATCTAATGAAAAACGCCGCCCTCTTTTGGGGCGGCTTTTTTCTTTGAGCCTACCAACCAGATTGGCGATCTTCTAATTCGTCCAAACTATAGCTGTCTTGGATTGGATCCGAGACATCCTCACGATAGCGCGGATCTCGGCCCATGCAATTCGGCCCACAGATCATATAGGCGACCCCATCCCCTCCGTCATTGAACCAAAGCCGCCCCCCGGTGTGGCGACATATCCATTGGCGCCTTCGTCTATGTCGCCCACGAGATCCTCAACGGACGGCACCTCACTATCGGCATCAGGGTCATAGCCTGCATGGGTGTGGAAGGATGCCGTAACCTCGACAAAGCGGCTTTCATCCCCACGCGACAGACAGGAATCCGATGTCCCCCGTGTCACCTCGGTCGCCATATAGGTGCCATCGGGCATCAGGCCAATATAGCCGCAATATTCACGATTCTCCGCGAAAGATCGGCTTTGCAGTTCTAACAATATCTCGCGCGCCGCCTCCATCTCGCCCGCAGGTTGGGCCGTGGCCATGATCGGACAAAGGCCAAAAGCCCCAGGCATCAATATGTGCCGCATCTTCATTTTTCATAAAACCCGAAGAAACCCCTCTTGTCGCAAATTTGCGGCCCGCACCAAAATGGGGCAAGTTTTCTGCGACACGGCACACCAAACGGCCTCACAATTCCCTAAAAAGAGGCATAAAAAACACAATAAGATCGCCGCAGATACGATGCTGCGCCGTCTTGCAACTCGCCCGCGCATATGCGCTTTTGTGCCAAAAGCGCGGTTGCCGCAAAAAGCTGGCTCGCCAAAAGACAGACCCGCATTTGGAAGGAAGAGGGCATGACACATATCTGGCTGCGCGCCGAAGAACGCGAAAGCGAGGAGCGGGTGGGACTAACCCCAGAAGGCGCTGCCGCACTGATCGCCAAAGGCATGAAAATTACGGTTGAAGAAAGCCCTGCGCGCGTGATCCCTTTGGAGGGATATATCAAGGCAGGCTGTGCAACCGCACCCTTTGCCTCATGGGCTGATGCCCCCCAATATGCGATCATCTTCGGCCTCAAAGAATTGCCAGAAACCGATCAACCCCTGCACCATCGTCACATCATGTTCGGACATGCCTATAAGGGCCAACCTGCAGGAAAAAGGTTGTTGAAACGATTCAAGGCGGGCGGCGGCACGCTTTACGATTTGGAATATCTGGTCGATGAAAATGGCCGCCGTGTAGCCGCCTTTGGATATTGGGCGGGGTTCGCGGGCGCGGCATTGTCGCTGAAGGCGCTTATTGCACAACCCAACGTCATGGGGCCGATCCAAGGCTATCCCAACAAAGACACTTTGATTGCCGAATTGCAGCGTGAGATGACAGCAATTGATCTGCCCCGCGCCATCATTATCGGTGCCTTGGGGCGGGTCGGGACAGGCGCGCGCGATCTTTGCACGGCACTTGGTATTCCAGTGACTGCTTGGGACATGGCAGAAACGGCCTCAGGCGGGCCATTCCCAGAAATTCTGGATCATGAAATGTTTCTCAATTGCATTCTCGCGGATCCTTCTGTGCCCGTATTTGTGCCGCAAAGCGCCAAAGAGGCCCCGCGCGCATTGCGCGTCATTGGGGATATTGCTTGCGATCCAAGTTCCGATTTCTCGCCAATCAAGGTCTATGATCATGTCACCACATGGGGAGAACCTGCGTTGCGGGTGCATGATGCGCCACCATTGGATGTCATGGCGATTGACAATCTACCCTCTCTCTTGCCGCTAGAAAGTTCGGAAGATTACGCCGCGCAGCTTTTGCCATCTTTGCATGGGTTAGGGGATTTGACCCAAGGCGTGTGGGGCCGCGCCAAGGCCCGCTTTGACCACCATATCGCACAAGTTTAAGGGAGTTTAGATCATGACAATTCATTGGTGTGGAACAGGTCTGTCCTCCATTCCAGGCCTGCGCCATCTGATTGAAACCGAGGGCGATGTGGTCGTGTGGAACCGCAGTGTCGACAAAGCTAAGGCCGCTGTAGGGGATATCGCAAAAGACATCCGCGCGTTTGATATGGCAGCCCTCACCGAAGCCACGAAAAAGGGCGATGTGGTAATCTCAATGCTGCCTGCCGATATGCATGTGCCGCTGGCCACAATGGCGATTGCGGCAGGGGCACATTTTGTCTCCTCCTCCTATATCGCACCTGAGATGCGCGCATTGGATGAGGCGGCACGCAAAGCTGGGGTTTGCGTGATCAATGAAGTAGGCCTTGACCCGGGCATCGACCATTTGATGGCCCATGCCCTTATGCATGACTATCGCAACAGTGCTGCTTTTGACCCGCAAAATGCGCATGATTTCATCTCTTACTGCGGCGGGATTCCCAAAATCCCGAACCCGTTTCGCTACAAATTCAGCTGGTCGCCGCTTGGCGTTCTCAAGGCACTGCGGTCGCCTTCGCGTTCCATTGCCGATGGCAAAGAATTGAACGTCTCGCGGCCTTGGGATGCGATTTCGCACTACACCGCACCCCTTGAAACGCCAGAGGAATTTGAGGTCTATCCAAACCGCGATAGCCTGCCTTTCATGGCCGAATACGGGTTTGAAGCCGATTGGAATGTGCAGCGCTTTGTGCGCGGCACTTTGCGGCTTGATGGGTGGTCTGAGGCATGGGCACCCGTGTTCCGCGAAATCGAAACCCTCGAGGGGGCGGCGGGCGATGCGCGACTGCGCGAGATGTCTGACCAATTCTGGCGCGAAAATTCCTATGAGGCAGATGAGCCAGACCGCGTTGTTTTATGCGTCTCTCTCAAGGCTGAGGTCGCGGGAACTGCGCGGTGGCACAAAACCTATGTGATGGATGCAGGGGGCGATGCGCGCGGCACAGCAATGGCGCGGCTTGTCTCAACCCCTGTCGCACTGGCTGTCAAAGCGGCAATCACAGGGGCCGTGCCTGCGGGCGTGTCCGCTGCACCGCATGATATCGGGCTTGTCCGCGACTGGATGGACGTTGTGGGAACCCTTGCTCAAAGCCTGTCTGTGGTCGACCATCTCGCCTAGAAAATGCGGTAATAAAGCCAATCGGGAAAGAACTGACTGACCCTGAAAAACGCCCCAAATCCCCATGGAAAACTGCAACTGAATTTCTTTCGCCGCATATGGCGCAAGAAAATATCTGCCGCAGGGGCGGCGTCCATGATGAACGGCATGGCAAAATTGTTCTTATCGGTCAGCCTTGTGCGGATGAAACCAGGGTTAACCAGTTGCACCGCAACATTGCTGCGCCGCATATCCACACGCAGGGATTCCGCCATATGCATCACCGCTGCCTTCGATGCGCCATAGCCCGTGGCCGAAGGAAGGCCACGAAAGCCCGACAGACTGCCCGTGATGACGATATGACCTGCATCCTTTGCCACGAATTGCGGCACGACATGGCCCAAGACGCGCGCCGCACCCATGACATTGATATCCATCATCGCCAAGACTTGGTCACTATCCCAAGCGCTGGCATGCATCGGCCAATAAAGGCCTGCAAGATAGACTATCCCATCTATATCGCCGACATCCCTAGCGGCTTTGGCCACGCTTTTCGCATCACTGACATCCATGGGCACAACCCGAGATGGGCCGTTTAGGCGTGTCGCAACCTCGTTAAGCCGCGCCTCAGATCGGGCGGATAAGATCACCTCCGCGCCCGCGCCAGATAATTTTTCAGCCAAGGCTGCACCCAATCCTTCGGATGCGCCGACAAGCCAATATGTCTTTCCTGCAAAATCTCGCATAAAAACCCCATCTCTCTCGCGAAGGTAAACCTAGCGCGCGCGTTCTTGTGGCAAAGGTGTGATGCTCAGCATCGTGATCGAAAGCAGCTTGAGCGCGCAAGGAACCGCCGCATAGAGCAGCACCAAGCGCGACAATGCCGCTTCGGGATTGGTCGCAGCCGCCTCAAACCCTGCGGCCTCCAACAGGGGCAATAGGGTAACGGCGGCGAAGGCCAAGGTGAATTTGGTCGCGAAAGACCACAATCCGAAGGCTGCGCCCGCCTCAGGTGCGATTTTGGACAAATGACGTGAGAAAATGGCAGGCAGGATCGTCAAATCTGCCCCAAGCGCCATGCCCGAAGCCAAACAGATCAAAGCAAAAGCGACCACATCCCCCGCCCCCAAAGCGAGGGTGAAGGCGAAGGCTAAAATCGACAAAGCCATGCCAAACAACAATATAGGCTTGGCCCCAAAGCGCGTGGCGGCCCGTGTCCAAAATGGGGCGGAAAGCGCGGCAGCAAGGAAGAACAACAACAAAAGCGGCCCCTCCCATCCAAGGGCCTGCAACACCCCTTCAACGTAGAACAGGAAAAGGTTGGAGGTCACCGCGACTGGGGCGGCATTGATCAAAGCAATGCCCAACAAACGCCGCGCCGTCTGATCGCGCAAGATTGTGCCAAAGGGGGTTGGCGGTGTCGCCGCCCCCTGCCCCCAGTCAGGGCGCATCAACACATAGGCAAGGGCGCAAAGACCCACAAAGCCAATCGCAAAACCCGTAAACGGATTGGGCAAGAAGCTTGCCAATGCAATCGGGGCAACTGACGCCAAGCATACCCCCAACAACCCCCCCGTTTCGCGCCATGTGGCAAGGCGCCAATGACCATCCGTTCCAAGCCGCTCGGCCGTTTGCACACCCTCGGCGTAAAAGCAGATGGTGAGGAAGGAGAAAGACGAGAATAATCCGATTAAGGTCAGCGCAAACCACCACATCGGGGCAATAGGGGGCGCAATTGCAAAGAGACCATACATGGAGGCGGCAAGGATCGTCACAGCGCCGGCCACCATGCCCCCCCGATAGGCGCGGGTGGTGCGTGCCAACCATCCCAAAGCAGGGTCTTGCACCAGATCAAATAACCGCAAGCCGAAAAGGATGCCCCCCAGCGCCGCAAGGCCCAAGCCATATTCATCGACATAGAATTTAGGGGCATGGATATAAATGGGCAGGCCCGCGCTCGACAGCATGGCGGCAAAAACTGCGTAGCCCGCCAAGGGCGCGCTGCGCTTAACCATCAAGACACCTCGCGTTCGGGCGGCTCAGGGCGCGGACGATAGGGCGCGCCCTTGATCCATAATTTCAGCGCCTGCCAATGGATCAGGCCCAAAACCCTGCGCGACCCAAAAGGCCGCCGCCATAAGGCGCGCAAGATATCGCCATTGCGCAACGGACGTCGCGCGCCGGTCAGCGTGGCATAAAGCCCCTCATTCCCCGTGGCATAATCAATGAAAATCCCCACCCGATCCGCACGAATATCAAAGCGGAATTCATAACCGCCCTCACTTTCTTGGAAGGGCGAGACGTGGAAGATCTTTTTCGCGCGCAGAATATCGTGACGGGTGATTTCCTCGAGATCTTCGCGATGGCAAAGATAGGAATGCCGATCACCGAAAGTATTAGATACTTCGGCAATAACAACACGCAAGCGCGCTTGGGTATCATAGGCCAGCCAAAAACTGACAGGGTTGAACACATGCCCCAAGAGACGCGGTTGCGCCAAAAGCATCAGCTTGCCTTGGGTCTGCTCGGCCAATCCATGCGCGTCCAAAACAGCGCGCGCCCAACTGGCCCCCGCTCCGTTTTTGGGCGCACCGCCATGGTCAAGATCCCGTAGGGCCGCAAGATTTCCCTTGTTCCGGCCAAACAATGCGGGGGCGATCAGATCATCCGCCTCTGCATCAAGCATCACGTAATCAATGGAATATCGAAACGCATTTTCCACAGCGCCCCTGCGGCCATGAAACGTTTCGCCTGCGATATAATCCACCGATGATGACACTGCTTTCTCCCTTCAGGCCGCCGCAACCATGCGATCCCGTTCGGCCATGGCATTGACCACATCAATCGCACTGGCCAACCCGTCCTCGTGGAACCCATTTTTCATCCACGCCCCGCAGAACCAAGTGTTTCCGGTGCCATTCATGGCCCGCACTGTGCCTTGCGCAGCTAATGCGGCCAAATCATAAACGGGATGATGGAAGGTTGCTGTGTCATAGATCAAATCATCTGCAATTTCACCGCGGCTGTTCAATGTCACAAACAGCGGGTCAGATTTTGGGATGGGTTGCAGGCGGTTCATCCAATAGGTCAGATCAATTGGGCCACCGCTATGGCCTGCGCGCTCGGTGTAATTCCAACTTGCCCATGTTACTTCGCGCAATGGCATCGCGCGGCGGTCTGCGTGCAACACCATTTCATTGGGCTGATAGCGGACTGCGCCAAGGGCGGCTTGTTCTTGCGCGGTCGGATCCGCCAAGAGCGCCAAACTGTCATCAGAATGCGTTGCAAAGACCGCCTCGTCAAAGCGCTGCCATTGGCCATCGCGGCGGATCTCAACACTGCCCGCGACGCGCTTGACCTTGTCCACGCCTGCATTGGTGACGATGGTCACCCCGCGCGCGCTCAACGCGCGCTCAAGCCGCGTGACATATTCGATAGAGCCGCCATGCACAGTCCACCATTGGTGTTGGCCTGACGCCTGCAGCAAGTTGTGGTTCTGGAAAAACCGCACAAGGGCCTGGGCGGGGAAATCCATGATCTCCTCTTTCGGGGTCGACCAAATCGCGCCAGAAATTGGGGTCAGATAGTAATCACGAAACCACGCGCCCATACCCAACTCATCCATGAACTCACCCAACGTTTGTGAGCTGTCATTGGCCAAACTGACCGCCTGCGCGTTAAAGCGCATGATGTCGGCCAACATGCGCAGATATTGCGGCCGCATAAGGTTTTTGCGTTGCGCGAAGAGCGCCTTAAGCGAATGCAGGCCATATTCAATCGCCCCGCCCCCGATTGAGGCCGCAAAACTCATGTCACTCTCGACAACAGGAACCTGCAACTCTTCGAACAAACGCACCAAATTGGGATAGTTGACGTAGTTGAATACGATAAACCCCGTATCAACAGGCTGATCGCGGTGGCGGCCTGCAACCACAGTGCGGGCATGCCCACCGAGGCGATGCTCCGCTTCAAACAAGGTTACGTTGGCATTTGGCGCAAGGTAATAAGCGGCCCCCATCCCTGAGATCCCTCCCCCGATGACGGCCACAGTGCGAGGGGGGGCGGGAGGTGTTTCAAATGGCACGGATGTTTTCCTTGTTAGTGTTCTTTCTCTGTCTAGCCAAGTTTACGCCCCCTGTCGCGCCTTGGATTAAAAATTGCCTCAATTTTTTCTAAGCGTGCGTCAAAGTTCGAAGGGCGGACGGCCCTCACGATAATTTTTTGATCCAACCCTGTAACCTGCGCGTAACCGTGTTATGCTCGATCTTGATGTTCATAACTTGACGGCAGGTAACCCTCGCGATGCACATTGCGCGCAAGGTCGGCATGAGTCAGCCCCCGCTGATGCGGAACCGCTGATGTCAAAACCGCTGACCCCTCCCCCCCTCAAAGCGCAGTCCTGCGAATGGATCGCCGAAGTGATGGCGATTGCGCAAGATCGTGATCAAGCGGCCTTCGCTGCTTTGTTTCGGCATTTCGCCCCACGCGTTAAGGCCTTTTTGATCAAGTCAGGCGCGGATGAGGCGCTGGCGGAAGAATGTATGCAGGATGTAATGGCCACTTTGTGGCGCAAAGCACATCTGTTTGATCCCGCACGGGCCTCGGTTGCGACATGGATTTTCACCATTGCACGGAACCGCAAGATTGACCTGTTGCGCAAATATGCACGACCAGAGCCAGAAGATTTACCATGGGGGCCAGAGGTAGAACCCGACCAAGAAGATGTTCTTGCCCTCCAACAAGAGAGCCGCAAACTGGCCGAAGCCCTTAAAAGACTACCTCAGAAACAAAGAGTTTTGATCGAAAAGGCCTATTTTGGGGATCTCAGCCATGGCGAGATTGCAACAGAAACAGGCCTGCCCCTTGGCACGATCAAATCGAGAATTAGGTTGGCGCTAGAGAGATTGCGTCATAACATGAGCAAAGCGACCAAATGACCGAAGTAAAACACCATATCAGTGACGACTTTTTGATCGGCTACGCAGCAGGCAGTTTGCCTGCGGCTTTCGATCTTGTTGTCGCCACTCATGTCTCGCTCAGTGATGACGCCCGCGCAAGGCTGCATGCCTTTGATGCGATTGGCGGCTGCATCCTAGACGAAATGGACGAGGCCCCCCTTGCACAGGACAGCCTTTCCAAAACCCTGAGCCTTATTAATGAAAGCGCCGCATCAGAAGCGGCCAGCTCGCAAAATCAAACTTGGCCAGAAGATGACATTTTCCCTGCCCCGCTGCGCGATACGATTGGGTGCGATTTGGCGGATGTGAAATGGCGCCTGATTGGGATGGGCTGCAAGCAAGCGATTATCAGCGAAGGCAAGGACGCCACCGCGCGGCTTTTGTTCATTCCAGCGGGCCAAGCGATGCCCCGCCACACACACCGCGGAACCGAAATGACCTTGGTGCTTCAAGGGGCCTATCGTGATGAAACCGACCGTTTCGGGCGTGGTGACATCGAAATTGGCGATGAAACCATGAACCACACCCCTGTGGCTGAGGCGGGCGAAGATTGCGTTTGTCTGATTGCCACTGATGCGCGCCTGAGATTTGAAGGCCTCTTGCCGCGTATCGCGCAAACATTCCTGCGCATCTGATCAACTGGCCGCTTTCCATTCACGCCCTGCTTGGCTAGGCAGGGGCGTGAACAGGCGAAAGGGCGCTCTCATGTCCAACAAAGTCGTGCTTATGGGTGTAAAAGGCGGGCCTGCAATTCGCCCCAATGGCCCAATGCCCACCTCTAGCTTGCTTGAGATTGCAGGGCGCAGCTGTGTTGTGGATTGCGGACTTGGTGTATCCAAGGGGCTTGTGCAGACAGGGCTTTCGCTCAAATCGCTTGATCTGATTTTCATCACCCATCTTCATTCAGACCATATTTTGGAATTGGGTGGATTGATCCACACCGCTTGGACATCTGGCCTTGCCACCCCTGTCCATGTTTACGGCCCCAAAGGCATTGGCGCAGTATGGGAAGGGTTCCTTGCATCCCTCGCCTTCGATATTGACCTACGCATCGATGATGAAGGCCGTCCCGATTTGCGCGGGTTGGTGACGATCACCGAATATGATGAGGGCATCGTGGCAAATCTGTCAAATGGCCTAGTGGTGCGCGCGTTGCGGGTTGATCACCCCCCCATTATTGATTGCTTTGCGCTACGCTTTGACAGCCCTGACTGGTCAGTCTGTTTTTCAGCCGATACCGCATATTTCCCACCTTTGGCCGATTTCGCCCGTGGATGTGATCTCTTGATCCACGAAGCCATGCTTGAGGCAGGGGTGGATCGCCTGGTCGCCCGCACCACGGGCGATGGGGCAAAACTCAAAGCGCATATTGTGCGCGCCCATACAGAGGCGCGTGATGCTGCTGAAATTGCACAAGCTGCTGGCGTGCCGCGTCTGGCCCTGCACCACCTTGTGCCCGCAGATGACCCCGAGATCACAGCCGATCACTGGCGCGCGGCCTGTGCAGATGCGTTCTCAGGCGAAATCATCATCGGTTACGATGGATGTGTGATAGAAGGGCCAAACCCATGAATAAAAAGCGAAAATTCGGGCCCGATCGTGCCGAGCTTTGGTTTCGCTTCTGCTTTTCCTTGGTGGGTGTGGCCGCGCTTGGCGGTGCTGTCGCGTATCGCGGCCTGCCATCTGGCCCCGCAATGGCAGAGATTGGCATCATTGCGGGTGGGTTTTTCATTGGCAGCGCGATTTGGTCAGCATGGCGTTTGATTACGCGCGATCATCCCTAAGCCTCCGATGACCGAATTCGTCTACAGCCCCCCAAACACGCCCCTTGAATTGATCCATGAGGATCATGAACTGCTGGTCGTCAATAAGCCCGCAGGTCTTTTATCTGTTCCAGGCAAGGGGGAGCATCTGAAGGATTGCCTGATCACCCGCCTGCAAGCCGCCTTTCCTGAGGCCCTGTTGGTGCACCGGCTGGATATGGATACCTCAGGCGTGATTGTCTTCGCGCGCACCCCTGCCGCACAGCGCCATTTGGGGCTGCAATTTGAAAAGCGGATGATGAAGAAATCCTACCTCGCCTTGGTCTGGGGCCAAGTTGACCGCAAAGAGGGCGTGATTGATCTGCCCCTGATTGTGGATTGGCCAAACCGCCCCTTGCAAAAAGTCTGCCACGAGACGGGCCGCGCGGCGGTGACGGAATGGAAGGTCTTGCGGCATGACGAGACAAGCACACGGATGCGGCTGTTCCCCCAAACGGGCCGCTCGCACCAATTGCGCGTCCATATGCGGGAATTGGGACATCCAATTTTGGGCGATCCGTTCTATGCTACAGGGCCTGCACGCGACTTTCCGCGTCTCATGTTACACGCAGAAACCCTGCGTCTGCGCCACCCTGATGGCGGGCGTGGCATGACCTTTCGTGCGAAAAACCCGTTCTAGGAACTGCGGCGCTTTGTCATGCCATAATTAGAATAATTCTAAAGATTGGACCTGTAAGGCGCGAGTTAGCTTTCCTATATCGAGGGGGTAACGGCAAAAAAGGAACCTCCCTCATGGGCTTACGTATCAATGACATTGTCCCCAATCTTGAACTGATCACCGATCATGGCACCTTTAAATTCCATGACTGGATTGGCGATCAATGGGCCATTTTATTCTCTCACCCCAAAGATTTTACACCCGTCTGCACCACGGAATTCGGCGCAGTCTCGCAGCTTGGTGCAGAATGGGCCAAGCGCGGCACCAAAGTTATTGGCCTTTCCGTGGACAGCGTGGAAGAGCATGGCAAATGGAAATCAGACATTGAAAGCTTTGCTTCCGCCAAGGCCGAATTTCCAATCATTGCAGACCTTGATCTGACCGTGTCCAAAGCCTTTGATATGCTGCCAGCCGAGGCCTACCTGCCCGATGGTCGCACCGCCGCAGATAGTGCAAGCGTGCGCTCGGTCTTCATCATTTCGCCTGACAAGAAGGTGCAATTGATCATGACCTACCCCATGTCGGTTGGGCGCAATTTTGCCGAAGTTTTGCGCGCTCTGGATGCGTTGCAAGCCACCTTCGGACAGCCAATTGCAACACCTGCAAATTGGCAACATGGCCAAGATGTGATCGTGGCCCTATCGCTCAATGACGATCAAGCGCGTGAAAAGTTTGGTGAGATTGATGTGAAATTGCCTTACCTGCGCACCACGAAACAGCCAAGCTAATCAAAAAAGCCCCCGACACTCGGGGGCTTTTTATTTTACGCGGCAGTGCCGTTGCCTGTGATGGCGTAATTCGGTCTGTGCAAATGCACGACCGTTCCAATCGGCAATTTTTCATAAAGCTCGATGACATGCGCGTTGACCATACGCACGCAGCCCGATGACGCGCTGGTGCCGATTGACCAAGGCTGTGGCGTGCCATGAATGCGCAAATAGGTGTCGCGACCCCCGTCATAAAGATAAAGCGCGCGCGCACCCAATGGGTTTTCTGGCCCACCGGGGACACCGCTTGCAAATTCTGCGTAAAGGTCTGGTTCGCGCGCAATCATCGCGGCTGTCGGTTGCCAACTGGGCCATTCAACCTTGCGGCGGATCGTATATTGCCCAGGCGCTTGCAGACCCGAACGGCCAACAGCCACGCCGTAGCGCATAGCCGTGCCATCATCGAGAATGTGGTATAGATATTTTGCAATCGGGTCGACATGCACATGACCTGGCACCATGCCAGCCTTATGCACAATCCGTGTCGGCATCAGCCGGGGATGTAACCCCCACGGGTTTGGGCCTTGTGGTTCGGGGCGCTCAATCGTCTCGTCAAAGCCTACGGCATCTTGTGCCACGGCTGGGGTCGCAAGAAAAGCGGCGCTGCCTGCAAGAAACTGTCTGCGATCCATAGCAAAATCCATCGTTATGGGGCCAATTTATTAGCCGAAATATGCCGCAACTGCCCCTAATGACACAAGAACATCACGCATTGGGGCGGTTAACATTTGCGTCAGTGACGCCTTGGTAAAAACCCCCGCAACCAAGGCTGCGGGGGTTTTCTTAGTCTCAGACGGGGCTTACTCCACTGATGCTTCTTCTTCGCTGCGTTCTTCCCCAGTCTCTTGGTCAACCATTTTCATGGCCAAACGCACTTTGCCGCGGTCGTCAAAGCCCAAAAGCTTCACCCAGACCTCTTGGCCCTCCTGAAGAACATCACTTGGATGGTTCAGACGGCGGTTTTCGATCTGGCTGACATGAACGAGGCCATCGCGCTTGCCAAAGAAATTCACGAAAGCACCGAAATCAACGATTTTGACAACTTTGCCTTTGTAAACCTTGCCTTCTTCAGGCTCAGCCACGATGGAATAGATCATATCATAGGCCGCTTTGATGGCGTCTTGGTTCGCACTTGCGATCTTGATGATGCCATCATCATTGATATCAACCTTGGCGCCCGAGGTTTCCACGATCTCGCGGATCACTTTACCGCCAGACCCGATCACTTCGCGAATCTTGTCGGTTGGGATTTGCATGGTCTCAATGCGTGGGGCATGCGCCGAGAACGCATTGGCCGAAGACAATGCCTTGGCCATTTCGCCAAGGATATGCATCCGCCCTGCTTTTGCCTGCGCAAGCGCCTTTTTCATGATTTCAGGGGTGATCCCTGCAACCTTGATGTCCATCTGCAGCGAGGTGATCCCCGCTTCAGTGCCTGCCACTTTGAAATCCATGTCGCCAAGGTGATCTTCATCACCAAGGATATCGGTCAAAACAGCGTTGGAGCCATCTTCTTCCAAGACCAGACCCATGGCCACACCCGCAACAGGGGCTTTCAACGGCACGCCTGCATCCATCATAGACAAGGAACCACCACAGACCGAAGCCATTGAGGAAGACCCGTTCGACTCTGTGATCTCAGAAACCACGCGGATCGTGTAAGGGAAATCCGTTGGCGCAGGCAGAACCGCCTGCAACGCACGCCAAGCCAACTTACCATGGCCGATTTCACGGCGACCTGGTGAGCCAACACGCCCAACCTCGCCCACAGAATAGGGGGGGAAGTTGTAATGCAGCAGGAAGTTTTCTTTGAAATTGCCATGCAGCGCATCGATGAATTGCTCATCATCGCCTGTGCCAAGCGTGGTCACAACCAAGGCCTGAGTTTCACCACGGGTGAACAGCGCCGAGCCATGCGTGCGGGGCAGAAGACCCGTTTCGCTGACAATCGAACGAACCGCATCCAAGGCACGGCCATCAATCCGCTTACCGTCTTTCACAACCGAACCACGCAGAACCGAAGATTCCAGCTTCTTCAGTGCCGCACCAAGGTTTTCATCTGCCAATTCTTCTTCGGAAAGCTGCGCTTTGATCGCTTCTTTTGCGGCGGATACAGCGGCAACACGGTCTTGCTTATCAAGGATCGCATAGGCGTCACGCATCTGCGCTTCACCCAAGGATTTCACCTTTTCATACAGCGCGCTGTAATCAGGTGGGGTGAAATCAAACGGCTCATTCGCCGCAACTTCTGCCAGATCAATGATCAGATCAAGCACGGGCTGCATTTGCTCATGGGCAAATGTGACCGCGCCGAGCATTTCATCCTCGGTCAGCTCATAGGCCTCGGATTCAACCATCATCACGGCGTCTTTGGTGCCCGCCACAACCAGATCCAAACGCTGGTCGGGGTTGTTGCGCAGACCCTGCATATCGTCAACGGTCGGGTTCAGGATGTATTCCCCATCCTCAAAGCCAACGCGGCAGCCTGCAATCGGCCCCATGAAAGGCACGCCCGAAATGGTCAGCGCTGCAGAAGCGGCGATCATCGCAACGATGTCGGGATCATTCACCAAATCATGGCTGAGAACCGTACACATCACGAGAACTTCGTGCTTGAAGCCCGAAACGAACAAAGGGCGAATGGGTCGGTCGATCAAGCGCGCGGTCAGCGTCTCTTTTTCGGTAGGACGCGCTTCGCGCTTGAAAAAGCCACCAGGCACCTTGCCTGCGGCATAGTATTTCTCTTGGTAATGCACAGTCAGCGGAAAGAAATCCTGACCTGGCTTAGCTTCTTTGGCGAAGGTCACATTTGCCATAACGCTGGTTTCCCCAAGCGTTGCGATCACTGTACCATCTGCCTGACGGGCAACCTTGCCCGTTTCTAGGGTGAGGGTTTCCTCGCCCCATTGAATCGATTTTTTCACTTCGTTGAACATCATCATTTCCTGTGTGGAAGCACTCCCAAGCCTTCTCGGGTCTTCCGTTTCATTGGCGGCCCCATTGCCGCCGACCCCCTTCATCATCCCATGCGCCGGGGTCGTTGCGTCACGTCTCAGATGCGCGCCACATAGCGCAGATTGTGCGATATGAAAAGCATAGACAGAAATCGCGCCTGAAATATCCAATGACCAAATGAAAAACGCCCGCTGACGGGATCAGCGGGCGCTTCAAACTGATAAAGGCAAAGATTAGCGGCGGATGCCCAAACGCTCGAGGAGCGACTGGTAACGCGCTTCGTCTTTCCCACGCACATAATCCAGCAACTTACGGCGCTGAGCAACAAGCTTAAGCAAGCCACGGCGCGAATGGTTGTCTTTGGCGTGAGTTTTAAAATGCTCAGTCAGCGTAGTAATGCGCGATGTCAGGATCGCGATCTGCACCTCGGGGGAACCAGTGTCGCCCTCTTTGGTGGCAAATTCTTTGACCAAACGGTTCTTTTCTTCAGCAGTAATCGACATCGGGCTCTCCTTTACGTTAGAGGGTTGCAGCACAGGCCGGGATGTCGTCCAGCAAGGCCATTTCCCCACGGCGCTAGCACCGTGGATTGCGGCCACATAGGGGGGAATCGCGAAAATGAAAAGGCTTTTTTGATCTGTGCCGCACAGGTCTGTTAACCTTGAGCGCAAATTTTTATCCAAACCTCGGCGATTTATGGCATCTTTCAGCCTCGCCATGCGCCGTTCATCGGCGCTTGGCATCACGCATCTGCTGCTGCCATAGCATCAGATTTTGCCATTAGGGCAAGGTTCGCGTCACTTCACGCAAATCCGGTGATCGTTTGAGGGTATCGCATAATGTGCGGGAGTGGGTGATGCTTGCGCTTACGGGTTTGATCAGTTTGATCGCAGCGGGCTATGCCGCTGCAGGTATGTTTGATCTTCAATTGGATGAGTCAGAAGACGGGCCTAAATCCCGACAATATCCATCTGCGCGCAATTGGAGGCACGTCCTAAAGAAAATGCGCCCGTAAGGCGGCCAAAACCGCCTCGGGCTGTTCTTCGGGCATGAAATGGCCTGTATTGGCCACGGCCTGCCCCGTCACGTTTTCCGTCCATGCCCGCCAGATCCCCAAAGGATCACCCGTGCGCGCGGGAAAGCCTGCCTCAGCCCAGAGAAAGCAGAGGGGCGCCGTGATCATACGACCCGCCGCCCGATCTTCTGCATCCAATCCGCGATCAAAAAATGCGCCCGCGCGGTAATCGTTGCACATTGCTGCAATGCGCGCAGGATCAGCCGCTTGGGCGCGATAGGCGGCCAAGGCCGCGTCAGAAAAGGCGCTTAGATCTTTGGCATATGTCCATGAGGCCAATGTCCAATCCATATAGGCCGGCCCATCTGTCGCGATCATCCGCTCGGGCAAAGGGGCGGGCTGCGCAAGGAACGTCCAGTGATAGGCCTTCATCGCCAATTCCGCATCCCATGCCGCCCAAAAATCAACGGTCGGAACGATTTCCAAAATCGCCAAACGCTCAAGCCTATCAGGATGATCCAAAGCAAAGCGATAGGCCACGCGTGCGCCGCGATCATGCCCCGCAATATGGGCCTGTTCGATGCCGAAATGATCCATCACTCCCGCCACATCCAAGGCCATCTCACGCTTGGAGTACATGCGGTGTTCTTCATCGGCGGCGACAACTTCACTCTCACCATAGCCGCGCAAATCAGGGATGATCACATGAAAATCGCGGGCCAAATCGGGCGCGACTTTTGACCAGCACATATGGTTTTGAGGATAGCCATGGAGCAAAATCAAGGGCGCACCATGACCGCCATGATGCACTGAAAGCGTGATCCCGTTGGTTTTGATTTGTTCCTTCACAAAACCTGAAATCGCGCTGTGCATCGTTGCCTCCAAGATCAATTCCACAAAATTGGCGTGGTCGAATAGGGAATATAGAGCGGGTGTTTGGGATGACCTTCCTTCGACAATCCCAAATGGTAAAGCGGTTTGTCAACTTGGCGCAGCAATGCCGCCACCTGCGCCCCCCGCCCCAAAAACGCCCCATGCGCCCCCCATGCACAGATGATCTGATGCGCCGCAGTTGCACATCCTAAAATGGCATCATCATTGGCAGGCCCAATCGGATCAGCAGCGGCACGCATCGCGCGGGGGTCTGTGTCGCGCCATGCGAAAATATTCACCACTGTGAAGCTGCCAAACCCAAGCGCGCGGGCACGCCGTTCGCAGCGCTCGACTGTGGGGTCGTTTTGCGTCTCGGTCGCGGTGGAGGGGTTCAGCATCACAAACCCCACGCGCTGGCCTGCGCCTTCCCAAATCCGCGTGAGGCTATAGCGATAGGCCTCGCAATCGGAATAGACCGCCTCTGACGCGGCATCACCCTTTTGGAACGCGCGGCGGATCAAAGGTTGAACACGCGGCTTGGATGCAGCTCGCCCCCCATATACCGCCCAATGGCAACAGGCCGCCCCTCAAAACTGGCCCATGCTTGATCACCATAATTGGGTGCAGCATCCATCACCTGCCCAGGGTTTCCAACCCGCAGGCGCTGCGCGCCTTCTGAGGTTGCGCGCAAATGTGGCAAACCGTCCAACGCATGTTCGAGTGGCAAGAGAGCCGCATCAAGCGCCGTGGTTTTTGCGGCCAATTCAACCTGTTCCAAGCTCACAGCATCGTCCAAGTCAAAAGGCCCCGACCACAGACGGCGCAACCACGCAACATGGCCGTAACAGCCCAATGCGGCACCCAAATCGCGCGCAATCGCGCGCACATAACCACCCTTGCCGCAGACCATCTCTAAGACCGCAGACTCAGGGTTTTTGCGCGAAACCAGATCAAGCGTCTCAACGTAAAGCGGTCGCGCGGATAGTTCCAAGTCTTCGCCCGCCCGCGCCAAGGCATAGGCGCGCTGGCCATCTATTTTCACAGCTGAATATTGCGGCGGAATTTGCGTGATATGCCCCCGAAACGCGGCTAGGCCCGCACGAATATCGTCATCACTGGGCCTCAGGTCAGAGCGCGCGATCACCTCGCCCTCAGCATCATCAGTATTGGTCGCAGTGCCAAAGGTGACTTCAAACTCATAGGCTTTGAGGGCATCGGTGATGTAAGGCACCGTCTTGGTTGCTTCGCCAAGCGCCACCGCCAAAAGACCTGTCGCCTCAGGATCAAGCGTGCCTGCATGGCCCGCTTTATTCGCATCCAACGCCCATTTCACTTTGTTCACCACAAAGTTGGAACTCACCCCCGCAGGTTTATCGACAATCAACCAGCCTGAGATGTCGCGTCCCCGTTTGCGCCGTGCCATGCGTGATCCTTCCAAAATCCAAGAGGGGTCGCGTTACTCTAGGCCTGTTTGCGCGTCAACCACAGCCCCTAAGATCGGCCCAAGGGGCAAACCGAAATCCGCGCGCCCCAATTGCGGCGCATAGAAGCGGGATACGTTTCCGTCCAAAAACAGCGCGTTGTTGATGGCGAAATGATCCCGAAACACGCGGGCAAATTGGTGGAATGTGACAGGCGCATCAGAAATCACCGCCACAACAGATGTCCCCTCCATCCGAACGCCAACGCCGTTACGAATATATCGCGATGTGCTGTCGGGCAAAAAGGCAGGATGCAACGCACCATCAATCACCAACATCGGGCCAGATTGTGTCGCATATTCGCAAACGGGTGGCGCGGCTTCAAAGTTGCGCGCCTCAATCACCGCGGCCTTCCCCGCATTCAGGCAGAACACGCCATTTGGCAAAAGGCCAAAATTACCTGGCCCATCAGATGTGATGATCCGCATCTCCTCTTGGCCTTGCTCAACATAAAGACCGACAGGTCGGCGATCAGTGTGATACATCCCGCCATTCATCGCAAAGGCCAAAACCTGATTTTCAGGTAAGCTGTCTGCCACATTGAGGAAGGAACCAAAAATCTCGCCCGCACCATCGCGTAGAAAGAGCCGCATCTGAGCGCGGGTCAAATCAATTTCACAAGCGGTGAAGGGCGTTTCCTCAAAGCGAAAATCCGCGCAAGATACAGGCGCCTGATCCGCCCATAGGACTGCAGGCCCGCCTCCGCCCAGCGCACATAACGCGCCCAAAAGCAGTGATTTAATCTTCCCCGTCATCGCGATCTGGGGCCTCGACATCGCGGCGCACTTTTTCATCGGCAAACATACGGCGCGTCTCGTCCATGCGATCAAAGGTTTCATCAATCAAAAACCGCAAGTCAGGCGCATATTTCAGCGTCATCTCACGACTGATGGCGCGGCGTAATTCGCCCGTGTTGCGCCGCAGCGCTGTCAAGGCTTCCTCGCGGTGACCACCGCCCAACGGCATCACATAAACATGCGCCACTTTGAGGTCTGGGGTCGCACGCACTTCGCCCACTGTGATTGACAGGCGATTAAGCTCTGCATCATGCACTTCGCCGCGGTTCAGCACATCGGACAGGGTGCGGCGGATCAATTCGCCCACGCGCAACTGGCGCTGTGACGGGCCTGGCCCCTCATGGAACTTGTTTTTTGCCATCCGCACTCTCCTCAGTCTCTCTCGCATCTAGGCGATCATGGCCCGCCTCGCAAGCGCGGGCTTTCCGATTTGCATCGCTTGGGGTAGAGGGAAGGGAACACAGGAGGATGGCATGAGCGAGTCAATCGGGATCATCATTACAGGCGCATCAGGCCGCATGGGGCGGATGTTGATCGAAACCGTAGAGGCCAACCCCGCCACCCATTTGGTCGGCGTCACCGAACGCCCAGGCCATACATGGATCGGTCAGGATTTGGGCGCGGCCATGGGGCGCGGTGTGATGGGTGTGCCAGTCGTGGACGACCTTCTTGAAATTTTGCCCAAAGCCAAAGCCATCATCGACTTCACATCGCCTGAAGCCACGGTGGCGCATTCGGTTTTGGCGGCCCAAGCCCGTGTGGCCCATGTCATTGGCACAACGGGCATGGATGATGCAGCGCTTGCAAAACTCAAAGCCGCTGCCCGCCATGCCACCATCGTACGCGCAGGCAATATGAGCCTTGGGGTCAACCTGCTCGTGCAGATCACCAAACAGGTGGCCGCTGCATTGGATGAGGATTTCGACATTGAAATCGTGGAGGCGCATCACAACCGCAAGGTTGATGCCCCTTCTGGCACGGCCATCATGCTCGGCGAAGCCGCCGCAGAGGGGCGCGGGGTTTCCCTTGCAGATGTCCGCGATGCAGGCCGTGACGGGATCACGGGCGCGCGTGAGGCGGGCGCAATAGGTTTTTCCGCCATTCGAGGCGGCGATATCGTCGGCGAGCATGATGTGATCTTTGCGGCGGCAGGGGAACGTCTTGTCCTGCGCCATATTGCAACGGATCGCGCCATTTTTGCGCGCGGCGCCCTCAAGGCCGCTATTTGGGCACAAGACCAAGGCCCAGGTGAATTTTCTATGCTGGATGTACTTGGACTGTGATCTAAGCCGCTCTATCTTTCGTAACACAGCAATAGATGTTGGTTACGGAGCAGACTATGCTGAACAGATTGGCGCTCGGCACAATGCTTGGTGTCTTGATTGTGGCGGATGCCGCAGCGGCGGAAGGCTTTACGCCCGTGACGGATCGCGCAAGGTTCGTTTCTTTGATCGAAGGGCGCGAACTTACCCGTTTTGGCATTCGATTGACGGTTGAGCCTGATGGCGACATCACGGGACGCGCCTTTGGACGCCCAGTTACGGGGGATTGGGCGTGGCAGAATGGCTATTTCTGCCGCAATCTCAGCTTTGGCGCAGAGCCATTAGAATATAATTGCCAATTGGTGGAGGAGCGGGAGGGCACCCTTCGATTTACGGCTGATGAGGGTGCGGGTATCTATGCTGACCTGACACTGCGCTAGGCGGCAGGGCCCGCATCAAAAATCAATGGCGATGCCTTTTTTCTCCCAATCGCCATAGCGCACGGGTTCGGGGCCATCGCGCCCCCCAAGCTCCTTGGGCAATTCTACCGCTTCCGCCTCAGCGCGGCGGGCTTCCGCCTCAGCCAAGGCCCGCTGTGCAGCGGGGGGCAGGTCACGCTTTTCCGTCTTAGCCTCACTCATAGCGGCCTCATAGCGCAGCAAAAGGGCTGCATGATTGATCTCTGTCTCCCCCGTGATATACGGCAGCGAAACCCAGAGACAAGGATAGAAAATGGCGCGGACACGCGAAGAGGGTCGCCAAGACACCCAAGGTTTAGGCCCCCGCAAGGCCGCATTGGCCATTTTGCGCGCGGTTTATCTTGACCGCCAGATGGTCGCTCATCTCGACCAACCGCGCGGTCTTGCCCCCGAGGATCGCGCCCGCGCCGAGCGTTT
Organism: Roseobacter sp. HKCCA0882; assembly: GCF_037805225.1. Lineage (NCBI taxonomy): Bacteria > Pseudomonadati > Pseudomonadota > Alphaproteobacteria > Rhodobacterales > Roseobacteraceae > Roseobacter > Roseobacter sp. HKCCA0882. Next base: position 351,726 of record NZ_JBBLYI010000002.1, read on the forward strand.
GGCCCAAACGGTGCTGCGCCACACAGGCCGCATTGACACCTTGCTGTCTGACTATCTCGAGCGCCGTCCACACCCATTGGCCCAAAATATTTTGCGCCTTGGGGTTGCAGAATTGTTGCTTGATGAAGCCGAAGCCTATGGCGTGGTCAACGCGGCTGTTGCCATCGCCAAACAAGGCCGCGCAACAGGCGGCGCGGCCGGTTTGATCAACGCTGTCCTGCGTAAGGTCGATCAAGAAGGGCGCGCAAGATGGGCGCAACTGACCCCACAAACCTTGCCCGTTTGGTTGCGCAAAGCGGTTGGGGGGGCATGGGGCGAAACCGCAACCCACGCGATTGAAGCCGCGCATGAGGCAGGTGCGCCAATTGACATCACCTTACGCGACCAAAGCGCCCCCTTCGAGGCAGGTGAACCCTTGCCCACAGGCAGCATCCGATTGCCGCGCCAAACCCAAATATCCACGCTAGGCGGCTATGAGGCGGGTGCGTTTTGGGTGCAAGATGCCGCCGCCGCCCTTCCTGTGAAACTCTTAGGCGATGTGTCAGGGCAACCTGTGCTTGATCTGTGCGCAGCACCTGGCGGCAAGACCATGCAGCTTGCAGCAGCAGGGGCGAAGGTCACCGCTCTTGATTTGTCGAAACACCGTATGGGCCGCGTGCGCGACAATCTACGCCGCACGGGCCTTTCGGCGGATATGGTCACGGCTGACGCGTTAGAATTCAACAGTGGCCCTTGGCCTATCATCGTGCTTGATGCGCCCTGCTCGGCCACTGGCACCATAAGACGGCATCCTGATCTGCCCTTCGTCAAATCCGCCCGTGAAGTGGAAGCGCTGACAAAGCTGCAAATGCAAATGCTTGATCATGCTATATCGCTTTTGGACACAGGCGGGCGCATGGTGTTTTGCACCTGCTCCCTCTTGCCCAATGAGGGTGAAAACCAAATCAAAGCCGCGCTGAAACGACACGCTAATCTCGCCGTCTTGCCACTTGCTCCCAAGGCGCTTGGGGTTGATCCCGCATGGATCAGTGCCGAAGGCGGTCTGCGTATCTTACCGCATTACTGGCAAGATCGTGGCGGAATTGACGGATTTTACATGGCGCTTTTGCAAAAGCGGTGACAGCGCAGGTTCAAGCCGCTACACAAGACAGACCGCTTGGCCAGCTGCTTGAATTATAAGCATAATGACATCACTCCCGCTCCCGATCAGGGGATCGCAATCGGTGCCTGCCCTATCCGTGTCGCAACCTCATCAGGCTGCGGGCCGTGTTCATTTGAGGCTCAGCATCGCGGATTTGCGCCCTTCGGTTTACTTTGACCCCGACCATCGAAATCCGCGCGCGACAAAACAGGTGGTTCTCTTTTCCACGCTGGCAGATTATGGGGGCGCCATCGGATGGTGTTTTCTGCGCGCCCAATAGCACGGGGGCATCATGCGACCCCGTGATTGATGCAAATGCCAAGGAAACCCCATGACCGATCTCGCCCCCCTCTCCCGCGCCCTGATCTCTGTTTCTGACAAGACAGGTCTGATTGAGTTTGCCACGGCCTTGGCCGCACGGGGGGTTGATCTTTTGTCGACAGGTGGCACAGCCAAAGCCCTGCGCGAGGCAGGTCTTGCGGTGCGTGATGTTTCCGAGGTTACAAAATTTCCTGAAATGATGGATGGCCGCGTCAAAACCCTGCACCCGATGGTGCATGGCGGCTTGCTAGCTTTGCGTGACAATCCTGATCACCAAGCCGCCATGGCCGAGCATAACATCGCGCCGATCGATCTATTGGTGGTCAATCTCTACCCGTTCGAGGCGACTGTCGCCAAAGGGGCAAGCTACGAAGACTGCGTTGAGAATATCGACATCGGCGGGCCCGCGATGATCCGCGCTGCCGCAAAGAACCACGGTTTTGTCAGCGTTGTGACCGATCCCGAAGATTATACTGCCCTTCTGGCCGAGTTGGATGCGCAAGGCGGCCAAACCACGCTGCGCTTCCGCCAAACTTTGGCCCAGACCGCCTATGCTCGCACCGCCGCCTATGATGCGGCTGTCTCAACTTGGATGGCAGATGCTTTGGGGGATCCCGCACCGCGCCGCCGTGCTGTGGCAGGGCGCTTGGTGCAGTCGTTGCGTTACGGCGAAAACCCACATCAAGCGGCGGCCTTTTATACCGATGGCACAGGCCGCGCGGGCGTTGCCACCGCGAAACAGCACCAAGGCAAAGAGCTGTCCTACAATAACATCAACGACACAGACGCAGCCTTTGAATTGGTCAGCGAGTTCTTGCCCGATGGCGGCCCTGCCTGTGCGATTATCAAACATGCCAATCCCTGTGGCGTTGCCCGCGGCGCAAGCCTGACCGAGGCCTATTTGCGGGCCTTTGACTGCGACCGCACATCGGCCTTTGGGGGGATTATCGCCTTCAACCAACCGCTTGATGGTGCGACCGCAGAGGAAATCACAAAGATCTTCACCGAGGTTGTCATTGCGCCCGGTGCAGATGAGGAAGCGCGCGCCATTTTCGCCGCAAAGAAAAATCTGCGCCTCTTGACCACAGATGCGCTTGCAGACCCAAAAGCAGCCGCGATGACCATCCGCCAAGTTTCAGGCGGATATCTGGTGCAAGACAAAGACAATGGCCAAATTGATCTGAGCGATTTGAAAGTCGTGACCAAACTCAAACCATCCGATGCGCAGCTCACCGATTTGCTGTTTGCATGGAAGGTGGCCAAGCATGTCAAATCGAACGCGATTGTCTATGTCAAAGACGGCGCCACTGTTGGCATCGGCGCAGGCCAGATGAGCCGTGTCGACAGTTCGCGCATTGCCGCGCGCAAGGCTCAGGATATGGCCGACATCCTTGGTCTTGCGCAAAGCCCTGCGATTGGTTCAGTTTTGGCCTCTGACGCTTTCTTCCCCTTCCCTGACGGTCTGCTGTCGGCTGCAGAGGCAGGAGCCAAGGCGGTCATCCAACCGGGCGGCTCCATGCGCGATGACGAGGTGATCGCTGCCGCCGATGAGGCAGGCCTTGCGATGGTCTTTACAGGAATGCGTCATTTCCGTCACTAAGGGGGCCATGATGACCCGTTTAACACTTATAGCCGCACTGTTTTGGATCATCCTTGATCAGGCCAGCAAGTGGATCATGCTTTTGGTGCTTGATCTGGATCGTGTTGGTCATGTCTTGGTCATGCCGCCCTATCTGAATTTCATCATGGGTTGGAACCGCGGGATAAATTTTGGCCTCTTCGCCAACAGCCCCGACCTTCTGCGTTATGGTTTGATTGCTTTGGCGCTTGCGGTTTCCGCGTGGATGATCCTGCTGGGCCGCAACAGCCAGAGCAAACTTAGTGCGATTGCGGCGGGCTCAGTGGCAGGTGGGGCTTTGGGAAATACGTTTGACCGCCTCTATCACGGGGCGGTTGTGGATTTCCTGAATATGTCCTGCTGCGGGATCAATAACCCCTATACGTTTAATATCGCAGATATCGGTATATTTGCGGGTGTGTTCGGGTTGCTCTTGTTTTCGAATGACGAAAAGCCCAAGGTATGAGAGAAACCTTGGCATGACGTGGTGCTTTGTGCCATGGAGGATTTTATGAGCCGCAAACCGCATATTCTCCTGACCTTTTGCGCCCTGATGGGCCTTGCCGCCTGTTCACAAGGCGACCCATCTTTGATGAATTTACGCGCCAACCAATCTGGCCCAGATGAATTTGCCATTTTGCCAACACGCCCCATTGAAATCCCAACGGATTTGGCGGCGCTGCCTGAACCAACACCCGGTGGCACAAACCGCACCGACCCAACCCCTGAGTCAGATGCGATTGCCGCGCTTGGCGGAAATGCAGCGCGCGGCGGTGGTGTAACCAACAGCCTTTTGGCCCACGCGACACGCTTTGGTATTGAAGAGGGCATCCGTGACCAATTGGCTGCGGAAGATTTGGCCTTCCGCCGTGACAATGATGGGCGGCTCTTGGAGCGGGTCTTTGGCGTGAATGTCTATTACCGCGCCTATCGCCCGATCTCCTTGGATCGTTATGCCGAACTTGAGCGTCTGCGCCGTGCGGGCATTCGCACCCCCGCCGCACCCCCCGAGCCGCAGCCGCAGTAAGCCCGCATTGATCATCACTTTGTGACCGCGCCCTTGCGCGCGGCTGATTGAACCCTGTGCAGCGGCGGCCTATCTGTTTTTGCACATAGGCAAACCTAGGAGGGATTATGCGCAGGATCATTGCGGCTTTAGTGGGGCTTGCATTGTTGCCAATCGGCACAGGCTACGCGCAAACCTCTGGCGATGTGACGAGCTTTACCTTGGACAATGGCATGGATGCGGTTGTGATCGAAGATCACCGCAGCCCCGCCGTTGTGCATATGGTCTGGTATCGCACCGGCGCGGCAGATGAACCTGAAGGCAAATCAGGCATTGCGCATTTCCTTGAACATTTGATGTTCAAAGAAACAGAAACCCGCGAAAGCGGAGAGTTTTCGCGCATTGTCGAAGAAAATGGCGGCGATGATAACGCGTTCACCTCGTGGGATTATACGGCCTATTTCCAACGCGTGGCCGCTGACCGCTTACCCTTGATGATGGAGCTTGAGGCCGATCGCATGGCCAATCTGCGCCTCAACCCTAATGAGGTGGAGACCGAGCGCAGCGTGATATTAGAAGAACGCGCACAGCGCACAGATAGCAATCCGGGCGCGCTGTTTAACGAAGAATTCCGCCAATTGGCCTATCCAAGCCACCCTTACGGCATTCCGGTCATCGGGTGGCGCACGGAAATGGAGACGCTCAGCCGCGAAGATGCGTTGGCCTTTTACGAAACCTATTACGCTCCAAATAACGCGATCCTTGTTGTGGCGGGTGATGTGACCCCTGAGGAGGTGCGCAGACTGGCGCAAACCCATTACGGCCCGCTCGCTTCTGCAGAATTGCCCGCCCGCGCAAGGGTCGAAGATGCTGCCCTTCCACAAGATCAACGATTTGAATTTGCCGATGAACGGGTCGCGCAGCCTTATGTGATGCGCAGCTATCGCGCGCCAGAGCGCGACCATGGCGCGCAGGAAGACGCCGCAGCCCTCAGCCTGTTGGCTGAGATCTTGGGGGGTGCCCCTTCTACCTCCGTCTTGGGGCGCGCCTTGCAATTCGACACACAGCGCTCGGTCTTTGCGACTGCCTATTACTCGGGCCTCAGCCTTGACGACACGCAATTCACCTTGATCAATATGCCAAGCGCAGGCGTCACCCTTGCAGAAGCGGAAGCCGATCTAGATAACGTCATTGCAGAGTTTCTAGAGCGCGGGATTGATCCAAACCAATTTGAACGGATCAAATTTCTATATGAGGCCTCGGATATCTATGCGCGCGACAATGCTTCGGGGCTTGCGCGGCTGTACGGGATGGCCCTGACCTCAGGGCTTGAGGTGGAAGATGTCCAAAACTGGCCAGATGTGATTGCGGCCACCACGATGGACGATGTTATGGATGCGGCGCGGGCGCTGTTTGCAGATGCGCCACGCGTGACAGGCTATTTGACCCAAGCACAGGCGGCGGAGAATTGATCATGCCTTTCGTCAAACATATCTCTGCCGCACTTTTTGCTGTTATGTCCCTCATCACACCGCTGCGTGCGGAAATTCAAATTCAGCCTGTCCTCAGCCCCAATGGTCATAGCGCATGGTTGGTTGAAGATCATTCGATCCCCTTTGTGGCGCTTGATATTCGTTTTGAGGGCGGCACGAATTTGGATGAACCCGGCAAACGCGGGGCGACCTATATGATGACAGGCCTGCTTGAGGAAGGCGCAGGCGATCTCACGGCACAGGGTTTTGCCGAGGCTGTGCAGGGCTTGGCCGCCGAATTTTCATTCTCATCCTATCGCGATACTGTGGCCATCAGCGCGCGCATGCTGACGGAAAATCGCGATGCGGCGGCTGCACTTTTGCACGAGGCGTTAAGCAATCCTCGCTTTGATGCCGATGCCATTGAACGCGTGCGGGGTCAAATTCAGTCAATACTGGCAAGCCAAGCGCAAGACCCAAATGCAATTGCAGGCCAGACATTAAATGCCTTGGCCTTTGGCGACCACCCTTATGCATCCGCCGAAGAAGGCACCCCAGACAGCATTGCGTCCTTGACCCGCGATGATCTGATCACGGCCCATCGCAATGCTTTGGTCACATCACGGGTGTCTATTGGCGCATCGGGCGACATCACTGCCGAGGAATTGGGCGATCTCATTGACCGCCTTCTTGAGGGGTTGCCACAAACAGGGCCTGCCTTGCCGAGCATGGCAGGGTTTTCACCAAACACGCGCCAAGCCGTGATTGACTATCCAAGCCCACAATCCGTGATCCTTTTTGGGATGGAGGGGATTGCGATGGATGACCCCGATTTTTTCCCTGCCTTCGTGTTGAATGAAATCATTGGGGGCGGGTTCCGCGCGCGGCTGATGGAAGAACTGCGCGTGAAGCGTGGGTTGACCTATGGGGTTGGCACAAGCCTCTCGACAGCCGATTGGCAGCCCATGTGGCTTGGACAATTCTCCTCATCAAACGCCACCGTTGGTCAAGCATTAGAGCTGGTCGATCAAATCCTGCGCGATGTCGCGGAAAATGGCGTAACTGACGAGGAATTACTGCGCGCCAAACGCTATATGACGGGGGCCTATCCCCTTCGCTTTGACGGAAATGGATCCATTGCAGGGATCATGGCAGGGATGCAGCAAAGCGGGATGCCGATTGACTATATCGCGAACCGCAATGCCTTCGTTGAGGCGGTCACATCTGAGGACATCGCCCGTGTCGCAAAACGGCTTTTGGATGTTGATAAAATGCTGACCGTGGTTGTGGGGCAACCCGAAGGGCTGAACACCGCCCCCTGACGCGTTCCATTTCCGAATCGTGCAGGCGCGTGCTACTGATAGTGGCATGGGAAAGCCTGACCACAACATAAATGCCAATGAAGCCGTAGCGCGCCCGGTGATCCGCCAGCTTGATGAAGCGGCAATCAACCGAATCGCGGCAGGCGAAGTCGTGGAGCGGCCCGCCTCCGCGGTCAAAGAATTGGTAGAAAACGCGATAGATGCAGGGGCACGGCGGATCACAGTAGAAATCGCACATGGCGGCAAAACCTTGATCCGCGTCAGTGATGATGGCTGCGGCATGGGGCCTGAAGATTTGCCCATGGCCCTCTCGCGCCATGCGACATCTAAGATTGACGGCTCAGACCTGTTGAATATTCAAAGTTTCGGCTTTCGTGGCGAGGCGCTGCCCAGTTTAGGCGCGGTTGGCCGCCTGACCATCACCAGCCGCGCAGCTGGTGAGGATGGTCATGAGATCTCTGTCTCGGGTGGACGACAAGAGCGGATCAAACCCGCCTCCACGTCACTGGGCACGGTGGTAGAGTTGCGCGATCTGTTTTTCGCAACCCCCGCGCGACTGAAATTCCTCAAAACCGAACGTGCCGAAACCCAAGCAATCACCGATGTGATCAAACGCCTCGCCATGGCCGAGCCCAGCATTGGGTTCCAATTGATTGATTGCAGCGATGGCCGCCGCACTCTGTTTTCCGTTGATCCCGAAACAGGGGATCTCTTTGATGCGCTTTCCAGTCGATTGGGCCAAGTAATGGGCCGCGATTTTGTGGATAACGCCCTTCAGATTGACGCATCGCGCGAGGAAATCCGCCTCATCGGTCTAGCAGCCCTGTCAACCTATTCTCGCGGCTCTGCCGTGGCCCAATATCTTTTCGTCAATGGTCGCCCAGTGCGCGACAAGCTTTTGATCGGGGCGCTGCGTGGGGCTTATGCCGATTTCCTCAGCCGCGATCGCCACCCTGCTGCGGCTCTCTTCATCGAATGCCCGCCTGAACGGGTGGATGTGAATGTGCATCCTGCAAAGGCGGAGGTGCGGTTCCGTGAAGCGGGTGTCGTGCGGGGGTTGATTGTCTCGAGTTTGCGCCATGCCTTGGCCGAGGCGGGCCATCGCGCATCAAGCACAGTGGCCGCAGATACCTTGGGCGCCATGCGTCCCGAGGGTGGCGCGCCGCAGCAGCTCTATCAAGGTGGCTACTCGGCACCACAAACGCGGCCCAGCACCTATCGCAGCGCCTATGCGTTTCAAGCGCCTGAACAGGTTGGCCTCTCTGAAACAGCCCCTCAGTTTGACGCCCCATCCCACCGCGTGGCAGCTTCTGAAATCGCGCCCTTTTTTGCCGAAAGGAGCCATCCTTTGGGGGCGGCCGCGGCGCAACTGCATGAGAATTACATCATTGCCCAAACCGCCACGGGCCTTGTGATCGTGGATCAACACGCCGCCCATGAACGCTTGGTTTATGAGCGGCTGAAAAAACAGATGGCCACCAACGGTGTGGCGCGGCAGGCGTTGCTGATCCCTGATATCGTGACCCTTGGGCCTGATGCCGCGATTCTTTTGGATCACGCTGACAGTCTTGCACAATTTGGTCTGATCATTGAGCCCTTTGGCGAAGGCGCACTTGCCGTGCGCGAAACCCCTGCCATTCTGGGTGCGGTCAACAGCGAGGCACTGCTGCGCGATATTTTGGACGAGATTGCCGATATGGGCGAAAGCCAAATGGTGCAGGCTCGGATTGAGGCGATCTTGTCACGCGTGGCCTGTCACGGATCCATCCGTTCGGGGCGTGCAATGCGCGTGGAAGAAATGAACGCGCTGTTGCGCGAAATGGAGGCCACCCCGCATTCCGGTCAATGCAATCATGGCCGCCCCACATATGTGGAACTTGCCTTGAGCGATATTGAAAAACTTTTTGGTCGCAGGTGAGTGATGCAACTTGATCTGTCCAATCCAATAATCCTTGGCGCACTCGTTGGAGGGGTGATCCTCATTGCCCTTTTTTGGGTGATCCTTGTAGGGGTGAAAGCGGCCAATCGATCGGCTGCAATGATGGAACCCTTGGCCCGCAACCTTGGCGGTCTTGAAGCACGGGTGCAATCTCTTTCCGATGGGCAACAGCAACTGTCGGGCGGACTTGCGCAGGTGGTTGATCTGCAATCCAAGACCCAAGCACAGATGTTGCAAGCCATGGAGCGCCGCCTTGAGGAAGTGCAAAAGGGCATGAGTGAGACGCTGCACGGCACATCAACGCGCACGGCCCGCAGCCTTGGGGAATTGCAGCAGAAGCTCGAACAAATCGATCGGGCGCAGGCCAAGATTGAGAAACTGTCAGGCGATGTTTTGGGCCTTCAGGACATTCTTTCGAACAAGCAAACGCGCGGCGCATTTGGCGAAATTCAGCTCAATGATATTGTCTCAAAGGCACTGCCCAGTGACAGCTACGCGTTCCAAGCGACCCTCTCAAACGGCAAGCGCGCCGATTGCTTGATCCATCTGCCTAAACCCCCCGGCCCGATTGTGATCGACAGCAAATTCCCGCTAGAGGCCTATGAGGCATTGCGCGCAGCAAAGACCGCCCAAGAAACCCAAGACGCCGCCCGCGCCTTTCGCACATCTGTGCGCAGCCATATCAAGGCAATTTCTGAGCGCTACATTCTTGAGGGTGAAACTGCCGATGGCGCCCTGATGTTCCTGCCATCCGAAGCGGTTTATGCAGAATTGCACGCCAATTTCCCTGAGATTGTCCGCGAAGGGTTCGCGGCGCGGGTCTGGATTGTATCCCCCACCACTTGCATGGCCACGCTCAACACGATGCGGGCGGTTCTCAAAGATGCACGGATGCGCGAGCAAGCAGGCGCGATCCGCAAGCAACTGGGCCTGTTGCATCGTGATGTGGAACTGGTGTTCGAGCGGGTGAATAAGTTGAACACCCATTTCGGGCAGGCGCGCAAAGATATTGATGATATTTCAATCGCCGCAGAACGCGCGGGCAAACGGGCGATCAAGCTTGATAATTTCGATTTCGAAGAAATCGCCCCTGACCCAATGCCATCGCTTCCCGATAAATAGATCAACTCCGCGCGAAAACATGGGCGAGAATTTTGGTTAATTCCTGCACATCCGTTTCGGTAAAGGCATCCGCCTGATCGCTGTCGATATCAAAAACCGCGATTAACGCGCCCTCGGCATCAAAAACGGGCAAGACCAGCTCGGACAAGGTGCTGCTTGAACACGCAATGTGATCTGGAAACGCGTTCACATCTGCAACCAATTGCGGGGCGCGACTGCGCGCGCAGGCCCCGCAGACCCCGCGCGAGAACGGGATCACCAAGCACCCATGCCCCCCCTGATAGGGGCCAATTTTAAGAGTTTCGGGCGCGGTGACGCGGTAGAACCCAACCCAATCAAACCGCGCATCGGCGTGATACACCTCACAGGCGATGGTGGCCATCAGGGCGATTTGATCAGTTTCGCCATGGGTCAGGCTGTCAATCGTTGCGGCTAGGGTCGGATAATCCATCGGGGGCCTCTTAATGCTTCGCCTCGATATAGGCCATCCTGGGCGGCAAAGAAAGCTGCGCTTGGTAACCTTTCAGCAAGGAATTCGGACTAGCCTTTTGGTTGTGTTACCCTCTCCATAGGTGATGAAATGGATGTGCGTCTGGATATTGAACCCATCCCTGACGGGTTGATCGTAAAGGTTTGCGCCAGTCGGGTGGATGCTGCCGCTGCCTTGGCCTTCCGTGATGCCTTTCGACAAGCCACCGCAAAAACCGAAGGTGCGCGGGTCATTTTAGATATGGAAGATGTGACCTTCCTAGATTCCAGCGGTCTTGGCACGCTTGTTGCCATGCGCAAATCCCTTGGGCAGGATCGGCAACTTGAACTGACAAGCCTCTCCCCATTGGTCGATAAGGTGCTGCGCCTGACGGCGATGGATAAAGTCTTTGCAATTCACCCAAATAAGACCGCAGCGCTGAACCAAAGCGCATGACAACAGGGATAGATATTCAAGCATGCGGGGGCGCAACGATATGATGTGGAGTTTGACAAGCCATCCCCAGTCGGTGCGGCAAACATTGGCGCAGATTTGCACCTATCTGCGCGAATGCGACCTTGATGAAGGCCAATGCTTAAACGTTGAGTTGGGCTTGGCGGAAGCGCTGAACAATATTTGCGAACACGCTTATGCAGGGGCCGATGACGGACGCATTTTAACGGCGATTTCCTGTCGGGGCGCAGAGGTGCAGTTTCATATCACCGATAAAGGGCGCGCGATGCCGAACCTGACACCCCCTCTTGGTCGATTTCGCGACCCTGACAGCTTCGCCTTTGATGACCTGGCCGAAGGTGGATTTGGCTGGGGCCTGATCCGCGCGATTGCGCAAGTCGTCCAATATGAACGGCGCGATTTAGAAAATCATCTTTCCCTAACCATTGCGGCTGAATTGGAACAAAGCCCGCAATTAGCCTGTGGGCTTGTCTAAATTTAGCCAACACTGCCACAAAATCACCTTGGTCTGATCATAGCCGCGGCCAAATTCGCAGCCATTAAAGCAGGGTAGCGCTTATGCTTCCCCCGATGGTGCGTTTTATCGCCCCCACTTGTTACGCATCATCGGGGTTCTTGACCACTTGCAGCGCCCCCCATTCCCGCTAGTTTTGCTAAAATCCTTTCGGCAGGAGCAGGGACAATGATGCGTGATTTCCAGAAGCAAGGGCGCTCAGCCTTGATTACCACCCAAGGGGCGGTTGCAACCTCGCACCCGCTCGCCGCCAAAACGGGCGTGCAAATCTTGGAACAGGGCGGCAATGCGATGGATGCGGCCATTGCCACAGCGATCCTCTTGGGGCTCTGTGAGCCACAATCAACAGGGCTTGGCGGCGATTTATTCGCCATGGTGTCCTATGAGGGGCAGAAGGATATTATTGGCCTGAATGCATCGGGCCGTGCGCCAAAGGCGTTGGACGCAGCAGCGCTGCGTGCGGCAGGGCATCGCTCTATTCCGCTCGACAATATCAATGCCGTCACCGTGCCAGGGGCCGTTGATGGGTTTTGCCGCCTTCACCAAGATCACGGGACATTGCCGCTTGAAGACATCCTCGCCCCTTCGATCTTCTACGCTGAACATGGCATTCCCGTTGCACCGCGCGTGGCTTTCGATTGGGACGAGGCATGCGATACGCTCCGCGGTCGGGCCCGCGACATGTATATGTGGAACGACCAACCGCCCCAAATTGGCGCGCTGTTCACGGCCAAGGGGCAGGCTGAGGTGCTGCGCCGCATCGCGCGTGAAGGTCGTACAGGGTTCTACGAAGGCGAAGTGGCCGAGGATTTGGTTAACTCCCTGCGTGCCCTTGGCGGCAGCCACAGCCTAGAAGATTTCGCAGCCACAGCCTGCGATTACGTCACCCCAATCTCGACCCGCTATCGTGATCATGACTTGATTGAATTGCCACCCAATGGTCAGGGTGCAACCGCGCTGTTGTTGGCCAATATCCTTTCCCAGTTTGACCTCGGCGCGATGGATCCTTTCGGTGCGGCCCGCGCCCATATCGAGGCCGAAGCAACCAAACTGGCCTATGATGCACGCAATCGTTTTATCTCTGATCCTGATCACCTGACCCGTTTGGATCATATGCTGTCAGATCAAACCGCGCAGGCCTTGGCAGACTTGATTGATCCCACGCGCGCGATGGCTGACCCACATCAGGCCTCGGGCGCAGTGCATAAGGATACGGTATATCTCAGCGTGGTTGATAAAAACCGCATGGCCGTCTCAATGATCTATTCGATCTTCCATTCCTTTGGCTCGGGCTATGCTTCTGATAAGTTTGGTATTTTGTTTCAAAACCGCGGCGCGGGCTTCTCACTACAAGAGGGGCACCCGAATGAGGCCGTGGGCGGCAAGCGTCCCTTGCATACCATTATTCCCGCCTTCTTACGCTACCCTGACCAAAGTTTGATGCCCTTCGGGGTCATGGGCGGCGCGTATCAGGCCACGGGCCACGCGCGTCTGATCACCAATATCATCGACTATGGGATGGATGTTCAAACTGCGATTGATGGTGCGCGCAGCTTTGCGGATCAAGGCAAATTGCAGCTTGAGCGGGGATATAGCCCGCATGTGGCCGATGATTTACGCAAATTGGGCCATGAGCTGATCGACCCCTATCGGGCCATTGGCGGCGCGCAAGCCATTAAAATTGACGCAAGCTTAGGGCTTTTGATCGCAGGTTCGGATCCCCGAAAAGACGGTCTTGCCTTGGGGTATTGAGATCAATTCAGCTGGTAATCCAAAGGATAGGCCCCGTTCTGAAACTCACCGAACAATTCGGGCAGATCGGGGTGATCCACGGGCTCGCCCGTATCGTCAATCTCAAGGTTTTGTTCGGAAACATAGGCCACATAGTAGCTATGATCATTTTCCGCCAGAAGGTGGTAAAATGGCTGCTCCTTGATCGGCCGCTTATCTTCGGGGATGGAGTTATACCATTCCTCAGTATTCGAAAACTGGGTGTCGATATCAAAGATCACCCCGCGAAACGGGTGCTTCTTGTGGCGCACGACCTGCCCAAGATTGAATTTAGCATGCCGTTTGAGCATCTAGACCCCCTATGATCCAAAGCGCACCGTAATCCTGTCGCCCTTATTTGTCCATGACCCGCAATGCAGATCAGGCGAAACAGATTGTTGAAACAAAGGATGCGGATCATGCGGGAATTTATTTTCATTTCGGCGCAACTGGCGTATGATTTCGTCATAAAAAGAGAGCAGTCCAATAAAGGATCAGGCATATGAACCGCTTTGCGTTGCTTCCGCTGGTGTTGGCGCTCGGCGCCTGCGTGGGATCAGCCACCCCGCCACGCAATGTGGATAATGCCTGCGCAATCATCGAAGAACGCCCCTATTATCTAAGCGCCATGCAGGCCACCGAGGCCAATTGGGGCGTCCCTATCGCGGTTCAGATGGCCACGATCTACCATGAAAGTAGTTTCGTCAGCAACGCACGAACCCCGCGCCGCTATGCGCTTGGGGTCATCCCCGCAGGGCGGCAAAGCTCAGCGTTCGGTTACAGCCAAGCCCTTGATGGGACATGGGATGAATACCGCGATGACACAGGTCGGCGGTTTGCCAGACGCACCGATATCTCCGATGCGACCGATTTCATGGGGTGGTATATGAACCGCTCACGCGAAAGAAACGGCATCGCGCTGACGGATGCGCGCAACCAATATCTGGCCTATCATGAAGGTCATCGTGGTTATTCACGCGGCACCTATCGCAACAAAGCATGGCTTATGCACGTGGCAGATCGTGTCGAAGCGCGCGCCGCGCTCTATGATCGGCAACTGGCAAGCTGCACCGCGACCCAAGGCTAACGGCTGCGCTGTTCCGCCTCAAAGGTCGGGCTGAACAGAAAATTCGAATAATCCTGCCCAAAGATGAAATCACCCAGCGCGACCACAACAGTCTCGCCATATTCATTGCGGGTCATCCATTGCACAAGGCGCACAGGCGCATCCGCAAAGACCAGCGTCAATTCCCCCGCCTCTGGGCGGTCTTGATCACGGGCCACCACACGGGTGGTGCCATCTTCGGCTTCTCGATGATCAACCACCAAATCCGAAGTCGCGAGAGACACATTGCGCCCCAAAATCAAATCAAGCGGGGTGACGCTTAACGGATATTGCAAGGGCTGCGCATCGGTCAGGTCTTCAAAAATTGCAACTTGCCCGCCGCCCACAACGACCAGAACATCGCTATTATCATACTCAAATCGCGCCCGCCCCGGGCGGTGCATGAAAAGACGTCCCGTCACCTCGGTTCCATCGGCGTTATACTGCGTGAATGGTGCTTCCGCTGTGCGAATGCCTGCAAAATAAGCCGACAAATCTGCCAAGGAAATCGGGGCCGCCGCCGCGGGCAGGGCAAAGAACGCGGCCAAAACGGCCATGGTTGCAAATGGTTTTTTCATGCCCCACCCATAGCGCGAAAGCACCCCCAATGACACGTCACATTTCAGCGAGGGCTCAGCCCTGTTCAGGCACTAAAATCTCACGCTTGCCGACATGATTGGCGGTTGAGACAAGGCCAGCCTCCTCCATCTGTTCGACCAAGCGTGCGGCCTTGTTATAGCCAATTCCAAGCTTGCGTTGGATGTAGGAGGTCGAGCATTTCCGATCGCGCACCACCACGGCCACAGCCTGATCATACAGCGCATCTTCGCCATCCGTATTGCCGCCAAGGCCAAGCACTAGATCAATATCGCTTTCCTTGTCCTCATCAGGGCCATCCAAAACGCTGGCGGAATAGGCGGGAGGGCCAAAGGATTTCAGATGACGCACGATTTCCTCAACCTCTTCGTCACTGACAAAGGGGCCATGAACGCGGGTGATTTTGGACCCCCCCGCCATGTAAAGCATATCGCCCATACCCAAAAGCTGCTCTGCGCCCATCTCGCCCAAAATGGTGCGGCTGTCGATTTTTGAGGTCACATGGAAGGAAATACGCGTAGGGAAATTGGCTTTGATCGTGCCTGTAATCACATCCACCGAAGGGCGTTGTGTGGCCATGATCAAATGAATGCCGCTTGCCCGCGCCATTTGCGCAAGGCGTTGAATGCAAGCTTCGATCTCTTTGCCTGCAACCATCATCAAATCGGCCATTTCGTCCACGATTACGACAATGAACGGCATAACCTCGGGCTTGAACTCTTCGGTTTCGAAGATGGGCTCACCGGTATCCTCGTCAAAGCCAGTTTGGACAGTGCGCTTGAACATTTCGCCTTTGGACAGAGCATCGCGCACGCGGCCATTATAGCCTTCGATATTGCGCACCCCCATTTTCGACATTTTGCGATAGCGCTCTTCCATCTCTCCCACGACCCATTTCAAAGCGACAACCGCCTTCTTGGGGTCAGTCACAACGGGGCTGAGAAGATGCGGGATGCCGTCATAAACCGACAATTCCAACATCTTGGGGTCAATCATGATCATGCGACATTCTTCAGGGCGCAATTTATACAGCAGCGAGAGGATCATGGTGTTAATCGCCACCGATTTCCCCGAGCCTGTGGTGCCTGCAATCAGCAAATGCGGCATCTTGGCCAGATTGGCCACAACAGGCTCGCCGCCGATTTCCTTACCCAAAGCCAAAGGCAGCTTGTGATTGCCATCGCCAAAATCACGGCTCGACAAGATTTCGCGCAACACCACTTTTTCGCGGTGCGAATTGGGCAATTCGATCCCGATCACAGAGCGACCTGGAACGGTTGAGACGCGCGCAGAGAGCGCCGACATTGAGCGGGCAATATCATCAGCCAGACCGATCACGCGGCTGGCCTTCAGGCCTGGTGCGGGCTCCAACTCATACATCGTGACAACTGGGCCGGGGCGGACGCTGACAATCTCACCTTTGACGCCGTAATCATCCAACACGTTTTCCAACATCCGTGCGTTTTCTTCGAGGGCCTCATCGGACAAGTGAAAGCGTTCAATGGTGGTCGGGCTAGACAACAAAGAGAGTGGCGGGAATTCATATTCCATCTCGCGCGCCTCTAAGGGCAAGGAGGGCTGCGCATCAGCCATAGCCTGACGAGAGGGCGCGGCGGCCTTTTTGGGGCTGTGCTGCACCACGCGCCGCGCTCCTGCCCCAGTGCGGGCAGGATGCGAAGCAACAGGCGTATAGTCCTCATCTTGCGGCGACACGCTGAAGCTTTCATCATCGTCAAAACCATCGGCGAAAATATTGTCGCTGTCATCCTCATCGGCATAAGGGTCAAAGTCTTGCGCAATCTGTGGATCCGCCACACGCGCAGAGGTAGAAAGCGGAGGAACCTCACGATAAATCTCGCCTGCAATTTGCGAGGGGCTTTGTGCGGTCAATGGTGGCGCCACGCGCTTGGCAGGATTGGGAATGCCATCGGTGACCCGCAACGCCTCAGGCCGCGCAGAGGTCGCACGATTGCGCACCGCGTTCGAGATTTTTTCGCGCAGGCGCGCATTCTCATCGGCCACAAGGGGCGGTTGCTGCGCCACATCTGCGGTGCGATCTTCGCCACCGCGAATGGCGCGCAAAATGGGCACGCGGTCAAATAATCCTTGTTGCGCAGGGGCTTCGGGCGCTACGATTTGAGGAGTCGAAAATGGCACCTGCAGCGCATCATCGTCATCCACCAACAGATCATTGGAGGAATACTGCGCCGCGCTGCGCGGACTTGGCGCGCGCATGCGCCCGCCGATCTGGCCACTCATTTGGCTGACGCCGCGACCGATACCTGCCGCCATTCCCGAAGCGCCATTGCTGGCGTGGAAAAGCGCAATCAATCCACCACGGGTAAAGAGGCGCAATTCAGAGCGCGTCACCCCAAGCGCATAGCCTGACAAACCAAGGCTTGCCGCACCCATAGCGATACCCAAAACGGCGATAGACATAGTCATCGAAAAGGGCAGGATATTGACCAAAACCCCCATCACAGTGTCGCCAAACAGCCCGCCCAAACTAAAGCTGTGCTGCCATCCCGAACTAGGTGGGAAGCTGACCATGAACACAGAACAGGCAGCAATCGCAAATGGCAGCATAATCAAGCGTGACAGCGCGCGCTCTTCGCCTTTGTGCAGGGTCAAGCGCAGACCCCAAACAACCAAACCCGCTGCCATCAAATAGGATGCATAGCCAACAATCATGATCAAAATTGCAGACATGGATGCCCCAAAGCGGCCAAGCAGGTTTTGTGGCGGCGTGTCGGTGGCGACCATCCAATTTGGGTCATTTGGCGTATAGCTGACCAACATGGCCCCGACCGCAATCCCTGCAAGCACCAACATAAGGCCAAGCAGTTCCTTGCCACGCCGTTCCAATGCCTCTTGCATCGGGGCGTCCAGAAGGGGGTCACGTTGTCTGGTTTGATACGCCATTCTTCACCTCACTGATACAAACAGCCATGCAGGCGCAAAAGCCCGCGCTGTAATTCTTGTTCTTCTGCCACCAAAGCCACGCGCAGGCGGTCTTGGCCTATGGCCTGACCCGCGACAGCGCGCGACAAATACGATCCCGGCAAGCAGCGCACCCCCGCCTCGCGCCACAGTTTCAAGGCTGCGGCCTCATCATTCTCAACAGGCAGCCAAAGGAAAAACCCCGCCTCAAGCGGCTGATACCCTACGACATTGCCAAAAATCTCATCAGCCATTTGGTATTTGCGGCGATAGATGGCGCGGTTTTCTTCCACATGGGCCTCATCGCGCCATGCAAGGGCAGCGGCCGCTTGCAGGGGCAAAGGCAAAGGGGCGCCTGTGTAATTCTTCAACTGCTTCATCGCTGCGATATTGCCAGAACCCGATGCGGCAAAGCCCGACCGTAACCCTGGAAGGTTTGAGCGTTTCGACAGCGAATGAAACACCACAACCCGATCAGGGTCTGCGCCCATGTCATGGGCCACCTGCAAAGCGCCCACAGGGGGGGTGTTGCGATAAATCTCGCTGTAACATTCATCCGCGAAAATTCGGAAATCATGTTTCTCGGCCAAGGCGATCAGATCACGCCAATAGGCCTCAGTGGCAACCGCACCTTGCGGGTTTGCAGGCGAACAAAGATAGGCAATGGTCACGCGATCAAGAAGGGCCGCAGGCAGCGCGGCATAATCAGGCAAATCGCCCGTTTCAGCGGTTGCAGGCACATAGATTGGCTCTGCATTAATCGCGAGGCTTGCCACCGCATAAACCTGATAAAACGGGTTTGGCATCAAAACAGCGGGTTTTTGCCCCGCCTTTTCCTCAACCCCAAGCGCAAGAGCCGCATTGAACAACCCCTCACGCGTGCCGTTCAGGGCCAGGATATGCTGGTCTGCGTCAAGGTGAACACCGTAGCGGCGCGCGATCCAAGCCACAATCGCCGCGCGCAAATCTTCGCCCCCCTCATTGGGGGGGTAACGGCCAAAACCCTCAAGCGCCTCAGAAATCGCGCGTCCGATGAACTCAGGGAACGGATGACGCGGCTCACCGATAGACATGTTAATCGGATCGCCGCCCGCCTGATGGACGTCAAGCAATTTCCGCAAACGCGGAAAGGCGTATTCTGGCAGGTTCGAAAACCGCTCGGGAAACACCATGACTGCCTCAAATATCGGGGTCTGTTTTCGCCCCTTTGACAATCAAATTAACCTCTTATGACGCAAACGTCCAGAAAAAGGATCAGGCTTGCAATGCGGCCTCTGCCGCCGCCCCAAGACGCAGAAGCCGTTCCTCCTGACCTGCGGGGCAAAGCAGCATTACCCCCGTAGAGGGCACCCCAGTGGGCAATGTAAGGCCGCAAGACCCCATCAAATTTCCAATTCGCGTGTTGCGCAAAGCCAGTAGATTTTCGGTGACATAATACTCCTCGTCCACCATCAACCGCGCGATATTGGGCGGCAAAATCGCGACAGTGGGCACAATCACCGCGTCATACCCTGCCGTCTCACGATGGAAATCTTCGCGCAAAGCCTCAAGCTTTTGCCAAGCTGCGATATAATCACTCGCCAAAACATCCGCCCCGCCACGGAAGCGCTGCAATATGGGGCCAAACATCTTTTCAGGATTGGCCTCAATCATTTCGCGCCAAGTCGCATAGGCCTCAGCGGCAAAAAGAATGGGCGAAAGCGCCATCGCCGCGTCAAGTGCCGCTGATTTATGCCGCACAATATACGCCCCTGCCGCAGCAAAGGCTTCAAGCGCACGAGCAAAGCCTGCGGCGGGCGCATCGCGCACATCCTCCGCATATGGTTCCATCACCAAAAGCCGCCGCCCTGCAAGGCTTGCGTTCTTGAGGTCAACGGCGCGCAGGCCCGCCAGAACGGCGAACACCTCGGCGCAATCTTCGACCGAGCGCGCAAGCGGGCCAACTGTGTCAAATTTCGCGCAAAGCGGAACAACCCCACGATTGGACAGGCGTCCATGGCTCGTTTTCAAGCCAACCAAATCGTTGAACGCAGCAGGCACCCGCACAGAACCGCCCGTGTCAGACCCAATGGCAACCGCAGCCAACCGAAAGGCCACCGAAGCGGCGGCACCAGAACTAGAGCCACCCGGCACGGCGTCTGGGTCATTGATGTTGGGCGGCGTTGCAGGCAAAGGATCAAGCCCTTCGCCAAACATGGGGTTCAACCCAAGGCCAGAAAACGCCAATTCTGACATATGGGTTTTGCCCAAACATACGCCCCCCGCGTGCGTGGCGCGGGCCAAAACATCGGCATCTCGTGTTGGAACGCGCTCCGCAAGCAAGCGCGAACTGGCCTCAGTCGCGACATTGGCGCTATCAAATAGATCTTTCCACGAGACAGGCACCCCGTCCAGAATGCTCCGGCGCACCCCGTTGCGCGCCCGAGATCGGGCTGCTTCGGCCTCGGCTAGGGCGCGGGCCTCGGTCAGGCGGGCATAAATACGCGCGCCTGCGGGATGCGTTTTTATCGCGCTCAAATAGGTTTCGGTCAGACCCACTGGATCAATCGAGCCTTCGCCAATCGCGCGCCCTTGTTCACTTGCCGTGCGTGTCAACCATTCGCGCATCTTCATCCCTTTGCCGCTTTTGTCTCGCATGGGCAGAGTAATGACGCTATGCCGCGTGGACAATTCCATAAATTAGCCCATCATAAACTGCATGACATGTGACACAGATATTTTGATTGTAGGTGGCGGGCTGAACGGGCCGACCCTTGCGCTTGCGCTCGCGCAGTCAGGGTTTCGAAGCATCGTGATTGATGCAAATTCCCGCCCTAAGCGCGAAGCGGATACGTTCGATGGCCGCGCCTATGCTTTGGCCCGTGCCTCGCAAAAAATGTTGGCGGCTTTGGGGTTGTGGGACGCTGTCGCAAAACAGGCGCAGGCCATTTCCGAAATCAAAGCCTCAGACGGTCATGCAGGGCGCGGGGCAGCGCCGCACTTCTTACATTTCCAAGCGGCAGAGATGGAAGAAGGCCCTATGGGCTACATGCTTGAAGACCGCTACCTCCGCCGCGCGCTGATCGCGGCGATGGAGGCCAATGATAAGATCACGCATCTCAGCGACAGCATGGTCGTAGATCAAAGCACCGATGGGGCTCTGGCCGAGGTTACATTGGCCGATGGTCAGCGTTTACAGGGGCGAATTTTGATTGGTGCGGATGGTCGCGCGTCAGGTGTGGCGGCACGCGCAGGCATTCGCCGCCAAGGTTGGGATTATAGGCAAACCGCCCTTGTTTGTGCCGTCAAACATGAATTGCCCCATAACGGCATTGCACATCAGTTCTTCATGCCATCGGGGCCTTTGGCGATCCTACCTTTGCCTGACAATCGTTGCTCTATTGTCTGGAGCGAAAAAACCGCCCGCGCCGCCCAAATTGCGCGCGCAAATGACGCTGAGTTTCTCAAGGCATTGCGCCCCGCATTCGGTGACTTTCTGGGTGAGATCGAATTGGCGGGCGTGCGGTTTAGCTATCCGCTGAAGCTCACCTTGGCCGAGCAGTTCATTGCCCCGCGCCTTGCCCTTGTTGGCGATGCGGCGCATGGCGTCCATCCTATCGCAGGTCAAGGGCTGAACCTTGGCTTTCGGGACATTGGTGCATTGACCGAAGTGCTCCATGAGGCAAGACTGCATGGCGAAGATATCGCCTCGGAACTGGTGTTGGAGCGATATCAGCAATGGCGGCGCTTCGACACCACCGCGCTTGCGCTTGGGATGGACACAGTCAATCGCCTGTTCTCAAATGACAACCCTGCCCTTCGGCTGATCCGCGATATCGGCATGGGCCTTGTCAGTGCAACGCCCGCATTACGGCGTGGGTTCATGCGGCAGGCGGCAGGTCTAACGGGGGATTTGCCACGCCTCTTGCAGGGCGAGGCGCTTTAACCCTCAATCTCGCGGGCTTCATTCTCTAGCATGATTGGAATGCCTTCCTTAATCGGAAAGGCCAATTTTGCTTTTTCAGAGATCAATTCTTGACGCTCTGCATCATAGCGCAGGCTCCCCTTGGTCAAAGGGCACACCAATGCCTCAAGCATATGTCTGTCAAACACGGGGCTGTCTGCGCTCATTGCATGGCCTCATCGGATGATCCACCCCGCAAGGCAAATTCGATCAAGGTTACAAGCGTCTCGCGCCGCGTAGACAGGGAGGGCGCCTCAAGCAAGGCTTGCTTTTCTTCTGGATCAAAGGGGCATAGCATTGACAGCGAATTGATCAGCAATTCGTCTTCGGCATCTTTCATACTGTCCCAATCGGTCGACAGCGACATGGCCGCGAAATAGCGCTCCAACAGATCCATAAAGACAGGACGATCAAAGCCCTGATCCTGCTCGACCTTGCCCAAATCATTCTCAAAGCCTGCCCAATCGACATCACCTTTGAGATAAGGGGTAAAGCCTGACTGTTCGCGTTGCAGGCGAAAGCGCGAAATTCCCGTCAGCGTAATCATATACCGCCCATCCTCGGTTTCCGAGAATTGTGTCAGACGACCTGCGCAGCCAATGCTGTGCAACCGCTTAGCACTGCCTTTAGGCACCTCAAGCGGTTGGATCATACCAATCAATCGGTCGGGCGTGCGCATGCAATCTTGCAGCATGGCCAAATAGCGTGGCTCAAAAATGTGCAATGGCAATCGCGCCCGCGGCAACAGCAACGCGCCGGGAAGTGGAAAGAGCGGTATCGTATCAGGCAGGTCGCTGTGATGAATCATGAATTATGAAATAGCGGCCGAATGCGATCAGGCAAATATCATCGATGACAATCTTCTGCGGCCCTTTTGCACCAAAGGATCCGTGGGCTTAAGCGCATCGAAGATTGTAAAGAGCTGCGCCTTGGCAGCCCCGTCATTCCATTCGCGATCACGGCGGAAGAGATCAAGCAATTCTTCAATCGCCGCCTCCGCCTGCCCTGCCGCATAGAGCGCCTTTGCGTAATCGAACCGCGCTTGCAGATCATCAGGGTTGGCCGCCACGGCGGATTGCAACTCGGCCAAGGGCCCTGCCTCATCGGCTTGGCGCGCCAAGGCGATCTGCGCGCGTGCGGCCTCAATCTCGGGCGCGGCGGCGATTGCGGGGGCGGCGTTATTCAGCAAGGCCTCCGCCGTGTCCAAATCGCCCATCGCGATATGAGCGCGCGCCAAGCCACCCATGGCGGCTGCATTTTCAGGTTCTTCGCCCAAAATCGCCGCAAAGGTCTGCGCCGCATCGGCAACGGCCCCTTGAACAAGCATTTCTTCCGCGGCCTCAAGCGCCTCGCCCAAGCCACCATCGCCTGCAAGGGCGGCGATTTTTTCAACGAAGCGCTGCACATCCCCTTGCGAAAGCGCCCCTTGGAATCCGTCCACGGGTTGGCCCTGCCAAAACGCGTAAACGGTAGGAATAGACTGCACCTGCAATTGGCCCGCGATCATCTGATTCTCATCAACATTGACCTTGGCCATGCGCACCGCGCCCTTTTTGGCCTGCACCGCCGCCTCAAGCTGTGGCCCAAGCGTCTTGCAAGGGCCGCACCATGGCGCCCAGAAATCTACGATGACAGGAACCTCGCGGCTGGCCTCAACGACATCGGCCATAAAGGTCTGATCGGTGACATCCTTGATGACATCCGCGCCTGCGGGCTGTGCTTGACCAAATTCCAACATTTATTTCTCCGTCACTGATGAGATCTGCGCGCGCCCTCTATATGCGCGCTTCGGGCCCATTCTCCAAGGGGTCAGAGATCAATTGTCGCAAAAACCGGGGCGTGATCCGATGGCTGCTCCCACCCGCGAGCGGCGCGCAGGATTCGGCTTGAATGCGCAGCATTGGCGATATCTGCGGTGGCCCAGATGTGATCCAAACGGCGGCCTTTATCCGCCTCGTCCCAATCACGAGCGCGATACGACCACCAACTATAGAGCAACCCTTCGGGTATATCCTTGCGGGTGACATCCACCCAATTCCCCGCCTCTTGCACTTGGGCCAGATGATCCACCTCAATCGGCGTGTGACTGACAACCTTTAACAGCTGTTTGTGGCTCCAAACATCGTCTTCACGCGGCGCAATATTCAAATCGCCCACAAGGATAGATTTTTGCGGGGCATCCGCACGAAACGCATCGCGCATCTCCGTCAGAAAATCGAGCTTTTGGCCAAATTTTTCGTTGACCTCCCGATCGGCAATATCGCCCCCTGCGGGAATGTAGAAATTATGGATGACCACCCCATTGGGGAGGCGCGCCGCCACATGGCGAGCATGACCAAGCCCAGCCCAGTCTCGCGCGCCCGCCTCTTCAAGCGGCAGCTTGGACAGGATCGCCACGCCATTATACCCTTTCTGACCACGCGCGACCATGTGGGTATAGCCCAGCACCGCAAAGCCTTCGGTGGGGATTTTTTCAACAGGGCTTTTGCATTCTTGCAAGCACAAAACATCTGGCGCTTCTTCACGCAGCAGTTTCAGCACCAACTCTTCGCGCAATCGCACCGAGTTGATATTCCATGTTGCAAGTGTGAACGCCATTTTGCCATGCCCTTTGATGAAACCTGTCCCCTCTCCTAAGGGCTTGAGGGGCATGGTGCAATGCGAAGGAAACTGAAAAAGGCCCCCGCTTATGCAGGGGCCAGTCCAACAGGGAGAAACCACGGGGGGGCGCGGGGGCTTGGGCAATCCCGCAAGATTCCCCGTGCGACATCACAGCTGCAAATCTGATGCCAAGTCAGGCAACCAATCGGTAACCGCCGCCTTCGGTGACCAAAAGCTGCACATTGCTGGGATCGGGTTCGATCTTTTGACGCAAGCGGTAGATATGGGTTTCCAACGTATGCGTGGTGACCCCCGCATTATACCCCCAAACCTCGTGTAGCAGCACATCACGGGCCACGACCCTCTCTTGTGCGCGATAGAGGAATTTCAGGATATTCGTTTCTTTTTCCGTGAGGCGGATTTTCTTTTTATCTTCCGTCTCGAGCAATTTCATCGCAGGCTTAAAGGTATATGGCCCAAGTTGGAAAATCGCATCTTCAGATTGTTCATGTTGGCGCAGTTGCGCGCGAATGCGGGCTTGCAACACCGAAAACTTGAACGGCTTGGTGACATAATCATTTGCGCCCGCATCGAGGCCCAAGATCGTATCAGCATCGCTGTCATGGCCTGTAAGCATGATGATCGGGCATTTGATCCCTTGCTTGCGCATCAAGCGGCACAAATCGCGGCCATCCGTATCGGGCAGGCCCACATCCAAGATCACCAGATCGTAAATTTCCTGCTTGGCCTTTTCCATCGCTTGCGCGCCCGTGCCCGCCTCGAACACATCGAAATCCTCAGTCATCACGAGCTGTTCTGACAACGCCTCGCGGATATCTTCGTCATCATCGACAAGTAGGATTTTTTTCAGGTTCGCCATGTCAGCCCTCCAAAGGCAAAATTGTGCCTGTCTCACATGGGTGTGATATACCCTATTTGAAAAGGGTTTGAAAAATATCCTCACGGCTCTGTGTTGTTCTGTGGCCAATTGTTTCAAATTCTGACAATCGGGGCTAAAGCTAATGCCCAGACCATAAGATCAGGACGGACAAGATGAGCCTTGCGCCAACCGCCAATGAAATCGCCGCCCGCGCCCGCGCTGATTTGCGCGCAGGCTTGCCTGTGGTGTTTAGCGATGGCGCAAAGGGGTTGATCGCATTGGCCTCGGAGACAGCAAGCACGGATCGGGTAGAAGATTTCCGCGCGCTTGGCGCGCCCTTTATCGTGCTGTCCGATTGGCGGGCGCGCACCTTGAATCTACCACTTTATGAGGGCGATATCGCGCGTATCGCATTGCCCAAAGATGCAGGCAGCCGGATCCTAAAGGCACTGGCCGACCCGAAGGATGATTTGGATCGCCCGATGAAAGGCCCATTCCAAAGCCTTCAAGGGCCGGAACACGGCTCGGCGGATGACGCGCGCACCGCAATTCATTTCGCCAAGTCGGCACAGCTTTTGCCCGCAATGCTTTGCGTGTTTCGGGATGACGCCGTGGCGATTGCACGGGAACATGGGCTGACCGTTCTGCCATTCTCGGTGGCGCGGTCACAATTGGCAGAAAGCCAACCCTTTCACGCCGTAGCCGCCGCGCGTCTGCCGATGGTTGCCTCTGAGGCGGGGCGCCTTCATGTGTTTCGGCCCAATGATGGCAGCGCCGAGCATTACGCCATTGAAATTGGTCGCCCTGATCGGGACGAACCCGTTTTGGCGCGTCTACACTCTGCCTGCTTTACGGGCGATGTATTGGGCAGTCTCAAATGTGACTGCGGCCCCCAACTTCACGCGGCATTGGCACAAATGGGCCAAGACGGCGCGGGTATCCTTCTCTACCTCAATCAAGAGGGGCGCGGGATTGGTCTGGCCAATAAAATGCGCGCCTATAGCCTTCAGGATCAAGGGTTCGACACAGTCGAAGCCAATCATCGTCTTGGGTTTGAAGATGATGAGCGCGATTTTCGCCTTGGGGCAGAGTTGCTACAAAAATTGGGTTTTGCCTCGGTGCGCCTGATGACCAACAACCCTCGAAAAGTTGAAATGATGCGCCAATCAGGCATAGAGGTCACAGAACGCGTGGCGCTCCATGTTGGCCAAAACGCGCATAACGCGCATTACTTGGCGACCAAGGCCGCGAAATCAGGACATTTGCTGTGACCCTGCCCCGCTCCGAAGACCTTGTGATCACCCATCTGGGTGCGCAGTTTATGGGACGGCGCTTTCCCTGCAGCATCGGGCGCGGCGGGATGAGCCGCAGCAAGCGCGAGGGCGATGGGGCCACCCCAGTCGGCATTCACCGCATCGTTGGCTGCCTCTATCGCGCAGACCGCATGGCGCGCCCTTGTAATTGGGCCCTCAAAATTGGGCCGCGTGATCTGTGGTCAGATGATCCGCGCGATGAAGACTATAACCTCATGGTGCGTGCGCCCTACGCGCACAGCCACGAGAAACTGGGGCGCGCAGACCCGCTTTATGATTTGGTGCTGATCACCGATTGGAACTGGCCCTATGCAGAACGAGGGCGTGGCTCTGCGATTTTCATCCACCAATGGCGGCGCGCGGGCTATCCGACCGAAGGATGTGTTGCGTTCTCCCGTGCAGATTTGCGATGGATCACTGCGCGCATTTCCTACGAAACACGTTTGATCGTGCGGGACGCGAAAAGCTATCCGTGAGGGGCGACACGCGCGCCGAATATGGCAGAGCCCACACGAATATGCGTGGCCCCTAACCGCAGCGCTGTTTCATAATCTGCGCTCATTCCCATCGACAATTCCGAAAGCCCGTTTCGAGCAGCAATCTTGCCCAAAAGGGCGAAATGCAGGCTTGGCTCCTCGTCCACGGGCGGGATGCACATCAAACCTTTCAGCGGCAAATCCATCGCGCGCGCAGTTTGGATAAAGGCATCTGCATCGGCAGGTAGGATGCCCGCCTTTTGCGGCTCAGCGCCTGTGTTAACCTGAATGAACAGATCGGGACAGTGGCCCAATTCTTGGGCCATATCGGCTATGCGGCGCGCCAGTTTTTCGCGGTCGACTGTGTGGATCGCGTCAAACAGCTCCATCGCGGGGCGCACCTTATTGCTTTGCAATGGGCCAATCAGGTGCAAATCCACCCCCTCAAATTGGGCTTTGAAATCGGGCCATTTGCCCTGCGCTTCTTGCACGCGGTTTTCACCGAAACTGCGATGGCCCGCTTGCAACACCGCCTCAACCCGTGCGTTTGGCTGGACTTTCGAGACAGCGATTAGTTTTGCCGCATCAGGCGCGCGCCCCGCTTCGGTCAAAATTCGCGCAACATCTGCCTGAATATCCCCAAGCGCCATTTTACCCTCACCCATCACCAAATGAAAAAAGAGCGGGCCAAAGCCCGCTCTTTCCCTAGCAGATAATTCGTGAGGATTAGAAGCTGAATGTCAGACCGAAATCTACTGTATTGCAGTAGACGCAGTATACACCAATTTGAACAAAACCGCCCGCGCAATAGCATCGAAATTGTAGGCTGATTATTATAATGACAATTATTCAGGTTTTTGGCTTGACGGGGGGCAGTCTCGTTTATATTACGCGGGCCTCAGGCGGGCCCGTAGCTCAGTGGTAGAGCAGTTGACTTTTAATCAATTGGTCGGAGGTTCGAATCCTCCCGGGCTCACCAATAGCCAGATATGACGCGTATCTGTTACCCCCAACTCAGACAGTCAGCCGCATTAATGTGCGCGGTTTATCTCACGAAAATTGGTGTATTGGCCGGCGTATTTCCCGCCTGGTCACTCTCAATCCGTTTAAGGTTGATGCCTCCAAACAAAAACCGTAGGTGCAGCCCACTGCCTTGCTAGAGGCTGGGCCTCTGACAAAGCGGATGCGCTCATAGGCTTACGTCCCCATCGCAGCGCTATGAGCAGGCAGAGCATGATTTCTGATCACACGCCTTAGCGATTGGTCGCGCAGCGTGAGAAACGAGTCGGATTTATCACCATAGAAATCCTAAAAAATCGCATATCTTGACCCAAGGCGCAGCGCAGATCGGGGCAATTGCATTATGTTTCTGTCAGTTTTTGATATTTTCAAAATTGGGATTGGCCCCTCCTCCTCCCATACGATTGGGCCAATGAATGCCGCCGCGCAATTTCTCGACCGCCTGCGCCATGGCACTCGAGAGCCTGGCGCCGGTGAGGTGGCGGCCTTGTCATGTCATTTGCACGGATCGCTTGCCTTTACTGGCAAAGGTCACGCCACTGACCGCGCTGTAATTTTGGGCCTTGCTGGGTTTCGCCCCGATAAACTTGACCCAGACCAGGCGGATAGCGCCATTGCAGCGATCAAATCAGCAGGGCATGTTACCCCTGACGGGCTGCCGCAACTGCGCCTCAACCCAGAGGAAGATATCATCTTTGACTATGGCCCCGCCCTAGTGGGGCATGCCAATGGTATGATCCTCCGCGCTTATGACGCCAACGGGGCGCTCTATATGGAGGAAGTCTTTTACTCCATCGGTGGCGGTTTCGTAATGACCGCGAAAGAATTACAAGCGGCCAAAGCCGCCCGCAAGAATTCACTCGCCGCCCAAAAGGCGGATGCAGGATACCCCTATCCCTTTGGCACAGCTGAAGAAATGTTGATTATGGGGGCAAAGGCGCAGAAATCTATTGCGCAGATGAAATGGGAGAATGAATGCCACGGCGCGCCGCGCGCCGAGGTGCAAAAGCGCCTTGAGGCAATCCGAGATGCGATGCTGTCCTGCATTGAGCGCGGCTTGCGGATGGAGGGTGAATTGCCCGGCGGTTTGCGGGTCAAGCGCCGGGCAAAGGCGATCCATGATCAGTTACAGGCCGAGGCGGGGCGCAACATCACCCAACCCCATACAATCAACGATTGGCTTTCGGTCTATGCAATGGCCGTGAACGAAGAAAACGCGGCAGGGGGCCGAGTGGTTACCGCCCCCACCAATGGGGCGGCAGGCGTGGTTCCAGCAGTTTTGCATTATTATCTAACCCATTGCATCGGCGCGACCGCAAAGGGCGGGTTGGATTTCTTGATGGTCGCGGCGGCAATTGGCGGGTTGATCAAGCATAATGCCTCGATCTCTGGGGCCGAAGTTGGCTGTCAGGGCGAGGTCGGATCAGCCGCAGCCATGGCCGCAGCGGGGCTTTGCGCGGCACTTGGTGGCACCAACGAACAGATTGAAAACGCTGCTGAAATCGCGCTTGAACATCACTTAGGCATGACCTGTGACCCCGTGGCAGGATTGGTTCAGGTGCCCTGCATCGAACGCAACGGCCTCGGTGCGATCAAGGCTGTATCGGCCGCTTCATTGGCGCTGCGGGGCGATGGCACCCATTTCATGCCGCTTGATAATTGTATCGAAGCCATGCGGCAAACGGGCCATGATATGAACCTGAAATATAAAGAAACTTCGCTTGGGGGCTTGGCCGTCAATCTGCCTGAATGCTGAGGCGGGTCAGCCACGCTGACGCACGGTGTCACCCGCCAAGAATTCTGGCGACAATCCGATATCGGCCCCCGAAAGCGCGCGCCCTGCAATGATTTTGGCCGCCTCACGTCCAATATCTGCGCGGCGGCTGTCCATGGTGGCGATGCGCAAGGGCAGCCCGTCCAAAATAGCAAACGAATTGAACCCCGCAATGCCAATTTGATTGGGAATATCATACCCCTTTTCCAACAGATAAAGCAGGCCGCCCGCCGCGTTCATATCCGTATTATAATAGAGGAAATCAAGATCAGGGCTGCGGCTTAGCAAATCTTCGGTCATCGCGCGGCCTGTGCCAAAACCCGAGGGGCCTGCATAAAAAATCTTATCCGCCAAGGAGAGACCCGCCTCCTTCAGCGCATCCTCAAAGCCCTGCTGCCGCTTTTGCGATCGAAAATCGCGCAAAGAGCTAGAACCCAGATACCCAATTTTGCGATAGCCACGGGCAAGGATTTCTTCGGCCATGGCGCGACCTGCCGCCACATGTGAGATGCCTACGCGGGCCGCCACACTTGGGCCGTCAATGTCCATCACCTCGACAACAGGAATCCCCGCATTCTCCATCATCTTCCGCGCGGCATCTGTATGTTCCAACCCCGCTACGATCAGACCAGATGGCCGCCATGACAGCATTTCGAAAATGACTTTTTCTTCCTGCCCTAAATCATAATTTGAGGTGCCAACAACGGGCTGCAAATCCGTTTCATGCAGACCTTCACCAATGCCTGTAAGGACATCAGGGAAGACCATGTTGGATAGAGATGGGATCACCACGCCAACCAGATTGACGCGGTTTGATGCCAAAGCGCCCGCGATTTTATTGGGCACATATCCCAAGGCGCGGGCGGCTTCAAAAACCTTGCTGCGCGTGCGCTCAGAGACATCCCCCCGATTGCGCAAGACGCGGCTGACGGTCATTTCCGAAACCCCCGCTGCCTCAGCTACATCGCGCAAAGTCATCTGGGGTTTGCCATCAAAGGGATTGCGTCCGCGCACGTCTGGTATCCTGTCTTCGGTCGTCTGGTTCCTATTGATACGCCGAACCATCCCCATTTGCCAAGCGTTCGGTTTTTTGGATCGACTTGCGCGCCATAGCAAATTCCAGCAAAAAAGCAGACATGGCCCCGTGGCTCAACTGGATAGAGCAATCCCCTCCTAAGGGATAGGTTACAGGTTCGAGTCCTGTCGGGGTCACCATCCAATCTGTCTATTTTGATTGACAGTCTGGCTGTCGCGTCTGATCATTGATCTTGGACCAAAGGAAAGTTGACCAAGATCATGTTGGATGCGCAGCGGGGAACACTCGCGCCTAAACTTGGTAAAGGGCCGCGTGCGGGGCTTTGCACCGATTGCGGGGTCAGTCGCATGTCTGATGATCGCGCCTGCGGGCGGGCCTGTCAGTTTATCGCCCCAGATTATCCGTACGCCGAAGCCCGCATTCATGGGCGTATCAGTGACCCTGCGCGTCATGAGGAAGCGTTTTTTGGTGTGACCGAAGCGATGTATCGCGCAAGGCTGACCCCAGCGGCCGAAGGCGCGCAGTGGACGGGCATTACCACGGCGCTCGCGGAAACCTTATTACGGGCGGGGGCGATTGAGGCGGTCATCACAGTGGCGCCTGACCCAGACGATCAATGGCGCCCTGTGCCTGTGTTGGTCACCGAACCAGACGACTTATCCGCCTGCCGCGGGATGCGCATGGGCTTTGCCCCAAGCGTGGCCTTGTTAGAACTCGCAAAGGCGCGCGGAATCACGCGCTTGGCCTTTATCGGCATCCCCTGTCAGACCTATGCCCTGCGTGCGCTTGAGGCCGAGTATGGGTTCGAGCGGCTTTATGTCATCGGCACGCCCTGTTCGGACAACACCACAACCGCGCGATTTCATGATTTCCTTGCGCTGCTTGATGCCAAGCCAAATAGCATCAGTTATCTTGAGTTTCGCGCGGATTATTCAGTCGAGCTACGCTTTTCAGATGGGCGCCCGCCCCGTTTCGTGCCTTTTTTGAAATTGCCAATCTCGCAATTGCCTGCGGATTTCTTTCCAATGACCTGCAAGACCTGTGTCGATTACACGAACCGCTTGGCCGATATCACGGTGGGCTATATGGGCGGCGATGGGGCGCAATGGATCTTGGTGCGCAATGCCCGTGGCGCAGAGATGCTTGATGGCATCAAAGATCGGCTCTGCCTGTCGCCCTTGACCGATAAGGGGGACCGCACAAGCGCGGTCAAAGGCTTTTTGGCCAATACGGAGCGCGCGGCGGGCGGTTTGCCCCTGCGGCGGATGCCCAACTGGCTGCGGCCATTGGTGGCCTATCTGCAGCCTCGTCTTGGGCCGCGTGGCTTGGAATTTGCCCGCGCGCGGGTCGAGATGAAGGCGATTGAAACCATCTTACATTTGCGCCGCAGTCATCCTGCCAAGATGAAGAATATGGTTCCCGCCCATGTCTGGAGCCTTGCTGCGCGCTATGGGGTTGGGCCCAATCCATCCGAGATTGCGCGCGAGGATGGTAATCCGTAATCTCGCGACTATGACCAAACCCAATCTTGCGCCAGATTTCAGTTTTGAGACGCAGATCGGCGGCCTTGTTGCGGGCGTGGATGAGGTGGGGCGCGGCCCATTGGCGGGGCCTGTTATGGCCGCAGCAGTTATCCTAAACCC
The DNA here is from genome assembly GCF_037805225.1 of Roseobacter sp. HKCCA0882. NCBI lineage: Bacteria > Pseudomonadati > Pseudomonadota > Alphaproteobacteria > Rhodobacterales > Roseobacteraceae > Roseobacter > Roseobacter sp. HKCCA0882. The sequence goes on from NZ_JBBLYI010000002.1 coordinate 384,222, forward strand.
AAGCGATATTCCCGAAGGTTTGCATGATTCCAAAACGCTCAGCCAAAAGCGGCGCGAGGCGCTGTTTGATGAGATCGCCGCGCGGGCCGAGGTCAGTATCGCAGAGGCGAGCGTTGCCGAGATTGATGAGCTGAATATTCGCAACGCCACTTTTTTGGCCATGCGCCGTGCGGTGCTTGGTCTCTCCCGCTGTCCAGATCATGCGCTGATTGACGGCAATGCCATTCCCCCTGATTTGCCCAGCCCTGCCACTGCAATCATCAAAGGTGATGCCCGTTCTGTTTCGATTTCGGCGGCTTCTATCATGGCCAAGGTAACACGGGATCGGCTGATGGTGACATTATCGCAACAGTTTGCGGGCTACGGCTGGGAGAAAAACGCGGGCTACCCCTCAAAAGCCCACCTTCAAGCCCTTCAAGATATTGGGGTGACCCCGCATCATAGACGTTCATTCAAGCCCGTCCACAATATCTTGTATCAACATCATCTTGTAAGTCGTTGATTCAAAAAATAAATTGACGGCGAATCGGTTTCGACTCATCTTAGGCCTCAAGATGAGCGTCAAAAAATGGCGCCGTGACGATTAAAAGTCAGAGGCAGTGATGAAGACGAAAACCAATCCCGCGGGGGCGCATGCCCTGCCGCTTAACCAGATATTGGCTGGTGATTGCATTGATGTGATGAACAGCCTTCCTGAAGGTTCGGTCGATCTGATTTTCGCCGACCCGCCTTACAACCTTCAGCTCAAGGGTGATTTGCATCGCCCCGACAATTCGCTTGTAGATGCGGTGGATGATCATTGGGATCAATTCGACAGCTTCCGTGCCTATGACGAATTCACGCAAACCTGGCTCGCTGCGGCGCGCCGTATCCTCAAGCCGAATGGCGCGATTTGGGTGATTGGCTCGTATCACAACATTTTCCGCGTGGGGGCCGAACTGCAAAACCAAGGCTATTGGTTGCTGAATGATGTTGTTTGGCGCAAATCCAATCCGATGCCCAATTTCCGCGGCAAGCGTTTGACAAATGCCCATGAGACGATGATCTGGGCTTCGAAATCTGAAGCAGCGAAATACACGTTCAATTATGAGGCGCTCAAATCCCTAAATGAGGGGATTCAAATGCGCTCTGATTGGCTTTTGCCGATTTGTAATGGCGGTGAGCGTTTGAAGAACTCGCGGGGCGAAAAGGCACATCCAACGCAAAAGCCTGAATCGCTGCTGCACCGCATTTTGATTGCCTCAACAAATCCAGGCGACGTAGTTCTTGATCCTTTCTTTGGCACTGGGACAACGGGCGCCGTTGCAAAGAAATTGGGGCGCGATTTCATCGGCATCGAGCGTGAGGAAGAGTATCGCGAAATCGCCGAAAAGCGTATCGCCAACACGCGCCGTTTTGACAGTGATGCGCTTGAAACCAGCCTCAGCAAAAGATCGGAACCGCGTATTCCCTTCGGTCAATTGGTCGAGCGGGGCTTGCTGCGGCCTGGTGAGGAATTGCACAGCGGTAATGGCCGCCATCGTGCAAAAATTCGCGCCGATGGCACGCTTGTCGCTTTAGACACCAAAGGGTCGATCCACCAAGTGGGGGCGAAACTTGAAGGCGCACCTTCGTGCAACGGGTGGACATATTGGCATTTCCGCCGTGACGGGAAAACCGTGCCGATTGATCACCTTCGTCAACAATTGCGTTCCGAGTTGGGCGAGTAACGCCACCTCCAAGACAGCTTTCGATATACCGCTCGTGCCTGTGGCTTTTGCCTCGGGGGCACGCACCTTACCCTCGCCCATCAGGCGGGGGTTTTTTATTCCGTTTGAAGCAGCCCTTTCGAATAGGGCGTCCAATCCTTGACTTGCGGAGAATGTTGCTTGCGCCAAGCGCGCACCTTGGGGTTCATAACCCGCCGCCACAAAGGCGGGCAGAGGGCCAAAATCCCCATTACAGGATAGCCATAAGGCAGTTGCGGCGCGGCATCGTGATCATAGGTTTGTAACAGCGAATAGGCCCGATCTGGACGATAATGATGGTCTGAGTGACGCTGCAAGTTGATCAGCAACCAATTCGTGGCCCGATGATCCGCATTCCACGAATGGCGGGGTTTGACATGTTCATATTTCCCCGCGCCTTTGTAGGCCCGCGTGAGGCCGTAATGTTCGATGTAATTTGTGATTTCCAAATGGAACACCGCAACAAAGGCCTGCACAGCGAAGAAAGCAAGGCCCCATTTCCTGCCAATGGCATAGGCCAATCCCATCATGCCTGCCTGCAATCCCCCGTAACGCCAGAACGGATTGCTTCTATGCCATAGTGCAAGCCTGCGCTTTTCGAGGCGCTGCGCTTCGGCCCGCCATGCAGATTTGAACGACTGGATCAAAACACGGGGGAAAAAGCGGTGAAACCCCTCATTATATTGCGCAGAAGCAGGGTCACGCGGGGTGGCCACATGGATATGATGCACCAAAAGATGTTCGGTTTTGAAATGCGAATAAAGCGTCATCGCCAGTAGGATATCGGCCAAGCCACGTTCCAACCGCGCGGGGCGGTGCATCAATTCATGGCTGTAATTGATGCCAACCATTCCCGTGACAACACCCAAAGAGGCCGCCAACCCGAATTGCTCGGTAAGCGTCAGATGTGCAGGATTGGTGGCGAGATATGCAATCAACCCAAAGACCAATCCGAATTGTGACGGTGCCCAGATCAAGGTGATTGCGCGATACCAAAACAGAGAGTTGAGGCGCGCGGCCTCATCAGGGTTAGTTGGATCGCGGCCGAATACTTGATCCAACAGCGGAAACAACCACCATGTGGCCGCAAGCACCAAAAGGATGCTCCACCCGCCCCATTGGCTGACTGCGACCAAAAGAGGGATGAGCAGAAGCGAGACCCAAAACGGGGCTACATCACGAAGCGATGCCAAATAATTTTACCTGAACATGCGTCTACCTCACAGCTCATGCTGTCATCCTGAATGTAGATATAGAGAAATATTATATATTAAAATATATAATTATGCTCAGGGTGAAGGCCGCGTGTCGATGCGGCAAAGGTCAAACGCTTTGCGCATCACTGTTGGCATGTCCGCAACGCGGAACTTGGCGCGGGGCAGGAAATAACCTTGCTGCGGGCTCGCGTTTTCAGAGGCATGGCACAGATGCACACGCAGGCGCAGATGGAAATGGGTAAAGGTATGGCGCACCTCTTGGCCCGTGTCGTGCCATTCGCCCTCAATGGGAGGCGCAAGCGCCTCCACGATCGGCGCCGCGGGATCATCTACCCCCGCCCAAGGGCTGGTGACAAAGCCAAGCATCCCCCCCAAAAGACCCGTTTCGGGGCGTTGCTCGACCAAAACCGCACCATCGGGCCGAAAGGCTAAGTAAATATGACCAACCCGCGTTGGTTTGGGCTGTTTTGGCTCCTTTCGCGGCAATTCCGCCGCAATGCCCGCTTTGTGGGAGGCACATTCAGTCATGATCGGGCAAATGCCACAGGCGGGGCTGCGTGGTGTGCAAATCGTAGCACCCAAATCCATGACGGCTTGCCCGTAATCCCCCGTCCGCTGTGCAGGGGTGAGGGCGGCGGCATGGGCTTTCAACTCAGGCTTTGCACGGGGCAGCGGGGTTTCCACTGCGAAGAGGCGCGCCATGACACGCTCTACATTGCCATCCATGACGACTGCGCGGCGGTCAAAGGCAATCGCCGCGATCGCAGCGGCGGTGTAAGGGCCAATTCCGGGAAGCGTCAAAAGCGCATCTTCGGTTGTCGGGAATATCCCCGCGTGTTGATCAGTAACCACGCGCGCGCATTTGAGCAGGTTGCGCGCCCTTGCATAATAGCCAAGCCCCGCCCAAGCCGCCATGACATCCGCATCTTCCGCTGCTGCAAGATCCTCAATCCGAGGCCAGAGAGAGATGAACTTGGTAAAGTAGTCACGCACAGCTGCCACGGTTGTTTGCTGTAGCATCACCTCAGACAACCACACATGGTATGGGTTTGGACGCTCCCCTGATTTGCGCGCCGCGGGCCCGACCCGCCACGGCATATCGCGCGCATGGTCATCATACCACGCCAACAAGTCACGCGAGAGGTCATCCGTTATTTCAATCTCGTCACACAAGCTTTATCACCCTGTCTTCGGTTTTGATTGGTCAATCTGTCTCATACCCCCTAAATTGACCCACAGATGAGAAAAGCAAGCGATCATATCCCGCCCAAAGAGGCAAGCCGCCGTAACCGTGGGTTTGAACCCGCGGCTAAGCTTGTTATGGCGCAAATAAAAAGCCCCGCAGAGCGGCGTGGTTTCGCTGAGGCACGGCTGATCACCCAGTGGCGGGAGATCATGGGGCCTGAGTTTGCAGATATCGCGCGCCCTGTAAAACTTTCGCATGGGCGTGATGGGTTTGGGGCCACCTTAGTGCTTTTGACGAGCGGGGCGCATGCCCCAATTCTTGAGATGCGCAAAGAAGATATCAGAACAAAGGTAAACGCGGCTTATGGTTATAATGCTGTGTCCAAAATATCCTTGACACAAACGGCGGGACAGAGCCTTGCGCGTGACTTCATCGCACCACGCCCCCGGCCAGAATTGCCCCAAGAGGCAATAGAAATCGTGAACGCCAAGGCCAAGGCCGCAGCAGCGCACATCACCGATGAGGGGTTGCGCGATGCTCTTGAACGTCTGGCGCAGCGCGTCATAAGAAAACAGACATCCTAATTTACAGAGAGAGAATATTATGGATCGCAGACAGGCCTTGATCGCAGCATCCGCAGCGGCTTTTGTATCCGCCCTTCCCAGATTTGGCATGGCTCAAGACGCAAGCGCCGCCCCTGAGATTGTGGATTTTGCTCTTGGTGATCCTAATGCGCCTGTCGAGCTGATCGAATATGCCTCATTCACCTGTCCGCATTGCGCCACTTTTCACCTACAAGTTTTGCCTCAGCTAAAGCGCGATTACATTGAAACAGGCAAAGTGCGATTGGTTTATCGTGAAGTTTACTTTGACCGCCCAGGTTTGTGGGCGGCCATGGTGGCGCGTTGCGCAGGCGAAATGCGCTATTTTGGCGTGGCCGATATTGTTTACCGCACGCAGAGGGAATGGACCCAAGGTGATGCTGCGACCATCGCGGGCAATCTGCGGCGCATAGGTCTTTCTGCGGGTTTGACGGATGCAGAATTGGACGCCTGCATGCAGGATGCCGAAACCGCGCAGGCCATGATCGATAATTACGAAGCCAATCGCGTAGAATATCCGATTGAGGGCACCCCCGCCTTGGTCATTGACGGCACGCTGTATGGCAATATGGCCTATGAGGACATCGCGTCGCGGATCGAAAACGCGCTTGCCCGCAACCAATGAACAGAACCCCCCTTGCAGGTGTCAAAGTTCTAGAGCTTGCCCGCATTTTGGCGGGGCCATGGGCGGGGCAGGTTTTGGCAGATTTGGGCGCCGAAGTGATCAAGGTCGAAAGCCCCGATGGTGATGACACGCGCCATTGGGGCCCGCCCTTTATCTCTCGTGAGGGAGATGAAAGCGCGGCTTATTTTCATGGAACCAATCGCGGCAAAAAATCCATCATCGCGGACTTTAAATCTGCCAAAGACCGCGACCGCATGATTGCTTTGGCGCGCGAAGCGGATGTTTTGATTGAGAATTTCAAACTTGGTGGCTTGGCCAAATTTGGCCTCGATTACCCAAGTCTGGCCCGCGAAAACCCTGCATTGATTTATTGCTCGATCACGGGGTTCGGCCAAAATGGGCCATATGCGCATCGCGCGGGCTATGATTACATCATCCAAGGCATGTCTGGGCTGATGTCTGTTACAGGCGACCCCGAGGATCATCCCCAAAAGGTTGGCGTTGCCGTCACGGATATTGTCACTGGTCTTTATGCCTCAAACGCCATTTTGGCTGCGTTGCATATGCGCGCGCGCACAGGCCAAGGGCAGCATATTGATATGGCGCTTTTTGATGCCGCGACCGCGATGATGGCCAATCAAGCAATGAATTATTTGGCAACGGGGCAAGCCCCCAATCGTATGGGCAATGCCCATCCCAATCTCGCGCCTTATCAAACCTTTCCATGCGCGGATGGCTGGATCATCATTGCGGTTGGCAATGATGGGCAATTCCAAAAACTATGCGAGATTTTGGACTGTGCGGAGTTGGGACAGGATCCGCGATATCGCACCAATGCAGATCGTGTGAAGAACCGCGACAGCCTAAACGCCGCGCTTGAACCTACGACGCGCAGCCTCAGCAAATCTGCCCTATTAGAGGCGTGCGAAGTGAAATCTGTGCCTGCGGGGCCGATCAATTCACTTGCAGAAACCTTCGCCGATCCGCAGGCCGTGGCGCGCAGGTTTCGCCTTGATCTTGAGGGCGTGCCAAGCACGCGGCCGCCTTTTCATTTTTCGGGGGCTGATTTGGCGCTTGAACGTCCCGCGCCGAAATTGGGCGAGGATGATGGTATCACGGGCTTTTCGAAAAAATCCCGCTAAGGCGATCCCGCAAAGCGTGGTCTTGGTCTAGTCGCAGGCGCACGGGCACCGTCAACACCTCACGCCGCAGCGCATCAGGCAGGCGCACCGCATCTTTTTCGGTTGTGACAGGCTGCGCCCCAAGGCTTTGTGCTTCACGCAAAATCCGCGCCATCAAGGCATCGCTTAAAGGTTGGTGGTCGCTGAGGGCCTCAGCCCGCAATATACGCGCACCCATTTTGCGCAATGTGGCAAAGAACTTTTCAGGATGACCGATCCCTGCAAAGGCCAAAACGGGCATATCTTGGAAGGACATCCCCATATTTAACGGCGCCAGATGGCCCGTAAGATGGGGGCAAGGAAGGTCTGGATGGCGCATTGAAAACGCCGCCTGCTGATCTGCCTCGCCAATGGATAGAACAAAATCTGCACGCGCGAGGCCTGTTGCAATCGGCTCACGCAGCGGGCCTGCGGGGATGACCAGACTATTGCCAAATCCACGCGCGGCATCCACCACAATCAAGGACAGATCATAAGCCAGACTTGCATTTTGAAACCCGTCATCAAGGATCAAAATATCGGCCCCCGCCGCAATGGCCGATTTGGCACTTTGCAGACGATCTTGGCCCACCCATACAGGCGCAAAAGCTGACAAAAGCAAGGGTTCATCACCACAGTCAGCTGCGCTGTGACGGGTCGGGTCTACGCGTGTTGTTTGGGTGAGTGTTCCACCATACCCACGGCTGAGAATGTGGGGGGTGGCGCCAAGCCCTGCTAGGATTTCCCAAATGGCAATCACTGTGGGCGTTTTCCCAGTTCCGCCTGCGGTCAAATTGCCAACACAGACCACAGGCACGCCAAGTTTCGCCCGAGCGCCTGTTGCCAATTTGCGCGCCGTGCCTGCCGTATAAAGCGCGCTCAGTGGGCGCAAGGCATAGGCCACTGCATTAGGCTGCGCGCGATACCAAAATCTAGGTGCTTGCATTGCGCTGATCCGCTTCGCGTTGTTCCAACCGCTCTAGGATAGCATTGAGGGCACGATCCGTCACCGCAGCCCCTGTTGAGGATACTTCCCATGCGGCATTGGCCATAGCGGCTGCCCGTTCTGGGTTCATCAACTCATCCACTGCACGGGCGAGGCTTTCGGAATCGCGCACCTGCCGCGCGGCATCGACCGCCTGCAAGCGATCAAAAATATCGGTGAAATTGCTGACATATGGCCCATAGAGAATGGCGGACCCAAGGGCCGCAGGTTCAAATGGATTATGCCCCCCGATATCAACCAAAGAGCCCCCCAAAAAGGAAATCGGGGCAAGCCGATACCAAAGGCCCAACTCGCCCAAACTATCGGCAAGATACACTTGGGTGTCGCGATCAGGCAGAGCGCCTGTACTGCGCTGCGCAAATGTCCAGCCATCGCTTTCTAATAGTTTCGCAATATCTGCGCCGCGCTCAGGATGGCGTGGCACGAGGAACAGAATGGCCCGCGGGGTTGACCGCAACACGGCCCGATGCGCGGCCAAGACCAAGTCCTCTTCGCCCGCATGGGTGGAAGCCGCCACCCATGCGGGACGGGTGCCAAGGCGCTGCGAGAGATCTTGGCGCTGCGCCTCATCATGGGGAAGCGCCGCCGCACCTTCCTTGAGGGTGCCTGTCACTTCGATGCGAGATGGCAACAAGCCCAACCCCCGCAATCGAGAGGCGGTCAGATCATCTTGCGCTTGCACCAAATCAAAGCGCGACAGCAGCGCGCGGGCCATTCCGCCCAACCACCGCCAATTGCGCGCTGACCCTTGCGAGATGCGCGCATTGAGCAACATCATCGGGCATCCTTGCCGATGCGTCTCAACGATCATGGCAGGCCACAATTCGGACTCTGTCCAGATGGCGAGGTCTGGCTGCCAATGGTTCAGAAAAGATTGAACAAAACCTATAATATCCAAAGGCACGAATTGATAGATTACATCAGCAGGCAAACGCCGCCCCATTACGGCCGCAGATGTCACGGTGCCTGTCGTAACCAGAATCGTGAGGTCTTCGCGCTCTTCACGGATGCGGCGGATCAGCTCAAGAAGGGAAAGCGCCTCGCCGACAGAGGCCGCATGAAACCAGATCAATGGCCCATCGGGCCGCGCTTGACTGGCAATACCGCGCCGCTCATTGATACGCGCCGCGTCCTCTTTGCCGCGCGCCAAACGGCCCGTCAAAATCCGTTCCGCCAAACCCGTGGCATGACGCGAAAACAGAAGATAAAGCCAAAGCAGCAAGGAGCGTGACCGCATCCGATGCAATCCCTTACTCGCTTTGCGCGGAATTGGCCTGCTCCTCATCGCGCAGGCGATGCAAATGGGCGATGAAGTAGCGCATATGCGCATTGTCTACTGTGCGCTGCGCTTCAGATTTCCATGCGTTATAGGCGCTGTCATAATCAGGGAAAATTCCCACGATATGAATATCGTTCACATCGCGAAACTCCGTGCGGGCCGGGTCGACCAATTCGCCCCCAAACACCAAATGCAGACGCTGTGCCATAGATTATTTCCTTAACAAGAAGCCTTGAAAACCTGCGCGCACCCTAAGGTTTTGGCTCAGGCGGTCAAGCCAGTTTGACCCAAAAGCCGCGCCATGAATTTATCCACCAAGGCGCATGATCCTGCAAAAACGCCCGCACTTCGCGGGTCGGGGCGGTTAAAGCGCAAAGCCTGCCCCTCCCGGTCGCAGACCTTGGCACCTGCCTCGGCGGCAATAAGACTGCCTGCGGCGCTGTCCCATTCCCAAGTTGGGCGAAAGGTCAGCATTCCATCATAGCGCCCTTCGCCCACAAGGGCCAAACGATAGGCGAGAGAGGATCGAAAATGGCGGCTCACAGGTGGCGCGCCATGTGGCCAATAGCGCGGTTCAAAATTGACCTTGGTGGTCAGAATGCGCGCGCCCGCTTCTTCGGCATGACCTGAAATGCGCAAGGGTGTCTCATTGCACAGCGCCCCCCCATCGCGCGCAGCGGCATAAAGCCTGCCGACAGCAGGCAGATAGACCACCGCCGCACGCACGAGCCCATCTTCCACAACGGCCAATGCATGCGAGAAATCACCAGAGCCATCCATAAAGGCGCGGGTGCCATCGATGGGATCAACGATGAAACCCCGCTTCGCGGCCAGACGGGCAGGGTCATCTTGGCTTTCTTCCGACAACCACCCGTAACTGGGACGCCCGGCCTGAAGATCGCGCGCCAACATCTTGTCGATTTCCAAATCCGCTTCTGTGACGGGGCCTGCCCCTTCGGATTTTTCCCAAGCCTTGGGGTCATTTTGCCAATAGCGCAGGGCAATCTCGCCTGCGGCACGGGCCGCTTCTACCAATAGGGTCAGATCATCGCAATCTTGCCGCTCAGGCCCCTGCAAGCGTCATCTCCTCTACCAGAAGCGAGGGGATAACCCGCGACAGATGCTGGCGCGCATCATTTGCTGCACGGATCGTGCCAAGCATGTCGCGCAAATTTCCTGCAATGGTGCATTCATTGACCGCATAGGTGATTTCGCCGTTTTCAACCCAAAACCCTGACGCGCCACGCGAATAATCGCCTGTGGTTGGGTTGATGGAACTGCCGATCAAGGATGTCACCAATAGCCCCGTTCCCATCTCACGCAACAGCGTCTCACGTTCGACCTTTGGCCCGACCAAGGCGAGATTCCCAACGCTTGGCGAAGGCGGGCTAGTGAGTCCGCGCGCGGCATTGGCGGTGCTTTCCAGACCCAATTTTCGCGCAGTCGCCAGATCAAGCACCCATGAGGCCAGCTTGCCATCTTGTATGAAGGCGCGCTTTTGTGCCGCCAAACCTTCGGCGTCAAAGGGGCGCGAGCCGCCTGCACGCTTGCGCAAAGGGTCTTCCAGCAGATCAAACCCAACAGGCAAAACCGCCTCACCCAATGCATCGCGCAACCAACTCGACCCGCGTGCAATCGCGCTGCCATTGATCGCGGCCAAGATGTGACCGATGAGGGTTGAGGAGACACGTTCATCAAAGAAAACGGGATATTTCCCTGTTTTTGGCTTTCGCGCCCCTGCGCGCGCAGCAGCACGCATCCCAGCTTCGCGCCCTATTTCTTCTGGACTAATCAGATCACTGCGGAAAATGCGGCCATCCCCGTAGTAATCCCGCTCCATGCCTGTGCCTTCGCCTGAAATTGCCACGCAGGAGAGGCCATAATCACTGCGGGCGTAGCCGCCGGCAAACCCGTTGCTGCCCGCAAGAAAGATCGTGCGGTGGCTGTAGCCTGCATTTGAGGACTGAATTTGGGTGACTTTGGCAACGGCGCGGGCCGCAGCCTCGGCGCGGCGGGCTTCATCCTCCATCTCGGCGGGCAGAGGTGCCGCGCCGTCATCGCTTAACTCAAGACCTGATGCATCGCGCATTGAGCTGAGTTGCGCAGGATCGGCCAAGCCAACGGTTGGGTCTTCGGGGGCAAGCCGCGCCATAGTCACCGCGCGCGCGGCCATGTCACGCAGCGTGTCTGGGCGTAAATCTGCTGCCGAAACACAAGCCTGCCGTTGGCTCACCATGACACGAAGGCCCATTTCCGTGCCCTCGGATCGTTCTGCCTGCTCTAACGCGCCATTGCGCAAGCTCACTGTTTGCGAGACCCCTTGCACCACCATCGCATCTGCCGCATCCGCACCCGCAGATTTGGCAATGTCCAAAATCTGTTCCGCCAGATCCCGCAGCGCCGCTGTGTTCGAAGGGCTGTCTGTCATCGCAAAGCATCCTTTCTGGCCAAAACAGCCCGTCAGGGGCTATGCGTGACCTAAGCGCTGCAAGGACGCAGCGCAAGAACCCTTAACCTTTATTGCAAAGGCATTCCGTCAATCATGATCTTTCCCTCTTGGGTCAGATCAATTGCGCTTTCAAGCTGATCTTGGCCTTCGGTTCGGGTGGCGAAAAGATCAATTGCGCCTGCGATCATCGCAAATTGGCTTGGATCAAGATGGCCTGACTGGGTCATCGCCTCCAGAAAGGTGAAAAGCCCGCGCGCGCTGATATCCACCCGCGATGGCCCTGCGCCAGATGTCAGATCAAGCCCACCTGTCGCACGGAAATCAAGGCCTGCACCCGTGAGGGTGGCCCTGTTAATTTGCAGCCGCGCCAATGACAAAGGCAGACGGATCCCAGTTTCGGGGGCAGGCCCCAGACCACCTGCAAGATCGAGCTCAATCGCACCAGTTTCGCGGGGCAAAAGACCTGCGCGATCTATCCAATCCCAAACGGGGGGTTCGGGCATGGCATCTGCCACTGACACTGTGATGGCAAACGGCCCGCCCTCGCTGTTCAATAATGGCAGATTAGCGGCCAAGCGGCTTGGCCCAATGCGCCACAAAATGGGGATTTCTTCGCCAAATTCGGCCCCCAAAAGCACGCTATCGGTGCTGAGGCTTGCGCTAAGACTTTCGTCTGTTTCCCTGTAGCCGAGATTACCCGCCCCAAGCGCGAAGCCAAGCCGCCCTGCTTGATCCAGCCCCATCGGCTTTGCAAAAGCAGAAATCGGATTGCTGGCCACCAGTCCATTGGCCGCCTCAAACCCAAGTGAAGCTGTCTCGCCCCAGCCGTCAAGGTCAAGCGCAGCCCCCTCAAGCGCGAATTGGGCCAAAGCCCCGTCCCCGATTCCGCCTTGCACTGTGCCAAGGCCAAAACGATGCGCAATCGGTGTTGCTGAAAATACAGATTGTCCTTCAAAAGTGGTGCTGCGTAGGGCAAATTCACCCGCTTGGATCAACACGCCGCCCAAAGCCTGAAAGGCCAATTCTTCTGCTTCTGCATCCCACGTTAGCGTGATGCCGTTTGCACTTTGCACCGTCACCTCAGGCAATGCAGGCAGATCCACCATCAGATCCCGCGCGGGCCGTTCTGTAGGGGTCAGCGCGATCACAATCGTCTCAGGCAGTGTGATCACCACATCACCTTCCGCGTTTAGGGCAAAAAAAGCGCGGGCCGTTCTCATGCTTGTATATACGGCCGAATGCGGATCATCCGCTTCGATAATTTGCAGGCTCTCTACCAACACCTGTGTGCCGATTACCTGTGGCGCGTCAAAGCGAAACTCATGCCCTGCATCTGCGGCGATTTCGCGGAACGTCTCAAGCGCCATGTCAACGGGCGCGAGGCTTTGTGCAAAGGCAGGCAGAGAGGACAGGACAAAAGCCATAGATAGAGCTGGACGCCAAATATATTTTGAATTCATCTTTGACATTCACAGGCCCAACGGCGACACCGAAAGTATGTCCCAATGTTTCGCCCCCTGCGCTTAAGGTCAAGCGCCGATCCGCCTGCCCAAGAAATAGAAAGCCCCGCGATCATGTCTCATCTTTTTGAAACCGACCTATCGGGAAAAACCGTTGTAATCACAGGCGCAAGCCGTGGGATTGGGGCAGACACTGCCGCGCTCTTTGCGCAGTCAGGCGCAAAAGTTGCATTATTGGCGCGCTCAGGAGCGGATCTAAAAAACGTGGCAAACTCAATCGGTGAAGGGGCGCGGGCCTATCCCTGTGACTTAAGTGAGATAGGCAAGATTGCCCCGCTCTTTGACGAGATCAAAGCCGAGCTTGGCCACATTGATATCTTGATCAACAATGGCGCGCTGATTGCGCCCATCGCCCGGATGGGGGAGGCAGATTTGCAGGCGTGGGATAATCTGATGCGGGTGAATGTCACAGGGTTATTTGCAACCACACAGGCCTGTTTGCCCGATATGGTGGCGCGCGGTGCAGGCACAGTCATCAATATTTCGTCAGGGGCTGCGAAAAATGCGTATGAGGGGTGGAGTGCCTATTGTGCGTCAAAGGCGGCTGTGGCGATGCTGACACAAAGCCTTGATTTGGAATATCGTGATGCAGGTATCCGTGCGCTTGGGCTGTCACCGGGGACTGTCGCCACGCAGATGCAACGCGATATTCGGGCAAGTGGGATGAACCCCGTGTCGCAGATTGATTGGGCTGACCATATCGCGCCGCATTGGGTGGCGCGCGCTCTCTTGTGGATGACCACATCCGAAGCGGATGGGCATCTGGGCCAAGATATCAGCCTGCGCGATCCCACTTTGCGGAGTAAATTGGGGCTTGTGTGAGGCGAAAAGGAATTTTGCGATGATCAGGTTAGAGAGTTTCCCAGAAAGCTTGCCTCAAAGCCAAGCACCGCTGTGGCGCGTGACGCTTGATCGTCCCGACAAAGCGAATGCCCTGACCGAAGATATGCTTGCCACCTTGGTCAGCATCGCCAAACAGGCACAGGCGCATCCCAACTTGCGCGCGTTGGTTATTACGGGGGCGGGCGAAAAGGTCTTTTGTGCAGGTGCGGATTTGGACGCGGCCCGCGCGGGTCTGGCTACCTCGCCCCTCTGGGAGGCGTTGTCAGGCGCGATTGCCGCGCTGCCTTGCCTGACGATTGCGGCTCTGAATGGCACATTGGCAGGCGGCGCTATGGGGATGGCATTGGCCTGTGATCTGCGCCTCAGCGTTGATCGCGCCTCATTTTTTTACCCTGTCGCAAAACTTGGGTTTTTGCCGCAGCCCTCAGACCCCAAACGTCTGACTGCGCTCATAGGCCCTGCGCGCACAAAATTGCTGCTGCTGTCAGGCGCAAAATTTAACGCAAAAGAGGCCCTGTCCTTTGGGCTGATTGACAAGATCGTGCCACAAGAGGCGCTTTGGCAGGAGGCGCAACATATGGCCGAAGCCGCGATTTCGGGCAAAGCCGAGGTGCTGCGCGCCGTCAAGGCGATGATCCCTGACGGCACGGCATGACGGGCGGACGCGACCCTATCACATTGGACGTGATGATCATCGGCGCGGGGCCGAGCGCGCTAATGGCTGCCGATTATTTGGCTCATACTGGGCGGCGGGTTGTTTTGATGGAGGGCAAAGCCTCCCCTGCGCGTAAGTTTCTCATGGCGGGAAAATCAGGGTTGAACCTCACAATGGATGAACCGCTTGAGGCGTTTCTTGCGGCCTATGGGCCATCGGCTGCGCCGCTTGCGCCGATGATCCGCGCCTTTGGCCCTGAAGAAGTTATACGCTTTACCCGCGATACGTTAGGGCAGCCGATCTTTACAGGCAGCTCACGGCGTGTGTTCCCCAAGGCGATGAAAGCCTCACCCATGCTGCGCGCCTGGTTGCAGCGCCTGGGCGGGCAAGGCGTGGAGATTTGGCGCAATTTCACATGGGATGGATGGGGGCCAGACGGGGCGTTTCGCTTTTCTACAGCAGAAGGGCCGCGTGAGATCACAGCCACCACAACATTCTTGGCCCTTGGGGGCGCGAGTTGGCCGAATTTAGGCGGGCGCGGCGAATGGCTTGAATATCTGAGCGCGCGCGGGGTCGAAACGGTTCCGTTTCAGCCAATGAATATGGGGTTTCATATCAACTGGTCAGACCATATGCGCCCGCATTTTGGTCATCCGCTCAAATCCTTGATCTTGCGCGCGGGCGAAAAATCTGTGGCGGGTGAGATCGTGATCACCGCCAAAGGCATTGAGGGCGGCGGGGTTTACGCCCTCTCGCGCGAGATGCGAGAGGGGGCGATGCTCAGCCTTGACCTCTGCCCTGACCGCAGTCTGGACGATGTTGCAGCGCGTCTTAAAAAAGGGCGCAGGCGTAAAGACAGTTTGTCGAATATCCTGCGCAAATCCCTTGGGATAGACGGGGCAAAGCGCGCAGTTTTGTTCGAAATGTGCAAATCCCTGCCCACTGAGCCGAAAGCGTTGGCAGAGCGCATCAAAGCCTTGCCCATCCCCCATAGCGGTCCGTTTGGATTGGATCGCGCAATCTCTAGTTCGGGCGGGGTCGCATGGTCTGCGCTAGACGATACTTTGCAGCTTCGCGCCCTACCAAATGTCTATTGTATCGGCGAGATGGTCGATTGGGATGCGCCTACGGGTGGCTATTTGCTGACAGCCTGTTTTGCCACGGGCCTTTGGGCGGCGCGTGCAGCAGCCTAGCGGGCGTTGCGCGGCATCATGGCCAAGCGGATGAGACTGCGCTCCATCACTGCCAATTGCGGGGCTTGTGAACTTGAGCGGAGGGTCAAATCCGTCTCGATCAGGCTTTGCACCGCATCCTCAAGGCGTGTAATGCCCCAAGCCTGCGCTTGTTTGACCATGCGATCCCTGCGCGGGCCAAAGACCCCTGTTTTCGGAGAAAACCCCGCCGCTGGCCCCTGTGGATGACAGGCGGCCATATGCAGCGTGCGAAAATGGCGCAAGGCCGCGATACAAAGTGCAACCGCCGTGACCCCCTGACCACCAAGCCGTGCCATCAGGGCGCCGACACGCGCATGGGCGCCTTCGGCAGCGGCGTGTAAGATTTCGTCAATCTCCGCATCAATCGTGGCAGGCGCCAATGCAGCAACCTCCGCCGAAGAGAGAGGGCTCTCATCGCCCAGTTTATAGAGGGCCAGCTTTTCCAAGAGCTGCCTGAAATCGCCAGGATCAAGCGCGCGGGCGAGGGCGACCAAGTCACGAGAGGCATCTTGCGCGATTGCAGATAGCCCCGCCTTTTTCAATTCGGCCTCGACCTCAGCCTGACTGGGCGGATCATCATAAACGGCGATACAAAAAGCCGATTTTTGAGTTTCAAACAATTTTCTTAGCGCCGAGCGTGGTGTCAGTTGCCCCGCTGTTACAATGATTTGGGCGTCACCTGCGCCCCATTCGTTTATGGCGCTTGTGATCGCGGCGGCGGCGGCATCTGTTGCATCTTCGACAAAGACGGCGCGCGGGCCTGGAAAGAACCCTGTCGCCTTAATCGCGTCCAAAAGAGCCGCAGGATCACTGCGCAAAGATGCCCCCATCATACGGGTAAGGCGCATTTCACTTTCGGCATCTGGCCCCAAAAGCTTGGCAAGCAAGTCTTGTCGCTTAATTGCCACCCGCATCGCATCTGCCCCATAAATCAGAACGCCTGCCGCCCCTGTATCGGGGCGGGTGATAAACCGCGCCGCCTCGGAGTTGGAAAGCTTCATCGGGTTACATTGCCTTAAATAACGACATTCACAATCCGCCCTGGCACAACAATCAGCTTGCGGGGCGCGCGACCTTCAAGCACCTTTGCCACAGCCTCATCCGCCAGAACCAATTTTTCAACCTCTTGTTGCGGCATATCTTTCGCAACGGTCAGTTCCGAGCGGCGTTTGCCGTTGATCTGGATGGGTAAGGTGACGGTATCGGACACCAACATCGCCTCATCGGCTTTGGGCCACGGTGCGGTAGCTACCAAACCAGACCCGCCCTGGCGCGCCCAAATATCTTCGGCCAAATGTGGTGTCATTGGTGACATGAGCTGCGCCAAGATCAGGATCGCCTCACGCTGTGCGGCGGCCGAGGCGTTCGATTTCGCCAAAGTGTTGGTAAAGGCATAAAGTTTGGCGATCGCCGCATTAAAGCCAAAGCTTTCAATGCCGCTTGTCACATCAACAATGGCGCGATGCATGGCGCGCAGTAGGTCTTGATCGCCTGAACCTGCCACATCTTTCGGCATATCCGCGATTTTTTCGCTCAAGGCCCAGACACGGCCCAAATGTTTAAACGCGGCTTCGGCTCCCGCAGCCGTCCATTCCACATCACGCTCGGGCGGGCTGTCAGAGAGGACAAACCACCGCGCGGTATCGGCGCCGTATTGGGCTATGATCGCCACAGGATCGACCACGTTGCGTTTCGATTTCGACATTTTGGCGGAAGGGATGATCTCAACCTCCCGGCCATTCTTTAGGAAACCTTTGCCCTCGCGCAGCTCGACTTCTTCGGGGAAGTGATAGACGGGGCGACCATTTTGATCGCGGGTTTGATAGATCGCATGGGTCACCATGCCTTGGGTGAACAGTGCATTGAACGGCTCGGCGCATTTTGCGGGCAAATGCCCCGTCTTTTGCATCGCGCGCGCGAAGAAGCGCGAATAAAGAAGGTGCAAAATCGCGTGCTCAATCCCGCCGATATATTGATCTACATTCATCCAATATTCGGCCTCGGCGGCATCGGTGGGTGTTGCCGCGCGCGGCGCGGTGAAGCGGGCGTAATACCACGAACTGTCCACGAATGTGTCCATCGTGTCGGTTTCACGCTGCGCAGGCGCACCGCAGCTAGGGCAGCTGCAGTCGCGCCAAGTCGGGTGACGATCCAGCGGGTTGCCCGGAATGTCGAAACTGACATCGCGCGGCAGTTCGATGGGCAGGTTTTCCTTTTTCTCAGGCACAACCCCACAGGTGGCACAATGCACCACAGGGATTGGACAGCCCCAATAACGTTGGCGGCTTAAACCCCAGTCGCGCAGTCGGAACTTGGTCACGCCTTGGCCCCAACCCCTCGCCTCAGCGAGATCAATTGCGGCATCCACTGCGGTGTCACCTGTTTGCACCGCCTCGCCTCCAAAGCCGCGAGTATAGCGCACACGCTCGGCTTTGGTTGGCACGAAGGCTTCGGCCAAGGGGGCTTCTTCCGCGTCCTCGGCCACAAAAACGGGGGTGATCGGCAGATCGAACTTGCGCGCAAATTCAAAATCGCGCTGGTCATGTGCGGGGCAGCCGAAAATTGCGCCCGTGCCATAATCCATCAAAATGAAATTCGCGATCCAAACAGGCAATTCCCAGGACGGATCAAGCGGGTGGCGCACACGCAGGCCCGTATCACGGCCCTTTTTCTCGGCCTTTTCCAAGGCTTCGGCAGTTGTTCCACCTTTGCGGCAGTCTTGGCAGAATGCGGCAATCTCGGCGTTTTCTGCTTCGAGTGCTTTGGCCAAGGGATGATCGGGGGAGATACCCACAAAACTAGCCCCCATCAGCGTATCAGGGCGGGTGGTGTAAACATCAATCGTGCTGTGACCATGCGCAGGTGCAGTTAGCTCAAAGCCAAATTGCAGCCCGCGGGATTTTCCGATCCAATTCGCTTGCATCAGGCGCACTTTTTCGGGCCAATCGTCTAAACTATCCAGCGCGCCAAGCAAATCATCGGCCATGTCGGAAATTTTAAAGAACCATTGCGTCAACTCGCGCCGTTCTACGTCAGCACCCGAACGCCAGCCTTTGCCATCGATGACCTGTTCATTGGCAAGAACCGTCATATCGACCGGATCCCAATTCACCACCGCGTTTTTGCGATAGACCAAGCCCTGCTCTAGCATATCGAGAAACAGCGCTTGTTGCTGTCCGTAATATTCAGGATCACAGGTGGCAAATTCCCGATCCCAATCAATCGACAGGCCCAAGGGTTTCATCTGGCCGCGCATTGTATCGATGTTTTGATATGTCCAATCGGCAGGGTGGCCACCATTTTCCATTGCGGCATTTTCGGCAGGCATCCCAAAGGCATCCCACCCCATAGGATGCAGCACATTAAATCCAGTGGAGGATTTGAAGCGTGCGATCACATCACCCATGGTGTAATTGCGCACATGACCGATATGGATGCGCCCCGATGGGTAAGGGAACATCTCAAGTACATAATATTTTTCACGCGCAGGGTCGTGCTTTGCCTTAAAGATTGCGGCCGTATCCCATGCCTGCTGCCATTTCTCTTCAATCTGGGACGGATCGTAGCGCGACATTGCGAACTCCTGAAACATGGGGCTTTCGGGCCAAACGGGTATAGTCGAGCGCGTGTTTATGCCGCCCGCCTGAAGAGGTCTAGAGGTATGGCGTGAATTCGCCGCGTGATTACAGGCTTGAGTCGCGGATGCGCAATTGGCGGGCGCGGGTCAAGATCGCATCTTCAATCTGTCGCGTGGTTTCGCGGCTGACAGGGCCACCACGCGTGGCCAATGCAACGCGCAGCGCACGCGCATCCAATGCAGGGTCGCTGACATAGACCGTTGCACGATAGGCCGTGCCACCACCTGGGGGGGTGCCATAGCCAAAATCGATGATGCCGGAGAATGGGTCAGCTGATTCTATCGGAAGGAAATCGAGCACCTCGAGGCTGGCAATCCAAATGAAGCGGTTCACTTCGACCGTTACGTTTGGATCGTCAACGTTCTCAAACATATCCCATATCGTTTCTCGCCGATTTTCTTGCTCTGCAACTGTCGCATTTTCAACGACTTCGCCGTCATCGGTGCTGACTGGTCCGGTGACTAAGCTACATGCGCTTAGGACCGTTAAGGTGAGAGCCAAAAAACCTGATCGTCCGAAGGTCCATACCGCCATTTTACATTGCCTCTACTTTGATATGGTACGGCGCATCTGTATAGCTCAGAAGCCATGGCGCGTAATAAAGCTTATGTCGCTCTTCGTAACTGAGCAAAGACTTCGCAGCAATACCCTTGATCCCTCGAATTTTTACAGACCCTCCAGGACAGTGTTGCATCTCTGCATCACCACTTACGCAAGATTGTCTGTAAATGCCTCATTTCGTTGTAATCGTATTAAGAGTGGGCGAAGACAGCCGGGTACATTGTGCAGACGAACTGCACGGTGACGTTAATAGAAAAAACAGTAATTGAGGAATAAACCATGAAAAAGGTTCTCCTAGCTACTTCTGCTCTCGTTGCCTCCGCAGGCATCGCATCTGCAGACATCGCTCTGACCGGCTCCGCAGACTTTGGCTTCAAGGACTCTGGCGCAAACGGTACTGATGCTTACATCCACAACGAAATCGACATCAACGTTGTTGCGTCTACAACCACAGATGCTGGTTACACAATTGGCGCATCCTTTGACATCGACGATCAAACTGGCGCAACTGCTGGTTCTGTTAGCGATCAAGAGACCTATATTTCTGGTCCATTTGGCAAAATCACAGTAGGCGACGTGTCAGCTGCTGCTGACGGCCATGGTTTGGCTGACGTGGGCTTTGACGGAATTGGCATCGATGATGATGTGGAAGCTATCCGTGCACTCGGCACTGCAGATATTGTATACACCACAACATTTAATGACATGAGTGTTACAGTTTCTTACGCGATGGGCACAACTGCAGCTGGTGCGGCATCTGACGGTGACTACGGCATTTTGTTGGGCTTCAGCAACAGCGGTCTCGGTATAACCTTGGGTTACGACGTTGATGACAGCGCGACAACAAATGATTCTCGCACGTCTCTCGGCCTGACCTACTCTGTAGGTGGCATCAATCTTGCTGGTTTCTTTGCTGACAACAGCACCAACTCTGCGACCGGCTTCTCTGCGTCCTACGCGATGGATGCCGCCACAACTGTTACCGCAGTTTATGGCTCTACTGATGCAGCTGCAGATAAGTCTGACTTCGGCGTTGGCTTCAAAACCAGCCTCGGCGGCGGCGTATCACTCGCAGGTGGCGTTGGCCGTGTTGACTCCAACACTGTTACCGATCTCGGTTTCAACGTAGCATTCTAATCCAACTGGATTACTTGCATTGGGAAGAGCGAGCTTGGGCTCGCTCTTTTCTATTTATGAAAATCCTTATTTTCAAAGAAGTGAGTTGACGCATGTACAATCACTTAATCGCTGCTCTTACGGGCCTTCTTGCCGCTTCCAGCATAGCATATGCAGATACTACTGTGCTTGGTGCTGTGCGTGACATTCATCGCGGCGGATATGGTGGGGTCATTGAGTATCATTGGACGGATACCTTAGTTACGAAGCCTGAATTTTCCGCAGGTTGGGCCGGGGCCATACATAATGAATCTGACAATGATAGCTGGATCGGATTTGGTGTTAGTGGTGAGTACTCACTCAGCGATAGAATGTTTCTCGAAGGCAGCTTCATGCCGGGATACTACAGCCAGGGAGCTACAGACTTAGGCGGCAACTTGCACTTTCGTTCCACACTTGGCGTTGGAATGAATATTTCGGATAATTATGCAATTTCATTTGCGCTGAGCCACTGGTCGAACGGCAGTATCGAGAGATGGAACCCGGGGACTGACATGGCGATGATCCGTCTATCGATCCGACATTAAACAGAAAAAAATTCGAGTCCCATTCGTCGCGCGCTTGCGCTATAGGCGCATCCATGTCTGAACTGCACACATATATCGGCCTTCCCTTCATGAAAATGCACGGGCTCGGCAATGATTTCGTCGTCATGGACGCGCGCAAGCGCGAGGTCACCGTGACGACGGATTTGGCGCGATCACTTGCAGATCGTCATCGCGGGGTGGGGTTTGACCAATTGGCCTTGATCAAAAACGATCACGAGGCGGATTTAGCACTGATCTTTTACAATGCTGATGGATCACTTTCTGCAACCTGTGGCAATGCCACACGCTGCATCGCTGCCTATGAAATGGCGGCACAGGGCCTTAACCATATCCGCCTGCGCACAGAACGTGGAATTCTGATTGCACAGGATCGCGGCCATGGCCTGACCAGCGTTAATATGGGCCCTCCGTTGTTGGAGTGGCAGGATATCCCCTTAGCCGAAGCAATGGACACGCTGCATCTGCCCCTCGAAGGTGATCCTGTTGGGACAGGCATGGGCAACCCTCATTGCAGCTTCTTTGTTGAAGATGCCGAAGCGGTGGATTTGTCCGCCCGCGGCCCAGAAGTCGAACATCATCCGCTGTTCCCCGCGCGCACCAATGTGCAATTCGCCTCACTCCTTGGACCAGACCATCTCAGGATGCGGGTCTGGGAACGAGGAACCGGCATCACCCTCGCCTCTGGCTCATCCTCTTGCGCGGTGGCGGTTGCAGCGGCGCGGCGGGGTCTGACAGGTCGGGCGGTAAAACTGACCCTTGATGGCGGTGATATTTGGATTGAGTGGCGCGAGGATGGCGTTTGGATGACAGGGCCAACGGCCCATGTATTCACCGCTGAATTGACCGAAGATTTCATAAGTCGCCTGCAAAACCCATGACAAAGCCACCTGAATTTCGAACGCTTGGGTGTCGGCTCAATGCCTATGAAACCGAAGCGATGACCGATATCGCCACCGCAGCGGGCCTCAGGGATGCGGTGATCATTAACACCTGCGCCGTAACGGCCGAGGCCGTGCGCAAAGCGCGCCAAGAAATCCGCAAGGTGAAGCGCGACAATCCAAGCGCGCGGATCGTGGTGACGGGCTGCGCCGCACAAACCGAGCCCGAAACCTTTGCCGCAATGGGCGAAGTTGACCTCATCATTGGCAATCGCGAAAAGATGGAACCTGCAACATGGGCCAAGCTCAGCGGCCCTGATTTCATCGGCCAAACCGAAAAGGTCATGGTCGATGACATCATGTCCTTGCGCGAAACAGCCGAGCATCTGATTGACGGCTTTGGCACCCGCGCGCGCGCCTATGTGCAGGTTCAAAATGGCTGTGATCATCGCTGCACCTTTTGCATTATCCCATTTGGGCGCGGCAACTCACGCTCCGTGCCCGCGGGTGTAGTGGTGGATCAAATCAAACGCTTGGTCGACCGCGGCTATTTAGAGGTGGTGCTCACGGGGGTTGATCTGACCTCATGGGGGGCGGATCTCCCGCAAGCCCCCCATTTGGGCGATTTGGTCATGCGTATCTTGAAACTTGTTCCTGATCTGGCGCGCCTGCGGATTTCCTCTATCGACTCCATCGAAGCTGATCCAATGTTGATGGAGGTCATCGCCAACGAACCCCGCCTGATGCCTCATCTGCATCTGAGCCTTCAACATGGCGATAATTTGATCCTCAAGCGTATGAAGCGCCGCCATGCGCGCGAAGATGCCATTGCCTTTTGCGAGGAGGCGCGCCGCCTGCGGCCTGAGATCAAATTTGGCGCAGATATCATTGCAGGTTTCCCGACAGAAACCGAAGCACATTTCGAAAATTCCCTCAAATTGGTTGAGGAGTGCGGGCTAACCTGGCTCCATGTGTTTCCGTTCTCACCGCGCCAAGGCACGCCAGCGGCGCGGATGCCACAATTGCAAAGCGCCACAATCAAAGACCGCGCGGCACGACTGCGCGCCGCTGGGGATCGGGCCCTCGCCCAACATTTATCGGGCGAGATTGGCAAAACCCATCAGATTTTGATGGAAAATCCCCATCTTGGCCGCACCGAAGACTTCACTGAAGTCAGCCTCAATGAGGCGCAAGAAACAGGTCAGATCATCACTGCCACAATTTCAGGCCACAAAGACGGACGGCTTTTAGCCTAGATTGCTTCCGCCAAAAGTGCCTCGAAAAAGGCAAACGCCTCGGGGCTGTCCCAATGGGCATCTCCCATCAGCCGCGCAATCTCGCGTCCTTCGGGATCAATCACCAGCGTAATCGGCAAGCCAATCACCGACATTTGGCGCGCGATCTGTTGCTTGATGTCACGAAACATCGGCAGATGTTCTACGCCAATTTCCTCAAAAAACCTTCGGATCGCCTGCGGGGAATTGCGCCCCGTGGCGAGCGTGACCACTTCCAACTGATCTGAGCCAAACTGACGTTGCAATGCCTCTAGGCTTGGCATTTCTTCACGGCAGGGCGCGCACCAAGTGGCCCAAAAATTGAGAACCACATATTTCCCGCGATAATCGCTCAAGCGCCCTTCAACTTCACCCTCATCAACAAAAGGCAAATCCGACACAGGCACAGGCTCTGAGGCGATTACCAGACCGCGCATATCCCCATCACGGGGCAGCTGCGAAAGATCTTGCGCAAAGGCGGCATTTGCACAGAAACCCAAGGCAATGTAGAGCAGGGCAATGATACGGCGCGGGAGCATCCTAGCGGCATCCTTTCTTTGATCGGCGGATAAAACAGAACATGGCACAGAAATCTTCAAACGCAATGTGGGGCGGTCGCTTCGCCGCAGGGCCAGATGCTTTGATGGAGGCGATTAACGCATCCATCGGTTTTGACCAAAGGCTCAGCGCGCAAGATGTCACTGGCTCACGCGCCCATGCTGCTATGCTCGCCGCCCAAGGCATCATCAGCAGTAAAGATGCCGAGACGATCAGGGAAGGCCTGCTCACGATCTTGTCAGAAATTGAGAGCGGCACATTCGAATTTTCCACCGCCCTTGAAGATATTCACATGAATATCGAAGCGCGGCTTAAAACCCTGATTGGTGAGCCCGCAGGACGTCTCCATACGGCGCGGTCACGCAATGATCAGGTCGCTACCGATTTTCGCCTATGGGTGCGGGATCAAATGGATGCGGCCATTGAGGGGCTGCAGGCCTTGATCCGCGCGGCATTGGCGCAGGCCGAAGCGGGCGCTGATTGGGTAATGCCTGGCTTTACCCATCTTCAAACCGCGCAGCCCGTAACATGGGGGCATCACATGATGGCCTATGTCGAGATGTTCGCCCGCGATTTATCGCGTTTTCAAGATGCGCGCGCGCGGATGAATGAATGCCCGCTTGGTGCGGCCGCCCTCGCAGGCACATCTTTTCCAATTGACCGCCACATGACTGCAGAAGCCCTAGGTTTCGATCGGCCTATGGCGAATTCCTTGGATGCGGTTTCAGATCGCGATTTCGCCCTAGACTATCTCGGGGCGGCCGCCATTTGCGCGATGCATCTGTCGCGCTTGGCTGAGGAATTGGTGATCTGGTCTTCGGCACAATTCCGCTTTGTGACCCTGT
This sequence comes from Roseobacter sp. HKCCA0882, assembly GCF_037805225.1. NCBI lineage: Bacteria > Pseudomonadati > Pseudomonadota > Alphaproteobacteria > Rhodobacterales > Roseobacteraceae > Roseobacter > Roseobacter sp. HKCCA0882. The sequence continues at coordinate 409,183 of NZ_JBBLYI010000002.1, forward strand.
CGGATCGGTTTTCAACAGGCTCCTCCATCATGCCGCAAAAGAAAAACCCTGATGCGGCGGAATTAATCCGCGCCAAAATCGGGCGGATCATGGGGGCGAATGTGGCCTTGATGACGGTCATGAAAGGTCTGCCCTTGGCCTATTCCAAGGATATGCAGGAAGACAAAGAGCAAGTCTTTGATGCCGCCGACAACCTCATGATCGCAATGGCCGCAATGGCGGGGATGCTGGGCAACATGAGCGCCAATAAAGACGCACTAGAGCGCGCCGCCGCATCTGGCTTTTCAACCGCAACTGATCTCGCCGATTGGTTGGTGCGCGAATTGGGTCTGCCATTCCGTGAAGCGCATCATGTAACAGGCGCGCTTGTCAAAATGGCCGAAGATCGGGGCTGTGATTTACCTGATCTCAACCTTGCGGATATGCAAACAGTGCAATCCAACATCACTGCGGCCGTGTTTGATGTTTTGGGGGTTCACAACTCGGTTGCCTCGCGTCAATCCTATGGCGGCACCGCACCCGATCAGGTGCGCCTGCAAATTGCACGATGGAAAGAAAGGTTGGCGTGATGGGGCGCTCTTTTGCATCATGGATTAAGCTGGGGCTATTGGCCCTGACTTTGGGTGGAACTTTGGCCGCCTGCGGCGCAGATGGCCCGCCTGAGCCGCCAAACGAAAACGCAGTGACCTACTAAGCCTGCGTGGCGTTTGGGTCATTTTCTTGCACCGCGTGTGGCGTTCTGCGTCTTGCCCGTTGAAACTAGGGCAAAGAGCCCCTAACGTCTGGGGTCAGACTGCTCATTTTAAGACGATTGACCATTCCAAGACCTAAGTTTGAGGCCCCGAGTTCCAATGGAAAAAATACCGATGACCCCGACAGGGTATAGCGCCCTTGATGCCGAGCTGAAGCATCTGCGTAGTGTTGAGCGCCCTTCTGTCATCAAGGCGATTGCTGAAGCGCGCGAGCATGGGGATTTGTCGGAGAATGCCGAATATCACTCGGCCCGCGAAAAACAGTCCTTCATCGAAGGCCGCATTAAGGAATTAGAGGGGATTTTGGGCCTTGCACAGGTCATCGACCCCAAGACCCTGTCTGGCCCGATTAAATTCGGCGCCACGGTTGTGTTGATTGATGAAGATACTGAGGAAGAAAAAACCTACCAGATTGTCGGCGAATCTGAGGCCGATATTGAAAAAGGTTTGCTCAATATCAAATCGCCCTTGGCCCGCGCTTTAATCGGTAAAGATGAAGGCGATAGCGTAGAGGTCAAAACGCCCGGCGGCAGCAAGGATTACGAGATCACGAAGGTGACCTACGTGTGATGATCCCCGCAGCATTGCCTCACCCCAGATTGATGCTTGCGCATCGCTTCACGCGGGACAAGCAGATTTGGGTAGGCCGTGCGGTTGGTTTTCTTCAATGCGCCGATGGCGCGATGTCCTTTGGACTGCGCGAAGGCATCGCGCTGGCCTTGGCCTTTCTTTGGATTGGGGCACTCAGCCTCACGGCGCTGGGCTTTGGCGGTGACACCCCGAATATGGCCGAGATGCTGAGCGGGGTCATGGTTGCGGTTGGGGCAATCTTGCCGCTTGTTTTGTTATGGATTGTCCTAAGCCTCCTGCGCATCACGCAAAGCCTGCGTCTTCAGGCCCAAGATCTGCGGCTGAGGCTTAATAATATTGAGGACGCGCTTCACGGCGGGGCTGTGCCTGCTGATTTGCGAGAGACACAAAACCGCATAGAGGCTTTGGCAGAGGCACAATTGGCCACCGATACAAAGCTCGTAAGTTTTACATCTTTGCGCCTGCAAGACCATGACCTGCGGGCGGCTGTGCCCCTAAGTCCGCCCCCTGCCCCAGATCGGCCAAAATCGGATTTATCGCTTATCGCAGCCGAGCCCGCCTTGAACCATCCGGTCACGCCCGCTGACTTTATTCGTGCGCTCCATTTCCCGAATAATGATCAGGACAAGGAGGGCTTTCGCGCCCTTCGCGCGGCCCTAGAAGACCCTGCAACCCGCCCTTTGATCCGCGCTGCACAAGATGTGTTGACCCTGCTCTCGCAAGACGGGATTTTCATGGATGATCTCAATCCAGACCGCGCCCGCCCTGAGATTTGGCGCAAATTCGCGAAAGGCGAGCGGGGCCGCGTGATTGCATCGCTTGGCGGTATTCGAGATTGGTCTTCCATCGCACTTTCCACTGGTCGGATGCGGCAAGACACAGCCTTCCGCGAAGCTGTTCATCAGTATTTGCGCGAATTTGATCGCGTTTTCTGTCAGTTCGAGCAGGCTGCAACCGATGAAGATATTGTCAAACTCAGTGCCACCCGCAGCGCACGGGCCTTTATGTTGCTCGGGCGTGTGACTGGGATTTTTGACTAAGGCCCCAAGGCCGCATGGATCGCAGAGCGCAACAGCGCCTCATGCCCCGCACCCAAAACACCGCCCTCCTCGGCATCACCATCGACAAGCATTTTTGCAAGATCATCAGGGGCCAAAGCGGCCAAACCCGCTGCAATCACCCGCACCTGCGCGGCATCTGGGATTTCACCCGCTAAAGCATAATCTGTGATCTCTTTCGCCATCAAAGACGGCCAACATTCTGCCAAAACAATAGGCCGCTCGATCCCGTCATAAGGCGCCACGGCAAGCGCAGACCCAAACCGCCCGCGTAAGGACTGCAATCTTGCGATCCCAAGGATCGCCTGTGATCCCACAGATCCCGTGGTGTAAAGCTTCCAACCCGGCTGCATTTTGCCATAGGCCAATTCAACTTTGCGGCGTTCTGGCAGATGATGTCCGTGGCGCAGGTCGCGCGCGGGCAGATCAGGGCAGGCCTGTGTTTTGGGCACGCACCAAAAGGGGCCAACCCCTGGAAAACGGCGATTAAGCGCGCGGGCCACATCGAACCGATTATTCGCATTATCTGGTTCGTCCTTAACCATCTGTGCAAAAAGCGGCCAAACCGATAGCGCATCGGCCTTGCCTGTCAGATGCTGTGCAAAGCCCGCAGGATAGGCGAAGGAAAAGTCAAAGGTCGCCAAGATACGTTCATCCCGCAAAAGGGCGTCTGTCATCACCTGCTCAAGCACGACCATCGCATCAGCGCGCGTGCGATAATAGCTCACCTGTGGCGTTGCACCATGCGCAGAATGCGCAATGAAAATCGCGTCCTTCGTGGGGGCTTTGGGGCTTGGGGTGGCTCGTGCCGACCAATCGACCACCACGATATGATCAAAGGGTCCCGCGCTCATAAGGTCATCTCAGCGGCCTGTTCCAAATCAGCCTTTGTATTGATGTTGAAAAACGCCTGTTCAAGTGCATCGAGAGGGGCAGAAACCCCGCCCAATCGCGCCATGACATCGCGCATTTTGCGGCCACCCCCCCGCAATTCTGCTGCCAATGGATCGGCCAAATCCACATCCCAAAGCGCAAATGTTGGATGTATGCCCCCGCTTTGATCCTCAGCAAAAACCAATGCGTCACGCCCTTGTGCGGCGCATAAGTGCGCCACGATATCGCTTGGAAAAAAGGGGCTGTCCGAGGCAAAGCTCATCACCCGCTGCGCCCCAAGCATCTTGGCTGCGCGCAAGGCCGCCAAAACGCCGCCAAGTGGCCCCATCGCGGCGAATGCGCCATCAGCAACCACATCAAGCCCAAGATCCGCATAAAGCGCGGGGTCGCCATTGGCGGAGAGGATCAAATGATCCACCTGCGGGCGCGCGCGCGCAATAACATGCGCATAGAGGCTTTGGCCCCGCAGCAGCAGCCGTCCCTTGTCTTGCCCGCGCATACGGCGCGCTTCCCCGCCTGCCAAGATCACGCCACAGATCATTGCTTTGCCCTTATCCATCCGCGCAGATTGCATCCTTCGCCCATCAAGGCTAGATCGCATGAGCAGAAACGACAATGGTGCAAGATGCGCAAAACCCCGTCAGACTCGGCCTATCTCTCTGGGATCATTGGTGGATTGCCGTTCCTGTTGGTGCTCCTGCCATTTGGTCTGTTATTTGGGGTTCTTGGCACAGAAGCGGGTCTGCCCCTGTCGCAAGTCATGGGATTTTCTTTCCTTGTCATTGCGGGTTCAGCCCAATTCACCGCGCTGCAGTTGATGACGGAAAATGCACCCGTCCTGGTGGTTTTGGCCTCTGCTTTGGCTGTTAATCTGCGCATGGCGATGTATTCAGCCTCGATCACCCCGCATTTAGGGGCCGCGCCTTTGTGGCAGCGCGCGCTGTTATCCTACATGTTGGTCGACCAAACCTATGCAATGGCCATGCAAACCTATGAGGCACAGCCTGAACGCTCGGTCAGATGGAAAGTGGTCTATTTCTTCGGACTTGCGACCCCGATCTGCCCCCTGTGGTATAGCGCGACCTATGCAGGCGCAGTCTTAGGAGCAACCATACCACCTGAATTTGCACTCGATTTCGCAGTTCCGATCACCTTTCTTGCATTGGTGGCCCCAGCCTTGCGCACACTTGCGCATATCGCGGCGGCAATGACCTCGGTGATTATGGCGGTCTTGCTAAATTGGATGCCCTATAACCTTTGGTTGATGGTCGCAGGGATCTCCGCCATGAACGTTGGCGCAGAGGTGGAACGGCGCATGAGCCTTGCAAAGGCGAAGCTGACATGAGCGCCTATTCCGAAACCACGGTCTGGCTGATCATCGCTGCGCTTGGCTGCGGCACTTATCTTGTGCGGCTGTCTTTTTTGGGGATTTTGGGTAACCGCGATCTACCAGAATGGGTCTTGCGCCATTTGCGCTATACGCCCGTGGCGATCCTGCCCGCATTGATCACGCCCTTGGTGCTATGGCCGCAAGCCACAGGCGGCGCGCTAGATGCCCCCCGATTGAGTGCGGCAATCGTGGCCTTGAGCTTGGGGGTCTGGCGCAAAAATGCCATCGCAGCTGTCTTTGCGGGCATGGCCACGCTGTACGGCGTGGGTTATTTCCTCGGCTAAATCGGCAAGGCAGTTGTTGAAAATACGTTTTTCAGAGCAAAGCTGGATTGCATCTTCGACACCCCCGGCAAACGGGCCAGATATTCGCGATGAACGCGGGCGAAATCTTCGCTGTCGCGTGCCACCACCTTTAGAAGATAATCCGCGCTGCCTGCCATAAGATGGCATTCCAACACATCTGGCACCCGCTTCACAGCCTGCTCAAAGGCTTGCAAAACCTCGTCCGCCTGTCCTGACAGGCTAATTTCCACAAAGACGGTTGTCATCCGACCAATCGCACGGTGATCCACCAAGGCGACATAATCTCGGATGATCCCCTCCTGCTCCAAGCGCGTGATCCGCCGATGACAGGACGAGGCGGACAAATTCACCTGTTCGGATAGCTCCGCATTGGTGATGCGGCCGTTCTTTTGCAAAACTTCCAAGATTTTGCGATCTGTGATGTCCAACTCAAAATCCATATCATCTCTCGCTAAAACAGCTTGCGCCCCGCCATGGTGACGGGGACGCATGTTTTATTCGTGCTTACTTTTTGGCCAGAGCATCACGGATTTCAATCAGAATGTCCAATTCGCTTGGGCCTGCAGGGGCTGAAGCGGCTTCTTCCTTCTCTGCTTCTGTCATAGATTTGATGCGGTTGACCAAACGCACCAGCATGAAAACCACAAAAGCTACGATCAAGAAATTGATGACCGCCATCACAAATTTCCCAATCGCAAAAACAGGCGCACCTGCTTCGAGCGCCACGGCAAGCGAGGCATAGTCATTTCCGTCTAAGGCGTAGAACCAACCCGAGAAATCAATCCCGCCCGTAAAAATAGCGATCAATGGATTGATCAAGTCGCCCACGAGTGACGTTACAATCGCGGTAAAGGCTGCCCCGATGATAATCCCCACAGCCATATCCATAACATTGCCACGGGCAATGAAGCTTTTGAATTCTGCAAACATATCTTTCCCCTTCTTGGGCGCAGAGCGCCCTCTCCGTTTTTGAACCCATCATGCCGCCGCATTAGCGTACGGCAGATAGGGTCAGATTAGAGACAGCGGCGCCGATGGAACAATGGGGTTTGTGCAAAGTTTCAAAGAATTCCAAAAGCTGCGCGATGCCCGCCACTGGCAATCGAATGCTCAGCCATAGATGGCCCAAATGCGCTTGCGCGCTGCGCAAAGATGCGGGACAAGCTAAGATATGAGCAGCAGGGATCACATACCAAAGGCGGCATTATATTTAGGCTTGGCGGGGGTTTTGCCCTTTGCCTATGCCGCGCTGTGCTTAGTGATCCCTTCCGCCGCTCCCCTTGGCGACTGGCTTCTGCCGAATTTCGCACCCGATATACTGCTGCGCAATTATGGGATCGTGATCCTGTGTTTTATGGCGGGGGTCATATGGGGCTTTGCTGTGCATGCGCCATCACCGCAGATGATGGGATATGGCCTTGCGGCATCCACGATCCCCGCATTGTTGGCGTTTTTGCTTGGATTTGGCCCAACCCATCAGGCTTTGCCCATTCTGATCATGGGCTTCTTGGCGCTTTTGCCCCTTGATGCATGGGCGATGCGTGCGGGCCTTGCACCGAATTGGTGGCTGCGATTGCGCGGGCTTTTGAGCAGCCTTGTCATTTTGTGCCTAACACTGGGCGTGCTCTATGCCTGAGCTATTTGCCTATACGGATGGGGCCTGTTCAGGCAACCCTGGCCCTGGTGGATGGGGTGCGCTGCTGCAGGCCAAGGCTGGCGATGCCATTGTCAAGGAACGCGAGCTCAAAGGCGGTGAAGCAGACACCACCAATAATCGAATGGAGCTTTTAGCCGCGATTAACGCACTTGAGGCGCTGGACCGTCCAAGCACGATCACCGTGGTGACAGACAGCGCCTATGTCAAAGGCGGCATCACCGAATGGCTGCGCAGTTGGAAACGCAATAATTGGCGCACCGCCACAAAAAAGCCTGTCAAAAACGAAGACCTTTGGCGGCGTTTGGATGAGGCGGCAGCGCGCCATCAGGTAACGTGGACATGGGTCAAGGGCCATGCAGGCCATCCCGAGAACGAACGCGCGGATGCCTTGGCCCGTGCGGGCATGGCCCCCTTCAAATAATCACAAGCCCAAAATTGTCCCTGCAGGCAGATCTGTGCCACGCAAGAAATCGGCCGCGGCCATGCGCGGCTTGCCCTCGGGTTGCAGTTCGGTGATCTCAATCGCGCCCGTGCCGCACGCGATTGTCAGGCCATCAATGACCGACCCTGCCGCAGCCCCATCGGGCCGCGCCTGCGCCCTTCGACAGGCAAGGAATTTCAACCGCCGCCCCGAATGCGTTGTCCATGCACCAGGAAAGGGTGAAAGGCCGCGAATTTGGCGGTCAATCTCTGCGGCATCATTCGACCAGTCTATGGCAGCCTCGGCCTTGTCGATCTTTTCGGCATAGGTCACGCCCTCTTGCGGCTGCGGAACAGGGGTGAGACTGTCAAAATCGGCAAGCGCGGAAACAATCGCCTCAGCGCCAAGCTGCGAAAGACGATCATGCAGCGCGGCGGTGGTATCCTCCGCGCCGATTGGCAGGGTGCGGGTCAATAAAACTGGCCCCGTATCAAGCCCCCCCTCCATTTGCATAATAGAAATGCCTGTCTCATCATCCCCCGCCATAATCGCACGATGAATAGGGGCCGCGCCACGCCAACGCGGCAAAAGCGAAGCATGGATATTCACACAGCCCAAGCGCGTCGCATCAAGCACCGCCTGAGGCAAGATCAAACCATAAGCCACAACCACGGCAATATCGGCAGCCCATGCCGTGAATTCGGCCTGTGCCTCGGCATTGCGCAAGGTTTTGGGATGGCGCACCGGCACGTGAAGATCTTCGGCCAAGGCCTGAATAGGGGTCGCGCGGGGTTTCTTGCCGCGCCCTGCGGGACGGGGGGGCTGACAATAGACAGCAGCAATCTCATGCCCCGCCGCAATCAAGGCGCGCAAAGGCGCACGAGAAAATTCAGGCGAGCCCATGAAAACAATGCGCAAAGCTACACCTTATCGCGCGCGATGTCGCGCTTGAGCTTTTGCATCTTTCGGGTGATCAATTGCCGCTTCAAGGGCTTGAGATAATCGATAAAGAGAACCCCATCGAGATGGTCAATCTCATGCTGCACGCAAGTGGCCCATAGCCCCGTAAATGTCTCGCGCTGCAAAACGCCATCGCGATCCAACCATTCCACGGTCACATCGCGCGGACGCTCGACATCAGCATAAACATCTGGGATCGACAAACAGCCTTCCTCGTGGATGTTTTTTTCATCCGAGGATTCCACGATCTTGGGGTTGAACATCGCGGTCGGGCGGGGTGTTGCCCCTTCCTCTTTGACGCAATCCATCACGATCACGCGCTGATCAATCCCAATCTGTGGCGCAGCCAGACCAATACCGGGCGCGTGATACATCGTCTTGAGCATATCATCTGCAAGAGCGCGCAACTCATCCGAGAGGTCGGGCACATCTTGTGCGACCTTTTTCAGACGAGGATCAGGATGGATTAATATTGGGTAAATCATGGCCTGTGCCATAAGCGAATTCTGCGATCCGCGCAACCAGCGCGACTGGGATTTGCGCAGGACAGGCGCGCCTGATAGGCTCATGTGAGAAATCCTATAAATGCAGAACGAATATTCTAATAATATGCTAAATATAAAGACATTATTCTATTAAATTTTATTTATTTGGAACATATTTCCATTTATGTGATGTATCAAAGAACGCGCAGCACATGCAGCGAAAGAATGGATAACACCGATGAACTTTGACGAAATCATCAATCGCCAAAACACCCATTCAATGAAATGGGATATGATGTCGTCAATTTACGGGATTGGCTCAGAAGATGGGTTGTCCATGTGGGTGGCAGATATGGATTTCCGTCCCCCTCAATCTGTGCAAGCCGCGCTGCAAAACATGCTCGATCATGGCATTTACGGCTATTACGGCGATGAACGCGCCTATCGCGCCGCCATTGGATGGTGGATGGCAAACCGCCACGGTTGGGAGATTGAGCCCGGCTGGATCTTCACCACCCATGGTCTGGTCAACGGAACGGCCCTTTGCGTGGATACCTATACGCAAGAGGGGGATGGCGTGGTTCTAATGACACCCGTCTATCATGCCTTTGCCCGCGTGATCCGCGCCGCCAATCGTCAGGTGGTCGAATGCCCGCTTGCACTGATTGAAGGCAAATATCACCTCGACATTCCCACATGGGATGTGGCGATGACAGGGCGCGAAAAAATGTTGATCCTCTGCTCCCCCCATAATCCAGGCGGCAGGGTTTGGACTGTTGAAGAATTGCAGGCAATTGCCGATTTCGCGCGGAGACATGATCTGATCTTGGTTTCAGATGAAATCCACCATGACCTGATCATGCCAGGCCATACCCATACGCCAATGGCGAAAATTGACGGGATCATGGATCGTTTGGTGATGATGACCGCGACCACCAAGACCTTTAACATTGCGGGTGGCCATTCGGGCAATGTGATCATCCCTGACGCGGAGCTGCGCAAACGCTTTGCCGCGCGCATGGGCGCTTTGGGGATTTCGGCCAATTCCTTTGGCCTCGCAATGGCCGAGGCGGCCTATAGCCCCGAAGGTGCAGAATGGGTCGATGCACTTTGCGCCTATCTCGCAAAAAACGCAGAAACCTTTGATGCAGGCATCGCCAAAATTGCAGGCCTAAAGCCCATGAAATTAGAGGCGACCTATTTGTCATGGGTCGACTTTTCGGGAACTGGCATGAGCCATGAAGAATCCATAGCCCGTGTGGAAGGGGACGCGCGGATCGCCACCAATTACGGGTCAAGCTTCGGCTTGGGTGGCGCGCCATTCCTGCGATTTAATCTCGCCATGCCCCGTGCGCAGATTGAAGAGGCGGTTGCGCGGATGCAAAAGGCTTTTGCTGATTTGCAATAGTCACGCAGCGCGGGCCGCACGCCCCCGCGCAAAGCGCATATGCAGCAAATATGTTGCCAGTGAGGCGACCACAATCGCACCGCCCACCATCATCAAAGGGGTCGGTGCCTCGCCCACGCCAACCCAGACAAGGATCGGGCCAAGCACGGTTTCTAACAGCATCAAAAGGCTGACATTGGCCGATGCCGTATATCGGTTTGCCAGCGTAAGTAGGAAGAAACTGGCAGGCAAAATCACCGCGCCCGTCACCAAAATCAAAAACACATCAAAGCTGCTTGCCCCGCTTGGCACGCCAAAGGCCCACCCCACCATGCCCGACACAAAAGCCCCAAGTCCCATACCGAGTAAAATCGGCAATTGATGGTGTTTGCGGATCAGAACAAAGGTCATGGCCAGAAACCCACCCATAGACAGGCCCATCAAGCCGCCCCAAAGCGTGGCTAAATCAAAGGGCAGGTATGCATCAGATTTGCCGAATATCGCCAGAGCAATCCCGAAAAGAACCGCCCCAATCGTAAACCATGTGGCGCGGGTCGTAGGCTCGCCCAACATCAAATGAGACAGCACCGCCGAGAAAATCGGGACGGTTGCAACGCCCATCAATACCACAGTGACGGGGGCCACCGCGATAGCCACGCTGAAAAGCGCCCCATTCAGCGCCTGACACAAAACCAACAAAGCGCCTGCGCCCGTGGCAAGGACTGACACTTCAACAAGATGCCGCCCACGCGCGGCTATAAGCCAAGCCGCAATCAGCACCAAACCCATCGCCGTGCCGCGCCAGCCCAACATCTCGAACCCGCCCATACCAGACAAGCGCATCAACAAAGTATCAGGCGCGATGATCAACGCGCCCGTCAGTGCAAGCAATAAGCCATATGCAGGATGCTGTTTCATAGGTGGCTCCGCAAAATCTTTACTTCGCCGCTATAGGCCTGATCGGGATCAGCGGCAACGGCACGGTGGTAAACGGGGTCTAGTTTCCAGAAATTTCTATTTTGCCGCAGTGCAGCACTTGCGAAACTCCGCGTAATATCATACCCAAAGATCAGCAAAAAACGAAACTTCCTTGCGCGACCCTAGCGCATCATCCGCCGAAGGAACATCTGATGAGCTTCCGCCTCCAGCCCCAACCTGTGGCCCGCCCAAACCGTTGTCAGCTTTTCGGGCCTGGCTCGAATGTGAAACTTTTTGAGAAAATGGCGGCCTCAGCAGCGGATGTCATCAACTTAGATCTCGAAGACTCCGTTGCCCCCAGTGACAAAGAAGCGGCCCGCGCGAATGTGATCGAGGCCATCGGTGCAGTTGATTGGGGCAAAAAGACCCTCAGCGTGCGGATCAACGGGCTTGATACGCCCTATTGGTATCGGGATGTGGTTGATCTGCTGGAAAACGCGTCCGACCGTCTGGATCAGATCATGATCCCAAAGGTGGGAAATGCCGCTGATATTTACACGGTCGATGCGCTTGTTTCAGCGATTGAAGCCGCCAAAGGCCGCCAAAAGCGGATAAATTTCGAGGTCATTATCGAATCTGCGGCAGGCATTGCCCATGTTGAAGAAATCGCCGCCGCATCGCCCCGCCTTGTCGCCATGAGCCTAGGGGCTGCGGATTTCGCGGCCTCAATGGGCATGCAGACCACGGGCATCGGCGGCACGCAGGAAAATTACTATATGCTGCACGATGGGGCGCGGCATTATTCTGATCCATGGCATTGGGCACAGACCACGATTGTCGCCGCCTGCCGCACCTATGGCGTCTTGCCCGTAGATGGGCCATTTGGCGATTTCTCGGATGATGAAGGCTATCGCGCGCAGGCCCGCCGCTCGGCCACTTTGGGTATGGTTGGAAAATGGGCCATCCATCCCAAGCAAATCGCACTCGCCAATGAGGTGTTCACCCCGTCAGAGGCAGCGGTGACCGAAGCGCAGGAAATTCTGGCCGCTATGGAAGACGCTAAGCGCAGCGGCGCAGGGGCGACTGTCTATAAGGGCCGCTTGGTCGATATCGCTTCGATCAAACAGGCTGAGGTGATTGTCAAACAAGCACAGATGATCGCTCAAGGCTAATCAAGCGCGCTTGTTCGTTGCATCTTTGGTCAGGCTTAGCCATATAGGCATAAGCCAGTAACGACCCATGCCGCATACGCGGCCATGCCCTGCGGAGGTGTGATGAACTATCTCGATTTCGAAAAACCCTTGGCCGAGATTGAAGGCAAGGCAGAAGAGTTGCGCGCAATGGCGCGTGGCAATTCTGAAATGGATGTCGAGGCAGAGGCAAAAGCGCTGGATAAAAAGGCGAAAGATATCCTGAAGGATCTCTATAAAAACCTCACCCCTTGGCGCAAATGCCAAGTTGCGCGTCACCCCGACAGGCCACATTGCCGCGATTACATCAACGCGCTGTTCACCGAATATACCCCGCTTGCCGGGGATCGGAACTTTGCCGATGACCACGCCGTGATGGGGGGGATTGCACGATTCAATGATCGCCCCGTTGTGGTGATTGGTCACGAAAAGGGCAATGACACCAAATCACGCATTGAACATAACTTTGGCATGGCGCGGCCCGAAGGCTATCGCAAAGCCGTGCGTTTGATGGATATGGCTGATCGATTTGGCCTGCCGGTTGTTACTTTGGTCGACACCCCTGGCGCCTATCCTGGAAAAGGGGCTGAGGAACGCGGCCAATCTGAGGCCATTGCGCGGTCAACGCAGAAATGCCTCGAAATTGGTGTGCCTTTGATCAGCGTGATTATTGGCGAAGGCGGATCAGGCGGTGCCGTGGCCTTTGCCACCGCAGATCACCTCGCCATGTTGGAACATTCGATTTACTCGGTCATCAGCCCCGAGGGCTGCGCCTCAATCCTCTGGAAAGACGCCGAACGGATGCGCGAAGCCGCAGTGGCCTTGCGCCTAACTGCACAGGATTTGCAAAAATTGGGCGTCTGCGACCGCATCATCCCCGAACCAATGGGCGGCGCGCAGCGCGACAAGGTGGCAACCATCGCGGCAGTTGGTCAGACCATCGAGGCAATGCTTTCCGCAACAAAGGGCATGGATCGCAAAAAGCTCATTTCTGCACGGCGCAAGAAATACCTTGATTTGGGCTCGAAGGGCTTGGCGGCTTAAAGCCCCGTTTCATCCATCAGTGCATCTGAGGCGGCCTCAATTTCGCGTTCGAGATGCGCCATCACCTGCTGCACATCTTGCCCTGCGGGGATCAGTGGCAAAAACTCAACCACCGCAAGACCAGATTTGCGTGCAATGCCGATGCGAGGCCAGAACAGGCCGACATTGGTGGCCGCAGGCACACATGGCATTTTTGTGCGTTCAACCAATACGCCCACCCCAACCTTATAGGGCTTACTGACACGTGGGGCCACGCGGGTGCCTTGCGGGAATATGATCAACTGCCCCTCATCGCCCATGCCCGCCAGCACACCATCGACCATAGCTTGAATGGCCTGCCCCCGCTTGCCGCGGTCAACCGCGACACAGCCAAGCCGCGCTGCATACCAGCCCAAAAAAGGCGCGTTTTTGAGGGATTTCTTCATGATGAATCGCGGGCGCGGAAGCACCGAGGTCAGGATGATAATATCAAAAAAGCTTTGATGCTTTGAGGCCACAATCACCTCACCCTGAGGCACATCCCCCCGCACCTCTGAGCGCAGACCAACCAATAGCGCCGCCGTCCACCGCACATAACGCGCATAAAACCGCACGCCTGCCACAGCGCCTTGGCGCGAGACAATCGCCCATGGGGCGAAGGCCAGCGCGACAAACGGGATCATCAGATACATCTGACCAACAAAGATCAGGGATCTTACCCATTGGATCATGGCATGCCTCGCAAAGTTCGGAAGGCCGCAGCCTTGGTCGCTTGGAAAGACACAAAAGCGATCATCACGGGAATAATCAAGGGCAAGAACCACTCAAGACCCGAAAAGCTGAGACCCACCATAAAGCTTTGCGCGCTTGCTTGATTTGGAAAAACCAACAGCGCGCCTATCCCAAGCACAGCCAGCACCTTCCTTTGATGCCCGATGCTGTGTTCTGTTGCAATCGCACTGCAACAAATACTTGCGCATCACGGCCTTGGATTGCCCATGCAGCATTGCTAAATGGGGAAGAATGCCGCCATATAGAGGCGTTACGCGGTCCCCGTGCAAAGATTGAACTCAAAGGGATTATACCACCCATATGCGCCTAACTTGTCCAAATTGCGGCGCGCGTTACGAGATTGATGACGCGCTAATCCCTGCTGAAGGGCGGGATGTGCAATGTTCCAATTGTTCGACCAATTGGTTCCAGTCTGGTGCGGTTGCGGTTGACCCGTTGAGCGCAGAACCTGCAAGCCCCGCGCCAGAGGCCCCACGCCGTGAGCTTGACCCAAGCTTGCGGGCACTCCTGCGCGAAGAGGCGGAGCGCGAAGAGCGCCTGCGCCGCGAAGAAGCCGAAGGTTTGGAGCGGCAGGATGAAATGGCGCTGCATGACCCTGCGCCGACCAATACCGCCGCGCCAGAGCCGCGAACTCCAGAACCGCAAACCAAAGATCGCGCAACGCTGTTGCCAGATATTGAGGAAATCAACGCCTCGCTTCAGCCGCAAAAGGCTGCGCCACGCCCCGCGCCGAAACAGCAAAGCGCAAGCCAAGCAACGGCACCTGACGCAGCACGCCGCAAGGGTCGCAATGCAGGTCTATTGCTGAGCTTGGGATTGGGCATGATTGCAATAGGGGTTTACAGCAATGCCGCCCAGTTGGGCGAAGCTGTGCCCACCGCCGCGCCTTATCTAACCCAATATGCCAACGGTGTAGATGCACTGCGTGACCAAATCCTAGACTGGCTGCGCGAAACTTTGCCTGCGCTTCAGGCACAGATTACAGCCTTGATCGCCTCTTTCACTCAGTAAGGCTCAATCAAACGTCTGAGATAATCACGCTCTTGATCTGGGCGCGTGGTTTCACCCGAGCGGCGGCGCAGTTCCTCAAGCAATTCCTCTGCACGCCGCGCGGCCTCTTGGCGGGACAATGGCCCGCCTGCCACACCTGCCCCTTCGCCCCCTGTGGCGCGCCCAAGCGGGTCGGTCAATGGGCGCGCAGATCCTTGCTGCTGCCCACCTTGCTGCGTCTCACCCATCTGCGGCGCATCATCCTCGCGTGGGGTGCCGCCCTCATCGGCAAAAGCGCGCCCCAACTGATCCATACCCTCGCGCAATGCATCCATAGCGTCCGCCTGACGATCTAAAGCACCCGCCATATCGCCCTCTTCCAAAGCGCGCGCCGCATCACGCATCGCGCGTTCCGCCTCGTCTAAGCGATCCCGCGCCGCTTGGCCTTCTTCACGCCCTTGGCCCGGCAAGTTTTCTGCCTGCTCGCGCAAGCTGTCGCGCAATGCCTCTTGGCGATCGGCAAGGGATTGTTCCTCATCTTGGTCAGAAGGCTCGCCCTGACCAAAACTATCTTGGAAAGACCGAAAACTGTCATCCGCCAAACCCTGCTGTTCACGCAACGTGTCGCGCAGATCTTCCATCGCGCGTTCGCCCGCGGAACCCTGCCCCTGCCCTTGGGTCACTTCCATATTTTCAAGCATTTGTGACAAGGCATCCAGCATCGCCTGCGCCTCGGCCATGCGCCCTTGCTCCATCAACTCCTGAATTTGATCCATCATCTGGGACAGATCATTCATCGACAACTCCATCCCCTCTTGTCCTTGATCGGGGCTGTCCGTGGGGGTGTCACTGGGTTCGGCAGATTGCGCCAATTCACGGATGTAATCATCCATGGCACGCTGTAAATCTTCCATCAGCTGAGCGATCTCTTCGTCACTGGCCCCGCGCCGCATCGCCTCGGATAAGCGTTCTTGCGCTTGGCGAAGGGCCGCCAAAGCATCATCTAAATCAATCTCCTCGAGATCTACCGCCACCTGCCAGAGGATTTCCGCCAATTCATTACGGGTTTCACGAGCCAGGGGCGCAGGGGCCGCCTCTATGCGGCGAATAACACTGCGCAGGGGCAAATAGGTTGCCTCATCCTCTAAATAGGTCTGCGGTGCATAGGTGATGGCGCGCAAAACCTGCGCCACGCGCGGCGCATTTTCAACCGACCACAAAAGGTCACGGCGCTGTTCAATGAGGCTCGCCGCGAGCGGGTCAAAAAACCTTCGGGATGGCAAACGTGCCACCTGCAAGGTCGCCCGACCCGTTTGGCCCAAACCATCTTCAACTGTGACAGTGAGGGTCACGGGTAAGTTCGCCAAAACAGATTTGGAGAGATCTTCGATCAAGGTTTCCGAAAAAGCCGCCCGATCCCCCGAAAACGGCATCGGCAAATCAAAAACCAAATCATCGCGGGGTTCAGGCGGAACGCTCAACCCATAGCGCCGCGTCACAGCCTCTAGATCAAGCAATAGGGTGGCCGCCCCGCCTAAAATCGCAAAATCATCTTCCGCGCGATAGGCAATCGCCGTTTGATCAGGTGCCTCAAGCTGCGGCGCCCCTAATATCGTGACGCTTGGGGGCGCATCAGGGGTCACGATAAAACGCCATGCTGCGTCACCAATCGCGACATCCCCTGATTGCGAGATGATCAGATCATCGGCTAAAGCACCTGCCTGATCGCCAAAGCTATGGTTGACCTCCATCGCATCTGCACTGTCATATATGCGCAAAATCAGACGCGTGCCCGTGACAACTTCAATCGCGCTTGCATCCGCATGTGGTAAATCCTGCAGGTAAAGCGTGGGCAGCCCTGTGTAACGCGGCGGCTCAACCCATGCTTCCCAACTGGGGCCTGCAGCAATCTCTGATCCTTGAGACGGTTGCACCTCACGCGCGGCGTTGCCAAAAATCAGCGCCATCGCCAAAGCGGTCAGCGCAATTAAGCGCAGCGCATAAGGATCACGGCGGGCCAAGTGTGGATCAGGTTTAATCGCCTCAAGCCCCGCAAGATCACGCTGCATCCGCGCCAAATGCGCCTCCCACAGGGCCGCAGTGCGGATTTGACCACGGCCGACCGATATCTCATCCAAATATGCGCTAATCGGGCGATGAGGGTGGCTGTGGTCAAGCCATGCAAGGGCTGCATCACGGCGGGGCCATTGAAATGCGGCAACCCCGCGCCACAGCGTTGTGACAAGTAAGCCCGCCAAAACAATCCAAATCGCAGCGTGCAAAAGAGCCGCCCCCGCGAAAACCCAAACCGCATAGCACAGCGCAACAAGGGACAAAAACGGCCAAAAGGCACCCAAGCCGCGCTCCCAGATCATGGCGGCCCATGTCAGGCGCAGAGGCCAGCGGATCTGCTGTATCACCTGTGCGGTTTTGTCGATCTCGTCCATCAGCCCCATCATCTGCGGCCTGATTCCAACCCAATCAGGCGGGTTCTGGCATTATATCCATTCAGGAACGATATCGCGGTTGATGATTTCGTCAAACTCTGGACGTTTGCGGATGACGCTGAATTGATCGTCTTTCACCAAAACCTCTGGGATCAGAGGCCGCGTGTTATACTCGCTCGACATAACCGCGCCATAGGCCCCTGCCGACCGAAAGGCCACAAGATCCCCCGCGGCAAGTTTCGGCAGATTGCGGGCTTTGGCGAATGTGTCGCCTGTCTCGCAGACAGGGCCAACCACGTCATAGGGGCGCTGCTCGGCGGCGGCTTCTGCCTCAATCACGGGGATGATGTCATGCCACGCGCCATACATCGCAGGGCGGATCAGATCATTCATTGCCGCATCCAAGATCAAGAAATCGCGCCCCTCGCCCGATTTCACATAGATCACCTCGGACACCAAAATCCCTGCATTTCCTGAAATCAAGCGGCCAGGTTCGATTTCAACCTCAACACCCAAATCCCCAACACAGCGCTTGATCAAATCTCCGTATTCAACGGGCAAAGGCAGCGCAGAATTTGACCGCTCATAGGGGATACCCAACCCACCCCCCAAATCTAGACGGCGAATATTGTGCCCGTCTGCACGTAAAGCGCGCGTTAAATCGGCCACTTTGTTATAGGCCAACTCGAACGGGGCAAGGTCGGTAAGCTGGCTGCCAATATGCACATCAACCCCGATCACATCTATCGCAGGCAGGCTTGCCGCATAGGCGTAGACCTCACGGGCGCGGGCGATGGGGATACCAAATTTATTTTCAGATTTGCCTGTGGCGATCTTTTCGTGCGTTTTCGCATCAACATCGGGATTAACACGAATGGTAATCGGTGCCGTCACGCCAAGGCTTTGTGCGACCTCGGACAAAACCGCCAATTCAGGCTCCGATTCCACGTTGAATTGCCGAATGCCACCTTCGAGAACGGTGCGCATCTCTGCGCGGGTCTTACCCACGCCAGAAAACACGATTTTCGATCCATCAACACCCGCAGCACGTGCGCGGGCGTATTCGCCGCCAGACACAACATCCATACCTGCGCCCAAATTGCCCAAATGGCGCAATACCGCTTGGTTTGAGTTGGATTTCACGGCGAAACAAACAAGATTGTCCAAGCCTGCAAGCGCGTCTTTGAACAAACTATAATGGCGGGTCAGCGTGGCGGTAGAATAGAGGTAGAACGGCGTGCCAACCTGAGCGGCGATTTCGCGCACGGCAACATCCTCGGCATAAAGCTCGCCGTTCTTATAAAGAAAATGATCCATTGCTCGACCTCCGCACGGCATCTTTTGGGTGCGCCTCGCGCTTATCACCCTTGCGCGCGGTTTCAAACCCTCTCTGGACAGGTAGGGGTCTGCGCCCTAGGTTCCGTGCAACGATATTTCTCCAAAGGGAAACGCATATGAGCGATCAGGCAAAAACCATCATCATCGAGGCACATGGTGGATCTGAGGTCTTGAAATTGGTTGAACGGCCCGTGGGTGACCCACAGGCGGGCGAGGTTAAAATCCGCCACAAAGCCGTTGGGCTGAATTTCATTGATGTTTATCAACGCTCTGGCCTGTATCCAATGGCGCTGCCCCGTGCTTTGGGTATGGAAGCCGCAGGGATTGTCGAGGCGGTTGGCGCAGGTGTAACCCATCTCAAAGAAGGCGACCGCGTGGCCTATGCGGCGCAACCGCCCGGGGCCTATGCCGAGGCCCGCGTCATGCCTGCCGCGCAAGTCTGCCTTCTGCCAGATGCGATTTCCTTCGAGGAGGGCGCGGCAATGATGCTGAAAGGTCTGACCGCGCATTACCTGTTTCGCCGCACCACCGAGATCAAGCGCGGGGATCGGGTGTTGTTCCACGCGGCGGCAGGCGGTGTTGGTTTGATTGCCTGCCAATGGGCGCGTTCCGAAGGGATCGAATTGATTGGAACTGCAGGGTCTGACGCAAAATGTGCGCTGGCGCTTGCACATGGCGCGACCCATTGCATCAACTACAGCACCGAGGACTTCACCGCACGCACCCGCGAGATCACTGGTGGGACAGGCGTTGATGTTGTGATGGATTCCATAGGCGCCGCCACATTTGAAGGCTCGCTTGACTGCTTGCGACCCTTGGGGATGATGATATCCTTCGGCAATGCCTCGGGCCCTGTGCCGCCCGTATCCCTGGCGACATTGGCGGGCAAAGGATCGCTCAAGATCACACGCCCCACATTGTTCACCCATATCGCGGATCACGATACCTGCCAAACCATGGCGCGCGAGTTGTTCGAAAAAGTCACGGCAGGGGACGTGACAATCCGCATTGATCAGCGATTTGCGCTTGAGGAGATTTCCAAAGCCCATGATGCGCTAGAAGCGCGGGCCACCACAGGATCAACCATCCTGACGTTGGATTAAGCCTCAGACTTCGTGGCGGGAGCGCAAGAACAAATAAAGCGGCAGGCCGCAGCTGACCCCGATCCCGTAAATAGCGGGGATTGCCAAAAGCGACACCCAATCGCGCCGCGCAATCCCCTCAAACAATATCCAAACGGTCAGGGTGACAGCGGCAATGGTCAAATCCCAGACCAAACCCGATGAAGCATCATTGGCGTGCCACGCATCCACCATCGCCATAATCGACCAGTCATTCGCGGCCAACCAAGGCAGGAAATATTGCATTGGCAAAATCGTTCCCAAAATAGCCAAGCCTAGGTAGATCATTCGCAGTTTCGACATTCGGCTTCCCCTTTTGCCCATCTTCTGCGCAGCAGATAGCACGCGCGCAAGTTTTGCAAATTATTCAGTCGTAACGCGACAATATATTGTCGCGTATCAATTGACCCCCTGACCCAGATCGCGCTACCTGTTCCTGACAATTTACGCCCAGACCACCCGACTGTCGGAAGGAACGAGACCCATGGCGGATATAGAACGCGAATCCGTAGAATATGATGTCGTCATCGTTGGCGCAGGCCCATCAGGCCTATCTGCCGCGATCCGTCTCAAGCAACTTGACCCCGATCTCAGTGTGGTCGTGCTTGAAAAAGGGTCAGAGGTTGGGGCGCATATTCTGTCAGGTGCGGTGCTTGACCCCGCAGGGCTTGACGCGCTGATCCCTGATTGGAAAGCCAAAGGTGCGCCTGTTACCGTGCCTGTGCACGAAGATAATTTCTACATGCTCGGCGAAGCGGGCGGCATTCGTCTGCCCAATATGCTGATGCCACCCTTGATGAACAATCACGGCAATTACATCGTTTCGATGGGCAATGTCTGCCGTTGGTTGGCCGAGCAGGCCGAAGGCTTGGGCGTTGAGATTTTCCCGGGCATGGCCTGTTCTGAATTGGTTTATGCGGATGACGGGTCTGTTAAAGGGGTCGTTGCGGGCGTGTTTGGTCTGAATGCGGATGGCACCCCTTCAGACGGCTTTGAACCGGGTATGGAACTGCACGGCAAATATGTCTTCTTGGGCGAAGGCGTGCGCGGCTCGCTGACCAAAGAGGTCATTTCAAAATTCGCCCTTTCCGAGGGCAAAGAACCGCAGAAATTCGGCCTTGGGATGAAAGAGATTTGGGAAATTGACCCCGCTAAGCACCGCGAGGGGACTGTGACCCATACGATGGGTTGGCCGCTTGGGAATAATGCAGGCGGCGGCAGCTTTGTATATCATCTTGATAACAATCAAGTTTATGTGGGTTTCGTGGTGCATTTGAACTATGAGAACCCGCATCTCTACCCCTACATGGAATTCCAACGCTTCAAACATCATCCGATGATTGCTGAGTTGTTGAAGGGTGGAAAACGTGTTGCCTATGGCGCGCGCGCGATTTCCGAAGGCGGCTATCAATCTATGCCAAACCCTGTCGCGCCAGGTGTTGCGATTTTGGGCTGTGGCGTGGGCCTTGTGAACGTGCCGCGTATCAAGGGCAACCATAACGCAATGCTCTCGGGCATTGCGGCCGCCGAAGCGGCGCATAGCGCGATCAAGGCGGGCCGCTCAAGTGACAGGCTGGACGATTACGCCACGGCACTCACCGATGGCCCGATTGGCAAAGACCTAAAGCGCGTGCGCAACGTCAAACCGCTCTGGTCAAAATTTGGCCTTTTGGGCGGCCTGAGCTTTGGTGGTTTGGACATGTGGGTTGCGAACCTGACGGGGTTCAATCTTTTTGGCACAATGCGTCACGGCGAAACCGATGCCGCCGCAACGGGCAAAGCCAAGGATTTCGCGCCAATCGATTATCCAAAACCAGATGGGGTTTTGTCCTTTGACCGCCTGACCAATGTCAGTTTCTCAATGACCAATCACGAAGAAAGCCAACCCGCGCATCTGCGTCTTGCGGATGCCTCCGTGCCGATTTCAATTAATCTGCCCGAATATGCCGAACCTGCACAACGCTACTGCCCCGCAGGGGTTTACGAAGTTGTGGAGGAAGCGGGTAAAGACGCGCGCTTTGTGATCAATTTCCAAAACTGCGTGCATTGCAAAACATGCGACATCAAAGACCCCTCGCAAAATATCACTTGGGTCACACCGCAAGGTGGGGATGGGCCAAATTACCCGAATATGTGATTGAAAATCGGATTAATTCAGCAGGGCGCGGCATCTTTATCGGGTGTCGCGCCATTGTTTTCATCCGATCAAGCCCCTAATCTCAGTCACATATAAACGGGAGCCACCCTATGCGTCACCTGACAGCCTCAGCCTTGATCCTTGCCCTGTCTTTCGGCGGGCAAATACACAAGGCCGAGGCGCAGATTGTGAACCGTGACACAAGCGCGGGGGCCTATCTCGCTGCGCGGCATGCTCTGAACGAAAGCAACTATCGGGTTGCAGCGAATTATCTGGATCAATTGCTGGCCTTAGATCGCACGAACGGGGATTTGGCCATCAATGCGATCCTTTCCCATGCGGCCTTGGGAGATTGGTCACGAGCCGCCGAGATTTCAACCACCATCAAGGACGACAATCCAAGCCGTGAATTGGCAGATTTGGCGATCTTGGTCGACCTTTTGCAGAGAGGCGATGTTGAGGCCGCATTCACCCGCATCCGCGCTGAGCGGGGCGCGGGTCTATTGGTGGATGATCTGATTGCGGGCTGGCTTTACCTTGCACAGGGCCAAATGGATCTCGCAAGCGACAGTTTTAATGGGCTTGCGGGGGATCAGGGCCTTGCCGATCTCGCCTATTACCACTTGGCCCTCGCCCGTGGTGCGGTCGGCGATTTCGAGGGTGCCGCACAGATTTATGAGGGCGTGGAATTCAATCTGGGCGCAGCAGGATCACGCATCCTGCGGGCCTATGCGCAAACCTTGGTGCAACTTGACCGCGCGGATGACGCTGTGGCGATGTTGGACGACGTCTTGTCCCAAAATCGTGATCTCAGCCTTGCGGCCCTGCGGGATGACATCGCGACCAATCCAACCCGGAGCTATGATTTTGTGGTCACCCCGCAGCAAGGTTTGGCGGAGGTTTTCTTCACATTGGCCGAGGCCTTAGGGCGCGAGAGCGGGCCGACCCTGCCGCTGATTTACGCACGAGCGGCCTATCACATCGACCCCAATAATCTGGAGGCTGCGCTTTTAAGCAGTGATCTGTTGGTGGAAACGGGCCAGTTCGAGCTGGCGGTTGAGATCTATGGTGCCGTGCCTGCAGATCACCCCTTAGCCCTTGAGGCAACGATTGGCCGTTCTGATGCCTTTGCCCGCACAGGCCGCAGTGATGAAGCGATCACAGCCCTGCAAGACCTGATTGCCGCAGAGCCACAGCCCTTTGCCGTTCATGCACAGCTTGGCGATTTGCTGCGCCGTGACGAGCGGTTCACCGAGGCCGCAGCGGCCTATAGCCAAGCTGTAGAGCTGATTGATCAAGAAGATCCAAGCTTCTGGTTCCTGTTTTATGCGCGCGGGATTTGCTATGAACAAACCGATGAATGGGATGCAGCCGAAGCAGATTTCCGTAAGGCGCTGCGCCTAAGCCCTGACCAAGCCTCCGTGTTGAATTACTTGGGCTATTCTTTGGTGGAACAACGCCGCAATCTAGACGAGGCGTTGACGATGATCGAACGTGCGGTCGCGCTAGAACCCGAGTCTGGCTATATCGTAGACAGCCTTGCTTGGGTCTATTTCCGTCTTAGTCGCTATCAGGAGGCAGTCGCGCCAATGGAACGCGCGGTCGAATTGCTGCCCACTGACCCGATCGTCAATGATCATCTGGGCGATGTCTATTGGAAGGTTGGCCGTCAACGCGAAGCGCGGTTCCAATGGGAACGCGCGCTGTCCTTTGAACCGACCGAAGAAGATGCTGAGCGGATCAGACTGAAACTTGAGCTCGGTCTGGATGCGGTTCAGCAACGCGAGGTCGAAGGGAAATGACCCTGCGGCCCGCACGCGCCAAGCTCAATCTGGCTTTGCATGTGGTGGGCCAAAGGGCGGATGGGTATCACTTACTCGACTCGCTTGTGTGCTTTGTTGAGGTGGCAGATTACCTTGAAATCAGCCCCGCAGAGGAGCTTACCCTCACAGTTTCAGGCCCTTTTGCCGAGGGTGTGCCCACCGATCAGCGTAATTTGGTGCTGAAAGCGGCGGGTCTTTTCCCGCGCATAAAGGGCCAAGGTGCTGCAATCCATCTGGTCAAAAACCTGCCCCATGGCGCAGGTATTGGCGGCGGGTCTGCCGATGCGGCAGCCACTTTGCAGGGGCTTGCAGACCTATGGGGATGCGATCTGCCCCCGCGCGATGCGATCCTATCTTTGGGCGCAGATGTGCCAGTGTGCCTCGAAACTGCGCCCGTTTATATGCGCGGCATTGGCAATGAAATCACCGCCGCGCCCACGCTGCCGCCGCTTTGGGCGGTTTTGGTCAATCCCAATCTGCCACTGGCCACACCATCTGTATTTGCCGCGCTGACCACCAAGACTAATCCCGCACTGTCGGCATGGCATGATGATTTTTGGACTTGGATCGCCGCGCAACGCAATGATCTACAAGACCCCGCCGTCGCCCTTTGCCCAGAGATTGGCGCTGTTTTGGCGGAACTGCGCCGCACCAAAGATATGCGTCTGGCCCGTATGAGTGGGTCTGGCAGCACCTGCTTTGCCCTTTATGACAGCGCGGTTGCCGCTGAAAAAGCCGCCGCAGATCTCGCGGCAAAAAAGCCGCACTGGTGGGTCATAACGGGCGCAGTTCTTCGTTAAGGATTACGCGATCCGCTCAACCACATAATCCGCTAAGTCGCGCATCATTTCGCGCAACGGATGGTCAGGAAGACTGGCCAAAGATGTCTTTGCGTGATCTGCAAACCGCAAGGCCTCAACGCGGGTTTCTTCAAGTGCATCATGGCGGGTCAAAATGGCAAAGGCCTGTTCCAAATCCCCTTCGCCCTGATCCCCGCGTCCAATTGTGCGCGCCCAGAATTCACGCTCGGTTGCATCGGCCTTAGCAATCGCACGAATGACGGGCAGGGTCATTTTCCGCTCACGGAAATCATCGCCCGTATTCTTGCCCATGGCCCCCGAAGCACCGCCCCAATCCAAAAGATCATCAACGATCTGGAAGGAAACGCCCAACGCATCGCCATATTGGGCAAGGGCCTCACGATCTGCATCACCGCGCCCCGCCAGAACGGCGCCCGACTCGGTGGCCGCCTGAAACAGGGCGGCAGTCTTGCCGCGGATCACCTGCATATAGGTGTCCTCACTGGTGGTGATATCCATCGCGGCGGTCATCTGCAGAACCTCGCCCTCCGCAATCGTTGCCGCCGCATTGGAGAGAATTTCCAAAACATCCAAATTTTGCGGCTCGACCATCAACTGAAATGCGCGCGCAAATAGATAATCGCCGACCAAGACCGAAGATTTATTATCCCAAAGCAAATTCGCAGTCGGACGACCACGGCGCTGGTTGCTTTCATCGACCACATCATCATGCAAGAGCGTAGCCGTGTGGATAAACTCTACGGTCGCGGCCAATTTAATATGGCCCTCGCCTTCGTATCCGCACAGATTGGCCGCCGCCAAAGTCAGCATCGGGCGAATACGCTTTCCGCCTGCATCAATCAAATGTGCCGTCACCTCGGGAATGCGTGGCGCGTGCCGCGAAGCCATGCGTTCACGGATCAACTGATCCACAGCGCCCATTTCCGCCTCAAGATGGGCGGCCAAACGCTCATGCGGTTTTGCACTGGCATGGTCTAGCGACATGAATTCTCTTTCTCCCGTGACCCACAGCCTCTCTCGACAGACGCGATCGGGGGGCCTAAATCAACCTGATGCATGAAGTTCTGCGCAGCAACGATCCAACGGTCATCGCCTTTGCCTCCGTCATCTTATCTGGCGAGGGTATAGAGGTGTTCGAGTTTGACGTAAATATGAGCCTGCTTGAAGGCTCCATTGGCATATTGCCGCGCCGATTGATGGTGCGGCGGCAGGATTTGCACATGGCGCGCATCGCATTGCGCGATAATGGTTTAGAGGTCAGCCCATGAGCGTGCCTTTCTCGGACGATGATCTGACCTGCGATGGTTTTTTGGATGGCGCGCTTCAGATCTACCAGCCAAGCACAGGCTATCGCGCCGCCACAGACCCGATCTTTTTGGCGGCAGCCTGTCCGGCGCGCGCGGGTCAATCGGTGTTGGAATTGGGCTGCGGGGTTGGCACAGCCAGCCTAGCCTTGGGAAAGCGTGTTGCTGACTTACGCATGGTCGGGGTTGAGCGGCAGGAAAACTATGCGCAGCTTGCACGGCGCAATGCCGACAATGCCGCCCTTCCCTTGGAGGTCGTGCTTGCGGATTTAACCACCCTGTCACGGCATCTCACTGAAACTTTTGATCATGTCATGGCCAACCCGCCTTTTTTCGCGACAGGGGATGGAACAGAGGCCAAGGATGCAGGGCGTGAAGCAGCACGGCGCGAGGAAACAGGGTTAAACAACTGGATCAGTTGCGCAAAAAAACGCCTAAAGCCACAAGGATGGCTGACCCTCATCCACATCGCTGAACGTCTGCCAGAAATATTGGCGGCCCTTCAGGCCGAGAAATTTGGCGCGATTTCCATTTTGCCCCTGCAATCCCGCGCGGGGCAAACCGCAAAGCGCGTGGTGATCCGCGCGCGCAAATTGGCGAAAACACCTGCCACCCTCTGCCCGCCCTTCATCATTCATGCGGGCGCGGCCCATGAAAAGGATGGCGATGACTATTCGGATGCCGCCCGCGCTGTTCTGCGCCAAGGTGCGGCGATCAACTGGCCATAAGACCAGCATCGGCAAACTGCCGCGCATCATGACAGTTTTATGAAGGGAATGCGTGACACGACTCAAAATCCGTGGTGCACTGATCCTGTCGAACATCAACGAGAGGAGATTTGACCATGTCACTGAACGGACATTTGCAGCAACTCAAGAAGAAGCACGAAACCCTCTCCAAACGCGTGGAAGAAGCGCAACGAAGTCCAAGCATGGATGGATCAGAAATCCGCGAGCTGAAAAAGCAAAAGCTTAAAATCAAAGAAGAAATTGCCCGCCTAAACGGCTGAGCCAAAAGAAAACCGCCCCCCACCAGAGTGAGGGGCGGTTTTTTCATCAGCTTCGTGATTACACGAAGAACTGCGCCCCATTGGCAGAGATGGTAGACCCGTTGATGAACCCTGCATCATCAGATGCAAGGAAGGTCACGCAGCGGGCGATTTCGTCAGGTTCACCCAAGCGACCCGCTGGGATGCCTGCAACGATTTTCGCGCGCACCTCTTCAGGGATCGCCATAACCATTTCGGTTGCAATATAGCCGGGGCAAATCGCGTTGGCCGTAATGCCTGCGCGCGCGCCTTCTTGGGCCAGCGATTTCACAATCCCCAAATCTCCCGCCTTGGTCGCGGCGTAATTCACTTGGCCGAACTGGCCCTTTTGGCCATTGATCGAAGAGATCACAATGACACGGCCAAATTTGCGCTCGCGCATTCCAGGCCAAATCGGATGAACCGTGTTGAACACACCCGTCAGGTTAGTGTCGATCACCTCATGCCATTGTTCGGGCGTCATTTTGTGGAAAGGCGCATCGCGGGTGATACCCGCATTGGCGACAACAACATCAATTGGGCCAAGATCAGCCTCAACCTTGGCGATACCCGCAGCGGAATCTTCGTAAGAGCCAACATTCCATTTATAGGTTTTGATGCCTGTGGCCTTGGTGAATTCCGCAGCTTTCTCATCATTGCCCGCATAGGTTGCAGCAACCTCATAGCCTTCGGCCTTTAAACGCTTGGAAATTGCCTCTCCAATGCCGCGGCTGCCACCTGTCACTAATGCTACTCTTGCCATATCTTCCTCCGATCAGGCCTAGGTCTGTGTAACGTTGTTATGATGGATATGCTGCGCGCGCAACATTGTTTCGCATATGATTTTGCGGATGCAAAATGGGGCGCCCGAAAGCGCCCCTTGCGAAATACCCCAATAAGTTACCTCAGGGGCGTTCAAGGCACATGGCCACGCCCATGCCGCCGCCGATGCACAAGGTCGCCAGACCTTTTTTCGCATCACGGCGCTGCATTTCGAACAAAAGCGTGTTCAGGATACGACAGCCAGACGCACCAATCGGGTGGCCAATGGCAATCGCGCCGCCATTCACGTTCACAATATCAGGGTTCCACCCCATATCCTTGTTCACAGCGCAGGCCTGCGCAGCAAAGGCTTCGTTGGCTTCAACCAAATCAATATCAGCAGCAGCCCACCCCGCTTTGTCCAATGCCTTACGTGACGCATAGATCGGGCCAACACCCATGATCGAAGGGTCAAGACCTGCAGTGGCATAAGAGGCAATGCGCGCCAATGGGGTTAGACCGCGCTTCTGCGCTTCTTCTTCTGACATCAACAACACCGCGGCAGCGCCATCATTGAGGCCCGAGGCATTGCCCGCTGTCACAGATCCATCCTTTGCAAATGCGGGACGCAAGCCTGCCATCGCTTCGACTGTTGCGCCATGGCGGATATATTCATCGCTATCGACAACGGTTTCACCCTTACGCGTTTTCAGCGTAACAGGGGTGATCTCATCCACGAATTTACCTGCCTTTTGCGCCGCCTCAGCCTTGTTCTGGCTCGCAGCCGCAAATTCGTCCTGAGCCTCGCGGCTGATTTGCCATTGATTGGCGACATTCTCGGCGGTCTGGCCCATGTGATAGCCATTAAACGCGTCCCACAAACCATCACGAATCATTGTGTCGATATAGGCCAAATCACCCATTTTCTGGCCCTGACGCAGGCAGGCTGCATGGGGGCTCATCGACATATTTTCTTGACCACCAGCGGCAACGATTGCAGCGTCACCCAGCATGATGTGCTGTGCCCCAATTGCGACTGAACGCAGGCCCGAACCGCAGACCTGATTGATGCTCCATGCGGCCGCTTCCTGTGGGAAACCTGCATTAATATGCGCCTGACGCGCGGGGTTCTGACCTTGTGCCGCTGTCAAAACTTGCCCCAAAATTGTCTCTGACACTTCGGATTTATTAATCCCTGCACGGGCCACAATGGCCTCAAGCACAACGCGCCCAAGTTCATGGGCAGGCGTATTTGCGAATGATCCCAGAAAACTACCTACCGCTGTGCGTGCAGCAGAAACAATCACCACGTTGGTCATTAGACGTCCTTTCCTGACCTATCCCTGCCGACCCCGTGGCTGAGAGGAGAGGGCCGCGGGGCCGAAATTCTTTCCTCCGGTTCTAGTGATAGGCCTTCATCGCTCAACCGACAACAGACTTTGTTGTCGCGCTTGCTAGACATCTGCGCAATTGACAGATTAACGCGACCCAGGGCGCACCCGCCGTGGCGCAGCAATAGAGGGGTGAATAGGGGCGGTTTCCTTCAGCCACGGCTTTTCCAAACTGGGCACGGCATATACATATCCTTACAACCCATCAAAGCCCGCCCGCGACAGCCAATCGGCATCGGCAGGGTTCTCAATCCCTTCCGCCACAATCAGCATATCAAAATGGCGTGCCACGGATTGGATCACAGAACATAAAACCTGATTGTCGGGATCATCGGCGACATGCACCACGAATTGCGCATCAACCTTCAGAATATCAAACGAGAAGTCCCGCAAATAGCGCAAGGCAGTATTCCCTGCCCCAAAATCATCCAAGGCAAAGCTGACCCCCTTCGCGTGCAGATCCCGCATAAACGGCGTCACCAATTCAGGCATCTGCATCGCGCTTGTCTCAGTGATCTCAAGGATCAAACGTTCCAAATCTTGCGGATGGGCAGCAATATGAGCGGCCAGAATTTTATGAAACGGCGCATAGCCGATAGAGCGGGCTGACATATTCACCGCAAGACGCAGATGCGGCGCTTCATGTATCGCTGCAAGCCCCATCGCAAGGGCCGCGCAATCCAGCCTGCGGCCAAGTTCTGTGGCCTCAACCTCCATGATAAAATCGCGGGCGGGGATCAGCCGCCCCGCCTCATCAAATAAGCGCACCAACCCCTCGTAAAAGGCAGGGCCTTTCCCATGGGCCCGCATAATCGGCTGAAATGCCAAGGCGACATCCCCCCGCCTCAAAGCCCCTTGGACTAGGGCGATTGCCCCGCGCCGCATATCGGTCATGGCAACCGCGAAAGGGCTGGCCAAATCAGGATTTGCAAAATTACTGCGCGGCACGGTCATGGTCATCTCCAATTGCTGCCTTGTAGATGTGCCGTGCCAACTCTTAATGTGAGGTGAACAAAAGGGCAGATTATGGATGATCAAACGATAATTCGCTGCACATGGTGTTTGGGCGATCCCGACTATATCGCCTATCACGACCAAGAATGGGGGCGGCCCCTCTATGACAGCCGCGGGCTGTTTGAAAACTTGTGTCTTGAAGGGTTCCAAGCAGGCCTAAGTTGGATCACGATCCTGCGAAAGCGCGAGAATTTTCGCGCTGCTTTTGCAGGGTTTGATCCCCATGCACTTGCCAAATGGGGTGCAGCGGATATTGAGCGATTGATGCAAGATCAAAGCATCATTCGCCACCGCGGTAAAATTGAGGCCACCCTTACAAATGCACAGGCCTATCTCAAACTTGAGGCTGAGGTTGGCTTTTCAAAATTTATCTGGGGTTTTGTGGATCACACCCCGCAGATAAACCGCCCCCAAACCCTTGGTGATGTTCCAGCACAAACCGCAACCTCTGCGGCGCTGTCCAAGGCCCTAAAGCAGGCAGGGTTCAAATTCTGCGGCCCCACAACAGTTTATGCCTTTATGCAAGCCAGTGGGCTTGTGAATGACCATTTTGCAACCTGTGCCTTTGCGCTAAATATCACATAGCCCCCAAAAGCGCGGATTTGTCTCTTGGAGGTTCAAGGCTTTCCCTGTTAGGGAAACCCAAACGACAATCGAGGACATGACATGGCCACACGGCGCGCTTTGGTAACAGGTTCTTCTGGTTTTATCGGGTTTCACCTGTCGCAGCGTCTCTTGGCCGATGGGTGGGAGGTTCTGGGCCTAGATGCCATGACCGATTACTATGATGTCACCCTCAAAGAACGCCGCGAGGCGATGCTGAACCAGTCGCCCAATTTCCACGTTGTGCATGATCGGGTTGAGGGTGCGGGTGTCATGGATGGGCTCATGGCCGATTTCCATCCTGACGCGGTGATCCACCTCGCCGCGCAAGCGGGGGTGCGTTATTCCATCGACAACCCCGAAAGCTATGTCGAAGCCAATTTGATCGGAACCTTCCGCGTGCTTGAGGCCGCGCGCCATCACAAGCCCGCACATTTACTGATCGCCTCGACCTCCTCCGCCTATGGCGCGAACGAGACGATGCCCTATGCCGAAACGCAAAAATGCGACACACAGATGTCTTTCTATGCGGCAACCAAGAAATCCAACGAAGTGATGGCGCATTCCTATGCCCATCTCTTTGACATCCCCACCACATTGTTTCGGTTTTTCACGGTCTACGGCCCATGGGGCAGGCCTGATATGGCGCTGTTCAAATTCACCAAGGCGATCCTCGAAGGTAAGCCAATTGATGTCTACAACCATGGCGAGATGGCCCGTGATTTTACCTATGTCACTGATTTGGTTGATGGGATTATGCGTCTGATTGATGCCATCCCGACCCGCCCCAACGCGGCTACTGAGATTTCTGAAGGCGATAGCCTTTCACCTGTTGCGCCCCATCGCATTGTGAATATCGGAAATTCACAATCAGTGCCTTTGATGGAATTCATCGCCGCCATAGAAGCGCGTCTTGGGATCGAGGCGCAAAAGAATTTCATGGATATGCAAGCAGGCGATGTGCCTGCCACATGGGCTGATGCGAGCCTTTTGATGCGCTTAACAGGCTACAAGCCACAAACCGCAGTGCAAGACGGGGTTGCCGCGTTTGTGGACTGGTATCGCGATTATTATCGATGCTAGGACGAGAACAAGATTGGCCAAAAAAGGACATTAAACCATGCGGATTGCGATGATTGGCACAGGCTATGTTGGCTTGGTTTCCGGGGTCTGCTTCTCGGATTTTGGGCATGAGGTGATCTGTGTCGACAAAGCCCCAGAAAAAATTGCTAAACTGAATAAGGGTGAGGTTCCAATTTATGAGCCTGGCCTTGAGGATTTGATGGCCCGCAATGTCGAGGCGGGGCGGCTGTCCTTTACAACGGATTTGGCGCAAGCTGTGGATGGGGCAGATGCTGTGTTTATTGCTGTTGGCACGCCCACGCGGCGGGGCGATGGCCATGCTGATCTCACCTATGTCATGGCCGCCGCCGAAGAAGTCGGGCGCGCGCTGACAGGCTACGCCGTGGTGGTGACGAAATCGACTGTGCCTGTTGGCACCAACCGCAAGGTGCAAGAGGTTGTGGCACAGGCCAATCCAAAGGCGGAGTTTGATGTTGCCTCAAACCCCGAGTTTCTTCGGGAAGGGGCCGCAATTGACGATTTCATGAAGCCAGACCGCGTTGTGGTTGGCGTGCAATCAGAGCGCGCAGCCAAGGTTATGGCCGAGATTTATCGCCCCCTGTATCTGCGCGATTTTCCAATCGTGACCACCGATCTGGAATCGGCGGAAATGATCAAATACGCGGCCAATGCCTTTCTTGCGACCAAGATCACCTTCATCAATGAAATCGCCGCGCTTTGCGAAAAAGTCGGCGCAGATGTGAAGGAAGTCTCAAAAGGTATGGGGCTTGATGGGCGCATTGGAAATAAGTTTCTACATGCAGGGCCAGGGTATGGTGGGTCTTGTTTTCCCAAGGACACCCAAGCCTTGGCGCGGATCGGTCAGGATTTTGCAGCTCCCCAACAGATTGTGGAAACAGTGATCCGAGTGAATGACGCAGTTAAATTGCGCATGATCGAAAAACTGCATGATCTGTGCGATGGCAGTTTCAATGGCAAGAAAATCGCTGTGCTGGGCGTAACCTTCAAGCCAAACACCGATGATATGCGCGATGCGCCTTCGCTTACCATTGTGCCCGCTCTTGTGGGCGGTGGCGCGACCGTGCGTGTGGTCGACCCGCAAGGCCGCCGCGAAGGGGAACATCTGTTGCCAAATGTGACATGGTGCGATGACCCCTATACCGCTGCGGAAGCCGCCGATCTTTTGGTGATCCTAACCGAGTGGAACGAGTTCCGCGCGCTGGATTTAACCCGATTGTCCAAGGGCATGGCGCAGGCGCGCATGGCCGATTTGCGCAATATATACAGCCGCCAAGATGCGCTAAGCGCAGGCTTTGCCACCTATGACGCGATAGGACGCTAAGGGTTTAAGCCAAACCCGCCCGCAGGCAATCGTGCAAGTGCAACAGACCGACAGGGCGTTTATCCGTATCAAGGGCGAAAAGTGCCGTGATTTTATGCGCAGACATGACCGCCAAGGCCTCGGCGGCAAGGGCATCTGGGGCGGTCACGCGAGGGGATTTGGTAGCGACATCACCAGCCGTGCAGGACATTAGCCGCGCCATGTTGCGCCGCAAATCGCCATCCGAGATCACCCCATCAAGGCGACCTTCGCCGTCCAAGACCCCCACGATACCAAAGCTTTTCTCGGTCATCACCAACAGGGTCTCAGGCATCGGGGTGGTCACCTGAACCAAGGGCAAGGCCGCCCCCTCATGCATCAATTGCGCAACTTTTGACAATTGTGCGCCCAGTTTCCCGCCGGGATGAAACGTGCGGAATTGATCGGGTCGAAAACCGCGCTGCTCCATAACACAAACGGCCAATGCATCGCCCAAGGCAAGTGTCAGGGTCGTTGAAGTTGTCGGTGCCATCCCAATCACACAAGCCTCAGGCGCGGCAGGCAAGGTCAAGCGATACTGCGCCGCCCGCATCAATGTGCTGTCTTCGCGCCCTGATATGCCAATCATCGGGATTGAAAACCGCGCCACATGGGCCACGATATCGCCCAATTCAGCCGTTTCACCTGAGTTTGAGATCAAAATCACCAAATCCTCAGGGGTGATCATTCCTAAATCACCATGGCTTGCCTCAGCAGGGTGGACAAAAGCCGAAGGTGTGCCAGTCGAAGCAAGGGTTGAGCTGATCTTGCGCGCAATATGCCCCGATTTTCCGATACCAGATAGGATCACACGGCCTTTCGTGGCCAGCATGGCCTCAACCGCGCCGTCAAAATCAGCAGGCAAATGCGCGGCCAAAGCCATCACCGCATCCGCCTCAATTTTCAAAACGCGGGCGGCGGTGTCGCGCATCGCGACCAATTTATCCTGCTGTGTCATAATCTCTTGCCCGATCTGGTTGGTGTGGCGTGCTGTGGTCTGACTTAGACAAAAAATCAAGCTTTGCACAGGGTCTGACATGCATTTGAGGGGTTTTGAGAACGGGATACACCTGTCAAAGTCGTGCTCAAAGCAAGTCGCACCTGAGGGGGGATAAAATGAACCGCCGTTTTGGCAATTGGCCAGATCCAAACCAGTATCACCGTCCCCGCGCAGGGGCCTATGCGATTATTGATGCAGGTGATGGCATTCTGGCCACATTCCAAGAGGATCCAGACCCCGAATTTCAATTGCCTGGAGGCGGGATTGACGCAGGCGAAACCGCCATCCAAGCCTTGCATCGCGAAGTTTTGGAAGAAACGGGATATCGCATCCATGGAATTCGCCGCTTGGGGATGTTTCATCGCCACACATTTATGCCCGATTATGGCTATCACGCACACAAACAATGCCACATCTTCTATGCCCAACTGGGGCGCCGCATGGGGGAACCAACAGAGGCAGGCCATAGCGCGATTTTCCTGCCGTGGGACGAGGCTGAAACGCTATTGGCCGTGTCAGGGGATCGGCATTTTGTGCGGCAACTCCTGGCCCATTATGGCCGATAAGCCAACATGGCGGCAGCGCGTGCATTTCATGCGTTGCGCGGGGTGGCCAGTAATCGTGGCCTAACCAGCTTTTGCGAATATTGCCACAGACTTGAACATCGTGAGTGGCGCGCAACACAGGCCGATCTCGACAGTTTGACCCGACTGCTTTCGACCGGTCTTGCGGCGCTGGCGCACCATATCCCCCAACTTGGCGCCGAGATTTAGACCGCGCTTTTCAAATCAAAAACTCAGCTAAAACCTCGTCATTGGTAATGTCGCGACAGGCAAATCCACGCGCCTCAATCCGCGCCATTAGATCAGGAAAATGCGCGGCGTCTTTTGTTTCAATCCCAATTAAAACCGACCCGAAATTGCGTGCGGATTTCTTCAAGTACTCAAATCGCGCGATATCATCATCTGGGCCAAGGAGGTTCAAAAATTCGCGCAGGGCCCCGGGGCGCTGCGGCATACGCAAGATGAAATATTTCTTGACGCCCAAGAAGCGCATTGCGCGCTCTTTGACTTCGGGCAATCGCTCGAAATCGAAATTTCCGCCAGAGGTCACACAGACCACCGACTTACCCGCAATCTCATCGGCAATTTCAGGCAAAACATCAATCGACAAGGCCCCCGCAGGTTCTAGCACAATGCCTTCGATGTTGAGCATCTCTTGAATCGTCACGCATATCCGGTTTTCAGGTGCCAAATGCACGCGTTCAGGCTTGATATGATTGAGTCGCGCAAAGGTTTTTTCACCAATCCGCGCAACAGCCGCGCCATCGACAAACGTATCTTCAATTTTGACCGTCTTTGGCGCACCCTCGGCCAATGCTGCGGTCAGACTTGGGCCGCCCACAGGTTCAACCAAGGTCACTGCCTGATCGCGCCCGAGATACGACAACATACCCGCTGACAACCCCCCACCCCCTACAGGCAGCACCAAGCAATCAGGGGCGCGGCCCAGTTGCTCGACCATCTCAACAGCCACCGAAGCCTGCCCCTCAATCACATCTTCATCATCAAAAGGTGACAGGAAATGAGCACCTTCGCGCGCGCAAAATCCCTGCGCTGCGGCCAATGTCTCATCAAAATAATCGCCAACCAATTCAATGCGCACATTGGCCCCACCAAAGGCACGGGTTTTGGCGATCTTCTGCTGTGGCGTAGTGACGGGCATGAAAATCACACCTTCAACCCCAAAATGCTGGCAGACATAGGCCACGCCTTGTGCGTGATTGCCCGCGCTGGCGCAAACGAATTGCCGGCGCGTGGCATCCACGGCCAAGGCCTTGCGCATTGCGTTAAAGGCACCGCGAATTTTATACGAGCGCACAGGACTAAGATCCTCGCGCTTGAGCCAAATATTTGCGCCATAGCGCTCAGACAGATAAATATTTTTCTGCAAAGGCGTAGGCGCAAACAAGGCGCGCATAGCCTGTTCGGCAGCTTTGGCATTATTTTTAAAATCATTCATTCCCTAGGCCTGCCTTAAAGATTGCCCCCTGTCTAGCCTGCGCAATGCGCTAAGCGGATACTGCGCCAACTTGCGTCCCTCGCCAAAACCCGTTATCGCCCGCCAACCCCTTTCAAATTCGGAGCTAAACGATGTCTGCGCCCAAGAAAGTTGTTCTCGCTTATTCAGGTGGTCTTGATACATCCATCATCCTGAAATGGCTGCAGGCCGAATATGGCTGCGAGGTCGTGACCTTTACCGCCGATCTGGGTCAAGGCGAAGAACTGGAGCCCGCACGCAAAAAGGCCGAATTGCTGGGCGTGTCCGAAATTTTCATCGAAGATCTCCGCGAAGAATTCGTGCGCGATTTCGTTTTCCCGATGTTCCGCGCCAATGCGCTTTACGAGGGGCTCTATCTTCTTGGCACATCCATCGCGCGCCCACTGATTTCCAAGCGTTTGGTTGAAATTGCCGAAGCCACTGGGGCCGATGCGATCTCGCATGGGGCAACGGGCAAGGGCAATGACCAAGTGCGTTTTGAATTGGCCGCCTACGCGCTTAACCCAGACATCAAAGTCATCGCACCGTGGCGGTTGTGGGATTTGACCAGCCGCACAAAATTGTTGGATTTTGCAGAGAAAAATCAAATTCCTATCGCCAAGGACAAGCGTGGCGAAGCCCCATTTTCAGTGGATGCAAACCTGCTGCACACCTCTTCTGAGGGGAAAGTTCTCGAAGACCCCGCACAAGAAGCGCCCGACTACGTCTATCAGCGCAGCGTCCATCCTGAAGACGCGCCTGACACGCCCGAAATGGTGGAAATCACGTTTGAGCGCGGTGATGCAGTTGCAATCAATGGCACCGCAATGAGCCCTGCCACAATCCTGACCAAGCTCAATGAATTGGGCGGCAAGCACGGCATTGGCCGCCTTGATCTGGTTGAAAACCGCTTTGTTGGGATGAAATCGCGCGGCATTTATGAAACACCAGGCGGCACGATTTTGCTTGAGGCCCATCGCGGGATTGAGCAGATCACCTTGGATAGCGGCGCGGGCCATCTGAAAGATTCCATCATGCCGCGCTATGCGGAGCTGATCTATAACGGCTTCTGGTTCAGCCCTGAGCGCGAAATGCTTCAAGCGCTGATCGACAAAAGCCAGGAGCATGTATCTGGCACTGTGCGCGTCAAACTCTATAAGGGTGCGGCACGCACTGTGGCGCGTTGGTCTGATCACAGCCTATATTCCGAAGCCCATGTGACCTTCGAAGAAGATGCGGGCGCCTATGATCAAAAAGATGCGCAGGGCTTTATCCAGCTGAACGCGCTGCGCTTGAAACTGTTGGCCGCGCGCAATCGCCGTCTAAAAGGTTAATCGTTCCCGCGCTCTTGGGCCTGCATCCAAGCCCAAGAACTGGCGCACATCTCATCTAGCCCGCGCTTTGCTTCAAACCCAAGCAGATCGCGGGCTTTTTCTGTTTTGGCACAATAAATTGGCACATCCCCCTCGCGGCGCGCGACAATCTCATAGGGCAACTGGCGGTTCGTAGCGCGCTGATAGGCGGCGATCATTTCCAAGACCGAATACCCCCGCCCCGTTCCAAGATTGACCAAATGCCCGCGCCCCTGCCGCAACTGCGCCAAAGACAGAACATGGCCTTCGGCCAAATCTTCAACATGGATATAATCCCGAACACCCGTGCCATTGGGCGTGTCATAATCATTTCCAAAAACCGAGATGTTTGCCAATGCGCCAGTGGCCACCTTGGCAATATAAGGCATCAGATTGTTCGGAATATCCGCAGGGTCTTCGCCAATCAGCGCCGAGCCATGCGCCCCAGCGGGGTTGAAATAACGCAAAACACCCACCGCCCATTCTGGATCAGCTGCGCACAGATCCTGCAACATTTCTTCGCAGATGATTTTGGTGCGCCCGTAAGGGTTCATCGCACGGCGTGGCGCAGTTTCGGGCGTTGGGGTTTCATCAGGCTCACCATAAACTGTGGCGGATGACGAAAACACAAGGCGCTTACACCCTGCCCGCGCCATTGCACCGAGGAGGTTCAAAAAACCACCCACGTTATTATCAAAATACGCCAATGGCTTGGCAACGCTTTCGCCCACCGCTTTATGGGCGGCCAAATGAATCACCCCGCCAAATTCATGTGCCTGAAAGGCCTGATCAAGGCAGGCACTGTCGCGGATGTCCCCCTCAATAACGCTTGGGGCCGTGCCCATAATCTGCGCCAAACGCATAGGCACATCGCGGCGGGCGTTGTAAAAATTATCGAATATGACGGGGCTATAGCCCGCCTCATACAAAGCGACCACGACATGCGAGCCAATATAGCCCGCCCCACCTGTTACCAGAATTTGCTCTGCCATGGATCACCCGTGCGGAAACTGCGGTATTGCCAATCCTGCTGTCAGAAAACACCCGCGCGGTCAAACCCCAGATCACTATTTGCTTTTGGGCAACGCTATCGCTTTGGCCTTTGGAACCAGCGCATTGATCTGGCGCAGATGCTGAGGCAGGCAGACTTTTTCAAAGTCATAGGACTTCACCACATGGGCACGGGCGGCTTTGCCGAGTTTCTCACCGAGTTTGTAATCCGACAAAAGTTGGATCGCCTTTTCAGCGATCTCATCAGGGTTCAAGAAATCCGCCAAAAGCCCCGTCTTGCCATCTTTGATCACCTCGCGCACAGGGGCCGTGCCAGAGGCCACAATCGGGGCCTGCATCGACACCGATTCAAGCAAAGACCACGACAAAACAAAGGGCACCGTCAGAGGGTCTGTGATGGGTTGGATAGCTGACAATCTTAACCCCATCGCGCGGTGCAATGCCCTGTCTTTGGGTCAGAAACACAATTTCATGCCCACCTTGTGCAATCAGCCAAGACAATAATTCTCGATACTGACCGGGATAATTTTGGTGAACCATCAAAATTTTCATATGCGCCTTACCCCGTTTGCAGCCTGAGGCGATTTTTGCGCAAGCCACGTGCAATGAGAGCCAAATCAAAGTTATGGCCCGTAAATGACCATCGAAATTTGCCCAGATTGTGGCAGTCGCATGGCGGCTTTGCGGCCCAAAGTGTGGTTTGGGTCTTGCCCTTGGACGACCTATATGAAAGCAGACCGCGGTTGACGGGGCGCGGCCTTTGGCTGACCCTGACAAAAAAGGCGCGATTATTTTAGGCGAAGGACGAAAGAGAATGAGTGTTGGCGCGGATGCCGCTTGGGATGATGTGGTTTTACCATTTCAATTAGACGCTTCCGATATTCGGGGGCGAGTGGTGCGCCTTGACCAGACGATGGATCAAATTCTTAGCCAACATGATTACCCATCAGGGGTTGAGGCTATGGTAGCCGAGATGGTGCTTTTGACCGCCTTGATCGGACAGACCATAAAACTGCGTTGGAAATTGTCGCTGCAATTACGCGGTGATGGGCCGTTGCGTTTGATCGCGACAGATTTTTATGCCCCTGAAGGCGAGGGGAAACCCGCCCGCATCCGTGCCTATGCGAGTTACGACAAAGACAAATTTGACAACAGCGCCGCACCCTTTCCACAGGCGGGCAAGGGCTATTTCGCGCTTCTTTTGGATCAAGGCACGGGCAGCGCGCCCTATCAGGGCATCACACCTCTGACGGGCGATGCTCTGCGCGGTTGTGCCGAGGCTTATTTCGCGCAATCCGAACAATTACCGACACGGTTTATGTTGGGCTATGGTCGCTCCTCCACCCCAGGGCAGGAAGGAGAGAATTGGCGCGCAGGCGGCGTAATGCTTCAGCATATGCCCAAAGCAAGCCCGCATGTGACTGGCGAAGGCGGATCAGGGGAAGCGGGGCTTTTGGCCGCAACCGATCTTCTCAATGAGGATGAGGGCGAAAATTGGAACCGCGCCAATATCCTTCTTGATACTGTAGACACGTTTGAATTGATTGGCCCCTCGCTCAGCCAGACGGATCTCTTGCTGCGCTTGTTCCATGAGGAGTCGCCACGCGTCTTTGATCCGCTACCGGTGCGGTTTGGCTGCACCTGTTCGGAGGCGCGGGTGCGTCAAAGCCTGTCGATCTATTCGGCCAAAGATATCGCGCATATGACCACGGAAGACGGGCAGGTCTTGGCGGATTGCCAATTCTGCGGGGCGCATTATGAATTCGACCCCGAAACCCTTGGGTTCGAGGCGACAAAACCCGTGCCAGAGGCGTAAAGGGCCAATGGCGGGGGCGGCGGAAAAGATCACTCTAGATCAGGTGATGGCGGCGCTTGAGCGGCCCGCCAAACCCTCCTCCGATTATGATTTGAACCCTGACATCAAATTGCCTGCGGGACGCAAACTGCGCCCTGCCGCTGTGCTTTTCGGCATCGAAGCCTTTAGGGCCACGCCACAGGTTGTATTGACCAAACGCGCCTCGCATTTGGCCCATCACCCTGGACAAATCGCTTTTCCAGGCGGCAAGCAGGACGAAACTGATGCTAGCCTCGATCACACCGCCCTGCGCGAGGCGCATGAGGAAATCGGTTTGCCTGCGGTACAGGTCAATGTCCTGTCCCATCTGTTGCCACATGAAACAGTCACGGGCTATCTGATCACCCCGATCTTGGCTGAAATCACCGCGCCCTTTACAGCAATGCCAGAAGCGAACGAAGTAGACGAGGTGTTTCGCGTCCCGCTTTCCTTCGTGATGGAGCCGCGGAATTTCCGTATCGAGGCCCGCCGCTGGCAGGGACAGTGGCGCAAATTCTATGCCGTGCCCTATGGCCCCTATTACATTTGGGGCGCGACCGCGCGGATATTGAAATCTCTTGCGGATCGGATCACATGAACCAATCCCCCATCATATCCGCAGATTGGCTTTCCAATAGCACCACGCAAGCGGCCTTGGCACTTTTGAGCGATGCGGGCCACCAAGCCTATGTTGTGGGGGGTGCGGTGCGCAATCACCTGATGGGTCACGCGGTGGGGGATATTGATATCGCCACAGATGCAACCCCACAGCAGGTGATCGAATTGGCGCAAGGGGCCTCTGTAAAATGCGTGGAAACGGGCGTTGAACATGGCACCGTAACCCTGATCCTATCAGGGGAAAGTTATGAAGTGACCAGCTTTCGCCGTGATGTCGAAGCCCATGGCCGCCGTGCGACCGTAGCCTTTGGCACAAGCCTGACCGAGGATGCCATGCGGCGGGATTTCACGATCAACGCACTCTATGTTGATGCAGGCGGCGCGATATCTGATCCCACGGGCCAAGGCTTGGACGATCTACGCAAGGGTCTTTTGCGTTTTATCGGGTCGGCGCATCACCGCATCCGTGAGGATTATCTTCGTATTTTACGCTTCTTCCGATTTCATGCGCATTATGCATCGCCAGATGCAGGGTTTGATCCCGACATACTCGCGGCCTGTGCGGCACTGGCAGACGGGCTAGACCAGTTGTCGCGCGAACGGATTGGGGAAGAGATGATCAAGCTTCTCCGCGCCCAAAACCCCGCACCCGCCTTGGCCGCGATGGAGCAAACGGGAATTTTACACCACTGCATCACAGGCGCAAATCTGCGCGCCTTAGGGCCAGTTTTGCATTTTGAGGCCGAGCGCGGCTTTGCACCTGATCACGCCCTTAGGCTTGCCGCGATTGGGGGTGAAGATCTGCAAACGGAACTCCGTCTGTCCAAATCTATGGCCCAAAATGTGGCAGTTTTGCGCGAAACAGCCACAGGCAACATTGCGGGCGCAGAATTGGGCTATCGCCATGGTGAGAAAATGGCCCACGCGGCGCTGATGCTGCGCCATGCCTTCTTTGAAACCCCGCTTGATCTGTCGGAATGGGCAGCTGCAACATTGGGCGCACAGGCCGAGTTTCCAATTCGTGCAGCCGATCTCATGCCCAAGTTGCAGGGGCCAGACTTGGGCAAAGCCCTTGCGGAGTTAGAAGCACGTTGGATTGCCTCAGGCTTTCGCCTGACCCGCAGTGATCTTTTGGCGCTTTAAGATTACCCCATGACGGCAGGCCCACACCATGCTAGGGCAGTGCCATGAGCGCGATCCCATCAAAAAGCGAAATCCTGCAATGGATTTCCGATCATCCACACGCCAGTTCAAAACGCGATATCGCGAAGGCTTTTGGTATCAAAGGGGCCGCGCGCATTGATCTCAAGCGCCTTCTCAAAGAGCTTGAAGAAGAAGGCCATCTGCGCCGCGCCAAGAAAACCTATGCCGACCCCGATAAATTACCACCCGTGGCCATCCTGACGGTTTTGGCCGAAGATAGCGCAGGGGATCAATTCTGCAGTCCGATGGAATGGCAGGGCGAGGGGGACGCGCCAAAAATTCTATATGTTCCCCGTGAGGCTGATCCTGCCTTGGGTGACGGCGACCGTATCCTTGCTCGTTTGCAAGAGGTTCATGGCGAAGATCACAGTTACCTCGCGCGCCTCATTCGGCGCATCGGCACCAATCCCCGCAAATTCATTGGTATTTTCCGCACGACCTCGGAAGGTGGGCGTATTTTGCCCGTCACCAAAGGCTCAGATAAAGAATGGCGCGTGGCGTCAGATGCCACCTTATCCGCAAAAGATGGCGAGTTGGTCGAGGCAGAGCTTGCAGGGCCAAAGTCCCGCATGGGCCTGCCGCAGGCGCGCATCGTGACACGGCTTGGCGATCCAAGCGCGCCGAAGGCGGTCAGCCTTATTGCAATCCATGAACATGGGCTGCGCGATAATTTCCCAGACGAGGTCATCGCAGAGGCTGACAAAGCCAAACCAGCGTCAAAATCAGGTCGCGAAGATTTAACCAATCTGCCTTTCGTGACCATCGACCCCTCAGACGCGCGCGACCATGATGATGCCTGCTATGCGCATGCAGACCCTGACCCGAAGAACAAAGGCGGTCATGTCATCTGGGTCGCGATTGCCGATGTCGCACATTATGTGCGCGCGGGCAGTGCGCTTGATCGCGAGGCAAAAAAGCGCGGCAATTCTGCCTATTTCCCGGATCGCGTTGTGCCGATGCTGCCTGACCGACTGTCGGGGGATCTTTGTTCTTTGCATGAGGGCGTTTTGCGCCCCTGTCTTGCCGTGCGCATGATCATTGATGCAACGGGTGAGAAAAAGGCGCAAAGCTTTCATCGCGGGCTTATGCGCTCGGTCGCATCTTTGTCCTACGAAGAGGCGCAGGCCGCCCAAGACGGCGCCCCAACCCCGCGTTGCGAGGCTTTGATGGAGCCTGTCATCGCGCCCCTCTTTGCGGCTCATGAGGCACTCAAAACGGCGCGGGCGCGCCGTCAACCACTTGACCTTGATCTTCCAGAGCGGCGTATCATTCTCTCCGAAGAAGGCGAGGTTGAAAGCGTGGCCTTCCGCGACAGGCTAGACGCGCATCGCCTGATTGAAGAATTCATGGTTTTGGCCAATGTCGCCGCAGCTGAAACTTTGATTGCGAAAAAATCGCCGCTGTTGTTCCGCGTTCACGAAGAACCCGATCCCGACAAGCTGGACGCTTTGCGCGAGACGGCCGCCACAGCGGGGCTTGTTTTGGCGAAAGGTCAGGTGTTGATGACCCGCCATCTCAATGCGCTTTTGGCGCAGGCCGAGGGCACGGATCACGATGAGCTGATCAATATCTCAACCTTGCGCTCAATGCAGCAGGCCTATTACCACCCCGAAAATTTCGGCCATTTTGGCCTTGCTCTGCGGGCTTATGCCCATTTCACATCCCCCATTCGCCGTTATGCCGATTTGATCGTGCATCGGGCGCTGATCTCGTCTCACGGATTTGGCAAGGATGGCTTAAGCGCCGAAGATATCGAAACGCTGGACGGCACCGCCAAACAAATCTCGGAA
Organism: Roseobacter sp. HKCCA0882; assembly: GCF_037805225.1. Classification (NCBI taxonomy): domain Bacteria; kingdom Pseudomonadati; phylum Pseudomonadota; class Alphaproteobacteria; order Rhodobacterales; family Roseobacteraceae; genus Roseobacter; species Roseobacter sp. HKCCA0882. Next base: position 453,075 of record NZ_JBBLYI010000002.1, read on the forward strand.
GCTGAGCGCCGCGCGATGGTGGCCGAGCGAGACACGACCGACCGTTATCTGGCCGCCTATCTGAAGGATCGCGTGGGGGCGGAATTCACAGGTCGTATTTCAGGTGTGGCGCGGTTCGGCGCCTTCGTGAAACTGGACGAAACAGGCGCAGACGGCTTATTGCCCGTGCGCAGCTTGGGCCGCGAGTTTTTCCATTTTGATGCAGACACGCAGACATTGATGGGTGCGGATACGGGTTTAACCTTAGGCATTGGGGATCGCGTCTTGGTGCGCCTGACGGAGGCCTTGCCCATCACAGGCGGCATCGGTCTTGAGCTACTAGAAATTCACGGCACGCAACACCGCCCCAACACGGGCGGCAAACGCGGCAAGCGCGGCTTTGGCGGGCGCAGATCGAGCCAAGCTGAAGCCAAAAAGCGCAAATTGCGCAAATTGAAAAAGCGAAATTCCTAATCTCGATTGCCCCTAGGCGGAATGCATTCTGCGCGCTAGGTTTGTCCATGAGCGGCAAAACCAAGCGCCAGCGGGCTGTTGCTGGTCTGTATCGGGGAAGAAAAATGCAGGTGAAGCAAAACGCCTTGCAATGGTGCGCGCCTATGGCCGCCATTTTCATATCGCTTGGCACAGAGGTAAGCTTGGCTCAGGGATTAGCGGTCAGCAGTTCACCCTTGCCTTACCCACGACCTGCCACGCTCAGCACCCAATCCAGCCCTGCACCCCGCGAAAGTTTTTCTCAATGGCGCGCAGATTTCGCATCCCGCGCCGTGGCACAAGGTATTTCGCCCGCAGTGGTAGATGCCGCCCTTGGCCGAATGACCCCGTTAGATGAGGTTGTGCGTCTTGATGGCAATCAATCCGAATTTGTGCGCCCCATTTGGGACTATCTCGACAGCGCCGTTTCCACGCAACGCATCGAAGGCGGGCGGGCCAATTATCAAAGGTGGCGCGAAGATTTGGCGCGGATCGAGTCTCAATTTGGCGTTCCTGGAGAGGTGGTTGTCGCCGTTTGGGGGGTCGAGACATCCTATGGCAGTTTCCGTGGGAACACAGACACATTGCGCGCATTGGCCACGCTGGCATGGGAAGGGCGCAGGCGCGCCTATTTCGAAGCCGAACTTCTCGCTGCTTTGCAAATCCTAGAGATTGGGGCGGTCAGCCCCCGCGCCTTTGCAGGGTCATGGGCAGGGGCAATAGGGCATACCCAATTCATGCCAACCAGCTATCTGGCCTATGCGGTCGATTACACGGGAGATGGTCGCGCAGATATTTGGGGCGATGACCCGCGCGACGCCTTGGCCTCAGCCGCCAATTTCCTGAGCGAAGCAGGATGGCGGCGCGGGCAACCTTGGGCGTTAGAGGTGCGATTGCCACAAGGATTTGACTATCGCCTTGCCAGCCGTGAAGAAAAACGCGGTGCCAGTTTTTGGCGCAACCGCGCAGTCACGCTCGCGGATGGCACGCCCCTGCCAGATCATGGGCCCTCTGCGCTGCTCCTCCCCGCTGGGGCGAATGGTGTGGCGCTTATGGTCTACGATAATTTTGGTGTCCTAGAGCGCTATAACCCCGCTGACAGCTATGTGATCGCGCTAGGTCATTTGTCAGATAGGATCGTGGGGCGTTCAAACGGATTTCGCGCCACATGGCCCCGCAATGACCGCGTCCTAACGCGGAGTGAGCGTGCAGAATTGCAAACACTACTCACCGCGGCAGGGTTTGATACAGGCGGGGTCGATGGGCGGATTGGCCCCAATAGCGTGGCAGCAATCCGCGCCTATCAAATTGCCAACGGCCTCCTACCTGATGGCTATGCCAGCCCCGATCTTTTACGCCGCCTGCAATAGGTGGGACTCGACTCTTTCTGGAGTGTGGACTAAATAAGAACAAAATGTGAACATTTGATGGATGATTTCGAATGTCCGCCCCCGCCCCCCAAATGGCCCGTACCAAAACGCGCCGCATTTTGTCGATCTATTTGCCGCATCTTGCTGCGGAGCAAATCTTGCGCCTACATCGCGGCACGAGCCTGCAACCACTTGCCGTGATTGCGGAAGCGGGCAATCGGCAAGTTCTCTCCTCGCTCTGCCCCAAAGCACAAGCCGCAGGGCTTTATCGTGGACAGGCGTTAAGCGCCGCTATGGCGCTATGTGCAAATCTGATCACCCGCAGTCAAAACCCTGCGCAAGAACAAGCCTTTCACAAGGCGCTGTGTCGATGGGCAGAGAAATTTTCGCCTTGGATCGCGGCGGAGGGGACAGATGGTCTGGTGATGGATATTTCTGGCTGCGCTCATCTTTTTGGTGGGGAAACCGCCATGGCCGAGACCATTTGCGCCGACCTCGCGGCATTGGGGCTAAGTGCGAAAATCGGGCTTGCCGATACGCGCGGGGCAGCTTGGGCCTTGGCCCGCTTTGGACATGGTCGTGGCAGAGCGCAACAAGCCCGTGGTGATGCCATCAGCCAAGAAGCGCGCGCTACGCGGGCACGCGCCGCTTTGCGCAGGCGTGACATGAGCCCAAAATTTGCGCCACTTGCCCGCCAAAGCAAAGAGGCGTCTATTCATATCGCACCCCCGTTAGAAACCCGCGCGGCAGTTTTGCCCTTGCCTATCGCCGCTTTGAGGCTTGGGGACGAAACGATAGACGGGTTGGCACGGCTTGGCCTGCATCAGATTCACCATCTGCTTGCGCAACCCCGCGCAGGTCTGGCACGGCGCTTTGGCCAATTTTTGCTCCAGCGCCTTGACCAAGCTTTGGGAAGTCTTGCCGAACCTGTCTCGCCCGCGCGCAGCACGCCCTATTTCGCGGTGCGCATGAGCTTTCCCGAACCCATTGGCACAAGTGATGATCTTCATGCAGCGATCCTGCGTTTAACCGAAGCGCTGTGTCAAAAGCTCGACAAAGCAGGGCGAGATCTGCGCAGCCTACGTCTTGATCTTGCCGAAATGACCGAAGCGCGCCGTCATATCACTTTGCGGCTTGCGCGCAGCCATACCGATGCGCGCACCGTTTACAGCCTGTTGAAATTACAGATGGAACAAGGCCTCAAAGATTTAGAACCTTCTACAGCCTTTGATATGATCCGCCTTGAGGCGCTGCAAACCGAGGCGCGCAATGCCATCGCACATCAAGGCGGGGATAGTTCCGCGCGCGCCCATGCGGCGCGCAGCGCCTTGGACGATCTGATCACGCGCATTGGCACAAGGATTGGGCTAGAAGCAATCACCCGACCCCATCCGGCAGAAAGCCATCTGCCCGAAAAATCACAGAAGTCTCTTGCGGCCGCATGGTCAGACCCGTTTGGGAGCCTATGGCCACGCGCGCATCTTCCGCGCCCTTTAACCCTATTCAAGCCCGAATTTATTGATGCCCCCGACAGCCCAGAACCGCCATTTCGCTTTGCATGGCGGCGACAAAATTTCACTGTGAAATCCTATATCGGCCCTGAAAGAATCGCGCCAGAATGGTGGCTTGATGACCCCAATTGGCGCACTGGATTGCGGGATTATTGGTGCATTACCACCGAGCAAGGTGCCAGATTATGGCTTTTTTATGCCCATGGGGGCGCGATAACAGGCGGTTGGTTTGCCCAGGGTGACTTCACCTAAAAGGCGAAACTCAAATAATTTCAATGCATTGCTGATTTGCGAACAATCCGTTTCCAAGGATTGGATTTTTTTATTTTGTTAATAATGTCTAAAAATATAAGATTGTGGCCGATTTCACTGCGAACGAAACGCTACAAGTGCTGCTGACCAATGCAGATGGTTCTTCGGCTGATCTGACAGGGGCGAGTTTGCAATTGGTGGCAGACGGCGCGAACACCAATGTTCTTGTATCCTTTGGTGGTGGGCCAGGCACATTGGTGGCGACCTTGCAAAACATTACGCCTACGCAAATTACCGCGGGATCAATTACCCTCAAAAATTAAGGTACAATTCACTCCAACTGAAAAGGGCGCGATCTCTCGCGCCCTTCTTTTTTGGCCTTTTCAGATTGCCGCTTTACGGCTTTCTTCAAGGTAAATCTCGCGCAAACGTGTCGCCACAGGGCCAGGTTTTCCTGTGCCAATAGGCGTTCCATCCAGTTCAACCACAGGCATCACGAAGGTTGAGGCCGAGGTGATAAATGCCTCATCTGCCGCTTGCGCCTCGGCGACTGTGAAGGGGCGTTCTTCTACCTTCATCTGTGCTTCACGCGCGAAACGCAGCACCGCTGCGCGGGTGATCCCATGCAAAATTTCAGTGCCAAGATTGCGGGTGATGATCGTGCCATCCTTGATGATATAAGCATTGTTTGACGTGCCTTCTGTCACAGCACCATCTTCCACCATCCACGCATCGTCACAGCCAGCCGCCTTTGCCATCATCTTGCCCATGGACGGGTAAAGGAGCTGCACAGTCTTAATATCGCGCCGCCCCCATCGCTGATCTTCAATAGAGATCACCTTCATCCCTGTCTTTGCCATTGGGCTTTGTGCCAAACCTGGTTTGGACTGGGTGAACAGCACCAAGGTTGGCTCTGTCTCGGGAGCAGGATAGGCAAAATCGCGATCATTGGGTGCGCCGCGAGTGATCTGTAGATAGATCATACCATCGACCAAGGCATTGCGCTTCACCAGTTCGCGATGAATTTCAAGAAAGCGGTCAATGTCGCATGGCGCGCGCATACCCAATTCGTTCAAGGAACGGGCAAGGCGTTTTACGTGGCCTTCGAAGTCAATAAGTTTGCCATCCAAGACGCTGGTCACCTCATAGACGCCATCGGCAAACAGAAACCCCCGATCAAACACCGAAACTTTGGCCTGATCCTCGGGCAGATATTCGCCATTCACATATACGATGCGCGTCATCTCAACTCATCCCCATAATTCTGGACGCGCAGGATGCACCCCGTCTGCGTCAAATGTCAAAGCGTGCTTACGGTCTTCTGCCAGAAGAAGCGGCCCGTCAAGATCGGTAATTGCCGCGCCTTGTGCCACGAGAAGCGCAGGGGCCATAGCAAGAGAACTGCCAACCATGCAGCCCACCATAATCCCATAGCCCTCCGCCACAGCCGCATCGCGCAACGCAAGCGCCTCTGTCAAACCGCCTGTTTTATCCAATTTGATGTTCACCATATCGTATTTGCCCACCAGATCAGGCAGGCTCGCACGATCATGGGCGGACTCATCGGCGCAAACTGGCAAGGGGCGGGCGATTTCAGCCAAAAGATCATCGGCACCCGTAGGAAGCGGCTGTTCCACCATCTCGACCCCGAGACGGATCAGATGCGGCGCAAGATCACTGTAGCTGTCCACAGTCCATCCCTCATTGGCATCCACGATGATCCGCGCGCGTGGCGCACCACGGCGCACCGCCTCAAGACGCGGCATGTCATCGGGCGTGCCCAATTTAATCTTAAGCAGCGGGCGGGATTGGTGGCGCGCTGCCGCAGCCTCCATGCGCTCGGGCGTGTCAAGCGACAGGGTATAGGCTGTAATCTCAGCGCGCGGCGCGGTCGCAAGCCCCGCCAAATCCCAAACGGGCCGCCCCGTTGATTTTGCTTCCCAGTCCCATATCGCACAATCGACTGCGTTTCGCGCGGCCCCTGCGGGCAATGCGTCCTGCAAGCTTTTACGATCAATCCCTGCAGGCAGCCCCTCTATTTGCGCCACGACCGAGGCTATGCTCTCGCCATAGCGCGCATAGGGCACAGATTCGCCCCGCCCCGTGATCCCATCGCGGCTGATGTGGACTGTGACCACCTGCGCCTCACTGCGCGAGCCGCGTGAAATCGTAAAAACCTCGGCCAAGCGAAAGGTTTCGGGCGTGGCCGTGATGGTAAAACTCATATCGGCTCCAATGCGTCACAAAGACGTGCAGCACCTTGGCGGAAAGGATCGACAGCAGGCAAGCCCATCCGCTTTTCAACCTCTGCAAGATAGGCCAAGGCTTCATCCTCGCCAAATGCCGCTGTGTTGATTGAGATCCCCACCACTTGCGCCGCTGCATTAGACTGGCGTGCAAGTGTCAGGGCCAGATCACGCAGCGCCTCAAGGCTTGGCATTTCATAATCGGGCAGACCACGCATATGGGGGCGGGTTGGTTCATGGCACAAGATCAACGCATCGGGCTGACCCCCATGCACCAAAGCCATGGTCACACCAGAATAGGAAATGTGGAACAGGCTGCCCTGTCCCTCGATCATATCCCAATGATCTGGGTCATTATCAGGGGTTAACCATTCCACCGCCCCTGCAATGAAATCCGCAATGACCGCATCCAAGGGCACGCCTTCGCCTGTAATCAGAATACCTGTCTGGCCCGTGGCGCGGAAACTGGATTTCAACCCGCGCGCCTTCATCTCGGCATCCATGGCCAGCGCCGTATACATCTTCCCAACCGAGCAATCCGTGCCAACGGCAAGGCAACGCTTGCCGCTGCGTTTTACACCATTAGCGATGGGATATTGCACATTTGGCGCCCGCACATCATGCAGACTGCGCCCTGTCGCCTTGGCTACGGCGACCAAATCAGGCTCATCACGCAACAGATTGTGCAACCCAGAGGCCAGATCAAACCCTTCCTCTAGGGCCGCGATCAAAACCTTTTTCCATGCAGGCGCGATCACCCCGCCACGATTGGCAACTCCAATCACGAGGGTTTCCGCACCAGCGGCGCGCGCCTCGGCCAAAGTCATATCGGGCAAGCGCATATCGGCCTGACACCCTTCCATGCGGAATTGGCCTATTGCGTTCTCAGGACGCCAATCACGAATACCTTGCGCCACTTTGGCCGCCAAAGGGTCGGGCGCATCGCCCAAAAACAAAAGGTAAGGGGTCTTGATCATCTTGGCTCTCCGACAAAGAGGTGAAGCTTTGTCACAGGATAATCCAAGCCGTCAGAAATTCTTTCGCAAAATCACGCGACCTGCACGCAATTTTCGCACGAATTTCTTGAAAAATAGACCACAAGCGGCGGTTTATTGCGTTATTTCAGTCGAATCAGGTCAAGTATCCCGAAACCTGTGGCGTCACTTCTTCAAAATCCAAAGCGGCGCGATCAGAGGCGGCGGTGTTGCGCTTGAATTCATAGCGCATCAAATCACCATCTTGTTCTGAGGCGATAATTAACGCCTGACATTGGTGACGAGAGCCTTCGTAAACATCCACCAAACCGCGCAAATGCGGGGTGGTTTCCGCGTCAACCGCGAAACCTGAGGGCGTGAATTCTAGGATTGCATAAACATCATCCCCGATCTGAACCGAACGGGTCGCGCGGCGCTTGAGATCGCGCATCTTCGCGTGGCGCAGGCCATCTACGACATCTTTGGGCAAAAAATCGTTCATAACACACCTATCAACTCCCACTGTAACATGGATCATGCTTGGTTTTGGTCAACATCGGGTTAACCAACCTGCAAATTCGTTGCCAATTTGCAACATGGGTTCTGTGCATATACGCAGAGTGCCTCTGCATGACCTAGGGTTGGACGAAAAGGCCACACGCATTAGGTCTGAGGCAACAGGAAACAGCGAGACGAGGCGGAACCAATGGGTCTTTTGATCGATGGCACATGGCAAGATGTTTGGTATGACACCGAAAAATCAGGCGGCACATTCCAGCGCAGTGTGGCCTCGTTTCGCAACTGGGTGACCGAAGATGGCAGTGCAGGCCCCTCAGGTGAAGGCGGCTTCAAGGCAGAATCGGGTCGCTATCACCTTTATGTTTCACATGCGTGCCCTTGGGCCAATCGCGCCATGATCTTCCGCGCCATCAAGGGTCTGACTGACCATATCAGCGTCAGCGTTGTGCACCCCGATATGCTCGGGGATGGGTGGACATTTTCCACAGATTTTGACGGCGCTACGGGGGATACACTCTACGGCCTGCCTTTCGCCCGTGATGTCTATCTCAAAGACACACCCGACATGACGGGCCGCGTTACAGTTCCAATCCTTTGGGACAAAGAGCGCGAGAAAATCGTCTCGAATGAGAGTTCGGAAATTATCCGAATGTTCAATTCGGCCTTTAACGGGATCACAGACGACACGCAGGATTTCTACCCCGAAGAACTGCGCCAAGAGATCGACCAAGTGAATGCACGCATTTATGACGAGGTGAATAACGGCGTCTACAAATCAGGGTTCGCGACCTCACAGGCGGCCTATGATGATGCTGTGCATACGCTTTTTGAGGCGCTCGATTGGTTGGATGACGGCCTCAGTCGCAACCGCTATCTGATCGGCGCACGCATCACCGAGGCCGATTGGCGGCTGTTTACCACGTTGATCCGATTTGATCTGGTCTATCACCTGCATTTCAAGTGCAACCGCAAGCGGATCATCGATTACCCCACTCTTTGGGGCTACACGCGCGAGCTATATCAATGGGCGGGTGTGGCAGATACGGTGCATTTTGATCATATCGTGCGCCATTACCATTACAGCCACGATATGATTAATCCCGCACGCATCCTGCCGATTAACCCTGTGCTGGATTTCAACGCCCCACATGAGCGCGACCACCTCTAGGCGGGGCGGGACAAATCGCCTATCTAAGGCGGTATGACGACCAAAACCCAACATAGCCGTGACCATGGGGGCGGCATTGATGCCGCGGCTGCCCAATATGGTGGGGCGCGCGCAGATTGGCTTGATCTTTCAACAGGGATCAACCCCTGCCCCTATCCAATCGGTGACCTGCCTGCCGATGCATGGCGCGCCCTGCCCGATCAAGGGGCTGAGGCCGCGCTGATTGCCGCCGCGCGCGCATTTTGGTCGGTTCCCGCATATCTTGATATTCTGCCAACACATGGCGCCTCTGCAGCAATTGCGCGATTGCCCACGATTTTTCGGGATCTGGACAAATCCGTGCAGATCACCATGCCCACCTATAATGAATGGGCGGCCAGTTTCGAGGGTGCAGGTTGGACGATATCCCAAGGCAGCGCCGCGCTTGAGATCTATGTCCACCCCAACAACCCCGATGGTCGCCTCGCGCCTGCACCAGTCAGTGACAAAATCCGCATCTATGATGAAAGTTTCTGCGATGTGATGCCTGAGGCAAGCCACCTGCCCAAAATCGCAGAAAACAGTCGCGATATTGTGCTTAAAAGCTTTGGGAAATTCTGGGGCCTTGCAGGTCTGCGCCTTGGCTTTGTCATCGCCGCCCCCGACACGATTGCCCGTTTGCGGGCGCTCATGGGCCCATGGTCTGTTTCAGGCCCCGCCCTTGTGATCGGGGCGCGGGCCTTGCGTGATCCCGCATGGGCCGAAGATACCCGCCGCAGATTGGCGCAAGATGCGGCGCGGCTTGATGCGCTGATGGCGGCGGCAGGTGCAAATGATCCGTGCGGCACAAGCCTGTTTCGACTGTTCCATGTTGGCAACGCTGCGGCCCTGCAATCCAAGCTTGCGCAGCATCACATCTGGACACGCATCTTTTCCTATTCCACCTCTATGATCAGACTGGGCTTACCCCATGCACCCGAAGACTGGACAAGGTTGGAAAAGGCATTGGCATGATCACGGAAACCGCTGCCCTCTTGGTTCTGGCGCTTGGCCTTGATGCCCTATTTGGCGAACCGCGCATGTTGTGGCAGCGCATCCCCCATCCTGCCGTGGTGATGGGGCGGATCATTGCTTGGGCAGATCGCCGCTACAACACCGAAAACGCGGCTGCACGCAGCGCAGGCGTGACGGTTATGGCGCTTCTGTCCCTTGGCGCTTTGGGGCTTGGGGCCACAATCGCGCTCTTGCCCTATGGAGAGGTGATCTCAATCCTGCTTGCAGCCATCCTTATCGCACAGCGCAGCCTCATATCCCATGTCTTGGCCGTGCGCGATGCTTTGGGCCTATCGCTGCCCGAAGCCCGCCGCGCGCTCAGCGATATCGTAGGGCGGGACACGGCTGAATTGGGTGAAAGCGAAATCAGCCGTGCCGCGATTGAATCTGCGGCTGAAAATTTTTCAGACGGGGTGATTGCCCCTGCCTTTTGGTTTCTTATCCTCGGGCTACCTGGCGTGTTGCTCTACAAACTCGTGAACACAGCCGACAGCATGATTGGCCACCGCACCCCGCGACATGAGGAATTTGGGTTTGCTGCCGCCAAGTTTGACGACATCCTCAACTACATCCCTGCCCGTCTCAGCGGGGCACTGATTGCCGCTGTTTGCGGCAAACCTGCGGCTGGGGCGGTGATGCGCGAGGACGCCTCAAAGCACCCAAGCCCCAATGCAGGATGGCCCGAAGCCGCAATGGCAGGCGCGCTTGATATCACATTGGCAGGCCCGCGCAGTTATCATGGGCATCTCAGCGATCACCCAAGCCTGAACGCCGCAGGAAGGGCAGAGGCCACACGCAGCGATATTTCGAACGCGGTTACGATCCTTTGGAAATCATGGGCCGCATTTGTGTTTGCTGTCTTATTTCTGGCGGTCTTGGCCACCTAGGCGACCAAAGCCTCAGCCTTTTTCAGATCAACACTGACCAATTGGCTGACACCTTGCTCGGCCATTGTGACGCCGAACAAGCGATCCATCCGCGCCATCGTCACAGCATGGTGCGTGATGATCAAGAAGCGCGTTTTGGTGCGGCGGGTCATCTCGTCCAACATATCGCAGAAACGGGTCACGTTGGCATCGTCCAAAGGCGCATCCACCTCGTCCAACACACAGATTGGCGCAGGATTGGCCAAGAATACCGCGAAGATAAGCGCAAGCGCGGTAAGGGTTTGTTCCCCCCCCGACAACAGTGACAAGGTCGAGAGTTTCTTGCCCGGCGGTTGGCACAGGATCTCAAGCCCCGCTTCCAGAGGGTCATCGCTTTCGACCAAAACAAGCCGCGCTTCACCACCGCCAAAGAGGTGACTAAACAACTGTCCGAAATTGCGGTTGACCTCATCAAAGGCTGTCAAAAGACGCTCGCGCCCTTCTTTGTTCAAGGCCGCAATCCCCGAACGCAGCTTTGAAATGGCAGCCTCAAGATCCTGCTTTTCTGACAGCAACGTGTCATGCTCGGTTTGGACTTCGCGCGCATCCTCCTCAGCCCGCAGGTTAACCGCACCAAGCGCATCGCGCTGACGGCGCAGGCGCATAACATCGCCTTCAAGCTTTTCAGCCGAGGCCATATCGGTCGGGTCTGTCTCTAATTGCTCTAACAACGCGTCAGGGGTGACTTCCATCTCCTCATGGATGCGCTCTGCTGCATGGGCAACGGATTCTGCCGCACCATCGCGCCGCGCTTCGGCAGCCGCACGGGCTTCGCGGGCATCCGAGGCGCTGCGTTCGACATCACGCTCGGCAGATGTCGCGGTGCGCGCAATACCTTCTGCAACGCTCAACGCATCTGCGGCAGCCGCCTTGCGTGCCTCGGCATCTTTGATCTTTTGCGCCAATTCTGCGCGCTGGCCCGCAAGATGGTCGGGTTTGTTCTTCGCATCTTGCAATTGAGCCTCAGCCTCAATGCGGCGGGTGTTCAACTCCGCCATGCGGGACTTGGCGGTATCAAGACGCTTTTGCCACCCATCTACTTCGCTTGCAATTTGGTCAATGCGGCGTTCCCGCGCTTCGCCTTGGCGTTTGATCTCATCATGCGCCGTGCGTTTGGCCAACATCGTCAGACGCGCAGCCTCGACTGTCGATTTCGCGCTTTCAACCCGCGCGCGCATTGTCGTGAGGTCTTCAAGGGCTTTTTGCCCCGCCTCAGCTTCAACCAATTGCCGCTCGGCACTTGCGGCTTCCTCGCCATGGCGGCTGACGGCTTGGGTCAATGTCTCAAGACGACCCGCCAAAATATTGCGCTCTGCTTCGGCGCGCGACAAGAGGCGGCTGGCTTCGGCCATCGCGCTATCGGCGTCACGGCGCGATTGGCGGGCAGTTTTATCTGCCTCGCTTGCAGCAGTGAGGCGTGCCGAAATTTCGTCATGACGGCTGCGGGCGGCATCGGCGGCATCCTTGGCCGCAGTCAATTCCTGGTCCAACTTTTCCAGTTGATTGACCTGCTGCAAGCGCCGTGCAGCCGCGCTTGAGCTGTCCTCAGATGCAAGGCTATAGCCGTCCCACCGCCAGAGATCCCCCTCGCGGCTGACCAAGCGCTGACCTGGCAAAAGATCCTTTTGCAACCGCGCCCCATCTGCCGCATCGACAATACCGACCTGCGACAAACGCCGCGCCAATACGCGCGGCGCGCGGGTGACATCGGCCAAACAAATCGCCCCTTGGGGCAAGGGTTGGGGATTGGCATATTGATCCAGACCAAGCCACCCCGTCAGCCGTGTTGCCAGACCATCTGCGCGGATCGGGGCCTTGAGGTCATCGGCCAAGGCCGCCCCAACGGCGGCCTCAAAACCCACATCCACCTTCACATGATCCAGCAATTGCTCCGCCGCGCCCTGTGCACGCTCAAGCAGGCGGCGCAATGCGCGCACTTCGGACTCAAGCGTGCTGAGCGTGCCATTGGCCTCAGCCAAAGCCGCGCGGGCCTCGCCCTCTTCGCTTTGTGCGGTGGCGCGATCTGCTTCGGCCTTTGCCAATGCAGCCTCAGCTTGGTTTGCTTGCTCTGTCGCACTGGCCAAAGCGGTTTGTGCTGTGTCTACATCGTGGCTCACCTCGGCCAAGCGCGCTTCGGCTTCCGCCGCCGCAAGCCGTGCCTTTTCCGCCTCGGCGCGGTTCCGCTCAAGGGCCGCGCGGGCGTCAGAAACAATGCGCTCTGCGGATTGATGGCGCGCTGCAAGACGCGCCGCGTCTTCTGTCAGCTGACTGAGCCCCGTTTCACAATCGGCCAAAACCTCTGCGGCATCAGCGGCCGCAAGTGACGCTGCCTTCAGCGCCTCATCATGGCCTTTACGCGCCTCAAAGAGGGCTTCGCGCTCCTCCATCAGCTTGGCCACTGTTTCGCTTGCATCCGTGTTAAGGCTGTCCTCGCGACCAATGTCACGGGTCAGTTGTTCAATCCGTGCTTCCAAACCTTCAATCGCTTGACGAACACGGAAATCTTCGGCTTGCAGCGTTTCGCGCTCTACAGTCAGCCGCTGCGAAATTGCGGCGGCAATTGCCTCCTCCTCCCGTTTAGGGGGAAGGGCGGCTTCGGCCTCCTCACGCGCTTGGGCGGCCTTGACCGCGGCCGCCTCAGCCTGCGCCGCAGATTGCACGGCCAAGCGCAAGGTTTCCTCAGCGCGTGCGCGGGCCTGATCTGCCTCTCGCCACCGCAAATATAACAGCATCCCTTCGGCTTGGCGCAGCTCTGTCCCGATCTCGCGATACCGCGCGGCTTGGCGCGCCTGCCGAGCAAGCGAGGATAATTGCCCCGCCAGTTGTTCAATCACATCATCAACACGGGTGAGATTGGTTTCTGCACCCTTCAGCTTTAGCTCGGCCTCATGACGGCGCTGATAGAGGCCCGAGATACCCGCAGCCTCTTCAAGAACCCGCCGTCTTGCGCGTGGTTTTGCGTTGATCAGCTCCGAAATCTGACCCTGCCGCACCAAGGCGGGGCTATGCGCGCCTGTTGAGGCATCCGCAAACAGCATCTGCACATCGCGCGCACGCGTGTCTTTGCCATTGGCCTTGTAGGCAGATCCTGCATCGCGGGTAATACGGCGCACGACTTCAAGGGTGTCATCCTCGTTAAACCCTGCGGGTGCGAGACGGTCTTGATTGTCGATGCTAAGGGATACTTCTGCGAAGTTACGCGCAGGCCGCGTGGCCGCCCCCGCGAAAATCACATCTTCCATACCGCCGCCGCGCATCGCCGAGGCGCGGTTCTCGCCCATGACCCACCGCAACGCTTCCAGAAGATTAGACTTGCCACAGCCATTGGGGCCAACCACGCCCGTAAGACCGTCCGAAATCACCAATTCGGTCGGGTCAACAAAGCTTTTAAAGCCGTTCAAGCGTAATCTGGAAAACCGCACAGGCAGACCCTTCGGTGATTCTTATTCAGTGTTACTGTCTCGCCGCTGCCATCACAGAGTCAATCACGAACCCCACGATGTGGATAAGTTTAACCAGTTTTCCACAAGATATAGTCAAATTTAGCCAATTTTCTGCCCTGCGACATTTCATCCATTTCTAAACTAAACCGATTAGTTCATAAATCAGTTAACAAAGTTCATCAAAGGGGACTAGCAATGTCACTCGCTCAAAATCGATATTCACCGCTCTACTTCCTTGCTTCGCTAGGTGCAGGGGGATTGGCCGTTACGTTTTTTATGTGGCTGATGTTTTGGGTGCCGCATCCTGACCAACCCGTTCCGATCTTCGAAAACAACTTTGCGGTTTTGACGACAGGGTCAATTTTGCAGCAGGCTATGGTCTTGGGCGCCATGGCGGGGATCGCAGTTTTTGGGTTCTTGAACATCAAGCTGTTGATCTGGAACCTTGGGCGCTTCTCTGCGTTCCGCGCAGCGGCGTCTTATTCAGATTTTGCCGCTTCAAACGCAGGGAGCCAAGTTTTGGCGCTGCCTCTTGCCTTGGCGATGACGGTTAATGTTGGCTTTCTGCTGGGTCTTACCTTTGTCCCAGGGCTATGGAGCATTGTGGAATATCTATTCCCCGCAGCCATGGCCGCCTTCTTGATGATCGGCATTCTGGCATTCCGCATGATCGCTGATTTCCTCAAGGCGCGCTTTGCCAATGGCGGTTTCAAATGTGCCGCGAACAACTCCTTTGCCCAAGTTCTGCCCGCATTTGCGCTGTCTATGATCGGTGTTGGACTTGCTGCCCCCGCCGCAATGTCGAACCTACAACTGACGGCAGGGATCTCGATTATTCTGGGAACCTTCTTCATCACAGCGGCGCTGTTGATCGCTTTTGTCGCCGCGATACTGGGTCTGCGCTCAATCATGGAGAACGGCCTGAATGTTGAGGCCGCCCCCACGCTGATGGTCATCATTCCGCTGATCACTGTTGTTTCGATTGCGATGATGCGGATCTCGCATGGCCTGCACGTTCATTTCGACATCCATGGCGGTGCGGGTGAAACATTTACCTTCCTGACACGCATGCTGTCGATTGAAGTTCTGATCGCACTCTTTGGCATCATGGCCTTGACCAGCGTGGGCTATCTCGGCCGCTTCATTAATGGCACCGAAGCCTCTGCAGGCTCATACGCCCTTGTTTGCCCTGGCGTTGCAATGTCTGTCTTGGGTCATTTTTGGATCAACAAAGGTCTGGTCGCCACGGGCATGATCGCAAAATTTGGCGCAGCCTATTGGGTGCTCAGCGCATTGGCCCTTGGCCTGCAATTCGCAATGATCGCCTTGGTTCTGGTCCTTGCGCGCAAACATTGCGCGAAGAACAGCGCCGCAGCACTTGCGCCCGCTGAATAAACCACACCCCACGAGGTTACGGGCTGCGATGCACATCGCGGCCCGTTTCATTTGTATAAACCCCATATTATCCTTTGCATTGAGATCATCCCCAAGCAGTGGTATCCTTGGGGTATTCGTCAGCGCCAGATGGCTGCCCATCTTAGACTGACGCCATGAAACGGAGGGCCTTCGTCCTGACTGGACCGAGAATGGCGGTAACTGACACCGCAGAGATTGCGCCGCATGCCGACACGCATGCACCCCGCATTGGTGGCAAGGATTTGCTAGACCAAGTGCTTGACTCTCTGAGCGATGACAAAGCTGAAAACGTAATCACGATCGAGCTGGCGGGGAAATCCTCGATGGCCGATTATATGGTCGTGGCTTCGGGGCGTTCGACACGGCAAGTGGCCGCTATAGCGACCAATTTGGTGGATCGCCTCAAGCAAGATTACGGGCTTTTGTCCAAAACCGAAGGCAAAGACGCAGGTGATTGGGTTTTAATCGACACGGGCGATGTGATCGTTCATGTCTTCCGCCCGGAAGTGCGGGATTTCTACCAGATCGAAAAGATGTGGCTGCCCAATGGCACGGCGCAGGCCTAATCGGCCATGCGCGTGTCCATCTGTTGTGTTGGCCGCCTGCGGCAAGGCCCCGAACATGATCTGATTACCGATTACCTCACGCGATTTGATCGCACTGGCCGCGCACTTGGCCTGACCTTAGGCGATGTCATTGAGGTGGAAGATAAAAAGAATCAGGGCATGAAAGCCGAAGGCGACTTGCTGCGCCGTGCTTTGCCAAAATCCGCGCTGATCTGGGCGCTAGACGAGCGGGGCGAGACCCTAAGCTCTCCAGAATTCGCCACAGGTCTTGGCCAAGTACGTGATCAAGGAACAAGCGATTTGGCGCTGATCATTGGCGGGGCAGATGGCATTGAGCCAAACCTGCGCGGCGAAGCCGCACGGCGTATTTCCTTCGGCCGTATGGTTTGGCCGCATATGTTGGTGCGGGTGATGCTGTCTGAACAGCTTTACCGTGCCGCATCAATCCTTGCGGGCGCGCCTTATCACCGCGTCTGAAACCTTTCTTTAAGCAAAATATCCGAACTTGGCCGCGATTGAGATTTCGCGCGAGAGGCCAAGATTGGCGATGGCCTGCCTGACACCCATGTTGCATTTGGGCAGCCCTGCACCCACGGGCCAGCACCCAAGGCCAGACGGGGATATGCCGCCTAAGGGTCGGTTGGTGGCGGTGATTGCAACGCATAATCGCCTCGCGTCTTTATCGCGCGCGTTTGATGCACTTCTGGAAAGCACATCTCGTGATCTGGCCGAACTGCGCGACTATTGCGATGCGGCGCTCATTCTAGAGGCGGGAAAGCTTAACTACTATGCAGACCTGAATGAGACCATCAAGGCGCATAAGGCCATGCTGTCGTAGCGCTCAGATATCCCGCAAACGGGGCGCGTTCGCGTTCAGATCGCCTGTTGCGGGCAAGATCTGCGGGCCTTTGCACACCAGATCACAGGGCGCACTGTGCCCGAAGACAGGCATTTGCCCCTTCAACAGAGATTGCACAATCACCGCACCGCGATCCTGAGGCGAAAGCATCTGCAACACAAATGCCAGCCCAATGGCGACACTCAAAGCGACCAGTTTAAACCCACTGCGCAGTGATTTATTGTCAGTCCGTGTCATAGCCTGGCTCCCATTGCTTTGGGAAAATGTGGAAACTGCCCGCACTAAACTGTGATTGATATTGCACATCAAGACGGCATCCTGTCTCCTCACGCGAAGGTTACTAGGGCAAGGGCGAGGCAAATCATGGTCAGCACACATCAAAGCGAAGAAGACGCGCGCAATGAACATATTCTGATCTGGATCAACGGAGCGCTCAAACCGCGCGCCGAGGCAATGGTCAGCGTCTATGACAGCGGCTTTATGCTTGGTGATGGCGTTTGGGAGGGGTTACGTCTCTATAATGGGAAATGGGCCTTTTTAGACGATCATATGGATCGCCTGTTTGAGGCTGCCAAAGCGATTGATCTTGATATCGGCATGACCCGCGCCGCGGTGATTGCGGCCCTCGAACACACCCGCCGCGCCAACGAGATGCAGACCGATGCCCATGCCAGGTTGATGGTCACGCGTGGGGTCAAGATGCGCCCCTTTCAACATCCTGCCCTGTCGCGTTCTGGCGCGACTGTTGCGATCATCATGGAGCATTCCAAACCCTCCATCCCGCGCCCCATTCGTCTGGCCACAGTGCCACATCTGCGCGGCTTGCCGATGACGCAGGACCCCAAGCTAAACTCTCATTCCAAATTGAATTGTATTCTCGCTTGCATCGCCGCGGAAAAGGCGGGAGCAGATGAGGCATTGATGTTAGACATCCATGGCTTTGTGAACACCACAAATGCGTGCAATTTCTTCATCATTCGCAAGGGCGAGGTTTGGACAAGCACAGGCGATTATTGCATGAATGGGATCACACGGCAGAAGGTCATTGACCTGTGCCACAACAATGACATCCCCGTCTTTGAGAAAAACTTTTCCTTGGTGGAAACCTATAGCGCAGATGAGGCATTTTTGACGGGCACATTCGGCGCGCAAACCCCTGTAGGCAAGATTGACGGCCGCGTCATCGGCACAGGCGATTTAGGGCCACTGACCACGCGCATCCGCGCGCTTTATAAAGACATGATTGATCAAGGCACAGAATAGAATGACAAAAATTGCCATGTGGTCGGGGCCACGCAACCTTTCGACTGCGATTATGTATGCCTTTGGGGCGCGCGCCGATTGCGCGGTTTGGGACGAGCCATTCTACGCCCCCTATTTGGCAGAGACAGGGCTCGACCACCCGATGCGATCCGATATCCTTGCCGCGCATGAAAGCGATGCAAAGATCGTGGCGCGGCGCTGTGCGGGCAGCCCGCCTGACGGAAAAGAGCATTGGTATATGAAACACATGCCCCACCATATGTTGGATGGGTTTGACATGACTTGGGCTGAGGGCTGCGTGAATATGCATCTGATCCGTCACCCCGCCCGCGTCATTGCCTCCTACCTCGCCAAGCGCGATATGCCGAGCCTGCTTGATATTGGCTATCCTCAACAATGGGCGCTTTATCAGCGCCTCCCTGGCCCAATTTTCGACAGCACAGATATTCGCGCGAACCCAGAGGCCATGTTGCGCATGATCTGCGCAGCGGCCGACCTTCCGTTTGACGCAGCAATGTTATCTTGGCCCGCAGGGCCACGGGCCCAAGATGGTATTTGGGCCAAGCATTGGTATGGGGCTGTGCATCGCTCAACTGGGATTTCTGATCCCGAAGGGCCATTGCCTGATTTGCCCAAAGAATATCATGGGCTGCTGACCGAGGCGCTTGAATATTACGAACAAATGCGCAGTCTAAAACACACAGGCTAAGGTTAAATCAGGGGGAGTGCGCGATGCGAAAATCAGCCAAAGACGAACAAATCCTATCCCCCGCCGCACCTCACCCCAAATATTTCAGCAAGGCCGCAGACGCAGTCGCCGAATTGCAACTGCTGTATCAGGCGGCCACAAAATTCCTTTACGATGCCTTTTCCGAGGCCTTAAAAGCCCCGCGCGAGAACACCCGCTATCGCGCCTTTTATCCCGAGATACGGATTACCACGACAGGTTTTGGCAAGATCGACACCCGCCTTTCTTTTGGTCATGTCGCAGAACCGGGCACCTATTCCACAACGGTCACGCGCCCCGATTTATTTGCAAATTATCTGACACAGCAAATCGCCCTGCTGATTGAAAACCATAATGTTGAGGTCGCGATTGGGGTATCCTCCACGCCAATTCCACTGCATTTTGCGGTGCTGACAGATCCCAATCTCAACATCCCGCAAGAGGCTGCGCTGACCTTTCCCTTGCGCGATATGTTTGATGTGCCTGATCT
The DNA here is from genome assembly GCF_037805225.1 of Roseobacter sp. HKCCA0882. Classification (NCBI taxonomy): domain Bacteria; kingdom Pseudomonadati; phylum Pseudomonadota; class Alphaproteobacteria; order Rhodobacterales; family Roseobacteraceae; genus Roseobacter; species Roseobacter sp. HKCCA0882. The sequence goes on from NZ_JBBLYI010000002.1 coordinate 472,308, forward strand.
GGGCGGCATCCATGACGAGATCGTCAATTCTTTTGGCTTTAAGCATCCAGACGGATCGGGGCCGCTTGCGCCCTTTACCGCCGAACGGATCGACTATTCTCTAGCACGGCTCGCTCATTATACCGCGACTGATCCTGTTTATTTCCAGAACCATGTTCTGTTCACCAATTACCAATTCTATATTGACGAATTCATTGCCTATGCGCGGGCAATGTTGGCCGACCCAAACAGTGGCTACACCGCCCTTGTTGGGCCGGGCGATCAAGTTTTGATGACTGCTGAAGCAGAGCTCACACATCCCGCAAAAATGCCCCAGATGCCAAGCTATCACCTCACCCGTAAAGACAATGCAGGTATTAGTTTGGTTAATATTGGGGTTGGGCCTTCAAACGCAAAAACCGCCACTGACCATATTGCAGTTTTGCGACCCCATGCATGGTTGATGGTTGGTCATTGTGCAGGTCTGCGCAACACGCAGGCGCTTGGCGATTATGTCTTGGCACATGCCTATCTGCGCGAAGATCATGTTCTTGATGATGACCTGCCTGCATGGGTTCCCATCCCCGCATTGGCCGAAGTTCAAATTGCCCTTGAGGATGCGGTGGCAGATGTTGCGCAAGTATCTGGCTATGAATTGAAACGGATCATGCGCACAGGCACGGTCGCCACAATCGACAATCGCAATTGGGAATTGCGCGATCAATCTGGCCCCGTAAAGCGCCTCAGCCAAAGTCGCGCCATCGCACTTGATATGGAAAGCGCAACAATCGCCGCCAATGGATTTCGCTTTCGGGTGCCTTATGGCACGCTGCTTTGTGTCTCGGATAAGCCGCTGCATGGCGAATTAAAGCTGCCCGGAACGGCCTCAGAATTCTATAAAACCCAAGTGACGCGACATTTGTTGATCGGCATTCGCGCCATGGAAAAATTGCGCGAAATGCCGCTTGAACGCCTTCATAGCCGAAAATTGCGGTCTTTTGAGGAAACGGCTTTCTTATAAATATATAAATTTCTGTCAAGATGCATGTTTTCTGCACCATTATGTCTACTAATTGTTGTGTCCATCCACAATATTAGGGTAATTTTGCACTAGCGAGCCCAAGGGTTCGGGGAGTAAAGGAGATAAAAAATGGCACAGAAACCGATGACAAAGACGCAGCTTGTTGCCGCGCTTGCCGACGAAATGGGCAGTGACAAGAAAACCGCAGCAGCCGCTTTGGATGCAGTGACCGCAGTGGTCACCAAAGAAGTCGCAGGCGGTGGCGCAGTAACCCTTCCTGGGATTGGCAAAGTATACTGCCGCGCACGTCCCGAGCGTATGGTGCGCAACCCAGCAACGGGTGAGCAGATCAAAAAGCCTGCCGACAAGGTTGTGAAGGTCACAATCGCAAAGGCATTGAAGGACAGCGTAAACGGCTAAGTTTTAGCAGTTTCGAAATTTTAAGGGCCGCCTTCTTGGGCGGCCCTTTTTCTTGGGCGGGTTTCATGCTTCTGTGTCGCAAGCAGGTTTCCGCAGGATGCATGACATGGATTTTCGCGCAATTGGAATGGGGCTGATTTTCGCCCTCATATGGTCTTCGGCTTTCACCTCTGCGCGGATGATCGTTGAGGCCGCGCCCCCCCTCTACGCATTGGTTCTGCGCTTTGGATTAGCGGGTCTGATTGGTGTGGCCGTTGCCAAGGCCCTCGGACAACACTGGAAATTTTCAGCCAAGCAATGGCGCGGCATTTTGATTTTTGGCACCTGCCAAAACGCGATCTATCTGGGCCTGAATTTTATCGCCATGCAAACGGTCGAAGCGGGGCTTGCAGCCATTATCGCATCCAGTATGCCGCTGTTGGTAGCGACTGCGAATTGGGCGTTTTTCCGCGAAACCCTCCCAAAGCTAGGGATTTTCGGCCTAATTGCGGGCTTTACTGGGGTGGCACTGATTATGTCACAGCGATTAACAGGCGGGGCGGATGTCATGGGCCTTGCACTCTGCGTCATAGCTGCCGTGGCGCTGACCATCGCAACATTGGCCGTGCGCAGTGCTTCAGCCTCAGGCGGAAATGTGATGATGACCGTTGGCTTGCAAATGGCAGTTGGCTCGATTGTCTTGCTGCCCTTTGCCTTAATCTTTGAAACACCAGAATTTGACATGTCGCAGCGTCTCTTTTGGGCCTTCACCTATACAACTTTAGCCCCAGGTCTTTTGGCGACATGGATTTGGTTTTTGCTGGTGGCTCGCATTGGGGCAACCCGCGCCGCAACGTTTCACTTCTTGAATCCGTTTTTTGGCGTGGCGATTGCGGCAGCGCTCCTTGGGGAACAATTATCTTTAGCTGACATAATTGGGGTTGCCATCATCGCAGGCGGGATTTTGGCGGTGCAGCTGGCCCGCGTGACCCCAACGCCGCCAAGCAGCTAGGCCCCGTCAAGCGGCGTATCGCTGACAATGACGCGCAGATTATCAATAGCGATGCGATAGGGCGTATCCGTATCATCGCTGCCAAATAGGCTGATTTCGCTCTCTGCGTCATAGCTGCTGACCGCAATGCGCAAAGATAATCTTGTGGTTTCTTCTCCCGATTGCGCTGACCCATCGGGTTTGGGATGCGCGTCAAGCAATTGAAACCGCGTGCCTGTTGGGCTCTGCTGCGCGATCTCGATCACGGGGGCGTGCGCCTCGCCTGTAATGCGCAAGGCTGCATCGGCAAAGCTGAGTTCAACCGCTGCACCTTCCCGTCCGTCAAGAAGCCATAGGTCTAACTCAAGCACAGCATTGCGAAAACCAAGTGGCAAAAGGATCGGTTTTTGGATCACCAACCCTGCTGCAACAGGGCCCAGAATACCGCCCGTTATCATGGATTGATTTGATTGGGCCGCACCACTAAAGCCGCCTTCGTTAAACTCGAAATCTTCGAAAGAGACCAGTCGGTCGTCTTGCGAGAACACCCGCAAACCCGCCGTGCTGTCATTGGTGCTTGCCCAGACATCGGGGGTCGGGCCGATCCGCCAAACCATCCCAATGAGGAGGCCAAGCGCCATGAGCGCGATGATCATCGTTCTTCCATCCACCCGAAAGGATCTCGGAAGTGCCCATGTTCGCTTGGCCTGTCGCATAGTTAACCTCTTACTCGTTTACCCCCTCAAGATCACAAGGAAACTTGGTTAAAAAGCGGCAAGGCCAAGAAAATTTTACGGAATTTGAAACTAATCTAAGAAACGGTCAGCCGATGTTGCCACGATTTGCGCCTATTTGTCCGCGATGCAGCAACAAATGATCTAGAACCACACAGGCCATCATCGCTTCACCCACAGGAACGGCACGAATACCTACACAAGGATCATGCCGCCCTTTTGTGATGATCTCAGCCGATTCGCCCGATTTCGTGATCGTTTGGCGCGGTGTCAGGATAGAGGAGGTGGGTTTCACGGCAAAACGCACAACCACATCTTGGCCAGTGGAAATTCCACCCAAAATCCCGCCCGCGTGATTAGAGGCGTATTGCGGGCCATCTGCGCCCATCGTGATTTCATCCGCGTTTTCACTACCCCGCAAGGCAGCGGAGTTCATGCCCTCGCCAATCTCAACACCTTTCACGGCATTGATTGACATCATCGCTGCGGCCAAATCCGTATCAAGCTTGCCATAAATCGGCGCGCCAAGACCTGCGGGCAAACCGCGCGCGACCACCTCGATCACCGCGCCGACACTGTCGCCCGATTTGCGAAGGCCATCTAAATAGCTTGCCCAATCTGCCGCTGCCTTGGGGTCAGGCGTCCAAAATGGGTTCTGCTCAATCTGATCCCAGTCAAACCGCACACGGTCAATCTGATTTGGGCCCATTTGCACCATGAAGCCCGTGATTTGCAGATCAGGCAGCAGCGTGGCCAAAACCGCGCGCGCAACCCCGCCTGCAGCCACGCGTGCAGCGGTTTCTCGCGCGCTTGATCGCCCACCCCCGCGCGGATCGCGGATACCGTATTTTTGCCAATAGGTGATATCGGCATGGCCTGGACGGAATTTTTCGGCAATTTCAGAATAATCTTTCGACCGCTGATCCGTGTTGCGGATCATCAACTGTATCGGCGTGCCTGTCGTCTGGCCGTCGTAAACGCCCGAAAGAATTTCCACCTCGTCAGGTTCGCGGCGTTGCGTGGTGTATTTATTCTGACCTGGTTTGCGGCGATCAAGCCAATGCTGCAGCATTGCGGCATCTATCGCAACACCTGGGGGGCATCCGTCAACAGTCGCGCCAAGGGCTGGCCCGTGGCTTTCGCCCCAAGTGGTAACCCGAAAAAGATGACCGAATGTGTTCATCGACATTGGCGTGACCTACATAATTTTAGCCTTCACAGGGGTTAGCCTTCCTGAGGCAAAATGCCAAGACCCTTGCCCTTCGCAGAAAACCTGCTTACATCAGTTCTTGTCTCGGGGTGGCCCGTTATAGGGCCTGAGATGCGCAATCCTGCGTAAACCCGTTGAACCTGAACCGGTTAGGACCGGCGGAGGGAAGGCTTTGGAACAGAGGGCAATTTGCCCAAGCTCCATCTTCACTTCGCCCGTCGCAATGGAGGAGTGAGGAAATGAAACACACCATCATAGCAGCGGGTATGAGCATCTTTGCAGGGGCGGCAATGGCCGAAAACCCTGTTTTGCATGTCTATACCTATGATTCATTTGTCGCTGATTGGGGGCCTGGGCCCCAGATTAAGGCTGCTTTCGAAGAAAGCTGTGGCTGTGATCTGCAATTCGTCAGTGCGGGCGATGGCGCAGCACTGCTGTCTCGGCTTAAGCTTGAGGGGAGCCGCAGCGAAGCGGATGTGGTCTTAGGCCTTGATACAAACCTGATGACAGCCGCACGCGATACGGGCCTATTCGCCACGCATGATATCTTCGTTGAGGGGCTGACCCTACCAATCGCTTGGGATGATGCAGAATTTCTGCCCTTTGATTGGGGCTATTTCGCCTTTGTCCATAATGCTGATCTGCCCGATCCCCCACAAAGTTTTGAGGAATTGGGCGCAAGTGATCTGCGCATCTTGATCCAAGACCCACGCAGTTCGACCCCAGGTTTGGGCCTCGTTTATTGGATTGAGGCCGCTTATGGCGATGGTGCTGCGCAGATTTGGCAGGATTTGGCGGATAACATCGTCACGGTTACCCCAGGATGGTCAGAGGCCTACGGCCTGTTCCTAGAGGGTGAGGCCGATATGGTGCTTTCCTACACAACATCCCCCGCCTATCACCTCATTGCTGAGGAAGACCCAAGCAAATCTGCCGCTGCCTTTGACGAAGGGCATTATATGCAAATTGAAATTGCAGGCATCACTGCGGCAAGCGATCAACCCGATTTAGCGCGTGCGTTTATGACCTTCATGCTGTCGCCCGAATTCCAATCCGTAATCCCCACGACAAACTGGATGTATCCTGCGGCTTTGCCCGCTTCGGCGCTGCCCGATGGGTTTGAAACCTTGATTGCCCCTGAAAAAGTTCTGCACTTCTCGGGGGATGAGGCTGCGGCGCTTCGCGATGCAGCGATTGACAGATGGCAAACCGCACTCAGCCGCTAAGTGCCTTGGTTTGGGTCGGGACGGGCGCTTTGGCGCTTGTCCTGACCGTGACCCTTGCCCCGCTTGTGGCGATTGCCGTCACGGCGGACGATGGGTTTAAACTACGCGCGGCCGACTGGGCCGCGATTCGCTTTACGCTCCTTCAGGCATTCCTCTCCGCAAGCCTGAGCCTTGCAATTGCCATTCCACTAGCCCGCGCTGTTGCGCGGCGGAGGTTTATTGGCAGGGGCATTTTCATCAGCCTGATGGGCGCCCCATTTATCCTTCCCGTCATCGTTGCCGTGATCGGGCTGATTGCAAGCTATGGGCATAACGGGTGGCTTGCGCGCGCCTTACAGGTCATTGGCCTAGACCTCCCTGAAATTTACGGGCTGCACGGCGTTGTTCTCGCGCATGTGTTTTTTAACCTCCCCCTTGCCGCGCGTTTAATCCTGCAAGAGTGGCAAGCCATCCCACAGGAACGCATACGCCTTGCACAGTCTTTGGGGCTTAAGGGCGGCGCTTTTTTTCGGCATATTGAATGGCCGATTTTGCGTAGCACTGCACCGGGCGCCCTTGTGGTGATTTTTCTGCTCTGTTGCTCAAGTTTCGCAGTCGCATTGATCTTGGGCGGTGGCCCGCGCGCCACCACGATTGAATTGGCCATTTATCAAGCGTTTCGATTTGATTTTGACCTTGGGCGCGCCGCGAGTTTGGCCGCCGTGCAGGCCCTGCTGTGCCTCGGCCTCGGCGCGTTTGCACTGCGGCTGTCAGCCCGTGGCACGGGACTTGGCACGGGGCTGGATCGCACATTGGCCCTGCCCACTGAGGGGCGCGCGTTTGTCGATACTATGGTGATCGTGGCTGCGGGTGTATTTCTCGCATTGCCCTTGGCGCGGATCGTGATCCTTGGCCTGCCAAATCTTACAGAACTACCCACAGCCGTTTGGATTGCGGCGCTGCGCTCGCTGATCATGGCGTTATCTGCGACCGCTCTGTCGATTGCGATGGCGCTGCCAATCGCCTTTGCCTTGCTCCGCTTGCGCCGCGCCGCAATGTTTGAGGCTCTTTGCCTGCTTGCCTTGGTCATTTCACCTTTGGCCCTCGGCACAGGATGGTTTTTGATTCTACGCCCACTTACCAATCCCATAACATGGGCCTTGCCCGTCACTATTTGCGTCAATGCCCTGATGGCGCTGCCCTTCGTGCTGCGTGCCGTTCTGCCCGCCCTTCGTGAGGCCGAAGCAAGCCAAGCCCGCCTTGCCACGGCGCTGGGCCTTGTCGGCTGGCACAGATTTCGACACGCGATCCTGCCGCGCCTTGTCCGTCCATTGGGCTTTGCAGCGGGTTTATGTGCGGCATTATCAATGGGGGATTTGGGCGTGATCGCCCTATTCGCGGCACCTGATCAAGCCACTTTGCCCCTAGAGATGCTGCGCCTGATGGGGGCCTATCGTATGGCGGATGCCCAAGGGGCTGCATTGCTGCTCTTGATCCTAAGCCTTGGCTTGTTTTGGATATTTGACCGTGGGGGCCGTTACCATGCTTGAGATCACAAACCTAAACTATCGCAACGCGGGCTTTGAATTGAAAGCCGTCTTCCGCGTGCAGCGGGGGGAACGCTTGGCTTTGATGGGGCAATCAGGCGCGGGGAAATCAACGTTGATCAGCCTTATCGCAGGGTTTCTCAGTCCAAATGTGGGAGAGATCTGGTTTGGCGGTGCAAACCTCACCCAGTGCGATCCATCCAAACGACCAATTTCAATCCTGTTTCAAGACAGCAATCTTTTCCCCCATCTGACTTTGCAGGAGAATCTAGGCCTGGCCCTCTCACCGCGATTGGCCTTGAACGCGGCGATGGAGGCGCAGATCAGCACCGCTTTGACGCAAGTCGGTTTGCGCGGGTTTGAGGGGCGCCGCCCTGCAAGCCTGTCAGGCGGACAACAATCTCGCGCAGCCATTGCGCGGGTACTTTTGCAAAATCGTCCAATATTGCTGATGGACGAGCCGTTTGCAGCCCTAGATCCCACTTTGCGGCGCGAGATGGCAGAATTGATCAGCACATTATGCCACGATTTGGGCCTGACCTTGATCCTAGCGTCTCATGATTTTACAGATGCCGAGCGGATGTGTAATCGCGTGATGCTTTTGACCGAAGGGCAGATTACAGGAGATTACCCAATCGCAGGCCTACGCGCCGCACCCCCTGCAGGTTTGGTGCCGTGGCTTTAGCCAAAAGAAAAAAGCGCCTCTGACATCAGAGGCGCTTTTAGGTTTCTATCGTCCCTTCAGGGGCGCTGCTTATTTCGCTGCGCCCGCTTTAGCGCGCGATTTGATCGGCGCCCAAAGTTTTTTATTAGTCAGATAAAGCATCACAGCGAGAATGCCGAGCATGATGATAGCGGTAAAGCCAAGCTGCTTACGCTCCATCATGCGGGGTTCTGCTGCCCAAGTCAGGAACGATGCCACATCTTTGGCCATGCTTTCGATATCATTGGGTGAGCCATCGGCAAACTCAACCGCACCATCCCACAAGGGAGGGGCCATGGCGATCAAGCCGCCAGGGTAAGTTTCGTTCTCATAAAAGTATGCCCCATACTGCTCTACCTCTTCGCCCGTATAATGGGTCAGAAGAGATGCAATATATTCCGGGCCGCCGATACCGTTAAACAACTGGTTCAGACCTAGGCCATATGGTCCATGAAAACCAGCGCGTGCCTTGGCCATTAGGCTCAGATCAGGCGCACCTTCAAAACCCGACTGGGGAAAGTGGTCATTCGGGGTCGCAGTGCGCCAATCATCAATCGATGGGTCATACACCTCGAACTGTTCCGCATAGGCGCGAGCCTGTTCGGGGGTATATCCCAAGCCATTTTCATCGGCGAGGTTACGGTAGGCCACATATTGCAGACCATGGCAGGCAGAGCATACTTCCGTGAAGACCTGAAGCCCACGCTGAAGCTGATCTTGGTCATAGCGACCGAATAGTCCTTGGAACGAGAATTCATAATTCTCGACATGGCCCGATGCACCTGCTGCAAATCCCGCTCCGGTCGAGAGGCTCAGCGCAGCGATTGTGCTGATCACAAGTTTCCTGAACATGTCAGACTATCCTTTCTCTCACTCAGCAGGAATTTTCGCAGAGGCGGGGCCAGTGCCCACGCTTGCGTTGCCGTAATGGCTGTTGAAATCCTCTTCGATGGTCGAAGGCGGTATAGTTGGCTTTTCCAGAACCCCCAGAAGCGGCAGGATCACGAGGAAATAGGCGAACCAATAGGCCGACCCGATCAAAGCGATGTAGGGGTAAATCCCTTCTGCAGGCATTGCACCCGCCCACATCAGCACGAAGAAGTTGACCACGAAAACCCAGAACCAAGGCTTAAACATTGGGCGGTAGCGGCCAGAGCGCACCGAAGATGTATCAAGCCATGGCACCAAGGCCATCACGATGATCGCACCAAACATGGCGAGAACACCGAAGAATTTCGCGTCAACAATCCCGCCGGTCAGGAAGTCCGCCGCAATCACAACCCAAACTTCACCGTCAAAGGCGCGCAGGATGGCGTAGAAGGGCAAGAAATACCATTCAGGCACGATGTGTGCAGGCGTGACCATTGGGTTTGCCTCGATATAGTTATCGGGGTGACCCAGATAGTTCGGCATAAAGCCCACGATGGCAAAGAAAGCCACCAGAACAACCGCCAAGGCGAACAGGTCTTTGATCACGAAATAGGGCCAGAATGGCAGCGTATCGGCTTCGGCCTCTTTCTTAGAGGCGCGGCGCACATCAACACCTGTTGGGTTGTTGTTACCCGTGGTGTGGAAGGCCCAAACGTGAACGATCACCAGACCCAAGATCACGAATGGCAACAGGTAATGCAGCGACAAGAAGCGGTTCAGCGTGGCGTTGTCCACCGCAGGCCCGCCCAAGAGCCATGTCTGGATCGCTTCGCCCACAAAGGGGATCGCGCCAAATAGGCCCGTGATCACGGTCGCGCCCCAGAAGGACATCTGACCCCAAGGCAGAACATAGCCCATAAAGGCTGTTCCCATCATCAGCAGGTAAATCAGCATACCGACAATCCATGTGACTTCGCGTGGCGCCTTGTAGGAGCCGTAGTAAAGACCACGGAAAATGTGCAGATAAACCGCGATAAAGAACAAAGACGCGCCGTTTTGGTGGATATAGCGGATCGCCCATCCCCCGTTCACGTTGCGCATAATGTGTTCAACGCTTGCAAAAGCGAGATCGACATGTGGAGTGTAATGCATCACAAGGATGATCCCTGTGACAATCTGCATGACCAAGCAGAACACAAGAACGATGCCCCAAATCCACATCCAATTCAGGTTCTTGGGGGTTGGGATCATCAATGTGTCATAAAGAAGGCCCACGATGGGAAGGCGCGAATGCAACCACTTCTCGGCGTTGGACTTCGGTTCGTAATGGTCGTGGGGAATGCCAGACATCGGTCGTTTCCTCCGTTAACCGAGCAAAATTGTTGTATCGTCTACGAAAGACGCGTTCGGAATGTGCAGGTTTTGCGGCGCGGGGCCTTTGCGGATACGGCCTGCCGTGTCGTAATGCGAACCATGGCAAGGGCAGAACCAACCGCCGAACTCGCCTGCGCCATCACCCAAGGGCACACAGCCCAAATGGGTGCAAACGCCCTGCATCACCAACCACTCGCCTGTGTTCTCACCCTCAGGGGTGGTTAGGCTGCGGTTTTCGTCATGCGCATCCGATCCTGCCGCGATGTTGGGGTTACGGCTATCGGTATCGACAAGGTCATTCATGTCAACAGCGCGCGCCGCTTCAATCTCATCCTGCGTGCGGCGGCGGATGAAAACGGGCTTGCCGAGGAACAGAACGGTCAGCTGCGTTCCTTCCTGCACACCCGAGACATCAACGCGCATCGTGGATGCGGCTTGAACGTCTGCCGAAGGGTTCATTTGATTGACCAGCGGCCAGACGGCGGCGCCGGTTACAACAGCACCTACACCGCCTGTCGCATAGTACAGAAAGTCGCGGCGTGTGCTGGACTGGTCTTCTGCGTGTGACACTGAAAGCGTCTCCCTTGTCAGCGACCCACCAAACGGGGCCAATTGAATCGAAGCCACAGGAATCCCCCGCAGCTTTTCTCGGGCTGTTTATGCAATGAAATGATAAGCGTCTAGCGGACAAACGCGCGCAGTTTGGCCGAAATGTCGCGGTTTGTGATGAATTTTCAACCTCTGCGCGAAAAACATGAAGGTTTCACACGAAAAAAATTTCGCAAAGCCCGCCTATTCCCCGAAGTTTAGGGACATTTTTCGGTGCAAAATACCCGATCCATCATCAAATTCGGGGCCTGTGGCGGTGAATCCCAAGCGCTCGTAAAAGGAAATCGCGCTCAATTGCGCGTCCAATTCCATCTGGTGTGGATCTGGTTCCGCGGAGATGTGGCGAATATGCGCCATCACAAACCGCATAAGTGCCGCACCATAGCCCGCGCCCCGCGCATCTGCGACAACTGCGATGCGTCCGATCCGCCACGCCTGCCCTGTGCGATAGAGCCGCCCTGTCGCGACAGCCCGCCCCGCCAAACGACCCAAAACATGAGTGGCTTTTGCGTCAATCGTATCAAATTCCTCTGAAAGCGGCACAGATTGCTCAACCACAAAGACAGCGCGGCGGATCTCGTAGCACAGATCCAAATCAGCCTGTGTTTGCACAAGGCTAAATTGGGGCGAAGCATTCATCCAACTGGGAATGTGTCTTTGAAAGAGGGACGCGCGCTTAAGCGATCAAAAAACGCAGTCAAGTTCGGGCGGGTCGCGCGCCAATCAAATTGGCCTTGGCGAAAATCAAGATAGCCCAAGCCCGCACCAACCGCGATTTGGCCCATATCAAGCGCCTGATCAAAACTCGGCACTTGGGTTTCGAAATAATCAAGCCCGCGCTCTACTTTGGCCCATTGGCCTTCATACCAAGGCTCATACCAATGTGTTTCGGGGCGGAAGCGTTTTTCATACACCATGGCCACCACAGCTTCGATCATACCATCTGCCGCCGCTTCGGTGGTCAGCACCTCCCAAAGGCGGCTTTCCGGGTAAAGCCCCGCTTGCGCATGTTGATCCAAAAAGCGGGTGATCACACGGCTGTCAAAAATCGGGCTATCGCCTTCGCGCAAAAGCACAGGAATACGTCCTGAAGGATTGGCGGCATTGAGATGGGCATCCCCGCCCATGGGTGAGGCTTTGACAGTTTCGAACATCACATCTGTCATACACGCCTCTTTGACCATCACAAGAACCTTCCGCACGAAGGGGGATGCAGCAGAGCCGAGAACCTGAAATTGCGCCATTTTTCTTGTCCCTTTGGGCTTAGATTAAACCAAATTCTTGAAACACGGCGGCATAGATGTCGCGCTTGAACGGCACAATCTGCACCAAAAGATCCTGCGCCCGCATCCATTGCCAATCGGAAAATTCAACATCCTGATAGCTGAGGTCAATCGCGTCATCCGGGGCGGTTAATTCAACCATAACCCAATGCTGCTTTTGTCCCCGAAATTTGCCGCCCCAACGATAGGGGATCACTTCTGGCGGCAGATCATAGGTCAACCAATCAGCGGTCTGCCTTAGAAACCGCGTTTGATCTTCTGAAATGCCAGTTTCCTCAAGCAATTCGCGGGCAGCGGCTTGGCGTGGGGTTTCGTCCGCATCAATACCGCCCTGCGGCATTTGCCATGCAGGTTTGTCCATATCCACGCGCGTGCCCGCGAAAACACCACCCGCGGCATTGACCATCACAATGCCAACACAGGGCCGATAGGGCAGCGCAGCGATATCAGCAGGCGACAGCGCCGCGCTCATCGGGCGTTTGGCCCCAAGGCGTTTAGCCCCGTCAGAATATCAATCGCATAGGCCAGTTGATAATCCTGATTGCGCAGGCGTGCAGTTTCCTCGGCAATGGCTTGCTCCTCATCGCGAAGACGCTGCTCATCTTCGGTCAGGGTGGTGTTGCGCAAGGCACCGCGCAAATCGGCTTCGGAACGGGTGAACCGATCTTCGGTTGGCGCATCCTCAACAGGGTCGCGCTGTTCCACCAGAATATCAGGGGCCACGCCCAATGCCTGAATCGAGCGGCCCGAAGGGGTGTAGTATAGCGCAGTGGTCAGTCGAATGGCCCCCTCGCCCTGCACAGGCATCACGGATTGCACCGACCCTTTGCCAAATGTGTTTGTGCCTACGACCACAGCGCGGCGATGATCTTGCAACGCGCCCGCCACGATCTCGGAGGCCGAGGCAGAGCCGCCATTGACCAAAACCACCATTGGCAATCCGTCAATCAAATCGCCCGCCGTTGCATTGTAGCGATCCCCATCCGCGCCATTGCGGCCACGGGTGGAAACGATTTCGCCCTGTTCCAAAAAGGCATCGGACACACGAATTGCTTGGGTCAATAGACCCCCAGGATTGTTGCGCAAATCAAGCACGACACCGTTCAGATTTTCGATCCCGCCAAGCTCTGTGATGACATCAGACAAACCCTCCTCCAAGTTGGGATAGGTTTGATCATTGAAGGTCGAGACGCGCAAAATCGCGGTGTTTCCCTCTAGGCGCGTGCGCACAGCGGTAAGACGGATGCGGTCGCGGATGATGGAGATGTCAAAAGGTTCATCAACCCCCTCCCGCACGACAGTGATGACAATCTCCGAACCAACAGGCCCACGCATCAGATCAACGGCTTCTTCCAATGTCAGGCCAAACAGTGCCTCACCATCCACATGGGTGATGAAATCACCCGCCTCAACACCCGCTTCCATTGCAGGGGTGTCATCCATTGGCGTGATGACGCGCACAAACCCGTCTTCTTGGGTCACTTCAATGCCTAACCCACCAAACTCGCCACGGGTCTGCACTTGCATCGAGTCGAAATCACGCGGCGGCAGATAGCTTGAATGCGGATCAAGCGAGGTCAGCATGCCATTGATTGCCGCTTCGATCAGCGCGGATTCATCGACCTCCTCAACGTAATTCGAGCGGATCCGCTCAAACACATCTCCAAACAAATCAAGCTGCTCGTAAACGCTGCGCTGCTCTTCCTGCTCTTGCGCCAAGAGCGGGGCGGCAAATTGGGATGCCAAGATGACCCCAGCAACCGCGCCCCCTAAGCCCGCAATAACCAGTTTCTTCATGTTCATCCGTCCTTTCCGACCGCATATCTGGCGCGGTGCACTTATTCCCAATCAAACCATGGTTGCGGATCAATCACGCCGCCATCCTGTCTCAATTCAATATAAATAGTTTCTGAAAGCGCAGCGCCAGTCTGATCTGGTGTCTCAGTGATCAAATCTGCGCGCGCGCTTGCGGCGCTTGGCATCATTCCCAAGGGTGCGCCCTGTGAAATCACGGCGCCCGCGCTCACATAAAGATCACCAAGCCCCGCAAGAATCATCAAAATTTCCCTTCAGGTTCAAGGATCACCACATTGCCATAGTCCAACAAAGGCCCCGCATAGCGCACTGTTCCAAACCGCGGGGATGTCACAAGTGCCGCAGGGGCCGTGGCTAATAACAAACCGGGGCGGCTGATGCCTGCCGCATCTTGGGCCTCGAACCCATTGAGCAACACCCCAAAAACGGGCAAAGGCACTGCGCCGCGTGAATCACTGAACCCGCGCATAGCGCTATCTTCGGGCGCAGGGGCTTGCGCCAATAAATCAAGAAACGCGTCCAATGTGTCGACCGCTTCGACAATCTGGCGCAATGCATCTTCACTCAGCGCAAAGCGATCAGGGGCTTCACGCCGTTCCGCCACTGCGGCGGCGAGACTGGCGCGGGCGGTTTACACTTCGGACAAAGCCGCCTCCATCTGCAGCACCGCACCCGATTGCAAACGGGACAAGGTGGCGATCTGTTCCAATTCCTGCCGCAACGCAATCGCTTCAGCGGCAAGCGCTGGGGTGACATCCGCAAGCACCATCCCCGCACGGGCCGAAGCAACGGGCCCATTGGGGTGCATCAAACCAACGGGGCTTGGCTCGGCTGCGATCCGCTGCATGGCCATAAGCAGCCCAGATAATTCGGCGCTCTCCGTATCCAAGCGCGATTCGATTGCCCTTTGTGCAAGCGCCGCACGGCGCACGGCCTCGCGCAGGGTCAATAAACCATGTTCATAACCCTTAATCGTCTGGGTCAGGGCCGCAATGCGATCACTGGCGCTCTGGGCATTGGCAAGGGCTGTGGCCGCGGCTTCTAATTCAAGGATAGCCGCTTCAGCCGCCTCGCTTGGGCCAATCTCCGCGTGCAGCGCCACAGGCGCGCAAATCAAAAACACCGACAAGAGAAGGCTAAAGCGCGCTTTCATCGCAACAGCGACTGCCCCGTCATTTCAGGCGGTTGCGGCAGGCCCATTAGGGAAAGAACAGTTGGCGCCAAATCCGCCAGTCGACCATCTGCAAGGCTTGTGCCTTCGGGCCCGCCATACACCACAACAGGCACGAGATTGACGGTATGTGCCGTATGAGGGCCACCTGTCACAGGGTCGATCATTGTTTCGCAATTGCCATGATCCGCCGTCACAATCATCGTACCGCCTTTACCCTCAAGGGCCGCCAAGGCCGCGCCAAGGCCCTGATCCACCGCCTCGCAAGCAGCTATTGCGGCGCCCAAATCCCCCGTATGGCCCACCATGTCAGGATTGGCGTAATTCACCACGATCAGGTCATACTCCGCATTAATCGCCGCAACCAAATTTTGGGTCACCTCGGCGGCACTCATCTCGGGTTGCAGATCATAGGTCGCCACTTTTGGCGAGAGCGGCATAAACCGATCCTCCCCCTCAGCCGCACTTTCTTGGCCGCCATTGAGAAAGAAGGTCACATGAGGATATTTCTCTGTTTCAGCAATTCGAAATTGACGCAAACCATGGGCCGCAACCCATTCACCGAGCGTGTTTTTCAATTCCTGCTTAGGAAAAACCACCTGCATATAGCGATCATGTTCGGTCGAATAATTCACCATCCCCAATCGCGCCGAGAGATCAGGGCGAGGGCCACGCACAAATCCTGTGAACTCAGGCGCGCAAATTGCGGCCAATATTTCGCGCGCCCGGTCAGCGCGGAAATTCACAAAAAACAGACCATCGCCTGCCGCCATGCCTGAATAGTCATCAATCACTGTTGCGGGCAGGAATTCATCGGTTTTCTCAACCCCATAGCCTTGATCAATCGCCGCCTGCGCGGACGGGGCTTTTGCGCCTTTGCCTTCGACCATTGCGCGATAGGCGGTCTCGACCCGTTCCCATCGATTGTCGCGATCCATCGCAAAATAGCGCCCCGTGACAGTTACGATGCGCGCGCGGTCGGGCAATCCCGCCTCAAGCCCCACGATCTGTTCTTTTGCAGATTTCGGGGCAACGTCCCGCCCATCGGTGATCGCATGGATCACCACCTCTAGCCCTGCATCTGCACAGGCCTGAACAGCAGCCAAAATATGCGCCTGATGGGCATGCACACCACCGGGGGAGGCAAGCCCTGCAATGTGAGCGCGTCCCTTCGCGGCTTTCACAGTCGCGATGAACTCTTGCAATGCTTGGTTGCGAAAGAAGGAGCCATCCTCGATCGCCAGATCAATTTGGCCCAAATCCATGGCCACCACGCGCCCTGCGCCGATATTGGTATGGCCCACCTCGGAATTTCCCATTTGCCCCGTTGGCAAGCCAACATCAGGGCCGAAGGTCACCAAGGTCGCATTGGGGCAGGTGGACATCAGCCGATCAAAGTTTGGGGTTTTGGCCTGCAACGGCGCGTTGCCTTCGGCTTCTGTGCCGATGCCCCACCCATCCAAAATGCACAAAATCACGGGTTTTTTCTGTGTATTCACGCGCATTTCGGTGCCTTTCTGCCAACCTGCCCTGTTTCTAGGATGGGTGGGGCAGAGAGGCAAGTTTCAACCTCAGGCGCAAAGACGGGGGGACGCTGCCCCATGCGCAATGCGGCCACTGCCGAGCGCGCTAAACTGCGTGCTTCGCGGATGGCAACATCCATGTCTAAATAGCGATAAGTGCCAAGCCGACCCGCAAAGCTGACGCCATGTTGACCCAAAGCTGCCGCGATATACCGCCCAAGCTGCGCCTTCTCGCGCGCAAGGCGCACAGGGCAATATGGGGTATCATTCGGCCCCGCCTCGAACGGATATTCACGGGTGATAACGCTGCCCTGCACCGCACGTTCAGGCGCGAAGTGGCGATGCTCGGTGATCCGTGTGCATGGCACATCTTGGGCGGGATAATTCATCACGGCAAGGGCTTGGACAGGGTCAAGCAGGCGCTCATGCTCAAACCGCAGACTGCGATAGGCCAAATGCCCGTGCTGATGCTTAAAATACGCATCAATCGGCCCAGTCCAAAACACATGATCAAATCCCCCACTATCCTGCGCCGTCACAGACTGACCCAAATGCAGTGCAATATTGGGATGAGCCAGCATCGCCGCGACAACCGCGCTATATCCTTCGGCAGGGATCGCTTGGATCGGGTGATTGAAATAATCTGCCCGCATCGTAAAACGAACAGGCAGTCGCGCAAAAACGGAAGCAGGCAGGGCACGCGCGGGGCGACCCCATTGTTTCTCGGTATAGGGTTTAAAAAACGCCTGATAGAGAGCGGGGCCAATCTGCGACAGGGCCGCCTCCTCAAAATTCTGTGGGTTTGAAATGGGGATACACTGCGCCGCGATAAAGCGGCGCGCCGCCTGTGGGGTAAAGTTGTGACCAAAGAATTGGTTGATCGTGGCAAGGGTGATTGGCAAGGGAAAGAACTGCCCGCGTAAAGACGCAGCCACCCGATGCCGATAGGGCATAAACGCCCCAAACCGCTGAATAAACGCCCAAGTTGCGAGGTCGGCCGTGTGAAAGATATGCGGCCCGTGACAATGCATCATGACCCCCGTCTCAGGGTCGATTTTTGTGGCACAATGCCCGCCCACATCATTGCGCGCTTCAATCACGGTAACCTTCAGCCCCGCCTCCGCACATTCAGGCGCAAGCGTGGCCCCTGAGAACCCTGCACCAACCACCAAAACGGGCATTCTGCGCCTCCATATTGCCGAGGGCAGAATGAGGGTCAGGGGTTAATGGGCCATGAATCAAAGAAAAGACCGTGCCGCCGATAATCCGCCAATCGCCAAATTGGGCTGCCGCCCCTCAAGGAGATCAGCCACAATCCGTCCCGTCACACCCGCCATAGTGAGGCCCAAATGCTGGTGGCCAAAGGCGTGGATAATCTTTGAGGAGCTTGGGCTTGGCCCAATAACAGGCAAGGCATCAGGCAAGGTAGGCCTGCATCCCATCCATATGGCATCAGGCGCGGGCAAATCGCCCCATAACTCGGCCCCTTTGCGCGCGATATAATCCAAACGGCGCGGGTTTTGTGGTGCGTTCAGGGCCGCAATCTCAACAGTTCCCGCCAAACGCAGACCTTGCGCCATAGGGGCGGTATAGAACCCACCCTCAACCCAACCCACGGGGCGCGTGGCATAATGGCCAAGATCTTTATATATCAGGTGATAGCCCCGTTCGGTTTGCAGGGGCAGATGCTCCGCACCGCCGCCTTTGATCTGCGCCGAATAGGCCCCTGCGGCCAGAACAACCCGCACCGCGGTGACATCATCCTGCCCAAGATGCACCCGCACTTGCGCGCCTTCATCGCTGAGTTCGGTCACCGCTTTGGCGATCGTCTGCCCGCCCAATTCTGTAAATTTCTGATGCAATCTTTGCGTCAAAAGCAGCGGATCGCGGATATGGCGCGCGAGCGGATAATAGACCCCACGCGCGGGTTGAAAGGCCAAGGCAGGTTCCATCGCATGAGCTTCGGCCCCGCTTAATTCCTCAAAGGGAATGCCTTGGTCGCGGCGAAACTTGAGGCCCGCCCGATCTGCATCGGCGGCAGTCGCGCTGCGCCAGACTGTCAATTGCCCATTTGCAATAATCAAATCCTCTGCCGTGGCGGCCTCAATCAGGGGGTTCAACCCCGCATCGGCATGGGCCAACAACGCCGCCAATTCCTGCGCAATCTGGCGGGATTTCGTAGCGCGACAATTGGCCAAGAATTTCATCATCCAGATCGGATGGCGCAGCGCATGACCCCAAGACAAAGCAAGCGGGCTGTCATTTGAAAACAGATAATAGGGCAGATTTGCAAAGACGGATGGGTCGTTGACGGGCAGGCAGGCATAGGTTGCTAAAGTGCAGGCATTGCCCGAACTCGCCCCTGATCCAACAGCAGCAGGATCAATCAAGGCCACCGATTGCCCACGCATCTGCGCCCAAAGCGCGCTGGCCACGCCCACCACACCCGCGCCAACAATAACGGCGTCAAAATGGGACCGGGGCGTGGACATAGGCCTACATGAACATCATGGCATTGTTGCGCAGGATGATCTCAAGCGCGTAGATCCCCAAGATCACAATCAGCGGTGCTAAATCTAGCCCACCCATTTGGGGTAAAACACGGCGAATGGGGCCATAAATCGGCTCAAGGAGGTTCGAAAGACCTTGCCAAATTTGATAGACCAAAGGCTGCCTAATGTTCAGCACACCGAAATTGATCAGCCAGCTCATGATAATATGGGCGATGATGATATAGGTCGCCACATTGAGCAGCAGCATTAAGATCATGAAGAGCGAAGTCACGGCAAAGGCCCCTTCCATCGGAAATCCCAGTTCGAATGATCTAAGCCCTGTCCAACCTAAGCGCAAGGGATCGGGCATTTTTGCCGATTTTTAAGCTGCTTTTACACCATTCTTTCGGATTCCCTTTGCCAAATCTAGAAAGCCCTCCACAGTAACGATAATAGAACGGCCATGGCGGGCAGGATGACCGAAAGTAAGAAACGCATCTATGGATGGTGGGCGTTTGACTGGGCAAGTCAGCCCTATAACACGCTGCTTCTGACCTTCATTTTCGCGCCCTATATCGCGCAAGTCTTAGGCGATGGCACCCGCGCCCAAAGCCTTTGGGGCTATAGCATCGGGGCGGCAGGCCTATTGATTGCCATCGCTGCGCCCATATTAGGCAAAATCGCAGATCAAACTGGGCGCAAATTGCCATTCATTTGGGTGTTTTCCGCCTTTTACGTCATCGGCGCATGGGGCTGTTGGTTTGCTGCACCCGATGGAATGCAAATCTGGGTGGTTTTGATCCTCTTTGCCCTCGGCCTTTTTGGGATGGAATGCGCCACGATTTTCACAAATGCGCTGATGCCTGACCTTGCCCCACGCGCGCAAATGGGGCGCATCTCTGGGACAGGGTGGGCCCTTGGGTATCTGGGCGGATTGGTGGCGATGATCCTGATGCTCGGATTTTTCGCCGAAAACGCCGAAACGGGGCGCACGCTTTTTGGCCTATCACCCGCTTTTGGTCTGGACGCCGCCGCGCGCGAAGGGACACGCGCCGTGGGGCCCTTTACCGCGCTTTGGTATGTGATCTTTATGATCCCCTTCTTTCTTTGGGTGCGAGAACCGCACAGGCCCAAGCCGCACTCTGGCCCAAGCCTTGGTCAAACCATGCGCCAAGCACTGCCCGAGCTTGCACGCTCGCTGAAATCCTTGCGCCATCATCCAAGCCTGCTGCGCTATCTGCTCTCATCTATGTTCTACCGCGATGCATTGAACGGTCTTTATGTCTTTGGCGGCATTTATGCGGCGGGTGTCTTGGGTTGGTCGATCACAGATATCGGAATTTTCGGGATTCTTGCCATCATCTCGGGGGCCGTTGCGGCATGGATAGGCGGCAAATGGGATGATCGTTTCGGGCCATACCAGATCATTTGGTGGTCAGTTCTCTGCCTAACCGGTCTATCTCTTCTCATCCCCTTTATCGGGCGCGATAGCCTATTTGGTCTTGCGCTTGCCGAAAGCTCAAACCTGCCAAGCCTGATGTTCTACCTGATCGGCATCGGCATTGGCGCGGCAGGTGGTATCGTGCAAAGCGCATCCCGCCATATGATGCTGCGCCAAGCGGATCCTGCCGCAATAACCGAGCATTTTGGCCTTTATGCCCTCGCAGGAAAGGCCACAGCTTTCCTCGCCCCATTTCTCATTGCGGTGATGACCTCCCTCACCAACAGTCAAAATTGGGGTGTAACACCGCTGATTATGCTATTCTTACTGGGGTTATGGTTGTTGCGCGGGGTGAATGCCGATCCGCGGCAGCATGAATAGGGGAAATCGGGCCATGCGCAAATATATCACCTCTATAGGTTTGTGTCTCATCGCCATTACGGCCTGCGCCCCAAGCGCACCGCCTGTGGCCAATGATCTGCCGCAGGTGACACTCTCAAGTGCCGATCTGAGCCGCGAAGCACGGCTTGTCTTTGGCAATCTGCCAACGCCCACCACAACAACCGCAAATGTGTTCGGCGCCTATGCAGGCGGATGCGTGGCAGGGGCCGTGCAACTGGCCGAAACAGGGCCGACATGGCAGGCAATGCGCCTGTCGCGCAATCGCAACTGGGCCCACCCTGACACAGTGACGTTCGTCCAAGACCTAAGCTTAAGAATGGCGGCTGCAACCTCTTGGAGCGGTCTATATATTGGCGATATGAGCCAACCGCGCGGCGGGCCTATGCTGTCAGGCCATGCCAGCCATCAATCGGGGCTTGATGCGGATATCTGGCTCTTGCCCGCGCGCAATCTGAACCTATCCCAAGCCGCGCGTGAAAACCTGTCCTCTATTTCGATGCAGGCGCAACGCGGGGCAGCCGTGAATGAAAATTGGACGGAGGAACACGCCACGCTGATCCGCCTTGCCGCCAGTGATCCGCGCGTGTCGCGCATTTTCGTCTTTCCAGCCGCAAAGGTCTGGATGTGCGAAAATGAGACAGGGGATCGCAGCTATCTGCGGAAAGTCCGGCCGTGGTTTGGCCATCACTACCATATCCATTTGCGCCTAAACTGCCCGCTTGGCGCAAGCGATTGCGAGGCGCAAGATGCGCCTCCTGTGGGGGATGGCTGCGCGGATGCGCAGGCTTGGGTCAACAATATTTTGAACCCGCCGCCCCCTGACCCCGATGCGCCTGATCCCGCACCACGCCGCGCCCTGAGGCTTGGTGATTTGCCTGCGCAATGTCAGGCAATCAGTCAGTTGTAGCGCCCAAAACCTTAACGGCCTGGAATGCCGCCGCGCCGTCCTGATAGGGGCCATGTTTCGATGACGTCTAACGCCTCTTCCGCGGTTTCCACGAAGCGGAAGAGGTCGAGATCCTCAGGTGAAATTGTGCCGATCTCGACCAGCATTTCCCAATCGACAAGGCGCGTCCAATAATCTCGGCCAAACAGCAGCACGGGCACCTGCTCCATTCGCCCTGTTTGGATCAAGGTCAGGCTTTCGAACAGCTCATCCATCGTGCCAAAACCGCCTGGAAAAATCGCAAGCGCACGCGCGCGCAGCAGGAAATGCATTTTGCGAATGGCAAAATAGTGAAAATTAAAGCTCAACTCAGGTGTGACATAAGCATTAGGGGCCTGCTCGTGGGGCAGCACGATATTAAGCCCAACAGAAACACCGCCCGCCTCATGCGCGCCGCGATTGCCCGCCTCCATCACGCCCGGGCCACCGCCCGTGACAATGACATTCTCACCGCGCGCACCGCGCTGGGTGATTTGATAGGCAAAACGGCGGGCCTCCTCGTAATAACGAGCCATTGCCGCAATCGCGGGGGGTTTGCCGTCTGTGGCGTCAGGCGCAGGAATGCGCGCACCGCCAAACAGAACAATGGTTGACCGAATGCCTTCTGCATCCATCCCCATTTCGGTCTTTAAAAGCTCAAGCTGAAGGCGCACAGGGCGCAGCGCGTCCTGACACAGAAAATCTGGGTCTGCGAAGGCAAGCCTATAGGCGGGACTTTGGGTTTGCGGCGTGTCTGGCGTGCGGTCGGCTTCGCGCAGATCCAAACCTGCATCCCGCATCAGATGTTTCTTGCTGCCCATTGCTTGTCTCCCCCTGTTCTGGCCATATTTATCTCATACCAATATTCGCACCATGCGGCCAGAGGGCGGCGCGTTGCGCAAAGCCCCCCTTGGCGCTATAGCGCCTGTCAAACAGCCCGAGCTAAGGATAAAGCGTATGACCGATATTCAGAAACTGGAAACGGCGATTGAAGCCGCGTGGGACGCGCGCGACAGCATCACGCCTGCAACCACTGGCGAAACCCGTGATGCAATTGAAGAAACCCTCAGCACCCTCGACAAAGGCAGCTTGCGCGTTGCAGAGCGCGGGGGCGATGGCACATGGCATGTCAATCAATGGGCAAAGAAAGCCGTTCTTTTGAGCTTCCGTCTGAAGGACATGGAAATGCAGTCGGGCAGCCCTCAAGGCGGCAGTTGGTGGGATAAGGTCGACAGCAAGTGGAAGGACTGGTCAGACAGCGATTGGAAATCCGCAGGCTTCCGTGCAGTTCCAAATTGTATTGTGCGCAGGTCTGCCTATATCGCGCCGGGCGTTGTTCTGATGCCGTCCTTCGTAAACCTTGGCGCCTATGTCGACAGCGGCACGATGGTTGATACATGGGCCACGGTCGGGTCTTGCGCGCAGATCGGCAAGAATGTCCATCTGTCGGGCGGCGTAGGTATTGGCGGCGTTTTGGAGCCAATGCAGGCAGGCCCCACCATCATCGAAGATAACTGCTTTATCGGCGCGCGCTCCGAGGTAGTCGAGGGCGTGATCGTGCGTGAAGGCTCGGTTCTAGGGATGGGCGTCTTCATCGGCCAATCCACCAAGATCGTGGATCGCGAAACAGGCGAAGTCTTTTACGGCGAGGTTCCACCTTATTCGGTGGTTGTTGCAGGCTCTATGCCCTCAAAGAACGGGATCAACCTCTACTGTGCTGTCATCGTAAAACGCGTTGATGAGAAAACCCGCTCTAAAACGGGTATCAACGAGCTGCTGCGGGACTAAATCGTGAAGTAGGTATCACATTCAAAACGGGTCGCAGGTGCGGCCCGTTTTTTTGTGGCAATTGTTAACGATGCGGCAACAAAATCGGCAGGATTACGGCAAATCACGGAAATTACGCCCAAATTTGCCTTTTTGCCCTCAACACTCCCTCATAATTCCCGCCTTTAGTCCGTTCTTTTCCCCAATAGCGCCCCATTTGGAAACGATGCTGCGAGGGAAGTCGAACAATGCCCAAAGGACGAAAGATGGACAGATTGACCGAAATGGAAGCCTTCGCCATGGTTATGAACCAAGGTGGCTTCACCGATGCGGCGCGCAAGATGGGTATCTCGAAATCCGCCGTGTCCAAGCATATTTCATCGCTCGAATCCCGTTTAGGTGCGCGGCTATTAAATCGCACTACCCGCCGCGTCAGCCCGACCGAGATCGGTCTGGCCTATTGTGACCGCGCCTGTCGCGTTCTCAATGATGCGGGCGATGCAGATGCGATGGTCTCCTCTATGCAGTCTGCACCATCGGGGCTGTTACGCGTGACCGTCCCCACTGATTTTGGGTCTGGTCACCTCTCGCCCCTCATTGGCGGTTTCCTCAAAGCCTATCCGCAAGTGTCCGTGAGCATGGTTTTGGAGAATCGTCATGTAGAACTGATTTCAGAGGGGTTTGATGTCGCTATTCGCATGGGTGAGATGGAGGACAGCACACTCAAAGCCCGCCGTATCTGTGACACCACAATGCGCATGATTGGATCCCCTGCCTATTTCGCGGCACATGGTCATCCCGAACGGATTGAAGACCTCAATGAACATCGCTTGCTGCACTTCTCGAATGAAGCGCAGGGAAATGTTTGGAAACTCTTGGCCCCATCAGGGGAGCGGCGTTTTGTGCGCTCCACAGGCGCATTGACCGTCAATGACGGGCAAGCCTTGTTGAAAGCGGCAATCGGCGGTTTTGGTATCGCCTTTTTGCCAAGCTTCCTCTTTGGCGAGGCGCTGCGGGCAGGCGAAGTGGAAGAAGCGATGCCACATCTGCCGATGGAAATACAAAGCTTGCACGCAGTTTACCCACCTGGGCGCTATACACAGCCCAAATTGCGCGCCTTCATTGATTTTCTGGTTGATCAGTTCAAAGACAAAGGCCCAATGGATTGGTGATCAATCTCTCAGGCATCTTCGGGGTGAATTCGATAGTGATAAGCACTGACCACCTCGAAGCCCATGGATTGATAAAGCCCATTTGCCGCTTGATTGGCCTTGGTCGTCACAAGTGTTAGCCAATTCGCCCCTTCCGCCTTCGCCCAATGCGCCATATGCCACATAACACGCCGCCCCACGCCCTGACGGCGGGCCGATTGGGCGGTTTCGACCGCGTGCAGCATGGCGATATCTCCATCGCAGGCGATAAAGCCAGTCGCGGCAATGCGATCCTGCTGTCGCGCAAAAACTGTGGTTTTCGAGGCGCACGCCCGCGACATGACGTCTAAGCGCGCGGGCCCTATCCCGCCATCAGCCCAAATTGCCGCTTGCGCGGCCAAGGGCGGCCAAAGGGCAAAGCATTCAGACAGCGCAGGCAGATCCCGCCCGCGCAGATCCATCGCGTAAAACCATACAGGATCTTTGATTTGATAGCCACGCGCCCCAAGGGCGGCATCCAAAGCGGATTGGCTTTCGCGAATAATAAATAAGCGCGGCTGCCCCATAGCCTGCATGCGGGCCTCGGCCTTGTTGAGCGTTGCCTCATCGGGGGAATCTTGGCCGTCCCAACTGGCCGCAGATACACGACTGCCGCCGCCTGCCCCCTCACGAAAAGTCAAAAGCCCATCAGTTTGGTAAGTTTTGGCGGGCCAAGTGGCATCTAACGCCATAAACAAACGGCCCTCATCAGGCAGCAAGTCGGAACAGACCGCGCCCATATCAAACGCCCTGCGGAAAAGCGCGCGCCATCTCTGCAATAGCACGTTGAAGCATCCCCTCATCGGCACTGCGCAGCACGATATTTGCCCCATACACCCCGTTCAATTGATAGGGGTAAGAGCCGATTGAAACATCGGGAAATTGGGCAGCAATTTCGCCCAAAGGCCCCGCAATGTCACCTTCGCCCATCTCTAGGCGGATGCTGTGGCTGATCAAGGGCGCGCCACCTGTCAAGCGCGGCATGACCGAAGCCACCATCGCCTGAAAGACCGAAGGCACCCCCGCCATCACATAGACATTTTCGATCTGAAATCCGGGTGCGGTGGAGACGGGATTGTCGATCAAAGCCGCGCCATCGGGAATGCGCGCCATGCGCAGGCGGGCCTCGTTCAACTCTTGCCCGCGGGCATCATAATGGGCTTGCAACAACGCCCGCGCATCCGCCCGCACATCAATATGCACGCCAAAAGCCGCTGCAACCGCATCAGCGGTGATGTCGTCATGAGTTGGCCCAATACCGCCCGAAGTAAACACATGATCATAAGACCCGCGCAGCGCATTGAGGGCCTCTACAATACCCGCATGATCATCAGAGACGATGCGCACCTCTTTCAGCGTAATCCCTTTTGCGGTCAATTCATTGGCCAAATGGTGCATATTCGAATCGCGTGTGCGTCCTGATAGAATTTCATCCCCGATCACCAACATCGCTGCGGTTGGTTGTGCCATTTTGAGAACCCCCCACTTGTCATGCACCCTGCCTGCGGTATAGGCCAAGCCCTGTCATGCCGCAACGCGTCATCGCGTGGCGGGCTTGGCTAGAATTCAAGCGCCAAAAACCGTAATCTAGCGCGAGATGACAGGAGCAGATGTTTTGGACGATTTCAAAGGCCGCGTGACCAAAGACGGAATTCGCATTCACGATGATGCAGGCTTTGCTGGGATGCATGCAGCGGGCGCATTGGCCGCGCGCATTCTTGACGACATCGCGCCCAAGGTAGAGCCAGGTGTCACGACCGAAGCCTTAGATCAAGCGATTGAGGATATGGTCAACGCGGCAGGCGCGAAATCAGCAACCATCGGATATCGTGGGTATAAACACGCAAGCTGTATCTCGGTGAACCATGTGGTCTGCCACGGCATCCCCAGCCCCAAAACCCTTAAGGATGGGGACATCCTGAACATTGATGTAACCGTCATCGTGGATGGCTGGTTTGGCGACACAAGCCGCATGTATGTGGCCGGCAATCTGAACCGCAAAGCAGAACGGCTGATCCAAGTGACCCATGACGCCCTCTTCAAAGGGATTGAGATCGTACGTCCTGGGGCCACGTTTGGGGATATTGGCCATGCGATTCAAACCTATGTCGAAGCCAATCGCATGAGCGTGGTGCGTGATTTCTGTGGTCATGGGTTGGGTCAGGTCTTTCACGCACCGCCAAATGTTCTTCATTATGGCCGCGCGGGCACAGGCCCCGTCTTGGAAGAGGGGATGTTCTTCACCATTGAGCCCATGGTGAACCTTGGCCGTCCCGAAACCAAAGTTTTGGCAGATGAATGGACAGCTGTGACACGGGATAAATCCCTCTCCGCACAGTTTGAACATTCGATTGGCGTGACCGCGGACGGGTTTGAAATTTTCACCCTGTCACCCTCTGGGAAATTCCACCCCACTTGGCGCTGACGCGTTTAATCGCTGATTAACCATTCTGATGGATGGTGCGGGCATGACAAAGCCCGAGTTGACCCTTGCCCATAGCCGCACCGTGCCCCTGCCGAAATTGCGCAGGGTTGCGGTTGATGCCGCACAGCATGATCTTCTCGCGCGGCTATTGGCGGCGGCGGCTCCAAACGCACCCTCTGCGCGGATGGCGGCCACGCTGTTACGACAACATGGCAGCCTTGCACGCGTTCTTTGCGCCAGTGACCAACGCCTGAAATCCGTCAGCCATATGACCGAAGATACGATTGCCCATTTACGCCTAACGCAGGCTGTGGCGGAAACGATTACCCGCAAACAGCTTGATGACCGCCCGATCTTGGGCTCATGGCAAACGGTGATGGATTATTGCCGCGCAACCATGGCGCACCGTGATGTTGGGGAGGTGCGGGTTTTCTACCTTAACCGCAAAAACCACCTCATCGCCGATGAGCAGCACAGCCGCGGCACCGTGGATCACGCGCCCTTCTATCCCCGCGAAGTTATCAAGCGCGCGCTTGAGATGAGCGCCTCGGCACTAGTGGTGGTTCATAATCATCCGTCAGGCGACCCGACCCCAAGCACAGGCGATATTGCCCTGACCCGACAGTTGGGCGAGGCAAGCAAAATGATGGGTCTGACCCCGCATGACCACATCATCATCACGCCAAGCGGCGAGGTTAGCTTTCGCGCGGAGGGTCTGATTTAAAATTAGGCCAAACGCCCGTGACAATGCTTGAACTTCTTTCCCGATCCACAGGGGCAGGCATCATTGCGGCCAAGATTGCCCCATGTTTCAGGACGCGTCTCATCAAAGCCTGTATCATCACCGCTTGCTTTCGCTTCAGCCTCATCCGCGGCTTTCAAGGCGGCTTGCTGCTGCGCTGCGGCCTGTGCCTGCAATTGACGGATCAATTCTGCCTGCTGCTCGGGGCTGAGCGGTTGGATGCGGCCAAGTTTCTGCGTCACTTCCTGACGAAGCCCATCCAACAGGCCCTCGAACAATTGAAACGCCTCGGATTTATATTCGTTCAAAGGATCACGCTGCGCATAACCACGGAATGCCACGACCGAACGCAAATGTTCCAATTTCAATAGGTGATCGCGCCATTTCTGGTCGATTGTCTGCAACAATACCTGTTTTTCAATATTGCGCATCTGCTCGGCACCAAAAGCAGTGGCTTTGTCATTCATGAATTTATCGGCGGCTTCCTCAAGCCGTTCAATCACCACATCCTGATCCACGCCATCTTCTTCGGCCCATGCTGGGATCGGAGGATCGAGTGACAATGTCTCGCGGCAAGCCTGGGCCATCGCCTCAACATCCCACTGATCTGCATAGGATCGCGGCGGCATATAGGTGTCGACCATATCAGTGATCACCTCATAGCGCATATCCTTGACGATATCCTCGATATCATCGGAGGCCATAATGTCCATGCGCTGGCCAAAGATGACTTTGCGCTGTTCATTCATCACATCATCGAATTTCAGCAACTGCTTGCGGATGTCGAAGTTGCGCCCTTCAACCTTGGCCTGCGCGCGCTCCAAGGATTTGTTGACCCAAGGATGCACAATTGCCTCACCCTCGGCCAGACCGAGCGTGGTCAACATCTTTTCAAGACGTTCTGACCCAAAAATCCGCATCAGATCATCTTCGAGCGATAGGTAAAACGCTGAACGACCCGGATCGCCCTGACGGCCCGAACGACCGCGCAACTGGTTGTCGATACGGCGGCTTTCATGACGCTCTGTTGCCAGAACATACAGACCACCTGCGGCCTTCACGGCCTCTTCATCGGCTTTGTGGGTTTCTTCAATTTCAGCGCGCAGTTTTTCAGGGTCAGCATCAGGATTTGCGGCGATGGCATCCATCACCTTCAACTCGACATTGCCGCCCAGTTTAATATCGGTGCCGCGCCCCGCCATATTGGTCGCAATAGTGATCGCGCCCAATTTGCCCGCATCTGCCACAATCTGCGCTTCCTGCTCATGCTGACGCGCGTTCAAAACATTATGCGGCAACTTTGCCTTGGTCAAAAGGCCGCTCAGCATCTCGGATTTCTCAATCGAGGTTGTGCCGACCAAAACAGGTTGGCCCTTTTCATGCGCTTCGCGGATCGACTCTACGATGGCCTTATATTTCTCGGCGGCGGTGCGATAGACTTGATCATGGTCATCAATCCGCGCCACAGGGCGGTTGGTTGGAACCTCAACAACGCCAAGTTTGTAAATTTCAAAAAATTCTTCGGCCTCAGTTGCCGCTGTGCCCGTCATGCCACCCAATTTTTTGTAGAGGCGGAAGTAATTTTGGAATGTCACCGAAGCCAAGGTCACATTCTCAGGTTGGATCGCAACGCCTTCCTTGGCTTCGATGGCCTGATGCAGACCATCAGACAGGCGCCGACCTGGCATCATACGGCCCGTGAATTCATCGACCAAGACCACCTCGTCACCGCGCAACAGATAATCGCGATCTTTTAGATACACCTTATGCGCCCGCAACGCGCAGGTCGCGTGATGCACAAGCGATGTGCTTTCAGGGTCATAGAGGCTTTGCCCTTCAGGCAAGAGGCCCGCTTCGGCAAGGCGCTGCTCAAGAAAGTCATTGCCTTCCTCGGTCAAGGTCGCGTTTCGCGTTTTCTCGTCCAGCGTGTAGTGATCTTCGGTCAGCTCAGGGATCACCTTGTCAATCGCCACATAAAGATCGGAACGATCTTGAGATGGGCCAGAAATGATCAATGGCGTGCGCGCCTCATCGATGAGGATCGAGTCGACCTCGTCCACAATCGCGAAATTGTGACCGCGTTGCGCCATCTCAGGCAGCGACCCGCGCATATTGTCACGCAAATAATCAAACCCAAGCTCATTATTGGTCGCATAGGTGATGTCGGCGGCATAAGCCTCGCGCTTTTCAGCTTCGGGCTGGCGCGGGTAAACCACGCCCGTTGTCATGCCAAGCGCGGCGAAAACCTTGCTCATCCATTCCGCATCTCGCCGTGCAAGATAATCGTTCACAGTGACAACATGCACGCCTTCGCCACTCAGAGCGTTGAGATAGGCGGGAAAGGTCGCAACCAAAGTTTTCCCTTCGCCTGTCTTCATCTCGGCAATATTCCCTTGGTGAAGGAAAATGCCGCCCATCAACTGCACATCAAAGGCGCGTAAACCCAAAGCGCGCTTGGCGGCTTCGCGGCAATTGGCAAAGGCCTCGGGCAATAGCGCATCAAGGCTCTCACCATTGGCGTGGCGCTGACGAAATTCTTCAGTTTTTGCTATCAGCCCTGCATCATCGAGGGCGACAAACTCAGGCTCAAGTGCGTTGATCTTTGCAATAAGCGGCCTTTGCGCTTTGACCAATCGATCATTTGAACTGCCAAAAATCTTCTTTGCGATAGATCCAAGCCCAAGCATGCAAAACGCCTTATGTCAGAATTGATCCACGCGATGGCAGACCCAAAAGAATGTGATCTCCGCTCGGGTTGTTTGCATCCGCGCGGCGGTCTAGAAGACCCATCAAGGAAGCTGTGCCAACGTCCCCAACCGCAATGGGACATAAGCGCCCGCTTTTGGCCTGTCAACGTGGGCGCGAAGGATTACGCCCGTAATAAAAGGACTGTTCTATGAAACGCCTGCTTGTCTCCGCCGCAATTTCCCTCTCCCTCGCAGCCCCAGTGGCGGCGCAAGACGCCAGCACAGTCTTGGCAACGGTCAACGGCACCGACATCACTTTGGGTCATTTGATTGCAATGCGCGCGATGCTGCCCGCGCAATATCAAGAATTGCCAGACGAGGTTCTCTATAATGGAATGTTGGATCAGCTGATCCAACAGGAGGTTGTCGCAGACTCGCTGCGCGGCTCGGAAGACGCGCGCACAAAACTGACCATGGAAAACGAAGATCGTGCGTTTTTGGCCAGTGTCGCCATTGATGCGATTGCCTTTGACACAATCGCAGATGCGGATGTCCAAGCCCTCTATGACGCAAATTTCGTGGATACAGGCGGTGATCAGGAATGGAATGCAAGCCATATTCTGGTCGCAACCGAAGAAGAGGCGCAAAGCCTGATTGACCAATTGAATGATGGCGCTGATTTTGTTGCTTTGGCGCAAGAATTCTCAACAGGCCCCTCTGGCCCAAATGGCGGCGCTTTGGGGTGGTTCGGCACGGGCATGATGGTGCCAGAATTTGAAACTGCCGTAGCAGGCCTAGAGGCGGGGGAAATTTCCGCGCCTGTCCAAACCCAATTTGGTTGGCACGTTGTGAAACTGAACGAGTCGCGCATCAGTGCGCCCCCCGCGCTAGAAGATGTGCGCGCCGATCTTGAGGAAGAACTGCGCCGTCAGCGCGTTGACGCCTATCTTGCGGAATTGACCGAAGCGGCCGAGATCGCGCGGCCAGAGGTTGAGATTGACATGAGCCTCATCCGCAACATTGATCTTTTGACACAGTAACCCCTCTCACATAGGCCCGATCATGGCAAAAGCCCCGCTTCCTGTCTCCCCCCTCGCCCCAAAAGGTGGGTTTCCTGCATTGCCCCGCATTGATGGGGTGCGCTTTGCCAGTGGCGCGGCGGGGGTGCGGTATCAAAACCGCACCGATGTCATGTTGGTCGAGATTTGTGCAGGGGCGTCAGTCGCAGGTGTCTTTACCCGATCCTCCACGCGCTCCGCACCTGTCCTCGATTGTGAGCGCAAGTTGGCCGCTTTGGGGAAAAGCAGTGATCAAGGCTTTGGAATTGTTGTAAATTCTGGAAATTCCAACGCCTTTACAGGCCGCGCAGGCGATCAAACGGTCGAGGCGGTAACCGCCGAGGCGGGCCGTGTTTTGGGTATTCCTGCCACTCATGTGTTCAGCGCGTCAACGGGGGTGATTGGTGAGCCCTTCGCCCCCGAAAAAATTACGCATATCTTGGCGGAATTGGCGGGCAAACTGGATGCTGACGGGGCAGATGGTGCGGCGCGGGCGATTATGACCACCGACACTTTCCCCAAAGGCGCGACAGAAACCCTGACCCTCTCGGGCCATGAGGTGAAAATCGCGGGCTTTGCCAAAGGCTCGGGCATGATCGCGCCAGATATGGCCACAATGTTGGCCTATGTCTTTACCGATGCCGCGATTTCGCGTGGCGCGCTGCAATCCATGTTATCGCAAGCCACCAAACGCAGCTTTAACGCGGTGACAGTGGACAGCGACACCTCAACCTCGGACAGTTTGATGGTGGCCGCGACAGGCAAGGCAGGCAATCCCCAGATTGCCGATTTGGACAGCACAGATGCAAAGGCGTTTTATGCGGCCCTTGAGGCGGTTCTCAAAGACCTTGCCTTGCAATTGGTGCGCGATGGGGAAGGCGCAACCAAACTGATTGAAGTGCAGGTCACAGGCGCGGCAAATGACGCGGATGCAGATCGTGTTGCCCGCGCGATTGCCAACAGCCCACTTGTGAAAACCGCGGCGGCAGGCGAGGACCCAAATTGGGGTCGTGTTGTCATGGCGGTCGGCAAATCTGGCGCAGTCGCAGATCGTGACCGCCTGACCATCAAGTTCGGTGATATTTTGGTGGCCGAAAATGGCTGGGTCAGCCCCGATTACAGAGAAGAGCAAGGGGCCGCCTATATGAAACAGCAGGAATTGCGCATCGCCGTAGATATGGGCCTTGGCATGGGGGCGGCCACAGTTTGGACCTGCGACCTGACCCATGGCTATATCAGAATCAATGCGGATTATCGCTCATGAAAACGGTGCTTGTCTCTGCAGCGGCGTTGATTGATGGCGAGGGCCGTGTGCTTTTGACGCAACGGCCTGAGGGGAAATCCATGGCCGGTCTTTGGGAGTTTCCGGGCGGTAAGGTTGAAGAGGGCGAAACCCCCGAGGCTGCCTTGATCCGAGAATTGCACGAGGAATTGGGCATTGAAACGTGGCAAAGCTGCCTTGCGCCGTTATGCTTTGCCAGCCACAGCTACGAGAAATTCCATCTGCTTATGCCGCTTTTTGCCTGCCGCAAATGGGGCGGTATCCCGCAATCGCGCGAAGGGCAGGCGCTGAAATGGGTACGCGCAAAAGATTTGCGCGACTACCCGATGCCACCTGCAGATATCCCTTTGATTCCGATCCTGCGCGACTGGCTTTAGCCGCCAATCCACCCTTTGAGGTGATCCTGCGCGACAGCAACCAATGCCTTGATATGCGCGTCATCATCGTTGAGGCAGGGGATATAGGTAAACTGCTCGCCGCCTGCCTCTTCAAAGCTTTCGTGGATTTCTTCGTTGATCTCTTCCAAAGTCTCGATGCAATCGGCCGAGAATGCAGGGGCAATCACCGCAATCTTTTTCTTGCCCGCTTCGGCCAACCGCGCCACTTCTTCGACTGTGTAGGGCTTGAGCCACTCTTCGGGGCCAAAACGGCTTTGGAATGTCGTGACAATCTCACCGTCAGACCAACCCAAACGCTCTTTCAGCAGGCGTGAGGTTTTTTGGCACTGGCAATGATAGGGATCGCCCTCCATCAAATAACGCTTGGGGACGCCGTGATAGGAGGCCACCAAGACATCGGGGCGGTCTTCAATCTTTGCGTAGGACCGCTCAACCGACTGCGCCAAAGCCTCAATATAGAGCGGATGCTCGTAATAGGCCTCGACTGTGCGCACGGTCGGTTGCCATTTGATATCCGTCAGTGCGCGAAAGAATTGGTCGCAAGCTGTGGCCGAAGTCGCGCCCGCATATTGAGGATAAAGGGGGAAAAACAAGATTTTCGTGCAACCTTTTGCAACCATTTCATCCACTTTGGATTTGGTCGATGGGTTGCCATACCGCATACAGAAATCCACCTCGACCTGATCGCCATAAAGCGCCGCCATTTCAGACTTAATCTTTGCGGTCTGATCTTTGGTAATGGTCATCAGCGGGCTTTCGCCCTGCTCTTCATTCCAAATAGATTTATAAGCCGCCCCCGAAGAAAACGGACGCTTGGTCAAAATCACCAATTGCAAAAGCGGTTGCCAAATCCACGGGCTGTAATCAATCACGCGGCGATCTGAGAGGAATTCGTTCAAATAGCGGCGCATTGACCAGTAATCATAATGATCTGGCGTGCCCAAATTTGCCAAAAGCACACCAATCTTGCCGAACTTCACCTTTGGGTGATCAGCGGGTGCGTGGGGCATAGCAGCTTCGGTCGCGTTTTGCATCATATTCATCTTTTATCGCACTTCTTTCTTCAGCCTGACTAACCCAGACAACAAAAAACGGCCACCCTTTTACGACCCGTTTTCCACAGGTCGGGCGGTTTCATCAAATTCGGTCACGCCAAGCGCGTCTGCCAATCTCGCCTGCGCCGAACCAGGTCGAAGCGGCTTTTGTTGACTTGCATCTGGTTTCCATCCTGAAAGGAATACGATCTCAACAGTGGATCGGATGCGATTTTCTTCGAATGGATAAGTTTTTTTGTAAATTTCATCGGCGCACGTGAATAAATCACGCGGGGGGGCGGCGCGGTGACGCGCGTCAAGCACATTGGTTTCCCCCATATCGCGCAAATCGCCAATCAGGTGAAAAATATCTCGATAACTGATGGTTTTGCGCAATGTATCGGCCACAGGCAGAGCAAAACCCGCACGCCCCAAGAGCCCGCCCATATCACGCAAGTCCCCCATCGGGGCCACGCGCGGCGACAAGCCGCCCATTACAGCAATTTCGGCTTGGCGCAGAACATCTCGCAATTCGGTCAGGCTTTCACCGCCAAAAAACACCCCGAGAAACAGCCCATCAGGTTTCAGCGCACGGGCCGCTTGCACAAGTTGCCCCACGGGATCATCGGCCCAATGCAACGCCATCGCGTGGATCACCAGATCATGGGCCCCTTCGGTCAAGCCCAAGTCATCTTGGGGCAGAACGCGAGGGGCTTCGGGCATAAAATCTGCCCAATACGCCACAAAAGGCGCGATCAAAACGGGCGCGGTAAAGCGCCTGTTAACGTCTGCCAGTCTTTCTTCAAGCTCAAGCTTGACCTCGTCATGCAAGAACCCAGCCCGATCCAATCGCGCACGGGCGCGGGCACGGGCCAAGGCCTGCGGGTCGGTCAATTTTGGCGGAAGGGGTTCAGTCACGACTATGGTCTCAGGCTTTTTGAAAACTTAGAGGGGTTATGTAAGTGTTCGCGTCCCGTTTGCAAATCCTTGATCGGGCCAAAACATGGGCCTTTCCACCTGATTGCCTGCGCTGCGGTGACAGGGTTGAAATCCCTTATGGTCTTTGTGGCCCCTGTTGGGCGGAGGCTCAATTTATTGGCAAATCCTGCTGTCACGCCTGCGGCGATGAATTGATTGGCGAGGAGGCTGCGCCGAGTGATCTCTGTGATGCATGTCTCATGCGCCCGCCGCCATGGGATGCAGGCCGCGCCGTGCTGCGATATGAGGGGACAGGACGCGCGCTTGTGCTTGCGCTCAAACATGGCGACCGCGCCGATATTTGCCGTGCGGCCAGTTCTTGGATGGCCGAGAAGGCGCAAGAGTGGCTTGGTCAAAACCCACTTCTGGTTCCCATCTCCCTACACACGTTGCGTTTGCTGCAGCGGCGGTTCAATCAATCCGCTCTCCTCGCGCAGCATATCTGTAGAACGCCCCAGTTCCGTGAACACGCAATCACCTGCCTGCCTGATGCGTTATATCGTCTGCGCAGAACGGCCTCCCAAGATGGGCTGGGCGCGGAAGCCCGTTTTGCCAATTTAGACGAGGCGCGGGCCCTAACCCCGCGCCATAGTGAAAGGTTGCGGGGACGGGCGGTCATTTTGATTGATGATGTGATGACCTCAGGCGCGACCCTTTGGTCTTCAACCCACGCCTTGCGCTTGGGCGGCGCAGGGACGATATATGTGCTGGTTATGGCCCGCGCGACAAAAGCAGCGTAGCAGATAGGAGACAGGCAGATGGCACAGATTGAAATCTACACAAGCCCACTTTGCGGCTATTGCCACGCTGCCAAACGCCTTTTGGCAAGCAAGGATGTCAGCTTTGTCGAGACTGATGTCAGCCGTGACCCAAAACTGCGCCAAGATATGATGGCACGCGCCCATGGTCGTCACACTGTGCCGCAGATTTTTATCAGTGACCAACACATAGGCGGTTATGATGATCTCGCGGCACTTGAGCGTCAGGGCAAGCTTGATCCATTGCTTTCTGCGTAAATTTCTAGTGTTTTTAACGATTTCCCTTGCACCAAAAGGCTGGCATAGGGTCTAGTCCGCTCCATGAGTGACACCAGTGATCCCCTCTCTATCGCGCTGTTCAGCGAATTGTTCATGGCTGATCAATTGGCCCGAAACCGCCTGTCCAAGGCGCTGCCAAAAGGTATGGAACTGAGCCATTTTTCTGTGCTGAACCACTTGGCCCGTGCCAATGAGGAGCGCACACCTGCTCAGCTTGCGCGGCTGTTTCACGTCACCCGTGGTGCGATGACCAACACGCTGAACCGCTTGGAATGGGCGGGACATATCCATATCCGTCCCGATTGGGACGATGCCCGCCGTAAATTTGTGACCATCAGCCCCGCGGGGCGTTCCGCGCGCGATGCCGCGCTACAGGCGATTGCACCTATTTTGTCGGATACGATCGAAGCCATCGGTGCGGCCAAAGTTCGCGCAGCCCTGCCTGTTTTGCGCGAGATGCGGGTGCGCCTTGAGGATGATGCCGACCTGCGCGGTTAGGGGCGAATGGATGCGGTGACGTAATTCACCGACAAATCGCGATCCGAGATCGACCAACCCCAAGAAATCGGATTGAACACATAGCCCTTGCGATCCACGGGCCTCAGCCCTGCAATCTCGATCATTTTGAATAACTCATCGGGCGTGATGAATTTTGACCATTCATGCGTGCCTTTTGGCAGCCAACGCATGATATATTCCGCGCCCACAATCGCCATGGCAAAGCTTTTGGGATTGCGGTTGATGGTTGAGCACAGCATCAGCCCGCCTGATTTCAGCAAATCATGGCAAGCAGTCAAATAGGCCTGTGGATCGGCCACATGTTCAACCACTTCCATATTGAGGACGACATCGAATTGCTCACCTGCTGCGGCAAGGGCCTCAGCGCTTGTGTGGCGATAATCAATCGTCAGGCCTGATTGCTCGGCATGAACCCGTGCCACAGGAATGTTGCGCTCAGCCGCATCTGCACCCACCACATCGGCGCCAAGCCGTGCCATGGGTTCAGATAGAAGCCCACCCCCACAGCCAATATCCAAGAGACGCAGCCCCTCTAAGGGTCGCTCAACCGTTAGATCCCGCCCGAATTCGGCCGCGATCTGGCGCGTGATATAGTCAAGCCGCACAGGGTTCATCATGTGCAACGGTCGGAATTTCCCGTTTGGATCCCACCATTCGGCGGCCATCGCCTCGAATTTTGCGATTTCCGCAGGGTCAATTGTGCCAGTCTTGTCCGTCATTCTATGCTCAAAGCCTTGCCAAGGGGTTTGGGACTGTTAGGTTGGGTCTTACGTCCTATATAGGAAGCTTATGGATAAGTTCACGGGCCAAAAGCGCGCAGTGCAGCATCTCTTTCCGCCGATCGACCCGTTCGATCAGCGAATTTTGGATGTTGGCGAAGGTCACCAGATTTATATGGAGCAATGCGGAAACCCAAACGGCCCTGCCGTTGTGGTGTTGCATGGCGGCCCAGGCGGCGGGTGTAGCCCTGCCATGCGGCGCTATTTTGACCCTTCGGTCTGGCGAATTATCCTGTTTGACCAGCGCGGTTGTGGCCGCTCGCGGCCCCATGCGGCTATCCGAGGCAACAGCACATGGCATCTGGTCGAAGATATTGAGCGCATCCGCAACACACTTGGCATTGAAAAATGGGCCGTATTTGGCGGCTCTTGGGGTGCGACCCTTGCCTTGATCTATGCGCAAACCCATCCGCAATCTGTGGCCTATTTGGCCTTGCGCGGTGTATTTTTGTCGATGCAACGCGAGTTGGATTGGTTTTATGGCGGCGGCGCGGGTCAATTCTGGCCAGAACAATGGCAGCGCTTCGTTTCGCTGATCCCCGAAGATGAGCGTGGCGATTTAATTGCCGCCTATAACCGCCGCCTTTTCTCAGGCGATATGATGGTGGAAACCCGTTATGCGCGGGCTTGGGCCGCATGGGAAAACGCACTGGCGTCTATCGAAAGCGATGGCCAAGGGGGCGATTGCCCCGCCGATTACGCCCGCGCCTTCGCGCGGCTTGAGAACCATTATTTCGTCAATCGCGGCTTTCTCGAAGAAGACGGACAGATTTTAAAGAATATGCATCGCATCGCCCATATTCACGGCGTGATCGTGCAAGGGCGCTATGACATGATTTGTCCACCCCAATCCGCCTATAGCCTTTCCGCGCGTTGGCCTTCGGGTCGTTTGCAGATGGTCAAGGCTGCGGGCCATGCCCTGTCTGAGCCTGGTATCAGCCAAGAATTGGTGCGGGTGATGAAATCTGTGGGCGAGCATGCCACAAAATTCGGCCTATAAGCGCGCCACCCAATTTGGGCTCAGTTTTCCACGCAAAAACGCAACGGGGTGACGTTTCAACGTCAACCGCAGGCTCGCGTAATCTTCGATCACGGCTTCACCTTCGGTCATCTGTGGCAAATTTGGCGCGGCCTCGTTATGCGCCTCGCCCTCAAGATCACGGGCAAAAAGCGGCAAATCTTGTGCAGGGCCAAGCCCGCGCAATTCCCAAAGTGCCGCGCGGCGATCAAACCCAAGCGCGGCAAAAGCATCTGCCTCAGCCAAGGCCCGCAAAGGTTTTTGCGACAGACCCGCACGACGCCATAAATCACGCGGGCTCAGATAGCCGTTGCCACGCGCGGCAATGACCCAATGCGCGTCCTCCTCGGACAGGCTTCTGATTTGCCGCAGCCCCAATCTTAGTGCAAGCGCGCCCGTCCCATCTGGTTCTAGCGTGTGATCCCATGCGCTGAGATTGACACAGACAGGTCGCACCTCCACCCCATGCGCCTGTGCATCACGCACAATCTGTGCAGGCGAATAGAACCCCATCGGTTGGCTGTTCAGCAAAGCGCAGGCAAAAACGGCAGGGTAATGGCATTTGATCCATGCGCTGGCATAAACCAAAAGCGCGAAACTTGCGGCATGGCTTTCAGGGAAACCATAGGCGCCGAACCCTTCAATCTGCGCAAAGCAGCGCGCGGCGAAATCGGGG
This sequence comes from Roseobacter sp. HKCCA0882, assembly GCF_037805225.1. Taxonomy (NCBI): domain Bacteria; kingdom Pseudomonadati; phylum Pseudomonadota; class Alphaproteobacteria; order Rhodobacterales; family Roseobacteraceae; genus Roseobacter; species Roseobacter sp. HKCCA0882. Next base: position 511,592 of record NZ_JBBLYI010000002.1, read on the forward strand.
TCATAGCCGTTATTCTGCATGCCTCGCAAAAACCGCGCCCGAAATTCCGAGACATGACCCTTTTTCTTGAACGTGGCCAAGGCACGGCGCAGCGCATCGGCCTCGGTCGGGGTGAAACTGGCCCCGACAATTGCGATTTGCATTGCCTGTTCTTGAAACAAGGGCACGCCCAAGGTCTTGCGCAGCACAGCGCCCAACGCATCAGAGGGAAACTCCACCGCCTCCTCCCCATTGCGGCGGCGAATGAAGGGATGCACCATATCGCCCTGAATAGGCCCAGGTCGGATGATCGCCACTTGGATCACCAGATCATAGAAAGAACGTGGGCGCATACGCGGCAAAAAATTCATCTGCGCGCGCGATTCTACCTGAAACACACCCAGACTGTCTGCTTTGCACAGCATATCATAGACGCGGCCATCCTCGGCGGGCAGGGTGGCCAGATCAAAATCCCGCCCATAATGACCCCGCAAAAGATCAAAGGATTTGCGCAAACAACTGAGCATTCCCAAGGCTAAAACATCGACCTTCAAAATGCCCAAGGCGTCAATATCATCCTTATCCCATGCGATGATGGTGCGATCCTCCATCGTGGCATTTTCTATGGGCACAAGCGCATCAAGCCGCCCTTCGGTAATCACGAATCCCCCCACATGCTGGCTGAGATGGCGGGGGAAGCCGATAATCTGGCTCACCAAATCCATCACCAAGCGCAAATGGGGGTTATCAGGATCAAGACCGATTTCGCGCAGTCGGGCATCCTGCAATTCACCTGACCCCCATGATCCCCAAATCTGGCTTGAAAGTGCGGATAGGATATCTTCGCTCAAACCCATTGCGCGGCCAACTTCACGAATGGCACGCTTGCCGCGATAATGGATCACTGTGGCGCAAATCCCTGCACGGTGACGACCATAGCGGGTGTAAATCCATTGGATCACCTCCTCGCGGCGTTCATGCTCGAAATCAACATCAATATCGGGTGGCTCATCACGAGCCTCTGAGACAAATCGCTCAAACACCATCGTGCCAATTTCAGGAGAGACAGAGGTCACGCCCAAAGCATAACACGTGATGGAATTGGCCGCAGACCCGCGCCCTTGACACAAAATCCCACGCCCGCGCGCGAAAGCGACAATATCATGCACTGTCAAAAAATAGGGCGCATAACCAAGCTTATCGATCAGCGCCAATTCATGGGTCATGAGGGTCTGCGCACGCTCAGGGATACCCCTTGGATAGCGCCATGCAAGCCCCTTCCACGCCAATCGTTCAAGGCGGGACTGTGGGGTTTCGCCATCAGAAATCTCGGATGGGTATTCATAGCGCAATTGATCCAGTTGAAACTGGCAGCGCCGCGCGATCAAGCGCGTTGCCGCAAGAGCGCGGGGATAATCGTGAAACAAGCGGCGCATCTGCGACAGGCTGCGCAACCGCTGTTCGGCATTGACCTGCGCATGACGTCCGAGATCAACCAAACGAATGCCTTTGCGAATGGCGCTAAGGACATCCACCAAACGGCGGCGGCGGGCGTGATGCATCATCGGCGCACCAGAGGCCACAAGCGGCAGGGATAACACCTCTGCCCGCCGTGCAATCGCGGCAAAACGTAACGCGTCCTGCCCGTCATAATAGGGGCTAAGGGCAAGCCAAATATGCCCCGCGAACCGCGCCGCCAATTGGGGCAGCGCATTATGCCAAGCCCCTGCATGATGCGGTGGGAAATGGGCGTTTCGATCACTGAGCACAACCAATTCCAGCCCTGCTGCATGCGACAGCAAATCCTCGAGAGCAAGCAAGCACTGCCCTTTTTCTGCGCGCAGCTGACCCTTGGACAGAATACGGCACAGATTTCCCCAACCTTCCCGCGTGCGGGCGAGGGCAACAATCTCTAGCCCATCAGGGAAAACCAATCGCGCGGCAGGCAAAAGCCGCGGACAGGTGAAAATTGGTGCGCGCGGGGCGGAGGGAATATGGGCGGGGCGCGGTGGCCCGTGCAAATCAGCATCCGCCGCGCGCCGCGCCGCAATCTCACGCGCGATACGGCGCAATTCGCTATGCGCCCGCACGATGCCCGAAACCGAATTCACATCAGCAATCGCCAAAGCATGAAGCCCCAAATCTGCCGCGCGCACAGCATATTCTTCAGGATGCGATCCACCCTGAAGAAAAGAAAAATTGGACAATGCGGCAAGCTCTGCGAATCCCATACCGCAAAGATATTCACGTTTTGTTCTTTTTTCGAGAGGGATTTTTGAGGCCAGCCTTAGCCTTCGAAATAGCGGTGCAAAATGTCGGAATAGATCACGGTCAGGCCTTGGATATCTTGACAAGATACCCGCTCATCAACCTCATGCATCCGATGGCCGACAAGACCAAATTCCACCACGGGGCAATGGCGCTGCACAAATCGGGCATCCGATGTGCCGCCTGTGGTCGACAAAATAGGCTGAAGTCCAGTTTGCTGCGCCACTGCCGCCGCGATCAGGTCAGAGAACGCGCCAGGCTCGGTCAAAAACGCCTCGCCCGAAATACGGGTTTCGCAGGCAATATGAACGCCATGCACAGCCGCAACTTCGGCGCATTCACGTTGCAACCATGCATCCAAAGATGCGCCTGAATGCAAATCATTAAAACGAATGTTGAGCCGCATTTCACTGCGCGCAGGGATCACATTGCTGGCGGGATTCCCTGTCTCAATCGCCGTAATTTGTAGGTTGGACGGGTCAAAATGCGCTGTCCCCTCATCCAGAACATGGCGCGACAGACGATCCGCAAGCGTGGCCATGGCAGGCATTGGATTTTGCGCCTTATGCGGATAGGCGACATGGCCTTGCTTGCCCGCCACTGTAATCTGCGCATTGATTGACCCGCGCCGCCCGATTTTGATCATATCGCCCAAGGTTTCTGGACAGGTCGGCTCGCCCACAAGGCAAACCGACATCGCTTCGCCTTGAGACTCCATCCACTCCAAAAGCGCCACTGTTCCATCCGTGGCGGGGCCTTCCTCATCGCCCGTAATGGCCAGAATAATCGCGCCATCAGGCGGGGCGGTTTGCACCATATCGACCGCAGCCGCGACAAAGGCCGCAACGCCCGATTTCATATCGGTCGCGCCACGCCCATAAAGCCAATCCCCCTCGCGCACCGCGTCAAAGGGCGGGTGGCTCCAATCCGCTTCGGCCCCAATTGGCACAACATCGGTATGTCCATTAAAGCCAAAACTGCGCACATGACCTTTGGGCCCAAAGCGCGCAAAAAGATTTGCTGTGCCATTTCGATCTACGCGGCAGCACTCAAACCCTGCCGCCTCTAACACAGTTTGCAACAGCACCAATGCGCCGCCCTCCTCTGGCGTGACAGAGGGGCAACGCAGCAAATCTGCGGTCAATAGAACAGGATCAAGGCGGGTGTCGGCCATATCCGATTTCTCCAAAGGCGTCAGGCGCTAGGGTTACGCGCCCCTTGGCCAAGAGACAAACAGAAAACCGATATCTTGGTCAAACCACTATATGCAGAAGAATTACAGGGCGCATCGCATAAATATATTAACAATAGAGATAATTTTGTGATAGCATCATACCAATAACAATAAGCCGAGGCAGGCCGAGCGGAAAATCCGCTGTAAATCAGACGGACATGAAGGTGCTTAGGGGCGCCTGATTTGCCTGAATTTACCATGCCTTGGCACGGGGCATGGGCTAGGGGTATGGAAAGCGCACAGGAACTGGCGCTCAATACAGGCGCATCTGCGCTCAAAATGGCGTATACCATCTTCCACGATGACGTTTCCATCCTGGATGCCCGCTATTATGGCAATAATGCCTCTTCAGCGATGTGGATGGGGGGTGACAGCACCTCATCGCGCCTGACCCCATCCGATACGGGCGTTGTTCTGTCTACGGGCTTTGTCAGCGATTTAACCAATGGCTCAGGGGCCACCAACCAATCCCTTGATACGACAGGCATAACGGGCGGAGGGCGTGATACCGATTTTGAAACCATCGCCGCGCGGCGCACATATGACGCAAGCATCTTGGAGGTGGATTTTATCCCCAACAATGCGCAAATGTCGCTGCAATTTACCTTCGCCTCAGAAGAATATCCCGAATTTGTAGGCTCGATTTTCAATGATCAGGTCGGCATTTGGATCAACGGCACCAAGGTCACGTCCCCTGTCTTTACCTTGGCCTCAATCAATTCTGTTTCTGACAACTCTAACAGCACGCTCTACATCGACAATGCCAGCGGCACCTATAATACCGAAATGGATGGGTTCACCGCCACGCTTCGCGTGAGTTTCCCTGTCTCGGTCGGTGCAATCAATACGCTCAAAATTGGCATCACCGATGTTGGTGATCCAACCCTTGATTCAGCAATCCTCATCGCGGGTGGCAGTATTCAAGGCATGGCGCTGAGTGCTGATGACAGCCTGCGCATCGCACAGCGCGCCACCAGCACTTTAGATGTTTGGCCAATGACAGCGCAACAATGGCTGTCACCCAAATCAACGGCCAAGACATTCGCGCGGGGGAAACAATAGCCCTTGCCTCTGGTCATCAGATCACACTCTTGCCCGATGGCAAATTGTCGGTCACAGCACCCGCCCTTCCCAAGGGTGACACAGTTATCCGCAATTTCACCTATACCGCGACCAATTCAGACGGCATCACCGACACCGCCTTTGTCAAAATCACCACTGTGCCTTGCTTTGCCCGCGGCACAAAAATCAGAACGACCGAAGGGGATATTGCGATTGAAAAGCTAAGGGTCGGTATGATGGTCAAAACCCATGATGATGGCCCGTATCCAATCCGTTGGATTGGATGCCGCAAAGTGCCCGCGATCGGCAATCACTCCCCGATTGTCATTGAGGAAGGCAGCCTTGGGTTTCACGGCACGCTGGTGTTATCGCACCAACACCGTGTGCTTGTGCGCGATATTCGCGCACAATTAATGTTCGACGAGGAGTAGGTCTTGGTTGCGGCCAAAGATTTGATCAATGATGTCACGATCTATCGCCGCGAAGGCGGGGATGTAGAATATTTTCACATCCTGTTTGACCACCATCAGATCATCACATCCGAGGGGCTTTTGACCGAAAGCTTTTACCACGGAAAACAGGTCTTGCCCGAATTTGATGATGCGATCCGCGCCGAATTGTTCGACCTCTTTCCTGCCCTGCAAGAGAGCTGTGGCGCGGGTTATGGCGAATTGGTGCGGATGCCGCTGCGCAGCTATGAGGCGCGGGCGATGATGGCCTAGCGGGCCAGATCAAAAATGGCATCAACATCCAAATGCGTCTCCAGATGCTGTGCCAAATCATCCAAGACTGCACCGATCTGCGCCCGATAGCCGCCCGTGCTAATCTTGGCACCAAGACCCGCGAAGAACGCGGTGCGAAACCCGTCCTCTTGGAAAAGCCCGTGCAGGTAACTGCCCATTACCCGCCCATCGGCACTTATCGCGCCATCCTGGTGACCGGCCAAAGCAGCGAAGGGACGGGTGCAATCAGGGCCTGAGGTTTCGCCCATATGGATTTCATAGCCCGAAACGGCGGCCCCCGTTGGAACATGGTGCGCCGCGCTGAGCGCCAGACGCTTTTGGGGTCGCATGAGGGTTTCAATCTCTAACAGACCCAAGCCGTCAGTCACCCCAACCGCGCCATCAAGCCCCTCAGGGTCGCTGATCCTGCAGCCAAGCATTTGATAGCCGCCACATAGGCCCAAGATCGCGCCGCCGCGCCGCCGATGTGCGGCCAGATCAACATCCCAACCCTGCGCGCGCAAAAATTCCAAATCGGCCCGCGTGCTTTTTGATCCAGGCAGGATGACCAAATCAGCATCCGCTGGAATCACACGCCCCGCTTCAACCCAAGTGAGGCGCAGCTTGGGATCTTGGGCAATCGGATCAAGATCATCGAAATTTGATATCCGTGGAAATGCGAGGGCCGCAACATGAAACGCGCCATCATGGGTCGGGGTTTTGCCTAGATCTACGCCATCCTCGGCGGGTAATTTCCAAGCATCCCCAAACCAAGGCACCACTCCAAACCCAGGCCATCCTGTTTGCTCGGCAATATAGCGATAGCCCTCATCAAAGAGGCGCGGATCACCCCGAAAGCGGTTGATCAAGAACCCCGCAATTTGAGCGCGATCTTGGTCATCCAATACGGCTTTCGTCCCAACGATCTGTGCAATCACCCCACCACGATCAATATCGCCTGCGAGGATCACGGGGATATTTTCAGCACAGGCAAAGCCCATATTGGCGATATCACCTTTACGCAAATTAACCTCGGCAGCGCTGCCTGCCCCTTCGACAATCACAAGATCATGCTGCGCGGACAGCCGCGCAAAACTGTCTTGCACGGCCGCCAAGAGGCGCGGCTTCAACCCTTGGTAATCCTGCGCCTCGGCGCGGGTCAGACGCGCGCCTTGCACCACAATCTGCGCGCCTGTGCTGCTTTCGGGTTTGATCAGAACAGGGTTCATATCAACATGAGGCGCAAGACCTGCGGCCTCAGCCTGCACCGCCTGTGCGCGACCAATCTCGCCCCCTTCAGGGCAGACAGCCGCATTGTTCGACATATTTTGTGGCTTAAACGGCGCAACATTGATACCGCGCTTGCGCGCAGCACGGCACAGCCCCGCAACAAGCAATGATTTGCCCACATTCGACCCTGTGCCTTGGATCATGACAGCGGGCATAAGACCTTAGAACTCCACGCCTTTTTGCGCAACAATACCTTGCTCACGGAATGGATGCTTGACCTCGATCATCTCGGTCACAAGATCGGCAATCTCAATCAATTCGGGCTTGGCATTGCGACCCGTCAAAACAACATGGGTCATTTCTGGCTTCTCCGTGACCAAAAACTCTACCACCTCTAGGATCGGAAGATAATCATAGCGCAGAGCGATATTGATCTCGTCTAGAACAACCAATGACATATTGGGGTCTTTGATCATCGCTTTGGCTTCTTCCCAACCCGCACGCGCCGCTGCAATATCGCGCTCGCGGTCTTGGGTGTCCCACGTAAATCCTTCGCCCGACACAACAAACTTGCATTCATTCGCGAAATGTTTGCGTAGGAATTCCTTTTCGCCTGTCACCCATGTGCCTTTGATGAATTGCACGACACCGCAAGGCATCCCATGGGCGATACAGCGCATAATCATCCCAAAAGCAGACGAGCTTTTGCCCTTGCCATTGCCTGTATGAACAATCACCAGACCTTTCTTCTCGCGCTTTTTCTCCGACATCATACGATCGCGCGCGGCCTTAATCTTCTGCATCTTTGCCTTGTGGCGCGCGTTAAGGTCTTCCTCGCTCATGTCTCATCATCCTCGGCAAAATAAGGTGTCATCTGCGCGACTATGACCGAGTTTTCTTCCAAAGCGCGCATCATCAAAGCGCGTTCTTCTTCATCAATCTCAAGCCCCTGCGCCTCGCGTTCGGTCAAGGTGCCATAGCCCGTGACCTCAAGCGGGTTCATATCCGCCGTTTTCAGCACTGCAACCGTCTCGCGCACCGCTTCGGCCTCGTCCACACCTGACGCATAGCACAACAGCCCCGCCCCCGTTGCGCTGGCAGGCAGGCCATCCCCCTCGCGGCGACCTAGTTCAACAACAAGCGTATAAACATCCTGCGCGCGCTTAGGCTTGGCAGCGGCATCTTTGCTTGGCTTTGGTGTATTCTCTTTGCTCATGGCTGCGGCATGGCCTGATTTCACAGCACAAGTCAAGCAAACCAGCGCATGTGACATGGTCACAGACCATCAGGGGCCAGTATGCGATGATCTCGCGTCGGCTATAGAAAGGAGTTTATATATGACTCGCAATGCTGGGATGATCGACCGCGCGCTTCGCGTGATCGTAGGCGTGGCTCTTATTGCCATTGTATTTGTTGGCCCGCAAACCGCTTGGGGTTGGGTGGGTCTGGTACCTCTCTTGACAGGTTTGGTAGGCAATTGCCCTCTTTATACGATCTTGGGCATCAAGACCTGTAAGGCCTGCTAGGGCGTTTTCCGCCAGACGGGACAAGGTAAAACTGTTTTACCTTGCGGGCTGATCCGCGTAGTTTGCCCAAAACCAGATAAATTGGCAGAGCAAGCAGGTTGGCCCGCAAACGCAAAGATAAAAAATCCCACGAAGATCGTGGCCTGACGCGGCGCGTGGGTCGCGTTTTGTGGCGTGTCGGGTTTTGGGCGGTCGCCCTAGTGCTGCTGTGGATCATTGCCTATCGCTTTCTTCCTGTGCCAACCACGGCCTATATGCTCAGTGAGGCGCGGCGCATCGGCACAATCGACCAGACATGGCGTCCGCTAGAAGAGATTTCCCCAAATTTACAACGGGCCGTGGTCGCGGCAGAGGATGCAAATTTTTGCGCCCATTGGGGGTTCGACATGAGCGCAATTCGTGACGCAATTTCAGATGGCGCACAGCGCGGCGCATCCACGCTCAGCCAACAAACTGTGAAAAATGCGTTTTTGTGGCATGGCCGAAATTGGGGGCGCAAGGCGCTTGAAGCGGCGCTGACCCCCGTGGTCGAGCTGATCTGGCCAAAATCGCGGGTGTTAGAGGTCTATCTCAATATCGCGGAATTTGATGCGGGCATTTTCGGGGCAGAGGCCGCCGCACAGCATTATTTTGGGGTGAGTGCCGCTGATTTGACATTGGCACAAGCCGCGCGCCTCGCAGCGGTGCTGCCAGCACCAAAGGATCGATCTGCTGCAAACCCCTCCCCATGGCTGTTGGAGCGCGCTGCAAGCATTGCCGATGGGGCGGCGACCATCGCCAATGATCGGCGCGATGATTGCTTTGCGAATTGAATTCCCCACCCAGACAGGGCAAAACCTTCGCAACCATTGAGTTAGAGCAAAACCCAAATGAACACGCCGCGCCTCTACCACTTCGCCCTATCGCCCTTTTGCCGCAAAGTGCGCTTGGTTCTGGCGGAGAAAAAAATTGAAGTCGAATTGGTGGAAGAACGCTATTGGGAAGGCTCGCCGGATCACCTGCGCCGCAACCCTGCAGGTAAGGTACCCGTTCTCAAGATTGACGGCGTCTTCCTGAGTGAAAGCCAAGCCATTTGCGAATATCTCGAGGAAAAGCATCCTGAGCCAGAACTGATCCCAGAAGACATCAAAGCCCGCGCCGAAGTGCGCCGCCTGTGTTTCTGGTTTGATGATAAATTCCACCATGATGTGACCAAGAACCTCGTCTATGAACGCGTGAACAAAAAGCTGATGCGCGCGGGATACCCTGATGGGCGGGCGGTCAAAACTGGCGCAAGCCAGATCAAATTCCATCTGGATTACATGGCATGGCTGCTAGATCATCGCCGTTGGTTGGCGGGAGATCGCATGACCTTGGCCGATTTCACCGCAGCGGCGCACCTATCTTGTCTTGATTACATCTCCGATGTGGATTGGAACCGATCTGAGATCGTCAAAGACTGGTATGCAAAGGTCAAATCGCGGCCTGCATTTCGTTCCATTTTGGCGGATCAAATCTCGGGTTTCCCGCAGCCGCCCCATTACGCGAATTTGGACTTTTGAGCGCGCTGAAGCAGACCCTAACGACCGAGGCCAAAGCCATAGGTTTTGCCAAAATTGGTGTTTGTCGACCCACAGATATCGTTGAAGCAGGGGCGCGGTTGCACGCGTTTGTGGCGGCAAGGCATCATGGCCAAATGGAATGGTTGGCGGATCGCATTGAGTGGCGTTCTGATCCAAGCGCGCTTTGGCCCGAAGCGAAATCGATGATCATGTTGGCTGATCTTTATACGCCAAACCATGACCCACTTGCGATTTTGCAAGAGAAATCTCGCGCTGCGATTTCGGTCTATGCGCAAAACAAAGACTATCATGATGTCGTCAAGAAACGGCTCAAACGCCTCGGGCGGTGGCTGCTGGAACAAGCGGGCGAAGACCATCAGATCAAGGTATTTGTTGATACGGCCCCCGTGATGGAGAAACCCCTTGCGCAGGCTGCAGGGCTGGGGTGGCAGGGCAAACATACCAATCTCTTGGCGCGGGATTTGGGCAATTTCTTTTTCTTGGGTGCGATTTTCACAACGGTTCCTCTCGAACCAGACAGCCCAGACGTCAGCCATTGCGGAAGTTGCACAGCCTGCCTTGATATTTGCCCAACACAGGCCTTCCCCGCGCCCTACCAATTGGATGCGCGGCGGTGCATTTCTTACCTCACAATCGAACATAAAGGCCCGATTGATCCTGACCTGAGATCAGCTTTGGGAAATCGTATTTATGGCTGCGATGATTGTCTGGCCGTTTGCCCTTGGAATAAATTTGCTCAAACGGCGACCGAGATGCGCTATGCCCCGCGCGATGATCTGCGCGCGCCCAATTTAGCGGAGTTGGTGCAGCTCGATGATCAAGGGTTCCGCGATAGGTTTTCAGGATCACCGATTAAACGCATTGGGCGGGATCGGTTTGTGCGCAATGTGCTTTATGCAATTGGCAATAGCGGCGATGCAGGCTTGATTGAAATGGCGCGCAGTTTGGTGGATGATCCTGACGCGGCCGTATCGGATGCCGCCAAATGGGCTTTGGAGCAACGACCATGATCCTCTTGTCTTTTGGCCACGGCTATAGCGCAAGCGCGCTTGAACGACGATTGCTGCCACAAGGCTGGGAGATTATCGCCACGACCCGCGACCCCAAAAAGGCAGAGGCACTGCGCGCGCGGGGGCTATCTGCTCGGGTTTGGGGGCACGATGATCTCTCTGGCGATATCGCGCGTGCTACTCATATTCTATCATCCATTGCCCCTGAGGGAGGTCGAGATCCTGTTTTGGGCGCATGGGGCGGGGCGCTTGCACCTTGCTTGGATGGAAAAGCATGGATTGGATATCTGTCGACCACGGGCGTTTATGGCGATCACGGGGGGGCGTGGGTGGATGAAACCAGCCCGCTCACCCCCAACACGGATCGCGGACGCGCCCGCGTTGCGGCGGAAAGCGAATGGGCCGCCGTTTGCCGCCAAACCAAGTCGCCGTTACATATTTTCCGTCTTGCAGGAATTTACGGCCCCCATCGTGGCCCGTTTGAAAAACTGCGAAACGGTACAGCGCGGCGCATTATCAAAGAGGGACAAGTGTTTTCACGGATCCATGTTGAGGATATCGCGATGGCGCTAGAGGCCTCGATGACGGCGCAAAAGCGTGGGGCTGTTTACAATATATGCGATGACATGCCCGCCCCTCCCGAAGATGTGATTGCCTATGGCGCCGAGTTACTGGGCCTGCCAATTCCACCTGCAATCGCGTTTGAACACGCCGATTTGGGGCCGATGGCAGCCAGTTTTTATTCAGAAAATAAGCGGGTCAAGAATGACCATGTCAAAACTGATCTTGGCCTTTCATGGCTTTATCCCGACTATAAATCAGGGCTAAAGGCCATTCTTGCGGCGGGGGGATAATCTTTAGCGCGCAAAATTTCAGTTTTGCGAGCGCCCAAATTCAAGTATGCGCAGCCACAAGAGCAGCTTTTCATATTTCAGGCCCGTCATGAGTATACGCCGCGGTTTTATGGTGTTTGTCTTTGCCACTGCCCTGAGCGGGTGTGTGTCAAAATCAATTCCGACTTATACAGGCCCTGAGGTAACGCGCATTGTCCTCGACAAAAACGAGCGCGAATTGACGCTGTTCCATAATGACCAAGTGCTGCGCAGCTATGATGTGGAACTGGGCTTTGCACCCGAAGGGCATAAGCAATTCGAAGGCGATGGTCGCACGCCAGAAGGGCGATATTACATCGATCGCCGTAATCCTAATTCAGCCTTTTACCTGTCAATCGGGCTAAGTTATCCGAACGCCCAAGACCGCGCCTTCGCGCGCGCGCGTAGCCGATCACCTGGGGGCGATATCTTCATCCACGGAACCCCAGCGGGCGTGATGTTTCGCAATGATTGGACGGCGGGGTGTATTGCTGTCTCAAACGCTGAAATGCGCGAGATTTACTCAATGGTGAACTTGCGCACGCCAATTGATATCCTCCGTTGAGGCAAGAACCATTTATGTGTTGGTTTAGTGGCATGCAGGGGCGCCATAGATCGAAAATGTCATCTCTGATACTTCCGCCCCCCTAACACTCAAACGGTCTAACCAGGAAAACTTGAAACACAGGTCAAATTGACACTCTATTGAAAACGCTGTTGCTAATTTGACGGCGCGCAACACTATAGGTGGTTTTTTGCCAAAATTACGTTGATAATTATGTGTGTTCATGTACGTTTAACGCTGGAATTAGCGTTAATAACAGGTCTGATGCGTCACAACACCCATTTAAGCGTAAGTTTGAACATAATATGACAAAACTCGCATTCGCAGCATTTCTCTTATTTGTTGCAGGTGGCGCTGGTGCAAATAGTACTTCCGCTCCATCAATGGACCCTCGAGCTATTGCGAATGACACTTCGTCTTCTGCTGGTGGCGTTCTCGTTCCAGTTCTTTCTCTGATTTTGCTTGCAGCAGCAGCTTCAAACTAATTTTGCCTTCGGCTGCAGAACAAAGGACGGCTTCCTGGTCAGGGAGCCGTCTTTTTTGTGCCTTAGGCTTCGCCAATCTCGGCGGCAATTTCAGCGCGTGATTTGCGCGCGCGTTCAGTTGCAGATTTCAACTGACCACAGGCCGCCATGATGTCTTCACCACGGGGCGTGCGAATGGGGCTGGCATAACCCGCCTTGTAAATAATATCTGCAAACCGCTTAATCCGCGCCCAATCTGACCGCTGATAAGGTGCGCCAGGCCATTCGTTGAACGGGATCAAATTGATCTTCGCGGGGATGCCTTTGATCAGCTTGATCAACCGGTGCGCATCTTCATCACTGTCGTTCACATCCTTGAGCATCACATATTCAAACGTGATCCGCTCAGAATTTGAGGCCTTTGGATATTGCCGCAAGGCCTCAAGCAACTCCGCGATAGGCCATTTCTTGTTAATCGGAACAAGACGATCGCGCACCTCGTCTGTCGTTGCATGAAAGCTGATGGCCAACATACAGCCGATTTCCTCGGCACAGCGTGCAATTTCTGGCACAACGCCACTGGTCGAAAGGGTAATGCGGCGGCGGCTGAGGCTGATCCCCTCGCCGTCCATTGCGATTTTCATCGCATCGCGCACCGCATCGAAATTATAGAGCGGCTCACCCATGCCCATCAGCACGATATTTGAGATCAAACGCGGCCGCTCGCCATAGGCCTCGCCTGGACGCGGCCAATCATCCAAATCATCGCGCGCCATCATGATCTGCCCAACAATCTCAGCCGCCGTCAGATTGCGCACCAGTTTCTGCGTGCCCGTGTGGCAGAAAGAACATGTCAGGGTGCAGCCAACTTGGCTTGAGATACACAATGTGCCGCGATCTTCTTCGGGGATATAGACGACCTCAACCTCATGGCCGCCCGCAATCCGCGCCAGATATTTCCGCGTGCCATCGCTTGAGATTTGACGGCTGACCATTTCAGGCAGGCCAATATAAAAATTTTTTGCCAATTCAGCGCGATAAGACTTGGCGAGATTGGTCATCTCGTCAAAATCCCGCGCGCCCCAGACATAGACCCATTGCCAGATTTGATTAACCCGCATCTTGGCCTGTTTCTCGGGCGTGCCTGCTGCGATTAACGCCGCGCGCAATGCATCACGGCTGAGGCCAACGATATTTGTCAGGCCTGTTTCGGGCAGTTTGCGCGGAATGGTCATAACATCCTGCGTGATCGGGGCGCTGGCTTGGGTCATCTTCATTGTCCTTTGAGGCGGCGGCACACATAGCCGCAAATCCGCCTCAAAGCAAATCAAAGAACATGTTTGGCTTAATTGCCTTGGCAGCGTGTTTCCGCATCCTCAACTGCAGCGGTAAAGCCCAAGAGCGAGAATGTATCCTCTGTCTGCGTGCCGCGGCTAGAACGAGCGGTCAAAACCGCTTCTGCGCCGCGCTTCATCGCGGTTACAATGGATTGATCATCCTGCGGGGACGCAGCCCATGCCATCTCCCCTTGGGTAAACAGCGAATAGGACGCATCGCCAATTTCCATCTCAACAGTGGAATTTTCGGCAAAAGGATAGCCACCAGTAAAGGATACCTCAAACCGGCGATCTTGATTCGGCCAGAAACTGACAAACAGCAAAATTTCGCCGCGGTTCACAGAGACAGGGTTTCCGTCACGCGTATTGACGGTTTCGCGCGGCGCACTCACAACCCAACACACGGCAGGGTCAGATTGGACAAAGACACTCCAATCCGTTTGCGCGTTAACACGGTTATCCGATGTCTCTTGTGCGATGGCTGCGGGCGTGAAAGCCAATGCTGCTGCCACCAAAACTGCTATTCTACGACCAGCCATTGCCGATACGCCTCCTGATCTGCTTGTTACTGCCTCAAGCGCGAGATGTATGTCGCCATCATCCCTTCTATTGCGCCTTTACCATTACTCGGACGCAGAATAACCTGAAATCACGATCCCGCGAAAGCCCTTCGCGCGTGAAACTCCAAAATCTTGATCAAAAGGAAGCGCTCATGCCCCAGCCAGATGATTCGGCGGAAATTCTCGTTGAATTGCATCGCGGCCCTTTTGCCGAAAGCCAACATCGCGGCCATGCTGTTGTGGTGGATCATGCAGGGACAATTTTGGGGGCGTGGGGCGATCCGTCCAAAATTATTTTGCCCCGCTCAAGCAGCAAGATGATCCAAGCCTTACCTCTCATTGAAAGCGGTGCGGCGGATCACTTTGGTCTGAGCCAAGCGCATCTGGCTTTGTCTTGTGCCTCCCATAATGGGGCAAAGGTGCATACAGATATGGTCGCAGGATGGTTGGATCATTTGGGCCTTCAAGAGGCAGATTTGCGCTGTGGCCCACAAATGCCCGATGATCGCGCCGCGCGAGAGGATTTGATTAAATGCGACTGTGCGCCAGATCAGGGGCATAATAATTGCTCGGGCAAACATTCAGGATTCTTGACGCTGAACAAACATTTGGGCGGCGGCAGCGAATATATTGAAGCTGATCATCCCGTGCAAAAAGCGGTTCTTGAAGCCTTTGAAGATATGACAGGCGAAACCAGTGCAGGCTATGGGATTGATGGCTGCTCTGCCCCAAATTTTGCCTGCTCCCTTTTGGGGCTTGGTCGGGCGATGGCGCGTTATGCAGGTGCAAACCCTGATGGCGCGGCCCGCGAGGCGGCAATGGCAAAACTGCATCGCGCTATGGCCACCCACCCCATTTTGGTTGCGGGTGAAGGGCGCGCCTGCACGGACCTGATGGAGGCGATGGGGGGCCGCGTTGCGGTGAAAACAGGGGCCGAGGCCGTTTTTGTGGCAATCATTCCCGAAAAGAAAATCGGCATTGCCCTGAAAATTGAAGATGGTGGCACCCGCGCCTCAGAAGCCGTGATCACGCAATTGCTGATCGGGGCAGGTGTGTTGGATGCAGCCAGCCCCGTTGCAAAACGCTTAACCCATGGCCCAATCACCAATCGCCGTGATGTCGAAACAGGTTTTATTCGCCCTGTCGCAAGCGTGAAAGATTGGCGGTTATCCTGAGCCTTTGCCCAATTTTTAGGTAAAAAGGTCTGCGTTGGTTTGTACAGATTTATACAAAAAACTACTGAAAAACCCGCCTCCCAAGACGGGAGGCGGGACAGAAATTTCCAGATATCTAGTGCAGATTAATGTGCGCTGAAGCGAAGTGGGCGCACCTGTTGGAACAACCCAGTCGCTTTGAGTGCGTTAACCGCAGCAGCGGGGGGTTGTTCGTCCAGATACAGCATCGCAATCGCCTGATGCCCTTTTGAGGCGCGGCCCAAGGTGAAATTGGCGATATTGACGTTCATCTCACCCATCGTGCGGCCCAATGTGCCGATGATGCCTGGAACGTCCTCATTGGTGGTATAGAGCATATGTTCACCGATCTCAGCATCAATGTTGATGCCTTTGATCTGAATGAAACGTGGCTTTCCATCCGAGAACACCGTGCCTGCAATAGACCGCTCTTTCGAGGCTGATTTCACATTGAGGCGAATATAGCCGTCAAACACACCCGATTTATCCTGTGTGACAGTCGATAACTCAATGCCGCGCTCTTTGGCGATAATCGGTGCGGACACCATATTCACGTCAGGGTTGGTCGCCTTCATGACACCTGCAATCGCGCCACAATTCAGTGCCTTAAGGTTCATATCTTTTACAACGCCATTATAGGTGACTTCGATTGTCTCAATCGCGTCTTCGGTCAACTGACCGACAAAGCTGCCCAAATGCTCGGCCAGCTTCAACCATGGCCCCATGACACGCGCTTCTTCCGCCGTCACAGAGGGCATGTTCAGCGCATTGGTCACGGCACCTGTCAGCAGATAATCAGCCATCTGTTCGGCCACTTGCAGCGCCACATTTTCCTGTGCCTCAGTCGTGGCAGCGCCCAAGTGCGGGGTCACGACCACGTTTTCAAGATTGAACAATGGGTTCTCGGTTGCAGGTTCTTCTTTGAAAACGTCAAAGGCGGCGCCTGCCACATGGCTTGATTTAATCAATTCAGCCAAAGCAGCCTCATCCACCAAACCACCGCGGGCGCAGTTGATGATGCGCACACCTTTCTTGGTTTTGGCCAAATTCTCAGCCGATAGGATATTTGCCGTCTTTTCGGTGAAGGGCACATGCAGAGTGATGAAATCAGCGCGCGCCAACAGCTCGTCCAGTTCTACCTTGGTGACACCGATTTGCGTGGCGCGTTCTTCAGAGAGGAACGGGTCATAAGCCACAACCTTCATCTTGAGGCCAAGCGCACGTGAGCAGACGATCGCCCCAATATTACCCGCGCCAATAACGCCCAAGGTTTTGCCTGTCAGCTCAACCCCCATAAAACGGGATTTCTCCCATTTGCCAGCATGGGTTGAGGCGTTGGCCTCAGGGATTTGACGGGCAACGGCAAACATCATCGCAACCGCATGCTCTGCGGTGGTGATGGAGTTGCCGAACGGCGTATTCATCACGATGATGCCTTTTTTCGAGGCTTCGGGGATATCCACATTATCTACGCCGATCCCTGCGCGGCCAATGACCTTTAGGCTATCGGCAGCCGCGATGATCTTTTCAGTAACTTTGGTCGCAGAACGAATTGCCAAACCATCATATTGGCCGATGACCTCAAGCAGCTTGTCTTTGTCTTTGCCAATGCTTGGGTCAAAGGTCACATCAATGCCGCGATCTTTGAAAATCTGAACGGCTGCATCCGAGAGTTTATCGGAAATCAATACTTTAGGAGCCATGATAGGGCCTCATATGTTCGAAATGGGAAAGGGTCTGGCCGCAGGGATCACACCCGCATTGCGGCCAGAAAAACGGGTTTAAGCCGCAGCAAAAAGCGCCGCGATTTCGGTTTCAAACGCCCAATCAAGCCATGGCAGCATGGCTTCGATATCGGCGGTTTCCACCGTGGCACCGCACCAAATACGCAGACCCGCAGGCGCGTCTCGGTAGGCCCCAATATCGAGCGCGATACCTTCTCCTTCGAGACATTTTGCAACCGCCTTGGCGAAGGCTGCGCCATCCGTGATGCGCGGATCCGTGAATTTCAGGCAAACGCTGGTGTTCGAGCGTGTCGCGGGATCTTCGGCCAGATTGTCAATCCAATCGCGAGACGCGCAGAAATCAAAAATCGCCTGCGCATTCGCGTTGGCCCGTGCCATCAAGGCAGGCAGCCCACCGATGGATTTGGCCCAATCAAGCGCGACCAAATAATCTTCAACGGCGAGCATGGACGGGGTGTTGATCGTTTCCCCCTTAAAGATACCCTCAATCAATTTGCCGCCTTTTGTCATGCGGAAAATCTTGGGCAATGGCCATGCAGGTGTGTAGCTTTCAAGCCGCTCAACCGCGCGCGGGCTGAGGATCAACATGCCATGGGCCGCTTCACCGCCCATGACCTTCTGCCAAGAGAAGGTGGTGACATCGAGCTTGTCCCACGGCAAATCCTGCGCAAAGGCCGCCGAGGTTGCATCGCAAATGGTCAAGCCAATGCGATTGGCAGGGATCATGTCGCCATTGGGCATCTTTACACCCGAGGTCGTGCCGTTCCATGTGAACACAACATCCGTGTGATAATCGACCGCGCCCATGTCAACGATCTGGCCATAATCGGCGTTCAGAACAGTCGCATCGAGTTTCAGTTGTTTGACAACATCACTGACCCAACCTGCACCGAAGCTTTCCCAAGCGACCATTGTGCAGGGGCGCGCACCCAAGAGCGACCACATGGCCATCTCAACCGCGCCTGTGTCAGAAGCGGGCACGATGCCAATGCGATAGTCAGCAGGCACGCCCAGAATTTCACGAGTCTGGTCAATCGCGGCGGCAAGCTTTGCCTTGCCAATCGCAGCACGGTGCGACCGACCCAAAGGGGCGTCAACCAGTTTTTCCAATGTCCAGACGGGGGGTTTGGCGCAGGGGCCAGACGAAAAACGCGGATTAGCCGGCCGCGTTGCCGGAGTGGTCAAAGCCATGATGTGGTACCCTCACAGATATATGCCCCTCGTTGGGGAGGGGTGTCCCACCCGCGCAGCTATACCTATGTTGCACGGCGTGCAAGTCGGAAAATAAATCAAAAGAGTCGCAGTTGATGACTGGCGCAAACGGCCAAAAGCGGAGATGCGCGGCGCCAAAATAAACAACTAACCCAATGTCTTTAAATTGTGACAATCATATGTCAGATTTAATTTACATGTTTTGCTTGCACCAACGGGGTATTTCGCGCTAAAGATGAGTGGTAGATACTTATTCACGCCTTGGGTGCAAAGTGGAAGATTTCTCACAAACACGCCAGTTCAGCCTCAAGGATTTTGTGCCTTTCCAAATGGCTGTCATCGCAAGCGCCCTGTTTCAGAACCTGATGCGGGATGCAGATTTACAGGTTCCAGAATGGCGCATCATGATGGCTTTGCCTGAGAATCAACCCTGTTCCTCGCATGATCTATGCATTTTGACCGCGATGGATGCCGCACGCGTCAGCCGCGCACAGCGCCGCCTCGAAGATCTCGATATGATCAATGTTTCGACCGATGCAGTGGATCGCCGCCGCTTGGTGGTGCGCCTGTCTGAAAAAGGGAATGAGGAAATCCGCCGCCTTCAAGCCGCCGCTCTAGAAGCCGAAACAGATCTTCTAGACCGCCTCGGCCCAGACGAACGCGCCCAATTGCGCACAGTCGTCTCTTATCTTTACGCGCGCGGCTAATCAGCCAAGATTTGCTGCAACAGCCGCCCGTCTGGCCGCTCCAATTCCTCGATCACATCGAAATGATGCAAGCCCGCTAGATGCATCGCTTCAATGTCAACACCAGCGCCATGCCAAATATTCGCCAAAAGATCATTTTGACGGATGAATTCGGGCCGCTCATCGCCCCCCACGGCGGCAACGAATCGCGCGGTCTTTCGCGGCAGCAACAATGCGGGGCTTTCCCGCATGGCTTCCTCTAGGGTCAAACGCAGGTCTTGGTTGATCTCTGTGTTCAGCAGAGGGCGTAAATCATGCACGCCCGAGATTGACATCACCTGAACCACGCGAGCGACGACTGTGTCGGGCAAAACGCCTTCGCACATCATGCGGGTGGCCAAATGCCCACCTGCCGAATGGCCCGTGATTCGGATTGGCCCCTCCACCAAACCCGCTGCATGGCAAACAGCGCGCATCATTTCATCGGTGATTTGAGCAATCCGCGCCTCGGGTGCGAGCGTATATGACGGCAGGGCCACCGCTTGCCCCGCGTCTCGCAGGGCGCGGGCCAAATGGCTAAAGTCGCGCGGCGAGAACCGCCGCCAATAGCCACCATGAATAAAAATAGTCAGGCCTTTGGGCGCGCCATCGGGCATGAATAGATCAAAATACTGGCGCGGGCCTGTCCCATAGTGATGCGTGACCGGCGGATAGGCCGCGCGAAAACTGGCTGCGGCCTCTGTCCAACGTGTGATGAACCCATCCGCATCAGGGATATAGGCCCCGTTTTGATAGGCATCATCGAAATCTGTAATCTTAACCATGGCCGCCTCATCTGCGTGAACTCGCCTCACTTTTGCACAGGATAAGAAATTGGCAAGGGCATGCACTAGTTGCGAGTCGTTCGCCACTTCTTGACTTTTTGCGAATGATTATCAATATCATTTTTGTGGCGGCAATGATGGCCCGCAAGGGCCTATGTCTTTCGATATTGGAGAAGCCTTCATGCGTTTCCTACGCATTTTGACAGTGATGCTGCTGCCCTTTCTGGCCACCCCCGCTCTTGCGCAATCTGCACCCATCAAAGTGGTCGCTACCACAGGGATGATCGCAGATGCCGCCAGTCAGATCGGGGGGGATTTGATCGAACTAAAGACCCTCATGGGTGCGGGCGTTGATCCGCATTCTTTTCGGCAGACCCGTTCGGATATTCTGGCATTAATGAATGCGGATCTGATCCTATGGAATGGGCTTTATCTAGAGGCCCAACTTGAGCCGCTCCTGCTTGATCTTACGCAATCCCGCACTGTTGTCGCGGTGGCAGAGGCTATCCCACAAGACAGATTGCGCAGTCATCCAGAGTATGAGGATCGATTTGACCCGCATGTCTGGATGGATCCGACCCTATGGCGCACAGTTGTTTTAGCCGTGCGCGATGCATTGAGCGCGTCATATCCCGAAGGCGCGGCGATATTCGAAGCGAATGCCGTACAGCATTTGGCCGAAATTGATCGCCTAACCGCCTATGCCCAAAGCAGCCTCTCAAGCGTTCCCGAAGCAGCACGGGTTCTGGTCACAGCCCATGATGCCTTTGGCTATTTTGGCCGCGCTTTCGATTTCGAGGTTTTGGGCATCCAAGGCATCTCGACCGCATCAGAAGCAGGGCTTTTGCAAATCTCAACCTTGGTCGATACGCTGGTGGCGCGCCAGATTGGGGCCATTTTTGTTGAAAGCTCTGTATCTGACCGCAATATTCGCGCCCTCCAAGAAGGTGCGGCTGCCCAGGGTCACGCGGTCGCCATCGGGGGCGAGCTTTATTCAGACGCGATGGGGCCAGAAGGCAGCTATGAAGGCACCTATATCGGGATGTTGGATCATAACATCACCACCATCACCCGCGCGCTTGGGGGCACAGCCCCTGCAGGTGGGATAAATGGCGCGTTAACCCCTTAGCGACAAGGAATTGGCCATGTTACGGCTTCATCAGAACGACCAACCCCTCGACCCGCAAAGCCCGCTGGCCATACGCGGCCTCAGTGTCAGCTATGGGGAAAAGCCCGCGCTTTTCTCGGTCGATCTCACGGTGGCGCCGCGCTCGATGACGGCCATCATTGGGCCAAATGGTGCAGGCAAATCGACCTTACTTAAAGCGGCGCTCGGGGTCGTTCCGCGTCTCTCGGGGCAAGTATCGATTTTCGGACGCGCATTGGCCTCTGAACGCCACCGCATTGCCTATGTGCCACAGCGCGCCAGTGTCGATTGGGATTTTCCTGCGAATGTGCGCGATGTGGTCTTAATGGGCCTTTATGGAAAAATAGGGCTTCTGCGCCGTATCCGCCGTGAAGATCAGGCCATAGCCGAGGATGCTTTGGCACGGGTCGGGATGCAGGACTTTGCCCATCGTCAAATCGGCCAATTGTCAGGGGGCCAACAGCAGCGGGTCTTTCTGGCCCGCGCCTTGGCCCAGAATGCTGATCTTTACCTTTTGGATGAGCCTTTTGCAGGCGTAGATGCTGCGACCGAAGCGGCCATCATTGCCGTTCTCAAAAAGCTGAAAGATGCGGGCAAAACGGTTGTTGCGGTGCATCATGATCTATCAACTGTCACCGCATATTTTGACCATGTCGCAATGATCAACACACGCCTCATTGCAGAAGGCCCTGTGGCCCAAGCCTTTACCACCGCACATTTGCAAGAGGCCTATGGCGGGCGATTGGCGACAGCGCAAATCGATCGATTGCGGGAAGCGGGTCACTATTAGACATGGGTATCATGGCCTTCACACTGACCTATAATGTCGCTTTGGTGATGTTTGGCGCGGGCATTTTGGGCCTTGCCGCAGGGGTGACAGGAACATTTATGTTTCTGCGCAAACGCGCCTTGCTATCAGACGCGCTCAGCCACGCCACCCTGCCTGGCCTCTGCGGGGGGTTTATGGTGATGGTCGCCTTGGGCGGCACTGGGCGCGCATTAGAGGGCTTATTGCTTGGCTCTGCGATCAGCGCGGCACTTGGCCTATTGGCGGTTAATTTTCTGAAATCCCGAACAAGATTATCCGAGGACGCCGCAATTGGCGCGGTCTTGTCGAGCTTCTTTGGGTTGGGGGTCGTCATGTTGACCCTGATCCAAAACATGAGCGCGGGCCGCCAAGCAGGCCTCGACCAACTCTTACTTGGCTCAACCGCTGCAATGCTGCGTGAAGATGCTGAAATGATTGCAATCGGGGCAGCGTTGGCTTTCATGGTGGGTCTTGTTCTTCATCGGGCGATGACCCTCACGGCGTTCGATGAAAACTTTGCCCGCGCGTTGGGATTGAACGTGCCCCTGATTGATGCGGCGGCCATGGCATTGGTTTTAGCCGTAACTGTTGCGGGGTTGAAAATCGTGGGTCTGATCTTGATCGTTGCGTTGCTGATCATACCCCCTGTCACCGCGCGTCTCTGGAGCAACCGCGCCGCCTATATCTGGCCCATTGCGGGCGCAATTGGCGGGGCATCGGGCCTGATTGGCGCGCGCCTTTCAAGCCTTGCCCCCGATTTGCCCACTGGCGCCATTATCGTTTTGGTGGCAGCCGGATTTTTTCTCGTTTCGCTTTTGGTTGCGCCCGCACGCGGGGTCTTGGCCTCCGCGATGCGGCACCGCAAATTTCAACGCCGCGTGCATCGCAGACAGGGCTTGCTTGCCTTGGCCCAAGGCTATCGCATTCTGGAGCCCTATACCCGCAAGCTTTTACAGCGCGAAGGTTATGTGCGTGCCGATGGGGTGATGACCGAACGCGGCCAGTCTGCAGCCACAGCAGCACAGCGCGATGAGGCGCGTCTGGCCTATTTGCGCAGCAAACCCGATTATGCCGAATTTCTGTCGCGCCATGACGGGTTGAGCGACCTATCCCGCGCCTTCACCCGCGATGAGTTGGCCCATATCGACACAAGATTGGGGGACGCGTCATGAACGGCGCTGAATTCGTGCCCCTTTCGCTTCCGCCGATTCTCATCAGCATTTTGGCGGCAATCGCCTGCGCCCTGCCTGGAAATTTTTTGGTGCTGCGCAAGCAGGCCTTGATTGGCGATGCCATCAGCCATGTGGTTCTGCCAGGGATCGTGCTGGCCTTTTTGGTGACACAAGCCCTAGACGCTTGGGCGATGCTTTTGGGTGCAGGTGCTGCGGCCCTCTTCGCGGTCGTGATGATTGATGTGATCAAACGTGTCTCGCGTATTGAGGTGGGCGCAATCATGGGCGTGGTATTCACAACCTTATTTGCGCTTGGTGTTTTACTTCTCGAGCAAAGCAACGCGTCTTCGGTTCATTTGGATGTCGAACACGCACTGATGGGAAACCTTGAAAGCCTAATCTGGCTTGAGGCGCGGGGATGGACCTCGCTGCTTGATCCTGTGGCGCTTGCGGGCCTGCCACCAGAACTGCCCCGTCTGGCTCTGACTTTGGCACTGATTATTGTGCTTTTGATCCTCTTTTGGCGGCCTTTGACCCTATCAACCTTTGATGAAGGCTATGCCGAAAGCCTTGGCTTACCCGTGCGCGCCATCAGTCTTGGCCTTGTGATGGTCGCTGCTTTGGCCGCCGTCACGGCCTTTGATGCCGTGGGCTCTATCATCGTGATCGCGATGTTCATATGCCCCGCCGCCGCCGCACGTTTGATGACGGATCGTTTGCGCAGTCAAATTTGGTGGAGCGTGGGTTTTGCCACGCTCTCGGCAAGTTTGGGATATGTTTTGGCGGGATATGGCCCGCTTTGGATCGGCCTCGAGAACTCCGTCAGCGCCGCAGGTATGATTGCGGCAGTTTCGGGATTGATCTTGGCGCTTACCGCCGTGTTCGGCCCAAAACGGCGCGCAGCAACCGCCTAAGCCTAAGACAGTTTGCCGCCGCTTTCCCGAGGCAGACAGTCGCTTTCACCCTTGAGTTGCAGGGCTCCAAAGGTTACACCGGTCTCGCTTCGGTCTCAGTGTTGGTGACAACATTGGGTGAAAAGGGAACCCGGTGTAAATCCGCGACTGCCCCCGCAACTGTAAGCGGCGAGTGCGATCGGCATATGCCACTGCGGCCCCAGATGGGCCACGGGAAGGCCCGATCAAACAATGACCCGCGAGTCAGGAGACCTGCCGAGGTGATCACCCTGTCCAAGCGCGGTGGGCGCAGCGGGCAACGGACAATTCCGTAGTGGTGGCACAAATCGCCGTCTGCGGAAGGGCCAACCCTCCAATGACCATTCACTTTTGCGCAAGGCATGTGCCTTGCCAACCATTCGTAATTGGAGAGCAAAAATGCGCCCCTCTTCCACTCTGAGCCTCGCCGCACTTTGCGCAGGTCTCGTAACCACACCCTTGGCTGCACAAAATGTATTCACCCTTGATGAATTGGTCTTTTCTGCAAGCCTCACAGATGTAGCGCGGGATCGTACGGGGGTGCGCGTCAACCGGATCTCAAGCACAGAAATGTTTAGACGCGGACGGCTGCAATTCTCTGAGTTTTTAGAATCTTTACCTGGCGTAAACATAACGCAAAATGGCCCCATTGGCACCTCGGCAACTATACGGGTTCGAGGACTGGACTGGAATTATATCCCCGTAAGAATTAACGGAATTGACGTGACGGACCCGTCTTCAGTGCAAAGCCGATTTGATTTTGGAAAGCTAACTTCAGCCGGTATCGCATCTGCAGAAGTCCTTTATGGAGCCCAATCTGCGATCCTCGGCTCTGGCGCAATCGCAGGTGCGGTCAATATTACCACAGTCGAGGCACCAGAAGAGATTGGTAGTGAACTAGGCTACAGCGCCGAAGTGGGCAGTTACAATACGGCCCGCACTGGGCTTACCTACGGTACTCGTTTCGAAAGTGGGTTTTTAGCGATGAGCCTCAGTCATATCAGTACTGAGGGATTCTCTGCAGCTGATGAAAATGTTGGAAACACAGAAGCCGATGGATTTGACTCGATTGACTTTAGCCTGCGAGGTGAGTTTCAAGCTTCAGAAATTTTTACCCTTGGTGCAAGCCTAGTCCTGCAAAATTCTAATTTTGAATTTGATAGTTCGGGCGGCGCTGGAGGAGATGCGCCACGTTATCAAGATTTTCAAATGAACGCAGGGCGTATATTTGCAACGGCCGCTCTAGACAGGTCCGTGCACGAATTTGGGATTGAGGGATCAAGAACTTCAAGAACTGATCCACTCTCAGGAAGTCGAATAATCTTTGAGGGCGAACGAGATAAAGCTACATATCTTGGTTCATACGATTTGAGTGCGGGAAATGTTTTAAGCATTGGAGCTGAGACAATGTCTGAACGATACTACTCAGCTACGGCTTCATCCCCGACCTACGCGGATTATCAAACACACTCAATATTTGGGGAATTACTATTTTCTCCAGTTTCAGCGATCGATATGTCTATCTCTGCTCGGCTTACAGACAACACAGATTTCGGCTCCAAGACGACTGGCCGTGTTGCCGTTGCCTGGCGAGCAGGTTCCAACACACTTGTTCGCACATCCATATCTACGGGTTTTCGGGCTCCATCTCTAAATGAAATGTACGGACCATTTGACAGTACACCCAACCCCGACCTGCAGCCAGAAACAAGCCAGTCCCTTGAATTTGGAGTTGAACATCAATTGGGGCGCCTGACAGCCGATTTCACAGTTTTTCAAACAAAGATCACCGACTTAATTTCTTGGAGCAGCGGCTATTCGCAAGTACCCGGCACAAGCCGTTCTGATGGCTACGAACTTGGGTTGTCCTATTCTTTTGTAAATGATGCTCAGATCGGGGCGAATTTCACTTCGACAGATGCACGGGCTGCTAATGGCAGCAGACTTAATCGGGTGCCGCGCCGAGATCTAAGCTTGTCTGCATCTACTCCGATCAACCATAACATGAATGCAGCAATTTCTCTACAATCTGTATCCGATCGACTTGAATCAGGAATACGGTTTGAAGATTATACTGTTGTAAACGCAAACATCAGCCACAGCTTGGCCAACGGTGCGGAACTTTTCTTGCGTATCGACAACGTTTTTGACGAAGAATACCAAACCACTCGCGGTTACGGCACATCGGACCGCGCACTCTATATCGGGGTTCGTGGCACGTTTTAGGCTGATATCGCTTTGCATGGCGGCGCTGATGGTTACCAGTGCCGCCGATGCCCAAACCGCACCTTTGCGTGTGGTGTCTATGAACCTTTGCACCGATCAGCTGGCCATGATGCTTGCTGATGAGGGGCAGTTGATCTCGGTGTCCGATATCGCGACCGATCCCAATATGTCACCTATGGCAGAGGCGGCGCGGGCCTATCCAATCAACCACGGGCAGGCAGAGGAAATCTTCCTCATGCGCCCTGATCTGGTCGTGGCGGGGCGATATTCCGATCCTGTGGTCTTGGATATGCTGCGCCGACTTGGCATTGCCACAGCGCAGATTGATATTGTCTCCAATCTTGATCAGGTCAGCGACCGCATTCGCGAGATGGGGGAAATTCTTCACCAAACCGCCCGCGCGGGCGAGTTGGCAGGTGCATTCGAGGCAGATTTGGCACGATTACGCGCGGCCCCGACTGGCCCGCGTGCAGCGTTTTACTACCCCAACAGCTATAGCCTTGGCACAGGCACGCTCAGCCATGAAATCATCACGATTGCAGGGTTTCGTCACATTGCCGAAGAAATGGGGCGCAGCCGATCAGGACGGCTTGATCTGGAATTGTTAACATTGGCGCAGCCCGATCTGCTGATCCATGCCGAGCTTTATTCAGGCAACTCCCGTTCCGAAGAGGTCATGTCACATCCCGCCCTCGCCCAGCTTGGCGCGATGCGCACGCAATCCAATGCGGATTGGGTTTGTGGCACCCCTGTCGTCCTGCGCGCGATCCAAGATTTGCGCGCCCTTCGCGCAAGGTTGGAGGGATGAGCGGGGTGTCACAAAAACTTCTTTTCACGGGTCTTGGCCTGATTGTGGGGCTTTTGACCTTGGCTTCGCTCTTGATCGGCCCCGCCGGGTTTTCTATGGCCGACAGCCTTTCCGCGCTCTTTGGCGGCACAGGCGATGCTGTCAGCCTTGTGATGCAAGAAATCCGCCTGCCGCGCGCCTTACTTGCGATCATGGTTGGGATAAGTTTGGGGCTATCAGGCGCGGCCTTGCAGGGCTATCTGCGCAATCCCTTGGCCGAACCTGGATTGATTGGTGTATCCTCTTCCGCCGCATTGGGGGCAGTGGTCACTTTGCAAACGGGTCTGGCCGCACAGATGATGTTTGCTTTGCCGTTTTTTGGCCTGTTCGGGGCGGGCGTTGCCGTGGTGCTGCTGCTGCTTTTGGCGGGGCCACGGGGTGGGTCACTTACCCTTATCCTTGCGGGGATCGCAATCAGCGCGTTGGCTGCGGCCCTGACGTCACTTGTGTTGAACCTGTCGCCAAACCCTTTTGCAACGTCCGAAATCGTCTTTTGGATGTTGGGATCATTGGCAGATCGCAGCTTTTCTCATATCACCATTGCCCTGCCCCTTATGGTGTTGGGATGGATATTGATCTTGTCCACGTCACGCGGGTTAGATGCGTTGATCTTGGGCGAAGATGCGGCCGCATCCTTAGGGATCAACCTGACCCGCTTGCGGTGGGTTTTGGTTTTAGGGGTCGCAGCCTGCACAGGGGCGGCGACATCCGTGGTTGGGGCGATTGGGTTTGTTGGTCTTGTTGTCCCGCATATCCTTAGGCCATTTGTGGGCGCACGCCCCTCACGGCTTTTGCCCGCATCGGCGCTTGGCGGCGCGGCACTTGTCTTGGCCGCCGATATCGCCGCGCGCATCATCTTGCCTGATCGTGACCTAAAATTGGGTGTGGTCATGGCCATCATCGGCGCGCCCGTTTTCCTGCATTTGATCTATCGCACAAGGCGGGCCGAGCTATGATCACATCATGTCTCAGCTTGCAGGATTTCACTGTCCATCGCGGGGAATGCCCTGTTGTGGATCAGGTCAGCACTGAATTGCGGGCAGGCGATTTGGTTGGCCTAATTGGCCCCAATGGCGCCGGAAAGACCACCTTGATGCGTGGCGCGCTTGGACTTTTGCCGCATCAAGGCCACTCATCGCTGAGCGCATTGCCCGCCAATGCGCGTGCCCGTGCTGTCGCATGGCTGCCGCAAACCCGCGAAATTGCATGGCCTGTATCAGTGGAAACCTTGGTCATGCTGGGCCGCGTTCCACATTTAGGCGCGGGGCAATCCCCACGCGGCGAAGATCACGCCGCCGTCTCTGAGGCCTTGGCCGCGATGGATTTGACGGGATTTGCCGCCCGCCCCGCCACGGCCCTGTCAGGCGGTGAGCAGGCGCGCGTGCTTATGGCGCGGGCACTTGCACAAAACTGCCCGCTGATCATGGCCGATGAACCCGTTGCAGGGCTTGATCCGCGTCACCAGATTGCCACGCTGGCGCATCTGCAAAGCCTGACGCAAAGCGGCAAGGCCGCGCTGGTCTCGCTGCATGATCTGGGCCTTGCGGCGCGGTTTTGTGATCGATTGATCCTGATGGATCGCGGCCAAAAAATTGCAGAAGGCCCGCCCGAGGAAGTGTTGACCGAAGATCATCTTCGCCGCGTTTTCGGCATCACTGCGCATATCACCCAATCAGAACAGGGACTGATCTTTCAAGCCTTGGAGGTTGTCGAATGACCGCGACCCTGACCCATCCATGGCTGATTTGGGATCTCGGCAAACCGCATGCCTGTCTCAGTTTTGCCCCCTATCGGGGCGGTTTTGTCTCTGCCCAACAGATTGCGTGGCGCGAGGTGCGCAATGCCGATTTGCCGCCCGATTTTGATGTGATCTCGTGGTTGGAGGGCCAAGTTGATGAGAGGCTTGCCCACGCGGATCAGGCAATCGCGATGCTGACATCGCGCGATATCTGCTTTCACCATTTTAACACGGCAGTGGTTAGTCAGACAAAAGCAGAGGCATTGGTGACCCTTGGCCTGTCAAATGCTGAACGCATCGGCCACCGCCGCCTTGCTCGCCCTGAAGAGTATGGCACGATCAACATTGCTGCCCGTCTCAATCAGTGCCTAAGTGAAACCGCGATGATTGAAGCACTGACCATTATGGCCGAGGCGCGCACAGCCGCCGTCATGGAGGCGCGCTATGAGGTCATGGTCAGCGGCGCGCCCGTCATTGCCACAGGAACAGGCACGGATTGCCTGACCTTGGCCTGCGTCCAAGGCGAAGATCGGCACCACGCCTATGCAGGACTGCACACAGAAATCGGTCACGCATTGGGACGCGTGGTTTATGATGCCGTGCGGACAGCCTGCGACACCTATCTCAGCGAAGAGGCAACGGCATGATCGAATTACTTCTCAAAGGCGGCCCAATCCTTATGTTGATTGCAGCGCTTTCTGTGATCAGCCTCGCGGTGATCCTGTGGAAGATCAGTCAGCTTTTGCGCCTTGGCGCGCTTCGCTCAGGCCAGACCACCGATGCGGCAATCTCGCAGTGGTGCGCAGGTGAGGATGTCAGCGCCATGCTTGCGGCGCGCAGCGGGATGCGCGCAGAATTTGCCCGTGATGCGATCCGCCTGCGCGAAAGCCCCGACTGGGATGAAAGCAGCCGCAAGGAAGAAATTGCCCGCATCGCCCGCGCGCGGCTTCAAGAGATCAGCGCAGGGTTGCGTGCCTTGGAATTGGTTGTGACGATTGCGCCACTTTTGGGCCTGTTGGGCACGGTTTTGGGCATGATTGACGCGTTCCAAGCCCTTCAGCTTGAGGGCGGGAATGCCGACCCTGCCACGCTTGCAGGTGGGATTTGGGCCGCCCTTTTAACCACCGCCGCAGGCATGGCCGTGGCGATCCCAATTGCGATGTGCCTGACATGGTTCGACACCATCCATGACAAAATGCGCCACAGCTTTGAAGATATCGCCACGCGTATTTTTGCAATCAAAGGCCCCGCGGCATGAGGTTAGACTTTCACCAACCCCGCATCGGCAGACGCAAGGCTAGCCTTGCGCCGATGATTGATGTGGTGTTCCTGTTGTTGATTTTTTTCATGCTCGCCGCACAAATGGGCCGCGACAGCACCGTATCTATGCGTCCCGCCGCACCCGCCGCAAGCACCACCATGATTTATGAAGGCCCGCCGCGTTTGGTTACACTCGGGGCCGATCATCTAATGCTAAATGGGCAGGTCATAGATGCCGTTGATCTCATCCCCGCATTGCACAACCTGATCCAAGAAGATGCATCCGAAGCCGCACAAAAAATCATTCTGCGTCCTGAGGCGGGTGCAACGGTTCAACAGTTGTTATCCCTGATGGCCGCGTTGCGGGCGGGCGGTTTAGACAATCTTGCGGTGATTGAATGAGACTTGACCCCGCACAAGGCCGCAGCAGACGACACTTGGCCGATCTTGATATGGTGCCGATGATCAATGTCGTCTTTTTGCTTTTGATTTTCTTTCTCACCAGCGCAACCTTACGCGCCAAGGCGCCTGTGGAACTGACCCTGCCCGTGTCACCCTTAGCCGAAGCATCAGATCCCGCGCGCGAGGCGGTGCTGTATATCGCGGCGGATGGTTTGTGGCACTATGGTGCCGAACAGGGCCGCGCGGCTGTGTTGGCGGAACTTCGGTCGGCTCTGTTACAGGGTGCAGAGACTGAATTTACCCTGAAACTTGCGCTGGATGCCACCTTACCCGCCCAAGATCTGGCGCGCGCTTTGGCAGATTTTGCCGCGATTGGTGTGGGGCGTGTCGACCTCATCACCCGCGCAGGGGGTGCCCTATGAACCGACTTGGCGCGCAAATATTTGGGTTTCTTACCCTATCGCTTGGGCTGCATCTGGGTGCTGCTACTTGGATTGGCCCAGGGGCGCCGCAAAACATGGTCGGGGATGAAGCGGCAGGCGATCACGGGCATGCGCAACTGTCGCTTTCGGCGGCCCCGCAAGATTTGGCGGCCCTTGTTGATCAATGGTCACGGCCGCCCGAACTCAGCCAAGTCATACCGGACGTCCCACCGATGGCTGCCTCACTTGCGCCCATGCACTCAGAAATTGCACCGCTTGCACCGCCAAACCTGACCGAAAGCCGTCCTGAGTTGGCACCGCAACTGCAAGAGGCGGCACCCGCGCTAGAACCTGAGGTTCCAAACGCGCCAACGCCCACCGCCCCCGCACCGCGCCCTGCAACACGCGCAAGCGGTGGGGCCGAGGCCGCGCCAACCACCACAACCGCCGTCACAAACAGCGAAGATCAGGATGTGATCATGCGCTTGATGTCCCATTGGGGCAGCGGAATTTTACGTCAATTAGAACGCAGCCCCAGCCGCCCACGCGGGCGCGGCGCAGCAACCTTGCGGCTTGTGATTGATGCCGATGGTCGCCTTCATGATGTTCGAATTCTGGCGGGCACAGGCCAAGCTGATTTGGACACAGCCCTCTTGGCTTTTGTGGCAGAGGCAAGCCCATATCCACCCGCACCAGACGGGATTAGCGCCGCACGATATAATTTCGATCTGCCCTTGCGCCTGCGTTAGCCCGCCGCGCTGTGCAACGGGGCAAAACGGCCTATGTTTTGTCACGACAGCTCACGGGTGAATTATGCTATTAGAACTGCGCAATGTCTCAAAATCCTTTGAGAGCGGTGAAGGTCGGATCACTGTCTTAAACGACCTGTCCTTACAACTGAGCGCAGGCCAGAGCCTTGCATTGACGGGGGAAAGCGGGGCGGGAAAGTCTACCCTGCTTCACTTGGTGGCAGGTCTAGAACGGCCCAATCACGGCGAAATTCTGATCAAGGGCCAAGATATTACGAAATTGGATGATGGGGGCTTGGCCGCCATTCGGCGTCAGTCGATTGGTCTGGTCTTTCAACAGTTCAACCTGATCCCCGCTTTGACCATTGGTGACAACCTTTCCTTTCAAGCGCGGCTCGCGGGTCGATATGATCGCGATTGGATCGCGCATCTGTCACAAAACCTAGGCTTAGAGACGCTTTTGACGCGCTATCCAGAGGAGATTTCAGGCGGGCAACAACAGCGTGTTGCCGTTGGCCGTGCCTTGGCACTGCGCCCTGACCTTATCCTTGCGGATGAGCCCACGGGAAACCTTGACGAAGAAAATGGCCAAGCGGTGCTATCACTTTTTTTACGACTGATCGCAGAAAGCGGGGCGGGTCTTTTGATGGTCACCCATTCAGCACGGATTGCCGCCGCCTGCGAGACGCGCCGACATCTCTCACGCGGGCAGTTGCAGGCATTCGATCCATGAACCGCGCCTTGATCCTGACCACCCTATCCGCGCTTTTGGGCCATTGGCGCAGACATCCTTTGCAGGTTTTTGCGCTGATTGCGGGGCTTGCACTGGCAACGGCACTGTGGTCGGGGGTTCAGGCCCTCAACGCTGAAGCGCGCGCAAGCTATGCCCGCGCCGCGAATTTATTGGGACAAGATCAATTTGACCGCATCTTGCGCCAAGATGGCCGCGCTATGGATCAAGCGATCTTTTCCGAATTGCGCCGCGCAGGCTATCTTGTTTCACCGCTTCTTGAGGCACGGCTTGGCTCTGGCCCGAATGCCTTACGTGTGCTTGGGATTGACCCTCTAACCTTGCCAGTAGCAGCACTTCCCGAACGCCTGCAATCTGGCAGCATCCCCGTGACGGATATTCTTCTGGGCGGTCAGGTGTTGATGACATCAGACACGGCATCCCGCGGCCTGCCCCCTGATTTGACCGAACACGCGCGCACAATCTTGGGCAATGCCAGCTATGATGATACGCTCGCAACGGCCTTGGTCATCGGCGACATCGCAACAATCGCACAGCTTGTGGGTGAGATGGGGCCAACCGCGTTGATTGTCTCAGCACCCCAGCCTTTTGGCCTTGTGCCGATTGACACTTGGCTTGCCTTACGCGGTGACTTAATCCTTCAGCAGGCCGAAACCAGCAATGATCTGGCACGGCTGACAGATAGTTTTCATCTCAACCTAACGGCCTTTGGCTTTCTTGCCTTTGCTGTGGGTTTGTTCATCACCCACGCCACCATTGGTCTGGCCTTTGAGCAACGCCGCACAAGCCTGCAAGCCTTGCGCGCGCTTGGCGTGCCATTGGGTGGGTTGATTGTGCTTTTGGCTGCGGAACTTGGGGTTTTCGCACTTGGGTCAGGCATCCTTGGTCTTGGTTTAGGGTATGGTTTGGCCGCAACTCTTTTGCCAGAGGTTTCCGCAAGCCTTCGGGGGCTATACGGCGCCGATATCGGCGCAGTGCTGCAATTTGATCCGATGTGGGCCGTTGCTGCCCTAGCCATGTCCGTGATCGGGGCCGCGATTGCGGGGGCATCTGCGCTTTGGCGGGTGGCGCGCTTGCCGATCTTGCGATCAGCGACACCGAATTCATGGGCACAAACCAGTGCCGCCTTACGCCTTATCCAAGCCCTTTTAGGCCTAGGCCTTTTAGCCCTATCTGGCCTTGTTGTGATCTTTGGCAGCGGCCTGATGATGGGTTTTATCGGTTTGGCTGCGCTCTTATTGGGAGGCGCATTGGTTTTGCCCTTTGGCCTATCGGTGCTTTTGGCGGGCATCGCAACACGGGTCAGGGCCCCGTTTTTGCACTGGGCCTTAGCTGATATGCGTCTGTCTTTGCCTGCCTTATCCCTATCTTTGATGGCGCTTTTATTGGCGCTTTCAACGAATATTGGCGTATCCACCATGGTTGGCTCGTTTCGAGCAACCTTTACAGGCTGGTTGGATCAACGGCTTGCGTCCGAGATGTATTTGACCACCGCTTCACCCGAACAAGCGGCGCGTGTCACCGACTATCTTACACCGCGTGTTGACGCGATTTTGCCCTTCGCCCTAGTAGCTACGCGATTTGGAGGATTGCCCGCCGAATTGCATGGGCTGGTGGATCACGCCACATATCGGGATCACTGGCCATTTCTCGAGGCCCTGCCTGACGCGTGGTCACAGATGGCCGAAGGCCAAGCTGTTGTGATCAACGAACAACTCGCCCGCCGAGAAAGGTTGGAACTGGGTCAAGATTTTGATGTAACCCCAAGCCTCACCCTGCCAATCCTTGGGATTTATTCAGATTATGGAAACCCCGAGGGGCAGGCAATCATTGGACTTGATCTGTTTAAGACGTTCTTCCCCGAATCCCCGCCTTTGCGCTTTGCGCTGCGCACTGATCCTGCAACGGTCACAGATTTAGCGGCTGACATCACAGAGGCTACAGGCCTCTCTCCGCAATCCATGATCAATCAAGCGGCGGTGAAAGACATCTCGCTACGGGTGTTCGAACAAACTTTTCAAGTGACCTATGCGCTGAATGCGCTGACCCTTGGGGTGGCAGGGTTCGCCATGTTCACAAGCCTATTGACCCTGTCTGAAATGCGTCTTGCGCAAATAGCACCGATCTGGGCTGCAGGACAACGGCGGCGGAACCTTGCCTGGGCCGAATTTTTGCGGGTTATCGCCTTTGCCAGTTTCTGCGCCATTTTCGCGCTGCCTTTGGGTCTTGCTTTGGCACATTACCTTTTGGCCATCATCAATGTTGAGGCCTTTGGATGGCGCCTGCCACTGCAAATCTTTCCTGCGGATCTGATCAAACTATGCGCTTTGGCGGCAGCGGCTGCCGCGATTGCCGCCCTATGGCCCGCATGGCAATTGGCGCGTCTCTCACCCCATCGGTTGCTTGGACTATTCGCCCATGAACGCTAGGTCGCTACTTGCATTGGTTTTTATATGGATTGCCCCTGTCGCCCATGCTCAGGGTTTCGCGGGGCTTGGCCTCAGCGCCGAAGGATATGCGGCGGTCGATCCGAACCGACCGATCACGTTTCCACAGGATCACACGGCCCACACCGATTATCGTATTGAGTGGTGGTATCTGACCGCCAATCTGAACGATGCCGCAGGAAACCCGCTTGGGGCGCAATGGACTGTGTTTCGCAATGCAACCCGCCCCGCTGATGGCCAAAGCAATGCGTGGGAAGACGGGCAAATCTGGCTCGGCCATACCGCTGTCACCCTGCCTGATCAGCATTACCACAGCGAACGCTATGCCCGGGGCGGTACAGGCCAAGCCGGGGCCATACTGACCGAGGATCTGCTTGAGGTCTGGATTGATGATTGGGGGTTACAGTCTCTAAACACCCCATCAGAGACAGATGCACTTGACCAGATCATTGTCAGCGCGCGCGGCGATACATTCGCATATGACCTCACCCTCACGGCTCATGGCCCGCTCGTGCGCCACGGGGTGAATGGGTTTTCGGTGAAATCGAATGAAGGCCAGGCAAGCTATTACTACTCCCAACCGTTTTACGAGGTCAGCGGAACCATCACCTTGCCCGATGGGGCACGGCAAGTGTCAGGACAAGCATGGCTTGATCGCGAATGGTCATCGCAACCATTGGCAGCGGATCAAGCGGGATGGGATTGGGTGTCGCTTCATTTTGAAACGGGTGAAAAGCTCATGGGTTTCTCATTGCGCAGCCGCGATGAGACCCGATTTACCTCGGCCACATGGATCTCGGCAAATGGCCAACCCACCGCTTATGGTGATGGCGCACTCCGCATGACGCCTATTGTGACACATGAGGTGGCAGGGCGGGTTTTGCCTGTCGGGTGGCACATCACCCTGCCAGAACAGGGTCTAGATATCCGCACGAACGCGCTCAATCCCGATGCATGGATGGGCGGAACAATCCCCTATTGGGAAGGGCCGATTTTTAGCACAGGCAGCCATCTTGGGCGCGGATATCTGGAGATGACGGGGTATTAACCCGCCAGAAACAGCGGGAAGCTGGCTGCCAGCGCCCAAGCCAAAGACAGCCCAAGCGCCAAACCCATGCCAAGAACTGCCGCCTGTCCCCGCCCCAATCGGCCATAGACAAAGCCAAAACTGGCATAAAACAATAGGATCACAGGCAAGATCAGGATCAAAAACAACATCCGATCAAAATCCAATGCGACCGCAAGGCCAAGCGATGCCAAAAAGGCAAAACGCACCAAAATCCGTTTCCATATCGGCGCGCGGGCGGCGGAAATCAGCGCCGCATCCGCAATCATCGCGGGCAGTGCGCCGATTAAAATCATCACAAATGGCAGCAGGCGTGCGCCCCCTGCCCAAAAACTGCCGACATAGCGATCCAGGTAAAGACCCATAAGACCAAGTGTGACAGCGCCAAACCCGATCCCAGTCCACAGGCTGCGCAAAACCCGGCGCGGGGTTGGACAAATCACCGAACCATGACCTGTGATCAACAAAATCGCAATCGCAAGCCCCCCATAAAGGGCAAGGTGCAGCGCAAGGTAATCGGCAAGAATGACAGGCAAAAATGGCAGAGATGTCCCCCGTAAAACCACAGGCGTTATGAAGGCGGGCAGAAGCGCCGCCAACCAAAAGGCGCGCGGCGCAATTGGCAAAACCCGCCTTGGTTTTCCGCTAAATCCCAATGTCGCAAGCCCACCGAGGGCCATCACAATCCCCGCAAACCCGCCCAAAATTATTGCACCATAGGGCGCGATAGAGGGCGGGCTTGCGCGGGTGATGCCAAATTCTGCATCATACCACGCAATCACCTCGGCAATGGCCGCGCGGGAATAGAGAATGCCGACATGCTCGGTCATCGGCGCAACAAGGGCCGCGCGGGCAAAACCTGTCACATCGCGAATGCGATCACCTTCGCTTGCGCCGATTTGTTGCATTACCGATTGCACCGCCGCGCGCAATCCTGCCTCCCATTGGCCATTGATCATCAGGAGCGAGCGCGGCTCGTCAGGCGTAATCGCCAAGGAAAAGACCGATAATGCAGCGGTGGTCGCAACACGCGGATCCTCTATCGCTTGGCGGATGATGATATCACTGGCCATCGAATGGCCCAAATAGGCCAGCCCGTTTGCCTGCCCGACCGCGTCAATGGCGCGATCCGTGACGCGGGCCAGTTCCTCCATCAAATAACGGGTTGTGCCATCTATCGCGGTGACATCGCCGCGCATCGGTTGGCGATTGCGGCCATGCCCCTCAAAATCAAAGCTAAAGGTCACGTAACCCGCTTTGGCCAAAGATATTTGGTAGGCCTGCATCAGTTGGCGTGACCCTGCAAAACCATGCGCAATTATAATGACCGGCCCGGTGGATGCAGGGCGCTGCATCCAAGTCACTGAGGTGTCACCCCATAGCATCTGCTGCAGCACGATATCTGCGCGATCCCGCTCGAGGACGATCACGGCGCTCAATGCGAGAAGCGCGCCCAGTATCAGGCCAATCACAGCGCGGATCATGCCAAGTCTGCCCCTTACCAAGCCAATCTTTGGCCCAAGCTAACGCAAAATTGCCGCTTGCGCACCCAAAGTGATTGTTGACTGGCCAAGACCAAGGACATTTCCTATAGGGTCAATGGACTTTCGCCATATCCCCAAAGGGACAAAGCCATGTTTGTTGTCACATTAATCACCAATCCCGCAATCCATTTGGAACCAGAATTGGTGGCAAGCCTCCGCAATGCATTGGGCGGCGGTGATGCGGTGTGGCTGAACCCAAACACGGCGGCAGAATTCACTATTTCGCAAGCGCCCACCAATTTCGAAGACATCTGGGCCAGCCTTCAGGCCGAAGGTGTGGATATGGTTTTGCAACCCCAAGAAGGGCGGCGCAAGAAAATGCTGCTGGCGGATATGGATTCGACCATGATCCGCCAAGAATGCATTGATGAATTGGCCGCCGAGGCGGGTGTTGGCCCGCGCGTGGCCCAGATTACCGCCCGCGCGATGAATGGCGAATTGGATTTCGAAGGCGCGCTTCGCGAACGTGTGAGCCTGCTCAAGGGCCTCGATGTCGCGGTGATCAACCATGTTTTGGAAAAGCGCATTCACCTTATGCCGGGCGGCCCCGTTCTTTTGGCTACTATGAAGGCAAATGGCGCCTATGCCGCGCTTGTATCTGGAGGGTTTACGGCCTTCACGGCGGCCATTGCAGATAGGCTTGGGTTTGACGAACACCGCGCAAACACGCTTTGCGCCGAAGGCGGTCAGCTTACAGGCAAGGTAACTGACCCAATCTTGGGACGTGAGGCCAAAGTGGAGGCCTTGAATGACATTACAGCACGGCTTGGGATTACCCCTGCCGATGTCTTGGCGGTCGGCGATGGCGCAAATGATTTAGGGATGCTGCAACTTGCAGGGGCGGGGGTCGCATTACACGCGAAACCTACAGTGCAAGCGCAAGCCAAGCATCGGATCAATCACGGCGGTCTAACGGCGCTTCTTTACATGCAAGGCTACGCCGCAACAGATTTTATCAAGGCCTAAAGTAAAACCGCGCGCAAATCTCTTTGCGCGCGGTTTTTTGGTTTATTCAGCAGGCACAGCCGCCGCTTCAAGGCTGATCGGATGGGCCAGCTTATTGAGCATTTCCTTGGGGCAAACCTGCAAGAAGTTTGCCTTCTCACTCTCCCAATTCTTAAGGATCATATCCGCTTTCTGCGAGGCCGTTTCCGCATGATGGCGGGTGATCAGATCAAGCAACTGCTCTTCCCAATGTGCGACTGTGACAGGGCAAGTCACCAATGTCTCAAGGTTCATATTTATCAAAGCCTCGCCGCTTGGGTCATAGAGATAGGCCATACCGCCCGTCATACCCGCGCCGAAATTGGCCCCAATTGACCCAAGGATCACGGCAACGCCGCCCGTCATATATTCACACCCGTTCGAGCCACAGCCCTCAACCACGACTTTGGCGCCTGAGTTACGCACCGCAAAGCGCTCACCCGCGCGACCCGCTGCGAAGAGATAGCCATCGGTGGCACCATAAAGAACAGTGTTGCCGATGATGACGTTTTCAGAGGCCTTCAGAGGGCTGACTTGAGCGGGTTTCACGACAATCGTGCCACCCGACAGGCCCTTACCCACATAGTCATTGGCATCACCGGACACCTCAAGCTTCAATCCAGGCGCTGCAAAGGCCCCTAAGGACTGCCCTGCCGAACCCTCCAATTTCACCGTCAGGTGATTTGGTTGAAGGCTGTTGCGCATCCCGAATTTCTGCACGATGTGGCTAGATGCCCGCGTGCCAATGGTGCGTAGCGTGTTCTGCACAGCGTAAGACAATTGCATCTTTTCGCCATCTTGCAAAAAGCGCGCTGCATCCGCCACGATCTGTGCGTCCAACGTGTCAGGCACAGAGTTGCGCGGCTTATTGCGGTCATAAACAATCTTATCCGCCCCATCGACTGTGATCAGCATGGGGTTAAGATCAAGATCATCAAGATGCGCCGAACCACGGCTGACCTGCGTCAACAAATCGGCGCGGCCAATGACGTCATCAAGACTGCGCGCGCCAATCTCTGCCAGAATCTCGCGCACTTCTTGCGCGTAGAAGGTGATCAGATTGACAACCTTATCTGCGTTGCCTGTGAATTTTGCGCGCAGGCTTTCGTCTTGCGTGCAAACGCCCACGGGGCAGGTGTTCGACTGGCACTGGCGCACCATGATACATCCCATGGCAATCAACGCAGCCGTGCCGATACCATATTCCTCAGCCCCCATCATGGCTGCCATGACAATGTCACGACCTGTGCGCAGGCCACCATCGGTGCGCAAGGTGATTCGGTCGCGCAGGTTGTTCATCGACAAGACCTGATGCGCCTCGGTCAAACCCATCTCCCATGGCAGACCCGCATATTTGATCGAGGTCGCGGGACTTGCACCCGTGCCACCATTGTGGCCTGAGATTAGGATGACATCCGCCTTTGCCTTGGCGACACCCGCCGCAATCGTGCCAACGCCCGATGAGGCCACCAATTTCACGGTGACTTTCGCGCGGGGGTTGATCTGCTTGAGGTCATAGATCAACTGCGCCAAATCTTCGATGGAATAGATATCGTGATGCGGCGGCGGTGAGATCAGCGTCACGCCTTTGGTCGAGTGACGAAGGCGCGCAATCAAATCTGTCACCTTCATACCAGGCAACTGACCACCTTCACCCGGCTTGGCGCCTTGTGCGACCTTGATCTCCAACTCCTCGCAATGGTTCAGATATTCCGCAGTAACGCCAAAGCGGCCCGATGCGACCTGTTTGATCTTGGCGCTTGGGTTGTCGCCATTGGGCTCTGGTGTGAAATGTGCGGGATCTTCACCGCCTTCACCACTATCGGATTTCGCGCCAATACGATTCATCGCCACGTTGAGCGTCTTATGGGCCTCGGGGCTAAGCGCCCCAAGGCTCATGCCCGGCGTGACAAAGCGCTTGCGGATTGAGGTGATGGATTCCACCTCCTCTATCGCTATGGGCTGACCCAAAGGCTTAATGTCCAACAAGTCGCGCAGATGAATGGGCGGGTTGGCGCGCATCTTGGCGGAATATTGTTTCCACAATTCAAACGAGGCTTTGTTGCAGGCCATCTGCATCATATGCATCGACTGCGCTTCCCAAGCGTGGGTTTCCCCCGAACGGCGGGATTTATAGAAACCGCCAATTGGAAGGATTCCATCGCCCTGCAACCAACCAAGCGCGTGGACTTCTTCACATTTTTTCTGAAGGCCCGAAACGCCAATGCCTGAAATGCGGCTCGTCATACCGGGGAAATATTCCGCAACCATGGCGCGGCTCAGACCCACAGCCTCGAAGTTCAAACCACCACGATATGAGGAAATCACTGAAATCCCCATTTTGGCCATGATTTTCAACAAGCCTTGGTCAATCGCGTTGCGATAGCGTGCGACCGCTTCGGTCAAAGTGCCCTCCAACAGACCGCGCTCAATGCGATCCGCCAGCGAATCCTCTGCCAAATAGGCGTTCACTGTAGTTGCACCACAGCCCACCAGAACCGCAAAATAATGCGGGTCAATGCATTCCGCTGATCGGATGTTGAGCGAGCAGAATGTGCGCAAACCCTTGCGCGTCAGCCACGAATGCACCGCGCTTGTCGCCAAGATCATTGGCATCGCGACTTTTTCTGCGCTTTGGAAACGGTCGGTCAACACGATATGCGCAGCACCCGAACGCACTGCATCCTCGGCCTCTTGGCGAATGCGCTCCAGCCCATCACGCAAGCCATTTTTATCCGCACCCGCAGCAAAGGTCGCTTCAATCGTCACCACGGCATCGCCAAAATGCTTTACCATCGCGTCAAATTGCGCATTGCCCACGAAAGGACTGTCGAGAACCAAAATCTCGGTTTGGCTGCTATCTTCGTCCAACACATTCTTTAGGTTGCCGAAGCGCGTCTTAAGGCTCATCACCCGATATTCGCGCAAACTGTCAATCGGGGGGTTCGTCACCTGACTGAAATTCTGGCGGAAGAAGTGGCTCAAAGGGCGATATTTCTTCGACAAAACCGCGCTTGGCGTATCATCGCCCATAGAGGCCAAGGCCTCTTTGCCATCTTCGGCCATTGGTGCAAGGATATGTTCCAATTCCTCAATCGTATAGCCCGCGGCCACCTGACGGCGGCGCAGATCTTCGCCTGAGAAAATCGCTGTTTCCGTAAGGCCTTCGGTTTCCTTGGCCAAATCTGTGATCTTGCCGACCCAGTCGCCAAACGGGCGCGCCGCAGCCAAGGCATCCTTGATCTCGGTATCGTGGAATAGCTTTTGCGTTTCCATATCGACCGCAATCATCTGACCAGGCCCAAGCGCGCCTTTTTCGATCACGCGCGCCTCGTCAACAGGCACCATGCCTGCCTCGGAGCCCGCAATCAGCATCCCATCGCCCGTCACCACATAGCGCATTGGACGCAGACCGTTTCGGTCAAGACCCGCACAAACCCAACGACCATCGGTCATTGCAAGGGCGGCGGGGCCATCCCATGGCTCCATCACCGAATTGCAATAGGAATACATATCCTGCCATGCCTGCGGCAATTCGCTGGCGGTTTGGCTCCAAGCCTCGGGAACGAGCATGGTTTTTGCCATTGGCGCGTTGCGACCTGCGCGCACCAAAACCTCAAACACAGCGTCCAAAGCGGCAGAGTCAGACGACCCTTGCGGGATAATCGGCTTAATATCTTCGGCCATATCCCCGAAATAGGTGGATGCCATGCGAATCTCATGGCTCTTCATCCAGTTCACATTACCCTTGAGCGTATTGATTTCGCCATTATGGGCCAACATGCGGAATGGCTGCGCCAACCACCATTGTGGGAATGTGTTGGTTGAATACCGCTGGTGGTAAATCGCGAAGGCGGATTCAAACCGCTCATCCTGAAGGTCGGGATAGAATTCCGACACCTGTTCTGCCAACATCATACCTTTGTAGATGATGGATCGGCAGGAGAGAGAGCACAGATAAAGTTGCCCCACGCCTGCGGCCGCAGCAGCTTTTTCAATACGGCGGCGGATGACATAAAGCTCGCGCTCGAATTGTTCGTGATCGATGCCCTTTTCGTTCCGGATCAAGATTTGCTCAATCTCTGGCCGCGTTGCATTGGCCTTTTCACCAAGGCAAGCGGTATCAACAGGCACATGGCGCCAGCCGTAAATATAGTGCCCCATCCGC
The DNA here is from genome assembly GCF_037805225.1 of Roseobacter sp. HKCCA0882. Classification (NCBI taxonomy): domain Bacteria; kingdom Pseudomonadati; phylum Pseudomonadota; class Alphaproteobacteria; order Rhodobacterales; family Roseobacteraceae; genus Roseobacter; species Roseobacter sp. HKCCA0882. Next base: position 554,306 of record NZ_JBBLYI010000002.1, read on the forward strand.
AAAACTTCGGTTTCGACAATTGTGCGGCAACGCTCTTGCGCACCAAAATCCGAACGCGGCAAGAACACCTGACCGACTGCAATCAATTTGTCAGCAGCAGGCTCATGGCCAGTGCGGCGAATTTGATCGTAGAAAAACTGCACAGGGATTTGCACATGGATGCCTGCGCCATCGCCTGTCTTTCCATCGGCGTCCACAGCACCGCGATGCCAAACGGCCTTAAGCGCGTTGATCCCGTTTTCCACCACGCGGCGTGAAGGTTTGCCATCGACAGCAACGACTAAGCCTACGCCACAAGAGGAATGTTCCTCCTCAAGGGAATACATACCATGCTCGGCCATAAACGCGCGCTTGGCCTCTTCTGCGGCCACCCATTCGGCATCAAACTTGGTCATCACTCATACCTTTCTTTCGGAAGGGGCATCATCGGGATGCGCGAAACGGGCCAAAGCCCTAGGATAAAACATCACCGCAATCATAAAGCGGCAGTGCATTCAGAAATCCCGCCTCATTGGGACGGGCAAAATCAACGGGGCTTGCGTCATAGGAGATTTCTTCCCCGCTTGGCAGGGTCAGCGTCTCGGTGCCGCCAAAGAACACCCGCAAAGAGGGGCTGACATATTGGTTGCCCACAGTGCTGCGTGCACCGTCTGGCGTGGTTTCGGTGTAGGCAAATTCCGTGCGTGCCAGAACCTCACCGTCAATCTCAACTGTGTCACCCGTCAAGGCGTCAAAACCGCTGTAATCGCGGGTAAAGGGCGCGTCACCTTCTGAGACAGACAGCGAAAAGGTGAAACTATCCCGCCCTGTCTCAAGCAATTCGCTGAGGCTTGCAGGGTCAATTTCAGGTTGGACCAAGCGCGACCGAAGGCCCGAGCGAAGATCAAGGGATTCAAGCCACCGAAATTCTGGATCCGTATGGGATAATGACATTGGCCCATCGACATCTAGGCTGAGGCGCCAATGCTCGCCTGCAGCATCACCTTCACAGGTCCAGTAATGCGAGACCATGCATCCGCGGGTTTGAACCGTGAGGAAGGCTTCGCACCCCGCGGGCGGTGTGATTTGCGCCGCTTGCGCCATCGCCGCAACCCCAATGACCCCGCCCGCCCATGCGAGAAGGGTCAAGTGACGTGCGATGCTGTGCGCAAGACGGGCCATATCGGATCACTCAGCCGCAATCACGCCGTGGCCTGCAACTTTTGCGAGGATCGCGTCCGCTGCTTCACGGCCATCACGGATCGCCCAAACAACAAGGCTCGCCCCGCGCGCAATATCACCAACGGCATAGACGTTTTCCAATGCCGTTTCATGGCTGCGGAAGTCGGTCTTTACTGTCCCCCAACGGGTGACAGGCAAATCCGCGCAATTCCAAAGCGTGGGCAGATCTTCTGGCTCAAAGCCCAAGGCCATGATCACCAGATCCGCGTCCTCAACATAATCGGCACCCTCAATCACCTCGGGGCTTTGACGGCCTGTCGCATCAGGCGCGCCAAGGCGCATTTTCTGAACCTCGACACCTGTTACTGGATTGCCAACAAAACCTTTTGGCGCGGACAGCCAGACAAATTCCACACCCTCTTCTTCGGCGTTCTGAACTTCGCGTTGACTGCCGGGCATATTCGCGCGGTCACGGCGATACAGGCATTTCACAGAGGTCGCACCCTGACGAATCGCACTGCGCACACAGTCCATCGCAGTATCACCACCGCCGATCACGACAACTTTTTTGCCTTCGGCATTCAATGCGCCAGTGTCAAAATCAGGCACAGCATCGCCAAAGCTTTTGCGGTTGGACGCGGTGAGATAATCCAACGCCTTGACGATCCCCGAAGCCTCATGCCCTGCAACGTCCAAGTCGCGCGATTTATAGACGCCTGTCGCGATCACGATGAAGTCGTGCTTTTCGCGCAGCGCCTCAAAGGTGATGTCGCGGCCAATATCGGTGTTCAACTCGAACTTGACCCCGCCTTTTTCCAAAAGCTCATTGCGGCGCATCACCACGGGCTTTTCCAATTTGAACCCTGGAATCCCGTAGGTCAAAAGCCCGCCTGCGCGGTCATAACGATCATAGACTGTCACCTGAAGCCCCGCGCGGCGCAAACGATCTGCGGCAGCCAAACCGCCTGGCCCTGCGCCAATGATGCCCACGGATTCTACCTGCTCGGTTGTGGGGGAGATGGGCATCACCCAACCTTCATCCCATGCGGTATCGGTGATGTATTTCTCGACCGAGCCGATGGTGACCGTGCCATGCCCAGATTGTTCGATCACACAATTGCCTTCGCACAGGCGATCTTGCGGGCAGATACGCCCACAGATTTCAGGGAATGTGTTTGTGGCTTGGCTGATCTCATAGGCCTCGCGTAAGCGCCCTTCGGCAGTCAGGCGGAGCCAGTCGGGAATATTGTTGTGAAGCGGGCAATGCGACTGGCAATAGGGCACGCCACATTGACTGCAACGGCCTGCTTGCTCCGCGGCTTTTTGCTCGGCATACTCGGCATAGATCTCGCGAAAATCCGCACGGCGTTCTTCGGCGGATCTCTTCTCGGGCGTTTCTTTAGCCACGGAGACAAATTTTAACATCGGTTGCTTAGCCACGGAACTACTCCCATCTTCAACGCGCTTCTCATATTCCGAAAGCGCACCACATAAAAGACAGCAATGCTGACCTATATAATGCTGTTTTCATTTCTGGCGGCCAATTTGCAACTTTGATTTACGAAAATAGGTATCGCACCATTACCTATTTGAAAAAATATCACATTAATTCAAGTTTTTAGATGAGACTTGTTTTTATTGGGACATAGAACTCATGAGCCTGTTTTATCTTTTTATTCTCGCTACCATCCAAGGGATCACGGAATTTCTGCCGATATCCTCCTCTGGTCACCTGATTCTATTGCCCGCGCTGATGAGTCATGACGACCAAGGTCAGGTGATTGATGTCGCCGTGCATGTCGGCACCTTGGGCGCCGTGATCTTGTATTTCTGGGCCGATGTAAAAGAGGCGCTGTTTGGATTTTTCCGCCTCCTGCGCGGCCAGATTGACACACGCGGCGCATTTCTCGCGCTGTGCCTAATCATATCCACAGTACCCGTGGTTGTGGCAGGATTGGTGTTCAACCTTACAGGCCTCTCTGACCTGCTGCGCTCAACTGCGGTCATCGGGTGGACGATGCTCGGATTCGGAATTGTGCTTTATTGGGCAGACCGCACAGGCACAGAAACGAAGCCTGCCACAGCATGGACGCTAAAAGACGCGCTGGTTATGGGGTGTGCGCAAATTCTTGCACTAATCCCCGGCACATCGCGCTCGGGCATCACCATCACTACCGCACGAAAACTAGGCTACGGGCGCGAAGATGCGGCGCGGTTGTCGATGCTCATGTCAATTCCAGTGATCATCGCCTCAGGCGCACTATTGGGGCTCGAGGTCATTGGCACAGCTGACCTGGCCGCCGCACGCGATGGTGCTATCGCCGCAGGGTTCGCCTTTGTCGCGGCGCTCTTGGCCCTGTCTGTGATGATGCGCCTTTTGAAAACCATCAGCTACACGCCCTATGTGATCTATCGGGTGATCATGGGCGTGGTGCTGTTGGTGATCGCGTATAGCTAGGGCTTATCGCAGCTTAGATGCGCTATCGCGGATTGCTGCATATTGGCCGCCATCGCGATAAGGCCACAAATATTCTGGCAAAACCGTATCAAGTGCAGTCGGTGTAATACCGAAATCTGCCAAGGTTTTTGCATTTGGCGACACGACATTATCCCGCTTGAGCTGACGCAGCTGATCACGGGTGAGGACACCATTGGTGAAAAGGCCAAATGTCACCGCCTGCGCCATATCAAGGCCAAAGGCCAAAGGCGCCGCAGCAAGGCTTGGGATGCTCAAAATCACACGGCGGCGGCCAATCACCTTGAGCATCTTTTCAATCAACGCGTGGAAGCTCAGCTTCTCTGGCCCGCCCAATTCATAAATTCCGCTAAACCGATCATCAAGAATGGCGGTAACAGCCGCTTGGGCCAAATCATCAACATAGACAGGTTGAAATTTGCTGCCCGCCCCCATCAAAGGCACGAAAGGCGACAGCCGCGCCATCGCAGCAAAGCGGTTAAAAAACTGATCTTCAGGTCCGAACACAATCGAAGGCCGCAAGATCACCGCCTTTGGGAAAGCCGCCTTAACGCCTGCTTCACCTTGGGCTTTGGATTGTGCGTAAAGGCTATCGCTGTCTGCATCCGCACCGATAGCGGACACATGGACAAGCCGCGCGGCGCGCTCCTCTTTCGCAATCCGCGCAATGCGTGCAGCCCCTTCGGCCTGAACGGCATCAAACTTGTTTTTCCCTGATTCAACGAGAATACCCACGCAATTCACAACCGCATCGGCCCCTTTGATCGCGGCACGCACCGAAGCATCATCACGGATATTGGCCAAGACAGGCTGGACCTGACCAACCACACCGTAAGGGCGCACAAAACCTGCTTCATTAGGGCGGCGCACGGCAACACGCACGCGCCAACCTTCCTTAGCCATACGTCTTGCGATGTAGCGCCCCACAAAACCTGAGCCGCCAAAAATTGTCACAAGCTTGGACATCGTTCTGCCTTTCGGTCGTCTGGTCTGGATTTGCGCGATTGATACGCGGCAAACCCAAGCGAAACAAGGCGCAATTATATCACGCGCAAGCGTCACATGCGCGCAATCCACATCACCCCATCCAAATACGCCACAGCCATGCAACAGCCGTTGACAGCACCCATGCCGATATATAACAGACAGCCTCACGACACTGGCCCAGGTGGCGGAATTGGTAGACGCGCTAGCTTCAGGTGCTAGTGTCTGTATGGACGTGGAGGTTCGAGTCCTCTCCTGGGCACCACTAACAGTGCAGCTTTTCCCAGTATATCAAGAATAGTTGAGGAAGCAAGCTTATTCGGCTTTCGGATTGCTACACAACTTTTTGAGAATTGCTACACAACGTTGTTCGTGGTAAATGTTTCACTATGCCGAAAAGTCACGAGAATCCCACGCAAAGAGCAAACGGCTGGTGGTATTACCGCAGGCGAATCCCGAAGCATTTACAGGGCGTGTGGCGTGATAATGGTGGTCGCCAGACAGAACATATTCTCGCACTCAAAACGAAGGACGAAGCTGAGGCAAAGAGGCGATCCAAGTTTGAAGATAGGCTTTTCGAGGACAAGCTTAATCTCAAAGAAGAAGAGCTTGCTGCCAGTGAGAGCCTTGATGAAACAAGAATACGAAACTTCCAGTACTTCGAGTATCGGCTCAGAGAAGCTGGCCTTCACCATTCGCAAGTACCAAGTATCGACAGTCCACCAGAGGTAATCCGCAAGTTTCTACGTGATAGGCAAGCCTTTGCATACGGATCATGGATTCAGATAGATGACGAACACGGCCAGTTCGAAGGCGGTTTGTATGATGACGTCCATGAACTTGCGATGGAATATGATCACTCAGGCGATCCCGTTACCAAACAAAAGTTGGACGATGCGGTTTACAAGCTGAACATTGCATTGGGCAAAACTAAAGACGTTGGCATTCAAATAAGTGTGCCAACGTTGGGTGTCGCCAAAGAAGAATACCTTCAGTTCATCGCAAAGAAAGCCAAAAGCCCTGACGCCAAAGAAGATGAATCTAGAAGAGTGGAACGGATAGTTGGCCACCTTGCTTTTGTGTTGGGCAACGGTGATCCAAAAGCTGGGTTACAGCGTTCTATAGCATCCATACGCAGTGGCGATGTGAAACAGTTCCTAGCCCGTCTGGCTATTAGAGAGAATGGCTCTGACATACCCAAATCACCGTCAGCCGTTGGACGTGAATTACAAACCATGAGTTCGATCTGGAACATGGCATATGAGGAACGCAAAGAAGATTGGCCCACTGACGTAAAGACTAACAACCCTTTTGCAAAAAAGCGGTCAAAGCTGAACAAAGAGCACGATGACAAAAAGAAGGTTGGGCTCGTACCTGACAAGGATCGTAGACCATTCTCACCACGTGAGCTTGAGATATTCATGTTTGAACACCTGCCACGCATGAACGAAGAAGCTCAGCTAATAGCGCTTATTGGTAATCATTCTGGCTGTCGTATTGGCGATGCGGCTGGTTTGAAGATGAACGATCTTTATCTTCATCCAACGAATGAGCACCCCATTCCGTTTATCTTCTTCCGTGACAACACTATTAGGAAGCTTACAAAAGATGGCGTTCAACGCCGTGTGCCTTTGTTTGGTGATGTTCTTGATAGGCTGGTTGAATATCACGACAAGCGGATCAGTGCGCTTCGCGCACATGATAGTGACATCCTTAATGCGGCCCTATTCCCACGATATGGAAGGGGCCAAAAAGGTTCAGATGCCGTGAGCAATCTCATTAATCAGAAACACATTCATCATCTTCGTGATGGTGACCAAAAGCTAACCTTCCACAGCTTCCGCCACACGCTGCAACACAAGTATTTAGCGGCTGGGCAGAACACCCAATTCGCAGGTTATATCAGTGGATGGAAACTGACAGGGTTGGTCGGCAAGCAGTCCGAATATGTGAAGCACGGCATACCACCTGAAGCGCTCATTGATGGATTAAAGAAGGCTCACGCTGCCAAGTCGTGGGGCGATGCGGACATGAACGCAGCGTTGCAAAGCAGGATAGATCAAATGCAGGGCCAATAGGTTCGACTATTCAGTAGCGAGACTAAAGCCGTTCCTTGAAAAGCCGTTGCCGCATCGCCCATCCAGACTTCTCAGCATCGGTGGATAAGCTTAGGCCTATGGATTTGAATTGCTTGAATAGGTAGCCCTTCATGCTTGTTGGTTGTTTGCCACGAGACCAAGACAGAAGGGTCGTATCAATCTTGCCGATGCGGTGGCCTGTGACCTCGAAGTAGGCCTTGCGCATCACCTCTTCTAAATCGCCACTACCTTCGACATGCCGATTAACTATGAAGCTGTCATGGACAGGCAGGACTGGAATGTCGCGTTGGGCGAACTCCAGCATCACCTTTTCAGCAATACAGCTATCAGTGAATTGAAGGCTGTTGCCTATGCCTTTGAAGAACAGGTCTGCTACGGGAGAATGGGCTTCGAGAATGCTGTCACGTAGCGTAGCCCAAGTTATGCCTGCCGCTCGCGCGGCAGCTTTGAACTTATCATCTTGTGGGCCATCATTGTTGAAACGTGCCATTTGGAGCATCGAATTGAAGGCTTGTTTAACAAGCTCACGATGCTGTCCATCTAGAATGCGGCCATAAGCATCCGTGTTCCCCATCTCCTTGCCAGCCATGTGATACAACAGTTGGGGGTGGAGCTGGGAATAGTCGGCTTCAGATGTGCGCTCACCGTCAATCGTGATCAACATTCGATAGTTCTTCGGCACATTCTGCCACCATGCACGATAGAACCTACCGCCCAGTGTGAAGCGGTCAGCGGCTGTATCATCTCCAACCGTGAATATCCGCACGAGGGTACGCTGTGAGAAATCTATTGGGGCCTTATCCTCACTTCGTTTCATATCTTCTGCGAGTTTAGGAATGTCAGCTGTATTCAGTTCGAGGTCTGGCCAATGCCGAAGCAAGCAATCGTTTATCGTGGCTAGGTTAGAGCGAAATAGATTGGTCTTGTCCGTGTCGACATAAGGCAATTCTTCGATGCTACGGATCGTAGCGCTTGTTTCAGGATTCCATGTCTTCGTAATCTTCCGCAGGATAATAGGCTCAGGTGTTTGGACCTGAACGCCATTGATTGCAGGATGACCATCCAACGCATTCAGCATGTCCACCATTGGGGCGGTGGGCCAATACTTGGTGAGAATGCCTTTGCCAGTACTGAGGTCTTTACGCCCTGTCTTATCGGTGATCAGGTTCAGACGCTTCAAGCCATCGAATGCATCCATCATGGTACGATGGGAAACATTGGTGTCGCTGTAACGCTGTCGAGAATAGTACGCCTTCTTCTTATGGATCAGGCAATCACGTGGCGGAATAGATTGGATCGCCTTCCACATATCCAAGACCAAATAAGCCACGGAATGGTTGAAGCGGATTTGAGTAGAGGCATCCCTCGCACGATTACGATCTTCAGACGCTTCGATCTGAGACACAATATCTGAGACAAGATCAGTAAACATTACGAGCTAATACCCATAAGATTTGGAAAGGCACGTGTCGCATCTAGACTCACACATAGAGGGAGGTCGGCCCTTTGGGGGCCGCCCCTACTATCATAGTCTCACCTATAGCTATACTATTAGGGAACCGATAAGGATTAAGACAGACAAGCATTACACCAGTCTCCTATAATCCAGCGTACGTTTGATCCGTTCAATAGCACGAACATCCACCAAAACTTTGATAACATCCTTTGTGTGCTGACCCTTGGCTACGCCTGCCCATGTTGAAGCTTGTGATTCAGTTAGCTTGAAGCGCTCTCCGACATTGCGGTGAGACTTAATCTGGCCCCAAAGGAAATAGGCGCTTTTGTATTTGCTACGATCCTTGGAAGCTTTTGGGTTTAGAAGTGCTTGCTCAACGGTGAACGCTTTTGCGCTGGGTGCTTGCTGTTCAACAGATGCCTCCTGACGCTGTTTACTTTTGGAGACAGGAGCCTTTGCCGATTTGCGAGTGGTGGCAACTTGGGTCACTTCAGCAGTGTCATCGGCTTCGGTGATGGCAGGTGCAAAAGACTTCTTCGAAGACGGTAGCTCCCACGTGTTATCAGCTATTTGCTCTATCGCCTTTTGAGCGATTTCTTTTCGTGGGCCTGTCATCTTCGAGAATAGAGTGCCAACCTTTTTGCCGCTAGAATTGTTATTAGTCGCTTGCCACTCGACTACGGCTTTGGGCAGCATGGATGCCTCACCCTTAGCCCACCATCCGTCCAGCTTTTCCAAGTTCTTGTAGTGCGTCCATGCTTGGCCTTCAGCAGCAGTCCAAGGCATTTGAACTGCCATCTGATAGTGGAAGCTATTTACGATGTCATCGGTGGTTTCATTAAGGCTTTGGCTCGGCGTGCCATCGGCTGACAGGCAAAACTCCATCAAAAGAAATCTGGCTGGGTGATCATCAGGAACGGCAGAGAATGCTCTTTTCCAAGACTTTAGGTCTCCTGCGGTCTTTGGGTATGCCTTACGCATTGCGCTATCATCGAAATCAAAGAAATGTGCACGGATAAACATCCACTCAAGGAAGCGGGCCACAGGGTCAGTAAAGCGTGTAGGATACGGCTTCTTCATTGTTCGTCCGTGGTTCAGCTATCAGTTCCGCGACTAAAGTCGCTCCTCAGTTGTTGTCGCTTGGTGTTCTTTGAGCGCACGGTAAACGGAGCTTCTAGAAATCTTCAGATATTGAGCAATCTCTGTGGGTGAGATGTTGGCTTTGTGCATCTGAATCACCTTTTCGGTTTCAATAGTAGGCTGGCGTCCTTTGAACTTACCAGCCGCTTTTGCCTTGGCGATACCTTCAGCTTGACGCTTACGAATAAGAGAGCGCTCAAACTCTGCGAATGCTCCCATCACGTGCAACTGAAGCTTGGCCATTGGGTCATCATTATCTGCGCTAAACGTCAAACGCTCAGCCAAGAATGTGATGCTACACCCCTTGTCCACAATGGTTTGAACAATGCCCTGTAAGTCGATCAGGGAACGAGCAAGGCGGCTTAACTCATGCACGACCACCTCGTCACCTTCACGTATGTGATCCAGCAGTGCGTTTAGTTGAGGCCGCTCACGCACGGCCCCAGACATTGTTTCTTCGAATACACGATCACAGTCAGGCAATTCTTGTCGATCCATGTTCTGCGTGTCGCTTGATATTCTTCGGTAACCAATTCGCATCACTTCAATCCCCCCATTGGACGACCCATGATCATTGCGCCTGCGGCCTTACAGATATAGTCAAATTCTTCGTCTGAAGTGCCTTTAGGCAAGATGAAGCCAGAAGCGCACTCAAGACTTAATGGTTCTCTGGTGACCCACCAGTTTGCCACGTAGTCAGTTTTGCAATCCCAGCAGACTTCAGGGTCATCTAGATAATCTGTGTCCAGCATTGGCACAGGGTCATCGAACCGCCCTTGTACTGGCCGTAAATCCAACTCCAGTTGTTCAGGCATATCAATCCAACGTTCCGCCTTGATCTGGTCTGCGTTGAACCAGACACCGTAATCTAGCTGAGTTGGGTCGTAGGCTTTACGATCAGAGTTATAGGGTTCACCGAAATCGAACTCTAACTGCTCAGGGGTTTGACGTTCCTCTTCATGCTCGTGGATTTCATTCAACCAAATGAGGGTTTCACGATCCGCAGATTTGATGTGGCCATCTCTTAGGATTTCGTGGAATCCAAGGAAGTCAGTGTTGTAAGCAAGCCATACGCTCATGTGCCGACCTCCCATGCATTTACAGTTACACTGTGTCGTATAACTGTCTCAGAAATCTTATGTGTTGTCTTAGTCTTCATTGTGTACTCCATATTACTGTTTCATTAGACCCTATGGGTCAAGTTGGAACGGCTCGTTTTGTGCCGATAACCAATAAATGACCACCTATAAGAAACATTTCAAGCCTTTTTGTGTCGTATACCGTGAGAGTGTACCCTTGAGACACGGATATATGGTATAGGATATACCTGCTATATAGCTTTGTATTATTGGGCTTTGATTAGAAAGAGTGAGACTAATTGGGATTATTGCTATTGATATAACCTAAACTATTTTAGTCTGATTATACTTCATTATCAACATGTTCACTCAAATAATATTGAGTCTGTTCAATGGCTTGTGGGTATAGGTTAAACCAACACGTCTAGGAGGCAGGGCTATTTCTACTAGCGTTAGAACCAGTCAGATAGGCTTAACCCCCTTGTTTCATTGGACATTGGAGGAGCTACACCTGAATGCTGTGACCCTGAAGGCTTGACCACTAGGGAAGCATTAACGTGAGGCCTGAAGGGGGGCGGGCAGCGTCCAGTGCCACCCACTCCGTTATTCTTATATGTGGCTTTTCACACAGGAGGGCTCAGCATTTAGAGAATGTATCGACCCTGATTCTTCACTTTAGGCGCACTGATTCCATGAGGTCGTGGCGGTCAGAAGCGTCTTGTTGCGGTGGCGCAGAAGTCGGCCCAAATTCCGCCGATGTGCTGCAATCGCATAGCCCAGAACCGCGACAAAAATAGCGCCAAGGTAGACAAGCTGCGGGATATCTTGCAGATCAAAAGCCCCCATCTTGCCCCTCATAACACCTGTAAATCGCGCATCCCATCAATCACGAATTGCACGGAAAGCGCGGCCAAAAGCATGCCCAACAATCGTGTGACCACGTTGATCCCCGTTGGCCCCAAGGCGCGCTCCAACGGGGTGGAGAGCAAAAAGAGCGAAAAGACACAGATCAAAACCGCCGCCATCACGCCATGCACCGCCAAAACCCATGTGATATCGCCGTCCATCTGGCCCGTCAGAAGGATCATGGTTGCCAAGGCACCAGGGCCTGCGATCAGGGGGGTGGCGAGTGGAAAGACGCTTGGGTCGTCCTTATGGGGTTGATCCGCCTGTCCCTGTCGGCGGGCGCTGCGCCGCTCAAACAGCATATCAAGCGCGGTCAAAAACAATAAAATCCCGCCCGCGATGCGAAAGGCAGGCATGGAAATACCAAGGAAGTTCAAAACGGCCTCACCCGCCACACCAAAAAGCGTCAACAAGGCAAAGGCGATCAGGGTCGCCCGCAGCGCAATCTTCCGCCTTTCGGCCACGCCCATGCCGCGGGTCAGCGCGACAAAGAGCGGCGCCAAACCGATAGGATCAATAATGACAAAAAGCGCCACAAAAACGGGGATGAGGGTTGCAAATTCCATACCCTATCCCTGACCTTTGAGGGGGCAAAGGTCAAATGAAATCGGGGGGCGGGGGCTATTCCTGCAAAGCCGCGTCAAGCCGCGCCTGTGCTGCGACCCAAAGCGCCTCGGCGCGCGCCAAACCCTCTTCGATTTCGGTGAACTTCGCCTGCCATTGCGCCAATTCAGATGCTTTGGCGGCCTCATAGAACTTGGATCAGCACAAAGGCCAATTCCGCGACCCCACCCTGCCACGCTCTCAGCGCCTCTACGGCCTTGCTACAGGCTGACCTTTGGGTCGTCAGGATTTACCAGCCAAGAACCGTGGCGAAGGCCAATACTATCCCAATTCATATGGTAAGTCAGATTGCGATACCGTCCGCCTTTGAACTTCACACCACACGACATTCTGCCCTGCTAGTCAGCCACACACGCACGAGGGTTTTGCCTTTAGAGAGCTACAAGGCTTGGCGTATTCAGCAGCCATAAAGTGATCCATCTCAGCCAATCAGCCGTATCTGTAACAGAGCAACATGGGAGATACGGCAATGAACAAAGACAAACTAAAGCCATACCTCGTGGATTATCTAGATGCTCAAGGCCAAAAGATTGACGGTCAGCTAATCTTTGCTCGTGACTCAACTGCAGCTTCGATGGCTGTACTGAACATACTGCCTGAAGCAAGAACAGTCGTATCTGTTCAACGTTCTATCTGATCAGTTACCGAAGTTTACACATGGCGATATTCGCCTTATGGTTGTCAGGCTGGTGTGACACCGAAGCTGCGTGGTGGTGTAGTCCCCCTCCCGCTTCCTAGCAGGGAATGACCCTTTGTTACGCCAGCACCCTTGCTAAACACATTAGTTGCACCTGCAAGATTTACTTTGGGCAAAACCAGCCTAGCTAATCCTGCGTTGGCGTGACTAAACGTGAGCGTGTTGCTGCAAGTCCGTTCAGGTTGGTTGGTGGAGATCAACCTGCTGTCACGTCAACGCCACTGCACACACTGCTCAGCAAAAGCTGGCCCTGCAAAAGTGCTGGCTGCAATGGTTGTGGCTAAGATGATGCGCTTCATTGTGTGGCCCTATCGTCTATCGCTTGCACGATCACTGATGGCATCTCTTGCGGTGTCTCTGGCGGCATCTCTGGCATCGTTAGCACGATCATTGATGACAGGCGCTACGGCATCTCTTGCGGCATCTCTAACAGCATCTCTATTTTGTCCAAAACCGATTTTGCCATCAGCCAATGCTTTACCAACAGGTGACAGGTCTGCATATGGAGCTTCGCACCCACATATTGGATCATAGTGACAGTCTTCATTTGGATCAATATCACAAGCGCCAGCGGGAAAATAACGATTAAAAAGCGCCCCATGGCCTCCAGCACCGCCACCACCAGCACCCCCTAGAGATTGAACAAGTACCGAAGCCTGCTGCATATGTTGTTCAATACGGTCAGTTACTTCGTTTATTGCGCTCAACGCCAAGATTGCTTGACCAGATGCATCCACTAGCTCAATCCGCTTACGCCGCTCTCGTGCAGAGAGTATGCCGTCACCGTCTGTGTCTAACGCCATAGTAGCTTCTGTTGGTGCAAGAGTATCAGGATCAAGCCTTAGCCGAAGAAGGATAGCCGCTTGTTCAGCTACCAAAGTCGGTGGCGTGAAGATGGAGTCATTGAGCGTAAACTCCGTATAACCTTCAGCATGAAGTTCTGAGACCATCGCCTGAATACGAGGATCAACTTCCTGTGCCGTAGCTGATGTTGCGGCTAGAAGTGTAGCGGTAAGCGCTGTGGCTACGAGGTGCTTCATGGCGTGGCTCCTGTTTCACCACAGCTTGAGCGTAGTTTAGGCACGGGTCAAGCATTGAGCAGCTACATTATTGCGAGATGAATCTTGTCGATGATAACGTCTTGCTGGGGCCTGAGCTAAGCTCTAACATCCAAGCATGGTAGAAGTTGCAAACGTCATAGCCGCAGTCCTGATTGCAATAGGACTTTACCAAGTTGCGATGGGGCTTTGGGTGGGTTTCGCCTTTGATGCCCCAACAGAATGGCTGTTCTATTCCATGCGCTATTTAGGTAGCCCTTCTGGCGAAGCGGTTGATCGTGGAGCATTATACATTGTTGGTGGTATTGTTCTTGGTTTGCTCGCCAAGATAGCCAAAGGCAGAAGAAACTGACTGCCCAGTATCGCCACTGAATATAATGCCATTCTGGGTACATTTACACGCTCTGGGCGGTCACCCTACCTGAAATCCTCTATTACCGTGTATAGATGCCTCTGAGAGTCTCTACGAGGCCATTACAGCTTGGGGGTAGGCCCACCACTGTCAGGTTTGATTAACCACGCTCCGTGAACCAAGCCTATTGAGTGCCAGTCCAAGTGATACGAGAGGTTGCGATATCTGCCGCCAACACTGATTAATAGTCGGGCCAATCTACTTCTTGTCCTGTTAGGTAAGCTAGATGACATGTGGCTTCCCATGCTTCTGCGGCCCACGCTCCATTAGCATATTCATAAAGTTGTGCCTTGGCTGCTCTCTCAGATTGTTCCGGATCCATCATGATAAGGCTAATATTCAGTTCGGCCATTTGTAGGTACCAATCATCATCTAAGGCCAGTAGCTGGTCTTCAATGCCTTCAGGTAGCGTACCTTCCCTCTTTTCATAATCTATGGATGCGTACATGCCAGCCTTCAGACAGTCTGCGAGATCTTGTTGGGTTCCTACCCTCCCACTGTATTCAGCTTCATCGTTGCACGCTGCTAGAATGCACAGGATTAAAGGTAGAAATAACTTGTTTCTCATAGATTAACTCCGGCCTGATTATGGCCACACGCTAGCATGTGAAACGTGGTATATCCAAATTCTATTTACATTGCTTCGTGTTTCATCAGGAAGCCCCACTGCTGAATCTTGCGTAGTAATCAGACAATGACGTTCCAAGTTCATCACTGGGGTTGTAGCCGCCATTGGTTCTGACAAACCTGCGCATACCTGCCTCACCGCCCAGATGTGCCACAGCACGAAGGCCATCACGATCTAATCCAGCAGCAGCCTCACCAAGATCATCTATGGCTGCGTCAATGGACGCTACATGCCAGTCACCAACTCGACTTTGTAGCTCTACATCCTGCGCAAACTCGTCCTGCGTGAATGTCTCTCCTGTAGCGTTACGAAAGTCTTGGAGTCTGGCCTCTGAGAATTGCAGAAGCCCTACATGTCTCCTCCCATCACGAGTTGTGTACTCAGCATCAGCCCTACCGCCTGACTCACTGGCTGTGAGTGCCGCCATGAAACTGGAAGCATCGGCAGTGTTATCGTTACTAGTATAGGTAGGCGTTGGACGCTGTGGCCTAGATATTAACGCTTCTGTCTGGCTGCTTGCGCTACTGCGTGAGGAACGGAAGGATGGTGTTTCAGCCAGTAGTTCTTCTAAGGGCTTTAGCCGTTCCCACTGTGCATAGGCTCTATCCATAGCCGCATCTTGGGCTGCGAAGTCGGGGCGATCTTCTTCAGCATTCAGTAACGCCAGAATGACTTTGCGTTTATCAATGTCAGCATTAGGATACAGCCTAGTGATCGCTTGTGCTGCTGATATGCGGCTAAACCGCATGGCACGGTCAGCCTCTTTAGCCATCATAAGAATAGCGTTCTGTTGTGCCTCTGGCATGGAAGCCAAAAGTGTTTCTGCATCTCTAGAAACATTCGTAGCCAGACGGTTACGCAAGTCTTCAAGGATGGTTTGATTGCCTGTTGGTTTGCTCATAAAGCCTGTCATGAGTGCGGCTCCTTATTGTTATTTAGTGGGAGAGGATTGGTTGCACCGAACCTGCAAATGCAGGGGGTACGAGGACAGTAGCTAAATACTACTGATAATGTATGGTTATTTAGGTATTATTCGTAGCCACTTTAGCTAACAGATGAATAGCGCTACTCAGGGCCATGTCTACTGAAGCTAAATGAATGATAGCCGTGTCAGGCTACAAACCTGCTGACGAGATTAGTAACACGGAGTTTCCCATGCGGCACGTTGTTCGCATTGTCGGCTTCAAGAATCCCAGTCTCCAAGCATCGTGTTAGCCACTTGGGGATCATCGTACTCTGACCATCTGCATGATACAGGGCCGCAGAACGATGTCGAATATCAAGGGTGGTGTTCAACTCGTGAGCTAGGGCTATTGCGCCAGCCAGTTCGTGATGCCTATGACCATTCTGGATTGATCTCCGAAAAGGCAAAACCTGCTTGGCACGCAAAAGGCAGGTCACGATTTCGACCTTCTCTGCGAAGGCAGGTTTCAGAGCGGCTCTATCCTGAGCCTGAATGATTGCAGCTACTAGATTCATACGGCCTCCGAAGTTGTGGGTATGGTTGAACTGTCGGTGACGCGAGCAAAGCTCGCTCCCTCATAGGTGTCAGCTTCGAAGAAATCAGGGTTTGATTTAGCCGCATCAACGATAATCTGCTGATACCTATTCGTGTAATACCAGTTTGGGAAAAGGCGTCTGACTGCCAGTGCCTCAGCAAAGGAATCGACTGATAAAGCACGCATCTGCGAACCTCCTTAGTTATAGCGATTTAGGGGAATGGTTTGTGCGTATAGTTATATCAGAAATAGTCTCTGATGTCAAGCTTTTTGCTACACAACGTTATATGTTTTGCTACACAACGCTTGGATAGTAGGCTAATAATGCCCTTATTTATAAGGCTTATGATAGTTGGCTAGATGCCTCTCCTGGGCACCAAAGTCTCCCTCATAACTCGAATAAATATAACAAAAACAAACCGTTGAGGTTTGCGTGAGACCAGTTTTGGGACCGCTTTTGGGATCACTTCTGCGTTTTACTCTGAGAATAACCCCCTACAAAGCAACGATAATCTGCGAAGTACGACGTCCTCTCCTGGGCACCAAGAAACGATTAAAAACAAATAAAATCAATATTTTATAGTTTTATCGCCCTCTCTTAACCACCCTTTTATCCACCTTTTTTGATTAGCGTTCCACGCGCGTGTGGCTGCGTGCTTGCTCCCGCCCGCGCGTCGCCGTTTGGTCTTTGTAACGTAAAAATGTAGTTTTAATTCGATGTGCCGCATGACCGCTCAGAACCGCGTAGTTATACCAAGACAGGATCCATAGCTACGATCGGTGTGCCGCAGCCGATTGTGGAGGATTCTGCTCAGATTACAGCGCCATTGCCAAAGCGATGTCCCAAACCAACGCGGAGTGACGAGATTGTATCGTCATGCGCACCACCATTATAGCTGACTGCCTTGTTGCTGGAAGCTTATTTTGAACTAGTGCGGTAGGCGATTAATGTATTCCCATCCAGTCAGTTCAATGAATGCTACAATCGCACTGACTGCGTTGTTGGCAAACTTGATTTTCTGGTTGTTCAATTTACTATCATAACAGTTTTTATTTGTGTGCCGAATGGTGTTGTTAAGCGACGTTGTGGATCAAATCAAATCACTGAAGTGGATCGTAATCCTAACAGTGATTTCAATGGGCTTTCCCGTGTACGCGCAAGACCAAGATGTTTTACGAGCTCAGCGCAGTTTGGCCATTGCTGGATATGACCCTGGTCCACTGGATGGCTACTGGGGTGGATTAACGGCGTCGGCGTTGTCTGATTTCATAGCAGACTTTAACATTGGCATAACGATTGATGGCCCAGAGGACCTATCAGGGATCGTATTTGATAACTTAGTTGCAGCATTCAACATGCACAATGAGGCCCTTGAGGCTGATATTCCCCATTTGCAGGTGGTGATAAATGTGGATGACGCTCGCCACTTACTTGAGCGCACTGGCATTGGGGCTCACCCAGCAGAGATCAACGAGTTGGTTGGCCTCACTAGGAGTGAAGCAATAAGTCAGATCATTTCAGGGCTTGACGCCCGGGCCCCTCTTCTACCACAGCCTGCCTGGGCAGAGGGCGGAGACTTCCCGAATTATTGGCTGCGCTGGGACTATGAGGAGGAGGACAGGTCGCGCTTCCGCATGGCGCGCGATCGGGAGATGAACCAACTACGCGCCTGGTGGGTCGACGAGCTTGTAGCCACTGACCGACCGCAAGCCGAGCGCCTCATCCTATTCTGGCACAATCACTTCGTGACCGCTTACTCCGCCATTCAGGAGGAGAGCCACGCCATGTATCTCCAGCACCAGCTCTTTCGGCGACTTGGCCACCAAAACTTTCGCGACCTCGTGACGGCAATTCTTCACGACCCGGCAATGCTCAACTACCTCGACAATGACCGCAGCCGCGAGGAGCGGCCTAACGAAAACCTCGCGAGAGAGCTGATGGAGTTATTCGTCCTGGGTGAAGGGAATTATGACGAGGAGACTGTGAAGGAGGTCGCGCGCGCCCTCACCGGATATGGCTATACCCGGATGGGGCGTTTGGAATTTCAATTTAGTCCTTGGGATCATGATGGCGGGCGAAAGACCATCCTCGGGCGCACGGGGCGCTGGCGCGCTGAGGACGTGGCAAACATCTTGTTGGATCAGCCTGAGGCCGCTGAGTTTGTGGCGCGCAAATTTTGGACAGCCTACGTTTCGGAGTTTAATTATGACGAAGAGCAGCTCGCTTCTGTCGCGAGCGCGTTCCGAGATGCCGACTATGATGTGAAGACCCTCTTGCGCCATCTTCTAGCTTCGCCCGCCTTCTGGGCAGCAGAAAATCGAGGGACGATCGTGAAGAGCCCGGTCGACCTCTTGGTGGGAACTGTGCGCTCCCACGGCTTGGCCTTGGGTGGGGTGGTGTCGCTGCCCAATCAGCTGGCCGCCCTTGGCCAAAACTTATTCGAACCGCCTAATGTAGCAGGTTGGCCTGGTGCCGGTGACTGGCTGACGCCGTCCCGAATTCTCCTGCGTAACGACATGGTCGGCCGACTAAGTGATTACGTTGAGAACTCTCTCGCAGAGCAATCAGAGCCGGATGCTCAAATTATGGTTGCGGCCTCTGCGGAACCGTCTATTTCGGGTGACGAAGAGACGATGGCGTGGGGATCCATACGCGTCCGATATGCCGCCGAGAATTTTCAAGGCCCACCACACTTCCAAGTATCTGCTATGAGAGAGAATGACTCGGGCTTCATTCGTAGCGAGTGGGATAGCCAAATCATAGTTGCCGAAGGTGGCATTGATACAGAACGCTATGGCAGAGTAGTTGCGGCAGACCTTCCTTGGCGTGAAGTAGAAATTCCCGTTCCAATAGAAATTAACCCTGATGGGTTTAAAATCTCATTCTTAAATGACCATTGTTGTGGAGTTGGTGGCTCTGATGGAGGAGATCGCAATTTTTATTTAGACTGGTTGTCATATAATAATCGTCTCTACCCAGGTTCCTCAGGTGAACAACGAACAAGCTGTTCATCGCCTGATGCAGACCGACGATCCGGCTACCTGTATTGCAGGGGTCACGTGACACTTACCGAATATGTGACAGAGGAGACGGGGCCGACTTTTGTTCGTAGAAGCGACCAGTTGCTAATTGATCGTGTCGCCTTCGAGTGGGCCGAAGAAATACGCGGAGAAGACGACTGGGTTTCATTCAGTCTCGGCCTCCTAGCCCCACGCCTGGGGTCTGTAGGCGCTGAGGCGATGAGGATCGAGCTTGTCCACAACAATACAGGCAACGCAGGCCACCGTCTGCTCCTCAAAATCGAGGAACGCGAGTGTTATCCCAATTGTCTGGGGGCTGCGATGCCGTCTGCGGCCTACGTCAACCGCGACACCGGTCACCGCGAGATGAACTTCGTCTTAATTGGGCGTGAGTGGGATGACGAACGGCGCCAGTGGAATGCGCTCACGGACGAGCAGCGCGCGTTCGTGTCGTCGCTCTGGATTGCCATGCCCGAGCTGCTGCGGCAGTCCATGCAAGGACGGAATTGGCGTGAGCGTGACGCACAAAGAAAATATGAGACTTGGTCTGAGTGGCTCAGGCGCATGGAGGAGGCCCTGCCGCGCAGCCGCTACGCGCAACACGCCGCCACTGACGGCTGGGCCCTTAGCGGGGCTCACGCGGACTCAAACTCCATGTCGATGATGATGTCTATGATGTCAGGATCAGCGAACGGGGCACCAGAGCTCATCGCTGGCATGCCCGCCGGTGAGGCGCGCGACTACGTCGAAGACTTATCTGAGCCCGAGCTTTTTGGGCAATATTTTTTGACTTCAGCCGGGGGCTCCGAGATGCCCCAAGTGAGCCAGCCGGCAGAAGTCTTCCAACACCCAATGTATCAACTCAAGTGAGGGCGGAGCAGTGAATAGGCGTCAAATTCTTCAATCTCTCTTGGCGGGCCTCGCAATCCCATTAGCGCCCGTCAACTTGGCGAAGGCGGCCCAATCGAGCGGACGGCGATTAATTCTTGTGGAATTGTCTGGCGCCAATGACGGCCTTAACACGGTGGTTCCATATCGAGACGAGCGGTATCGTGAAATACGTCCCAACATATCCCTGCGAGAGGATGAGCGGTTCACGCTCAACTCCGACCTGGCGCTGCACTCGTCGCTCACTCCCCTCGGCGATGCCTGGGAAGCGGGAGACCTCGCCATTATTCAGGGCCTGGGTTACCCCGGCCAAAACAGATCCCACTTCAAGTCTATCGCCATTTGGGAGACTGGAGGAGACGGCTCCCAGAGTGGCGTAAACGGCTGGCTCACCGAGGATATCATGGGCATGCGCGACGCGGCCGAGGTTGATGCTCACGGGATTAGCCTAGACGGTGGGATGGGGGTATTCGCCGCGTCGTCTGGGCTGTGGCTGTCGATGACCTCCCTGAACCAATTTGCGACACTGGCCGGCCAGCGTGAGCAGGCACCCGCCGTGTATGGCGGAGACAACCCGGCGCTGGCAATGCTCTTGGACCGTGGCCACAGTCTAGATACGGCGATGACAAGAATTTCAGCAAAGATTGAGCGCTTGCCGCGAAGCTCATCTTTCCGGATTGATGCGGGCGACTTTGGCCGGCAGGCTGCCATGGCCGCGCAGCTCATTGACGCCGGCATCGACGCGCCAGTCTTGAAAATAAAGTTAGACGGGTTCGACACACACGAGGCCCAGCCGTGGCGTCACCGGGACCTGCTGCGCGACTTGGGCCGCGGGCTTTCGGGCTTGCGTCAAGCTCTCATTCAGTCAGGTCGCTGGCAGGATACGCTCGTCATGACCTACAGCGAATTTGGGCGTCGTGCAGTTGAGAATGAGTCAATGGGGACAGATCACGGCACAGCTGCGCCACATTTCTTGATGAGCGGGGGATTGAACGGCGGGATTTGGGGTGCCCACCCAGACCTGGGCAATCTCACAGAAGGGGACATGGAATTTACCCTCGACTATCGGACCATGTATCATACAGTTTTGCGTGATTGGTTCGGTCTTGCTCAGAACAGGTTCGAGAGCCACTTTGATCCTGCCCTAGATGGTGTTTTGCGATCTTGAGATAATATTATGGCCGTACAGCTCTTTGTGTTTGCTTAATGCAATTATTAAACTGCTAACTCTGCCAACCCCGCCAACCATAGTAGTTGACACAGTTAGCAGGGTTGGCAGGTATCTTCAGGACGTTGCCATCAACGCGTCACGCTGATCTTTCTCGATCAATCCTCGCTCAATTAGCTTTGTATCGTCGGGATACACGAGCCACGCGCCATGTCTGGAACCAATACTCTCCCATTGAACATGGTAAGTCAGATTGCGGTATGCACAGTTGTGAAGCCTCTGCACGACAAACTGTTTGGCGCAGCGTCTAGTCTCTGATGTCAAGATTTTTGCTACGCAACGTTTTGCAAATTGCTACACAACGCTTGGATAGTAGGCTCATAATGCCCCTATTTATAAGGCTTATGATAGTTGGCTAGATGCCTCTCCTGGGCACCAAAAAACGATTGAAAATATAATAAAATCAATTTTTTATAGTTTTATTAACTCCATACATCCACCCTTTTATCCACCTTTTTTGTTGCGCGTCCCGCGCGCGTGCGCGCCGCTCCCGTTTGTGTGCAGTAGGTTAGTTTCATGCGGGGCTTATTTTGGCCAAAGGCCACCCAAAGCGCGCAAGTAGCGTTTGTGCCGTGGGAAGCCCCAGATAAACAAACCTGAAAATCCAAAAATAATCAGGGCCCAAGCGGTTATATCCGCTAAGATTGTGCCAAAGCGTGTATCGACCCAACCCAGACTGTGGAAGGTTGATAAAAATCGGCCCCAATAGATTTTGCGATGCAATCGGGTGCCATCAGGCGCAAAGGTTGTGCGGGTGAGACGGGTTTTGTGGTAGAAATGCCCTGTATCAGCGGCGACAATCAACTGTGCCCGTTCACCCAAAAACTGATAGGCACGAAAGCCATGATAGGTGGTTTGGTTGGCATCTGTGATAACAAGATCGGGAAAGTGATCTTCCACCACGGCCAGCGCCTGCGCCGCTGACATCGGTGCGTCAAGCATAGCTTCGGACAGGGCGGTCTCGTCATATGCGCCTGAGGGCAGCAGAGTTAACACCGCTTGTTGGTGATTGAAATAAAACCCCGAAAACCCAAACAAGATGATCCAAGGCAAAATCAGCAACCCAAGCCAACTATGTATAGTTCGAATGAAGCGAAAAACGCGCATTGGATTTACCCCTCTAGGGTTTCAGAGTGAAAATTCGTCAGCGATTTCGAGACTGAAAAGGCTTTGATCCGGGCCAAGAGTTGCGTCAAAGGAACTGGCGCAGGGGTCGGGGTCAGCTCGACAATTTCATCGGGGAAAAAGGCGAAGCCTGCAGGCGCGATGTCAAAAGCATCCCGCCGCGAATAGGCGATGGATTTGCCGGCGATGAAGCGCCGCCCAAGATTAGTGTCAAGTTTGGGCAGGGGGCGGCGCATCCTGAGCGGCAGACCAAGACAAATGAAGCGATTTTTGCTGCGATCCCAGAGCAGGAGGTCATCCGCGAATATGCGATCCCCGCAATAGGCGTGGTGAAAGGATAGGGTGGATTTACCAACGCCCTTTTTGCCGAATGCGATTTGTGTTGCCCCCTTTGTCCCAAATGCGGCGCAATGCAAAAGCGTGGCATTTGGGGATTGTGCGGCACAACAATAGGCAAGATCCAAACAAAGATAATTCAGCGCATCAATCGGGTCTGAGCGGTGATTGATAATCGTCTGGGTGCGACCAGAAATCTTAAGCACCGCATCACTCTTGGTCACAATGATGTCCAATCGTGGTGGGTTTGTTGCCTCCACGATCTGCCAACCCGTAAGGCAGGTTTCAATTAACTGTAAGAAGGGGGCAGGGCAGCGCAAGTAAAGGCAAAAATCCCCGCCTTTGATCTTCGCTGTCCTTATAGTGCCCCAGTCTAGTGTCACGGCAGATTATCTCCACTCGCCGCCGCGGATCTTGCAGAAACTTTCTGTGTGAAAACGACCTTCCGTTTCGACATTGACAACACGGCAGAGGCGGCGCCCATCTGTTCGCGTAGACACAATTTCAAAGCGGCCCGCGCCTGATGCGAGGGCCCCGCTATAGCCATCAAGTTGGCTGTCCAATGCGGTGTAGAGGTTGGGCGTGGCGCTGCGATTAAATGTCGTTGCGACACATGCCGACAAAAGCGCCACGCTTAGGATCAGGACAGCCGCCCTCATTGGAAATCCGCTAAGACATTGGCCAGATTATCCATCGAAACAGGTTCAAGCCCGTCATCATTCAGGGACTGGTCAATATTTTGTGTTTGTCGAAGGCGCAAAAGATCGTCATTGGACGAACTGCCGCTAAGCGTGTCATCAGGGCCAGAGGGGCTATTAGGTGCAGAGCCGCCAAAGCTACCAGAGGTTCCATTGCTACTGTCACTTGAGAAACTACCAGAGGTGCCATCATCATTGCCACCAAAGCTGCCTGACGAGCTGCTGTCAGTTCCACCAGAACTGCCGCCGCCATCGGAACTTGCGCGGGCTTGGCCTGCCAACATTGCTGTTATAGGCAAGGCTGCCGCGCCGCCCAAGAGAAGTTGTAAAGCTGTGCGTCTGATCATTTTGATACCTCGTAAATTACGTGCCTCGCGGCAAATTGATAGGTATTGAGTTAGAACCCACATTGAATTTTGTCATTAAACTTTAGTTTAATGGCGTCTAACTAGAGTTTGATTGAGCTATGAGCCTTAGCAATCGGCGCGAGAATGCAAGTAAAGGTAATGAATATGAAAAATAACAAAATCCTGATCCTGGCCTCTGGTGCTTTGATGGCGATTAGCAGCATATTTTTCATTACCGATGTGGTAGAAGATTTTAATTCGCGTTTAGGTGCCAACTTGCCTTACTCTGACGCTGAGTTAGTGCATCTAATATTTGAGCTCACAGCCGTTTTGGCACTTGTGCTTGGGTTAGTCCAAATGGCAATGCATCTTCGAAGCTTGCAGCGCATAAACCGTGACCAAGCTAATTCCCTTCACCATTTGCGTGAAGATTTTGATGCGTTAATCCGCCAGAAATTTGATAATTGGGGCCTTTCTAAAACAGAGGCTGATATCGGTCTCTTGATAGTGCGTGGTATGAATAATGACGAGATTGCTGAAGCCCGCGGTGTGAAATTGGGGACTATCAAGTCACAGACCCACTCCTTGATGGGTAAGGCGGGTGTAAAGTCACGGGTTGAGCTTTTATCACTTTTCGTAGACGAGTTTATTGAGGTTGGCGTAAGTCCAAGAAAGTAGCCTCTTTTCTTGCACATTTAGCTACTCGACCCGCTCCCATTCTCCGCCATTACGGCAGATCAAGCCACCAAGGACGCAGCCGTTTACAGTGATCTGGTTCGTCGCCAATACAAGCCGCGATTTATATTCTTTACCGCGATCAGGTGCGTAGATGCGTCCCTCATAGGTGCCATTGGCCGCAGGGGTTAGATCCCATACTATCATCGTGCCGATCGTGTCGGGCGTAATGGCTTGGCCTGCGCTGTTTTCGGCCCGCTCCAACCTGCCGCAATAGGCCGCATCGCAGGCACTAATTCTGATATAGCCAACATCCCCATGATCATCGGGAGCGGTGCGCCATAGCCCTTCGATCGGGTCAGCGGCGGCCACACCTGTGGCCAAAAGAAAGATCATTGTCGCGTGTTTAAGGTATTTCATGTTGGGAAGTCTCCTAAGGCTAAAGGTCGAGCTCTGCGCGTGTCAAACGCTACCCATTCCAATAAAGAGTTGGCGGTTTGTATCCACGATCGCGCGCCGCCCATGCATCACGCGGGTGTTGTCCAAGATGGCAATATCGCCATCTTGCCAGTTAATCTCGTGGGTATGCGTCTCAGCCAGCTCAGCCAATTGGCCAATTTCCTCTGCGCTGACCACGTCATCTGCTGCGAAGTAGTAGCGTGGGGGGGCATAGTTATGAGATGGGCCAAGCACTGCATTGGCAAATCCCTGACCCCCGGACAGGTTTGAGGGGCGCACGGGCGATACGGTCAGGCGGTAATTCATACCGCCATCTTTCAAGAGGTCAAAATCTTGGTTTGGAATAAAGGCGCGGAATTCCTCAATATGACGTTCGGTCACTTCGTCAGGGCTAGAAATTGCGGGATGCTCGTTAGCAAGATAGCGTTTCCAAAGAGCCTCAGGCAAATAGCGTTCAACCACCATCGGTTGTTGCCAACGGGCTTTTTGATCCTCGGTCATGTCTTCAAACACGGCACGCCCGTCACAAATTGTTGTTTGCGAGCCTTCAAAGGCGGCGATTGGGCTGTAGAAGGCAACAATATCAGGGCAAACAGGTGTGTTGCCGTTTTCCGTATGCAGACCGATAGGCCCCGTGCCTGCATCAACCTTTTGCGTGTTTTTGTCGCCATATTCGCGGGCGGGGTCAAACGTGATCTTCTTGCACAAGGCGGTCGTGAGGGCACTGAATTTGGACATATCAGCGTCAAACCCGCGGAGAATGACCCACCCGTCACGGGTGAGGTCTTCGCGCAGCTGTGTCAGAACAGCTGGGTCGGTGAGGGTTTGCGCCTCGGCTGTGGGGCGGATGATATTATAGCTCATGGATCAGACCTTTTCGTTTTCTGACGGCACATAGGGCAAGGGATGCGTGGGGATCCGTTTGGACTGCTTGATGAGGGCGTTATCCACCACCGCGGGAATGAGCGCATTGAGCCCTGCAAAAATCCGTTCAGCCATGCCTGGGTAAACAGTGCTGCGCCGTTTGGTGATGCCGCGCCATGCTTTGCGCGCGACGTGTTCGGGACTATCTAATTTCATCTCAAAGGGTGCGATGAGGTGGTCAAATTGCGATTGTGCCGGTGTCCGTGTGGCGCGCGGCGCGATATAGCTGACGGTGATGGAATATTCCTCTAATTCGCGGCGAAGTGCATCGGACAGGCCGCGCAAGGCAAATTTGCTCGCGGAATAGCTGGTAAAATAAGGAAACGCGATCATCCCAAACATTGAGCCAATATTGGCGATATGCCCTTTACGGCGCGCCAAGGTGGGGATCAGGTCACGCGTGAGCAAGATGGGCGCGATTAGGTTTGTATTCATCAGGCGCATAATGTCTTCATCTTGTTGATCGGTGATCCGTCCTACGCTCAGGCAACCGGCATTGTTGATCAGTAGATCCAACCCATCCCCGATTGCATCACAGAGACGAAGGCGATCTTCGGGGCGGGTGATGTCAGCATCGATCACAGCCACAGAAACGCCTCGGATCTGTGCCGCTGTTTCCTCAAGTGCATAAAGACGGCGACCAACCAAAACCAGATCGTAGCCTGCTCGCCCCGCTTCGAGGGCAAGTGCGCGGCCAATGCCAGAACCTGCGCCTGTGATGACAGCTAAGGGTGGATGGGACGACATTAAGCATATTCCTTTGCTGGGTAGGTGAGGGGAAATTTCGGGGCGGTTTTCGACAAGTCCGACAGCATATTACGGGCAATGCCACCGCCTGCTTTCAATAGATTTGGTAGATTGGCAGGAACTATGATCACCGAAGTTGGGCGGGCGTAGCTTGGCAATGCTGCGAGATGGGTTGCGATATGCTCTGGGGTGATGTCCCCGCGCAAAGCAGCAAGAATTTCCAACTCGCCTTGTGGGGTCTGCCATAAACCTGCTGCAACAATGCGCGGATCTGCAGCAAGGCAGGCTTCGACCCATTCGGGGTTTATATTGCGGCCCGCCGGGGTGACGATCAGCCAGTCCTTGCGGCCCTCGATGATAAGATGCCTATCTTCAATGCGCCCCAAATCGCCTGTGCGCCATGGGGTTTCAGGGGCAGGGGCGCCAAGATAGCCCTCCATCACGCTTGGGCCAGACACAACGATTTCACCGTTATCAATCCAAGCGTTCACACCTGATAGGATTTTTCCAACTGTGCCGTGACGCAAAGCGCCCACACGGTTCATCGCCACGACCGAGCCGCATTCCGACAGGCCGTAACCTTCGTAGACGGGAAGTCCGAGATCGGCAGCCTGTTCGAGCAATGTGGGGGCAGTATGCGCGCCCCCGACTGCGACAAAGCGAAAGCTGTCGGGCGCTTTGATGCCTTTGGATTTTAGATATGCCACGAGGACTGATAGCAGAGCAGGCACGAGAATGGTTGTGCTGGGTTTGCTGGTTGTCATCGCCGTGATCACGGGCTGTGGATCGCCGCCCGACAGGGCTCCGAGCGCCGCTGCGCAAAATTCAATGCGCGCGCCACATAAGAGCGGCAAATAAAGACCCGCGATTTGCTCCAAAAGCTGGGCCATTGGCAAAAGTGAAAGATGCACATCCCGCGCATCAGGCGCGATCGCATCGCGTAGCCCTGTGATCACGGTTTGCATTTGTGTTTCGCCGATAACCACACCTTTAGGCGTCCCTGAAGAGCCTGAGGTGAAGATGATCCGCTTCGCGCCCTCGATTGGCTGAAAATCCTCCAGATAATCATGCGCGGCAGGTGGCGCGGGTAGGGTAACCTGCGGAAGGTCAGGCTGGTCTTGCCCAATAACCGCGGTCAGGCCTGCGGCTTGGATGATATGCGCTTTTTGCGTGGTGGAGAAAAACGGGGGCAGATGCACGCTGATGTGACCGCACGCGGTTAGCGCCAGATCTGCTAATGCAGCCTCTATTGGATCATATGTGGCAATGCCAATCACCTGTTGTGGCCCCTGCAAATAGGGGCGGCAGGCGGCAAGGAAACCCTGCAAAGCGCCATAAGTAATTGTTCGCGCCCCTTGGCCAAGTGCGATGGCCTCAGGCCTTTGTCTGGCCGTGGTGGCGATGGCTGCAAAGACGGACGCGACCATTACACAGCCCTCGCCGTGGTCAGGTCGTGACCCGCGACTTGGGCAGGATCACGGAACGCACAGACCCAAGGGTCTTGCTCGTAATAGCTGCCCCATTGGGACGCATGCGGCACGCAGGTAGCTTCAGCTTTGCTGAGCAGGATTGGGGTGATTTTAGCGCGCGACAAAAGCCGCCTAATCTGGCGGGTGGCCGTGAATATACCCCATCCAATCTGCTGTGACTGACCCCATTGGAACACTGTGCGCAAGGTTGGATAAATGGCAAAAGGTGACCGACAGGCAAGCCCCCCGACCTCTAGGACATCGTGCGGTTGAACATTGCATCCCGTTTGCAGGCTCAGGCGTTCATGAATGGGTTGGTCAAGATAATGCTGTGAAAAGAACCCTTCGTCATGGGTGCGAATGCCCGCTGCACAGGTGATTTGGTCGGCGTCGGCCATGGTTAAAACCAAGCGCGGCGGTCGAAAGGATATCTCTGCGCCAAATGCCGCGCGATAGCTGTCACGCATATGCACGAGCCCGGATTCATAAAGCGGTGCAGTGCGGATATTATTTTGTTCAATCAAAAGTGAATTCACGAGATGGCCTCCATTTGGCCGAAAAACTCATCGGTTGAGTTGCCTCGTGTTGATTTGACGATTGAGAGTGAATTTGGCTATTGGACTGTGGTTATGTTTTGATCAAATATTCAAATTTATAACTTCAGTTCATACGTTGTGAAATTTAGTTGGCGACGTTACTATGTTTGTAAACCGCCCACCCTGCCAACCTTACCAACTCTGCCAACCAATAGTTGGCAGGTATCTTCAAGACGTTGCCATCGACGCGTCACGCTGATCTTTCTCCACCAATCCTCGTTCGATGAGCTTGGCGACCACCCGAGAGACCGATCCTTTATCTGTGTCCAGGGCGTCAACGATTGCCTTTTGCATGCATCTTGGATGCTGCTTGATGAAGGCGTAGCATTTCTCTTGAAACGACCCGAGCGTTGCAACCTCTGGAGTGCCTTGGAAACTGAAGCCAGGGCTGTCCCAGCGGTATGCAAACTCACCGCCTTCAACTTCCTTGCCTAAAACATGGGCGATTATATCTTTGGACCCAGGCCGCTGTTCTAAAACAATAGCGGTTTCAATCGTGGCACCAATCCCTTGCGAGCCCATTATGCGTTCGATCGGTGTTGACGGATTGCCGCTATCTTTGCGTGTGTGGTGAACAACCATGAGCGCGAGGTCGAGATCGTGTGCTAGCCGCCGCATAGGAGCAAATTCAGCCTCTGTCTCCTCATAGTTTTTTCTGACAAACTGGCGCGGCGGATAGAGGCTACTGTATCAACGATGATGCATTTTAGATCAGGCATTTCCGTTTTGATTGCCCTTAAAAACTCCAGACCGCTTTCGCCTCGCGGTAATGATACGCCGTTTACGAGGCAAGCCATCAGATACAGAGTGTGAGGCGGGAATGGACATAGGGCTTTGATCCGATCGCTCAGCCTGTAACCTCTGCATCACTGAGCATAAATTCACAGATCATTGTCTTGACCCCAATGAGCACCGCCTATACCCAATTTTTATTCGTAATCAGATGGGAAATGGGCAAAGATGGCCGCAAGAGGGCATCACCATATCCGCCCGTGAAAGGCTAGACACGTGACCATCCATACTTATCTTGGCGACCTTCCTGACGGTCTGAAACTGGGGCCGATTGTGGCGATTGATTGCGAGACAATGGGGTTAAACCCACATCGTGACCGCCTGTGTTTGGTGCAATTGTCTGACGGGGATGGAAACGCGCATCTGGTGCAGATCACCCAGGATCAAACAGCAGCCCCAAATCTTTGCGCGCTTTTGACGGATCCGAACACGCTGAAATTATTTCATTTCGGGCGTTTCGATATCGCGGCAATGTTTCATCGCTTTGGTGCTTTGGCCGCCCCTGTCTATTGCACAAAGATCGCCTCAAAACTGGTGCGCACCTTCACAGATCGGCACGGGCTGAAGAACCTCGCTCAAGAATTGATTGGCGTGGATATGTCAAAATATCAACAATCCTCTGATTGGGGGGCAAGCCATTTAACCGATGCCCAAAAGGATTACGCGGCCTCGGATGTGCTGTATCTGCACCAGATCAAGGATAAACTTGACGCCATGCTCGCCCGTGAGAACCGCCAAGAGATGGCGCAGTCGTGTTTTGATTTCCTGCCAACCCGTGCCAAGCTTGATTTGGCGGGATGGCCAGAGATTGACATCTTTGCGCATTGATCCAACCCAATGCCCCAAGGTGCCACCTATTCTCGGATCATAACATTCAGCAAGTTGGTTCTTCCGCTTGCTGCTTTGGTGGTGTTGTCTCTGATGTTTCTGTTTTCGGGGCGCCCTGATCCGAACCAAGCGTTACCTCTTGCCACGCGAAGCGCCGATGGCCAATTGGGCCAGCAAGGGATGACCAACCCCCGCTTTGCGATGGTTACAGGATCTGGCGATGCGGTGGAATTGATCGCATCTTCCGCAGAGCCAAGTGATGGAGATGCCAATCAAATTCTTGCCACCAATGTAACGGCAGAAATAACGCGGTTAGCGGGCGGGCGCGATCAAATCACGGCCGATCAAGCCTTATGGAATAGCCAAACCACTGACACGCGTTTAACTGGAAATATTGTTGCAACATCACCCGAAGGATATAGGCTAGATACTGAGGAATTATCTATAAATGCCGCATCTGGTGACATTATCGCGCCCGTGGCGGTTTTGATCACATCGGACGGGATTCGCCTTGAAGCGGGGCAAATGGCAATCACTGGCCCGTCAGATCATCAGGTTGTGCATTTTCAGGGTGGCGTGCGGCTGCTATACGAGGGGAAATAGGGGGGCATATGCGGCAATTCTTCATCGCTATTTTCTTGATGGCCATAGGCCAACCTGCGCAGTCGCAGACGCAAGTGGGCTTTGGCGGCACCCCGCATGACAGCAGCGCCCCAATCGAAGTTGTCTCCGACAGTCTTGAGGTCGATGACACCAGCGGAAATGCAATATTTCGCGGCAATGTGATCGCTGTGCAGGGCGATTTGCGCATCTCGGCTGCTGAAATCCACGTCCTCTATCAAACCAATGCCGAAACCGGCGGTCAAAACGATATCGACCAAGTGCAAGCTCTGGGTGGGGTTTTGATTACCCGCGGTGTGGACGCAGCCGAGGCTGAAACCGCCACCTATTTCGTAGCTCGCAACGAAATGGAAATGATTGGCAATGTTTTGGTCAGTCAACAAAGTGGTGTTATTGCGGGTGAGCGGATGCTACTGGATATTGCCACGGGGCAGGGCACGGTGGATGGGCGTGTGCGCACAACTTTGCAGGGGGCAAACTAGTAAGTCATGGCAAAGCGGGTGACATTAAAGGTCGAAGAGGGCGCAGCGGGTTTGATCGTTTCAAACCTCCGCAAAAGCTATCGCCGCAGACCCGTCATTCGTGATGTTTCCATGGAATTGCGCAGAGGCGAGGTCGTGGCCCTGCTTGGCCCAAACGGGTCGGGCAAAACCACCAGTTTCTATGCGATCGCGGGCTTAGTCACGCCTGATGGTGGCAGGGTAATGTTGGATGGCCACGATGTGACGAGGTTGCCAATGTATCGCCGCGCACGGGCGGGCATCGGATATTTGCCACAGGAAATGTCGATTTTCCGCGGCCTATCAGTTGAGGCAAACATTCTATCAATCTTGGAGATATCCGAGAAAGACGCCGTAACACGGCGCAAACGGCTTGAAGATTTGCTGAGCGATTTCTCGATTGAACATTTGCGCCGCGCGCCCGCCCTATCCTTGTCAGGTGGGGAACGGCGGCGGGTGGAGATCGCGCGCTGCTTAGCATCAAATCCGCGCTATGTGTTGCTGGATGAGCCCTTCGCGGGCGTTGATCCGATTGCCGTGAACGATATCCGCAGCCTTGTTGCCGATCTCAAAACGCGCGGCATTGGCGTTTTGATCACCGACCATAATGTGCGTGAGACGCTGCAAATTGTGGATCGCGCCTATATCCTGCATGACGGCAAAATCTTAATGAGCGGCACCTCCAAAGATGTCGTGCAAGACGAGAATGTGCGCCGAGTCTATTTGGGCCAAAATTTCAAAATCGGCTGATCGTCTTCTGCTTTACGTTGACAGATGGCGGGGATTCGTCGCCAAATAGGGGTGATGTTTGACAGAGCCAACACCCTCTTCTTTCCTGTCGCGCTGCCGACCGCAGGCAGAAATAGATTTGGGCAGGCGGTATCCCTGACATCTTCTTTTATAGTGTAGCGTTGCAGCCTCGCTCCAACGCTATCTTTACATAATGGAGGTAACATGCGCTATCAAATCAGTGGGAAACAAATCGATATTGGCGAAGCACTCCAAACATATGTGAAAGACGGGCTTGGCGGGGCAGTTGCAAAATATGCTGAAAGACCAACGGATTCACATGTCGTTTTCTCAAAAAGTGGGCATGAGTTCGTATGCGAATCCAATGTTCACCTTTCCACTGGACTCAGCGCATCTGCCAAGGGCAGCGATACAGAAATCTACGCGGCCTTTGATAAGTGCTGTGAGAAAATGGAAAAGCAACTGCGCAGATACAAGCGCAGATTGAAAGATCATCACCGCGAACGCGCAGAACCCGTTGAACATTTCGCTGCGGCCTCGTATATCCTCGCGTCAACAGACAAAGACGAAGATGATGCGGATGACACCTTGCAGCCCATCATCATCGCAGAAACCGAAACTAAAATCCCTTCGCTCTCTGTGGGTGAGGCGGTAATGCAGATGGAATTGGCGGGCGCCCCTGTCTTGGTATTCCGAAACGAAGCGAGCGCAGGCGTAAACATCGTCTATCGCCGCGAAGACGGAAATATCGGCTGGATTGATCCCCGCTAGACTGAAATAAAGACCCTGACGGGTAAGGAATACACGCGAATGGAACTTTCGATGCTCCTTGAGCCGCAAGGCGTGAAGGTTGTTTCTGATGTGACAAGCAAAAAGCGGCTTCTGCAGTCTCTTGCAGATGTGGCTGAGGGTTTGCTTGACGTCAGCGCCTCGGAAATTTTCGAAGCTCTGCAGGAGCGTGAAAGCCTAGGGCCAACAGGCGTGGGGCATGGCGTGGCCTTGCCCCATGCGCGTTTGTCGGCGCTCACGAAAATCACAGGCGTATTTTTCCGTCTCGAACGTCCCGTCAACTTTAATTC
Source organism: Roseobacter sp. HKCCA0882 (assembly GCF_037805225.1). NCBI lineage: Bacteria > Pseudomonadati > Pseudomonadota > Alphaproteobacteria > Rhodobacterales > Roseobacteraceae > Roseobacter > Roseobacter sp. HKCCA0882. Next base: position 587,608 of record NZ_JBBLYI010000002.1, read on the forward strand.
CGCAGACAGACAGCCTGTTGATCTGGTTTTTGCGCTATTTGCGCCTGCCGATACGGGCGTGGATCACCTCAAGGCGCTGGCGCGCGTGTCGCGCACATTGCGAGATGCGGAACTTTGCGAAAAATTGCGGGCAAATTCTGACCCAATGACACTGCACACCTTGTTGACAGGCGGCGCAGAAAGCCAAGCGGCCTAGGCCCAAGACCCAAATCCAAAACTGACATAGTCGCGCCGATAGGCCTCGGCGCAGACATCCTCAATTTCGGTCGTGTATACCTCAGAAAGCGAAATTGGATCGCAGGGATTGGGCAGAACGAAGGCCTGATCTTGTCCCGCCAAAGCAGGAAGGGCATTTGGCAATTCTTCGGCCCGCAACAAGAGATCAAGCAATTTCACCTGCGCCATACCTTGCAAAATTGCAGTCTGGCTGGCCCAAGCAGGATCAACAGGAAGGCCCGTTTGCCCCGCCAGATTGCCCCGTAGAAATTTTAGAAATTGCAAGAATCCTGCGCGCTGCGCCTCAAGTGACCAATCTTGCGCCCCACTTTGACTTGGCAAAACAAGCCCGTAGGTTTTGCTTAAAACGCGCCGCGCCGTTGCAAAATGAGGGCGTCCGTGGCTGACCACGATCACGCTGACGCGCGGCTGGCTCATTCTTTGCCCATCTCCGCAAGCATGACTTCGATCCGTGACACATCTTCAGGGTTGTTCAATTCCCAGAATTTGCGCCCTTTTGCTTCGACCTCGACACATAACACACGGCGACCAGACTCGAGGAAGCGCAATTGTTCTAACCCCTCAAGTGTCTCTAGCGGCCCTGTCGGCCATGTCGGATAGGCCAATAGCGCCTCGGGGCGATAAGCGTAAACACCCACATGATGAAAGACGGGGGTTTCTTCGGCGTCCTCAGAAATACCCGTGGTGTAGGGGATCACTTCCTTTGAAAAATAAAGTGCTTGGTGCGCGTTGCCAAAAACGGCCGTGGTCCCGCCAACGCGGCCTGCCTTACGATCCGCTTTGAATGCGGCCAAGGTTTCACCATCACAGCGCAAAACGGGCGTAGCAATGTCCGCAGATGGATCAGCGCGCAGGCCTGTGATCAAGTCCTCCAAGAACCATGCAGGTGTCAGCGGCGCATCCCCCTGAAGGTTCACCACCATCTCAACATTTTGTCCAAGATGATTGAGGGCCTCTGCGCAGCGCTCCGTCCCATTCACACAATCGGACGAGGTCATCACAACCTGCGCGCCAAAACCTTGGGCCGCGTCTCGAATACGATCATCATCCGTGGCCACATAGACCGCGTCAAAACCGCTTACGGCACAAGCGGCGCGCCAACTGCGCTCAATCAGGCTCATAGATTTGCCCGAAACCCCGCGCAACTGCACCAAGGGTTTGCCCGGATAGCGTGAGGATTGATACCGCGCGGGTATTACACAAATGACGCTCATGGCTCGATCAACTCCACGGTTGGGGCATAGGCGATGAAGAAGCTATTCTCAAAACCTGCCTTGCCATAGGTAAATTCCTGATGGGTTGAAAACTCCACCATCTGGCCGCCCGCACCGCGCAACACTGCATCGCCCGCAGCCGTATCCCATTCCATTGTGCGGCCAAGGCGCGGATAAAAATCCGCCTCACCCGAAGCAACCAAACAGAATTTCAAGGATGAGCCTGCGCTGCGCAAATCTGAAATTTCATAGGCACTGATATAGGCATCCGTGGCGGCATCGCGATGTGATTTCGAGGCGACAACGCGCAAGGCACTATTGTCGGCCTCTGCCACAGAAAGCAATTTCTGCGGGCCAATTTCATCGTGGTTAAAGGGCGTGAGTTCCTCAACCGATTTGCCATCCGCACGAGTGTAAAATAATCGCTGCTTCGCGGGCGCATAAACAACACCACGCTGAGGGCGACCATCCAAAACAAGGGCAATGTTGACTGTAAAATCCCCACGGCGCTGCACAAATTCCTTTGTGCCATCAAGCGGGTCAACAATGATGAAATCCCGCAAGGATTGCCGGTGGGTTTCGGCCTGTTCTTCGGTCACAAGCGCAAGATCGGGAAAGGCTGCGCGCAGACCCGCAGAGATATAGGCATCCGCCGCCTGATCAGCGCGGGTTACGGGACTGTCATCTGATTTGCTTTCAACACCAAAATCATCTGAGGCATAAACCTCCATGATTTTTTCGCCGGCCCCCAAGGCCAGACTTCGAAACACGCGCTCGATCTTGTCAAAATCCATTTTGTAACAATTTCCTTGACCAGATTGCCTTAAATGGCCTTTTGCGGTTATCCTAATCTCGTTGGATGGGGCAAGTAGATCATATATATCTTGCCAAACAAACCGACATCTATGGATCAAGGCCAGCATCCATGTTTGAAGCGCGACAAACGAATACGATGAGGCGTAGCCTCTTTTCCATGCTTGAGGTGACCTATCACGCCTCGGTTCAAAAGGTGCGTTCATCGCACCGCAATGCCGTTTGGGCCATCATGACCAGCATTTTACAAACGGGCATGTTTGTCGGCGGATTTTATCTGATGTTCTATTTCATCGGCGCGCGCGAGGCGAAACTGCGCGGCGATTTCATGATGTATCTCTTGTCAGGGATTTATTTATACCCCTGCCATATCCGCGCGGTGGCTGCTGTCTCTGCCGCAAAAGGCGGCACCTCATCCCTGATGCAACATGGGCCCATGAATCCAATTGTGGCGATTGCATCCTCGCTGATCTCGGCATTTTACGTGCAAACCATTTCGCTCTTGGTGATTTTATTCGCGCTGCACACGTTCAGCAGCACGGTGACCTTCCACAACTGGAAAGCCGCTTTGATGATTTACCTTTTGGCGTGGGGCTTGTGTTTCGCGCGATGCGCCCATGGTCCCCCGAAGTGACCCGATTTGTGCAACAGGCCTATATGCGAATCAATATGGTCGCGTCAGGCAAGATGTTTGTCGCCAATATAGTGCCGGGATTCATCATTTCGATGTTTGATTGGAACCCTTTGTTTCACATTGTCGACCAAATGCGCGGCGCCGTGTTCGTGAATTACTTTCCGCATCATACGAATTGGAAATACCCGCTTTATGTTGCCTGTGGCCTGTTGATTATTGGCCTGATGGCTGAGTTTTTCACAACCAAGCGGGCCTCAATGTCGTGGGATATGGGGCGCTAGCCAAGAATTTCGCAGAATTCCTTGTGATCTTTCCAAAATTCCTAGCGTTGCGCTGCTTGCAGGGGGCGATGTGCCTGCCTATATAGCCACCGAAACAGGCTGTTCTAAGCAGCCTATACATAAGCAGTGACGGAGCCGAGATCGGGCCGTTGCCGCATGTTCGCTTGAAGAAAAGGGACCAGAAAAGATGGCTAAAGTAATTGGCATTGACCTCGGCACCACAAACTCTTGTGTTGCGATTATGGACGGCGCGCAGCCGCGCGTGATTGAAAACGCTGAAGGCGCACGCACCACACCATCGATTGTTGGCTACACCGATGACGAACGTCTGGTGGGTCAATCGGCAAAGCGCCAAGCTGTTACCAATCCTGAAAACACAATTTTTGCTGTAAAGCGCCTGATCGGGCGTCGTTTGACCGATGCCGAAGTGGAAAAGGACAAGAACCTTGTTCCCTACAATATCATTGACGGCGGCAATGGTGACGCATGGGTCGAAGTAAAGGGCGAGAAATTCAGCCCCAGCCAAATTTCTGCACAAATTCTGACCAAGATGAAGGAAACTGCCGAGAATTATCTGGGCGAAGATGTGACACAGGCCGTGATCACTGTGCCTGCCTATTTCAACGATGCACAGCGTCAGGCGACCAAAGATGCGGGTAAAATCGCAGGCCTTGAGGTGCTGCGCATCATTAACGAGCCAACAGCGGCCGCTTTGGCCTATGGGTTGGACAAAAAAGACACCAAGACCATCGCGGTTTATGACCTTGGCGGCGGCACATTCGACATCACAATCCTTGAGATTGACGATGGCCTGTTTGAGGTAAAATCCACCAATGGGGACACGTTCCTTGGCGGTGAAGATTTCGACATGGCGATTGTGAATTACCTCGCGCAGGAATTCAAAAAGGAAAACAATGTCGATCTGACGCAAGACAAAATGGCGCTTCAGCGTCTCAAGGAAGCGGCGGAGAAAGCAAAGATTGAACTTTCCTCTTCGACCCAGACCGAGATCAACCAACCGTTCATCTCGATGGGGTCAAACGGCCAGCCCTTGCACCTTGTGCTGAAACTGACCCGCGCGAAATTGGAAAGCCTTGTAGGTGATCTGATCAAACGCTCGCTGAAACCATGTCAGGCCGCGTTGAAAGATGCGGGCCTCTCAAAAGGTGATATTGACGAGGTGGTTTTGGTCGGCGGCATGACCCGTATGCCTAAGGTAATCGAAGAAGTGTCTAACTTCTTTGGCAAGGAACCCCATAAAGGCGTGAACCCTGATGAGGTTGTGGCCATGGGCGCGGCCATTCAAGCGGGCGTATTGCAGGGCGATGTGAAGGATGTTGTTCTTTTGGACGTCACCCCGCTAAGCCTTGGGATTGAAACCTTGGGCGGTGTCTTTACCCGTCTGATCGACCGCAACACGACCATCCCAACCAAGAAAAGCCAGATTTTCTCGACCGCTGAGGACAATCAAAACGCGGTGACAATCCGCGTCTTCCAAGGCGAGCGGGAAATGGCCGCTGACAACAAAATGTTGGGCCAATTCAATCTAGAAAATATCCCACCTGCACCGCGCGGCATGCCACAGATCGAAGTGACCTTTGACATTGACGCGAACGGGATTGTCTCGGTTTCTGCGAAAGACAAAGGCACGGGCAAAGAGCAAAAGATCACCATCCAAGCATCAGGCGGCCTCAGCGATGAGGACATTGATCGCATGATCAAAGAGGCTGAGGAAAACTCTGATGCCGATAAGCAGCGCAAGGAATTGGTGGAAACCAAGAACCAAGCGGAAAGCCTGATCCACTCGACCCAGAAATCCTTGGAAGAACACTCTGACAAGGTTGATCCGACCACAGTCGAAGCAATCGAGTTGGCTATCAAAAACTTGGAAGAACAGATCGCGACCGATGATGCGGGCAAGATCAAATCTGGCATCCAAAACGTGACCGAAGCTGCAATGAAACTTGGTGAGGCCATTTACAAAGCCCAAGCCGAGGATGGCGAAGGCAGTGATGAGCCATCTGGTGTCGATGATGACATCGTAGATGCCGATTTCGAAGATCTGGACGACAGAAAGCGCTCCTAATCGGGAAATTTGATCCCGATAGACCAGCTGGGGTGCGCCTTGGCTGGTCTATGCGTTAAGAAAAGGGTGTCTACCGATGTCGAAGCGCGATTATTACGATGTTTTGGGTGTGGCGCGTGGCGCTTCGCCTGAAGAAATCAAGAAAGCCTATCGTCAAAAGGCGAAAGAACTGCACCCCGACCGCAATTCTGACAATCCGAATGCGGAAGCGCAGTTCAAAGAAGCGAATGAAGCCTACGAAGTTCTGAAAGATGCCGATAAAAAAGCGGCTTATGATCGTTTTGGTCATGCGGCGTTTGATGGCGGTATGGCAGGTGGGCCCCGTGCAGGCGGCCCTCACGCAGGCGGTGATTTCGCCAGCGCCTTTTCGGATGTCTTCGAAGACCTTTTTGGCGATTTCATGGGCGGTGGCGGTGGGCGCGGTGGGCGTCAGCGCAGCACGCGCGGCTCTGATCTGCGCTATAATATGCGGATCACCTTGGAGGAAGCCTATGCGGGTTTCAGCCGCGAGATTACCGTTCCTACTGCCGTAACTTGTTCAAGCTGCTCGGGCAGCGGGTCAGAGGGCGGATCTGAACCCGTCACTTGCCCCACTTGTTCGGGCATGGGCAAAGTCCGCGCGCAACAAGGCTTTTTCACTGTGGAACGCACTTGCCCCACCTGTTCAGGCGTGGGTCAAATTGTGAAAAACCCCTGTCGATCCTGCGGGGGCGCGGGTCGCGAACAAAAAGATCGTCATCTTTCCATCAAAGTGCCCCCTGGTGTCGAAACAGGAACACGCATTCGCCGCTCGGGCGAGGGCGAAGCAGGTCTACGCGGCGGGCCAGCGGGCGATCTCTATATTTTCATCGAAGTCGCCGAACACCCAATTTTCAAACGCGATGGCATTGATCTTTACTGCCGCGTGCCCGTGTCGATGGTCACCGCTGCCTTGGGTGGGGATGTCGAGGTGCCTTGCATTGATGGCGGACGCAGCCGCGTGAAGGTGGCCGAAGGCGCGCAATCTGGTCGCCAAATGCGTTTGCGCGGCAAAGGTATGCCCGCACTTCGCGGCAATGGCACAGGTGATATGTATATCGAATTGGCGCTTGAGACGCCTGTGAACTTGAATTCTGAGCAAAAAGACCTGCTTCGAAAGTTCGAGGAAAGCCTGAATAAGGGGAATAACCCCCACGCGTCAGGCTTTTTCGACAAGGTCAAAAGCTTTTTCGATGATCTGAAAAACTAATGTAAACCCCCGCTGTTGCGGGGGTTTTTGTTATTTTCCGATTTCGCAAGCCGCCATGACTGCCATATTCAAAATGTCATTCGCGGTCGACACAGTTGAACAAATCTGCACAGGCCGATCTGGCCCTGTCAAAATCGGGCCAATGACTGTAGCCCCCGCCATTTCTTGCATCAATTTCACGGAAATCGAGGCGGAGTGACGCGCAGGAACAACCAAAACATTGGCAGGGCCAGAGAGTTTACAGAATGGATATTGCTGCATCGCGTCCCGATTAAGCGCAACATCCACCGCCATTTCACCATCAAATTCGAAATCAACCCCCTCGCGCGCCAAAATCACAGGGGCATCCCCCATTTTCACCGCGCGCTCAGAGACAGGGTAGCCGAATGTTGAAAAACTGACAAAAGCGACACGCGGCTCAAGGCCCAAGATACGCGCAACAATTGCCCCGCGCTTGGCAATCAGGGCCAGATCCTCGGCTTCGGGCCATTCATGGACAAGCGTGTCGCCCACCAAAACAACACGGCCCTTATGCATCAGCACCGTGATACCAACCGCGCCATCCTTGGCGGAGGCGTCAAAAACATGGTTGATCAAGCCCAAAACATGCGCGGATTTTCGCGTGGCCCCTGTGACCAGACCATCCCCATGCCCATGTGCAAGCATCAAAGCCGAGAACACATGACGATCTCGCGCGGCCAGACGATGGATGTCATGCCGATCAAAGCCTTTGCGTTGCAGGCGGTTGTAAAGAAAATCTTTATAAGCATCTAAGTGACGCGTTTTTGCGGCATTCACGATCTCAAGCTCGCGCACGGCATCCGCCAAACCCGCCGCTGAAAGTTTTTCCGCGACATCAGCCTCACGCCCAACGACCAATGCCTTGCCCAAACCATTGCGCTGATAGGCCACCGCGGCGCGCAAGACGCGAATATCGTCCCCTTCGGCAAAAATCATACGCGCCTGCGCATTACGGGCACGGGCATAAATGCCCTGCATAATGGAGGAGATCGGATCCATCCGCGCCTGCAAATCATTGGCGTAGGCATCGAGATCCAAGATTGGCCGCCGCGCTGCGCCCGTATCCATACCCGCGCGCGCAACAGCGGTTGGAATCGTATAGATCAATCGCGGGTCAAAAGGTGTGGGGATGATATAATCGCGGCCAAAAGACAGCTTTTCACCATAGGCCATTGCGACCTCATCAGGCACATCTTCGCGCGCAAGTTCGGCCAAGGCGCGCGCGCAGGCGATTTTCATTTCATCATTGATGGCGCGGGCGTGAATATCCAACGCACCGCGGAACAAATACGGGAAACCAAGAACGTTATTCACCTGATTGGGGTAATCACTGCGCCCCGTGGCCACGATCGCATCCGGGCGCACCTCGTGGGCTTCTTCTGGCGTGATTTCTGGATCAGGATTTGCCATGGCGAAAATCACAGGGTTTTCGGCCATGGATTTGACCATGTCTTGCGTGACCGCCCCTTTTGCCGAAACACCAAGAAAAACATCAGCGCCGCGCATCGCGTCTTCAAGACTGCGTAAATCGGTTTTCACCGCATGGGCCGATTTCCACTGGTTCATCCCTTCCGTGCGGCCTTGGTAAACCACACCTTTCGTGTCGCAAATAATACAATTCTGATGCTGCGCCCCCATGGATTTCAGCAGCTCAAGGCAGGCGATCCCTGCCGCGCCTGCACCGTTCAAAACGATACGGACATCTTCGATTTTTTTGCCCGTCAAATGCAGCGCATTGATCAAACCCGCCGCACAGATCACCGCTGTTCCGTGTTGGTCATCATGAAAGACGGGAATATCCATTTCTTCCTTGAGACGCTGTTCAATCATGAAACATTCGGGGGCCTTGATATCCTCAAGATTAATACCGCCAAAGGTGGGCCCCATCAGGCGCACGGCGTTCACAAATTCATCGACATCTTCCGTGGCAAGCTCGATATCAATCGAGTTGATATCGGCAAAGCGTTTGAACAAAACCGCTTTACCTTCCATCACGGGCTTTGAGGCGAGTGCGCCTAGATTTCCAAGACCTAGAACGGCTGTCCCGTTTGAGATCACGGCAACCAGATTGCCCTTGGTCGTATAATCATAAGCGGTTTCGGGCTTTTGCGCGATCACCTCGCAGGGAACGGCCACACCTGGCGAATAGGCAAGGCTGAGATCCCGTTGGGTCGACATGGCCGTTGACGCGGAAATGTCAATTTTCCCAGGGCGGGGTTCCAAGTGATAGGCCAAAGCCTCTTCACGCGTGACCTTTGGTTTATTTGCCATAAATTCGCCTCCTCTTTCATTCGGTTTACAATCCCTTGACCGTGGCGACAACGCATCTCTTTTGTCCCTTCAAACAATGCCGCAGAGACAGTAGGGTAAGCCCAAATAAGGGGGCAGGAATGACAGGCCAAATCACGCCAATGATGGCGCAATATCTTGAGGTGAAGGCCCGCCACGCGGATGCGTTATTATTTTACCGCATGGGCGATTTCTATGAACTGTTTTTTGATGATGCTGTCGCCGCCGCCGAGGCATTGGACATCGCCCTAACAAAGCGCGGTCAACATCTGGGCGAAGACATTCCTATGTGCGGTGTGCCCGTTCATGCCGCTGAGAACTATTTGCTGACATTGATCCGCAAAGGATTTCGCGTTGCCGTCTGTGAACAGCTCGAAGACCCCGCCGAGGCGAAAAAGCGCGGATCAAAATCGGTTGTTAAGCGCGATGTCGTGCGGGTTGTCACCCCGGGCACTTTGACCGAGGACAGCCTGCTTGACGCGCGGCGCCACAATTATCTAACGGCTTATTTTGAATCACGGGACGGATCAGCCGCACTTGCATGGTGCGATATGTCGACTGGGGGGTTTTGGGTGATGCCCGTAACCCCCGCACGGCTTGGCCCAGAATTGGCACGCCTCGCACCGCGCGAAATTCTTATCTCGGAAAACCTTGATCCTAGCCGCATTGCCTTAATCGAAGAAACGGGCGCAAGCGTGACACGCCTTGCACCGTCAAGTTTTGACAGCAGATCCGCAGAAACACGGCTCACCGATTTGTTCAAAGTCAACAGCCTAGAGGCCTTTGGCCAGTTTGAACGTCCTAATCTCTCCGCCATGGGGGCGGTGGTCGATTATTTGGACATCACGCAGAAAGGCAATCTGCCCCGCTTGCAACGGCCACAGCGGCAATCTTTGACGCGGGTGATGTTGATTGATGCCGCAACGCGGAAAAATTTGGAAATTACACAATCGCTGTCGGGCGGGCGCAAAGGCAGTCTTTTGGCGGTGATCGACAAAACTGTGACCAGTGCAGGTGGGCGTTTGTTGGAGCGGCGCCTTTCCGCCCCGTCCACAGATTTTGACGAAATCACAGCCCGACATGATGCGGCGACCTTTGCGCTGACGAATTCTTGGATTTCAGAAAGGCTGCGCGAGATTTTACGGAAAGTTCCTGACATGGAACGCGCGCTGTCACGCCTGTCCTTGGATCGGGCCAGTCCACGGGATTTGGCCGCAATCCGTTCTGGTCTGCGCCAAGCGCAGGAGGTGGCAGCACAGCTTGGTGGGATCGAACTTTCCTCGTTATGGCACAATTTAGTGACTGATCTGGTCGATCATGAACCCCTGATTGGGCTGCTGACAGATGCCCTGATTGAGGAGCCGCCTTTACTCGCCCGCGATGGGGGATTTGTTGCGTCAGGCTATCACCCTGAGCTGGATGAGATGCGCGCCCTTCGGGATGAGGGGCGGGGAATTGTCGCAAAAATGCAAGCCGACTATATTAGCACGGCAGGCATTCCATCCCTTAAGATCAAACACAACAATGTGCTTGGCTATTTCATAGAAACGACCGCCACCCACGCGGAAAAGATGCTATCTGCCCCCCTGTCCGAGCTGTTTATCCATCGCCAAACCACGGCCAATGCGGTGCGCTTTACCACAGTCGACTTGTCAGAACTCGAAACGAAGATCCTTAATTCTGGCGCGCGGGCGATTGAGATTGAGAAACAAATCTTTGAGACGCTGCGCCAAGAGATTTTAGCGCAGTTTGATCCCGTCATGCGCGCCGCATTTGCCCTCGCATCAGCAGATTTTTATCTAGCCTTGGCGCATATCGCGCGGGCACAAGATTGGGTGCGGCCAGAGATAACAAAAGATCGCGATTTTGATATTGTCGCAGGTCGCCATCCTGTGGTTGAGGACGCGCTTCACGGCAGCAAAGATCGCTTTGTTCCAAATGACTGCGCGCTATCCCCGCAGAGTGATGCCGCCGCCATACAATTGCTGACTGGCCCCAATATGGCGGGTAAATCAACCTATTTGCGGCAAAACGCATTGATTGTGATTTTGGCGCAAATGGGCGGTTTTGTGCCTGCAAGATCGGCAAAACTGGGATTGGTCAGCCAAGTTTTCAGTCGCGTGGGGGCCTCTGATGATCTAGCGCGCGGCAGGTCGACCTTCATGGTCGAGATGGTGGAAACAGCCGCGATTTTGAACCAAGCCGATCATCGCGCCTTGGTTATCCTTGATGAGATAGGGCGCGGGACAGCCACCTATGACGGGCTGTCGATCGCATGGGCCACGTTCGAATTTCTACATGATGTTAATAAGTGCCGCGCACTTTTTGCGACCCATTACCACGAATTAACCGCGCTTGCGGGCACCCTATCAGGCGCGCGCAATGCAACCGTTGCGGTCAAAGAATTTGAAGGTGAGATCGTCTTTCTTCACGAATTACGCGAAGGCGCCGCGGATCGATCCTATGGGGTTCAGGTTGCGAAACTTGCAGGATTGCCGCCTGCGGTGATCCATCGCGCCGAAGAAGTTTTGAAGAAACTGGAAAAGAATGATCGTGAGGGCGGCGCGCAGAAATCGCTGATTGATGATTTGCCGCTCTTTACCGCACAGCCTGCGCCACAGGCCCCCAAATCATCCCCGCTTGAGGATCGCCTGCACGCCGTGCATCCAGATGAGATGACGGCGCGCGAGGCGCTCAATTTGATTTATGACCTAAAGGCGTTGATAAAAGATTAGGATTTCGGTGTTGATGACACACCCACCTGCGCAGGGCGCAAGAGGCGATCATGCAACAGGAATCCTTCGGTCATAACCTGAATGATCTGGCCCGCTGTCGTGCCTGGAACGGGGGCCTCAAACATCGCCTGATGCATTTGCGGATCGAATTGGTCGCCCTCTTCGGGTTTCACGACTGTCACGCCATGTTTTGAGAAAACATTCAGAAGCTCGCGCAAGGTCAGCTCAATACCTTCGATCACGCTGCCCGCAACATCACGTTGCTCATCGCCAACAGCCGATAAAGCGCGGTTGAGGTTGTCATAAACAGGCAACAAATCGCGGGCGAGACGGGTGCCGCCATAATGCTCGGCTTCGCGGCGATCCCGCTCGGCACGTTTGCGCAGATTTTCGGAATCCGCCATGACGCGCAACAAACGATCGCGCAGCTGATCCCGCTCCTCAGTCAGCGCAGTAATAACGCCTTCGGGGCTGGTATCAACATCTTCGCCAATGCCTTCAGCAAGGTCGATATCTTCCTCAGGCGCGTCAATATCATCAAGGAATTGCTCTTCCTGTGGCTCTGCCATCTTTCACCTCTTATGCACGATCAGAGATTAATTTCCCAACCAACTGTGCCGTGTAATCCACAATCGGCACGATCCGACCGTAATTGATGCGCGTTGGCCCAATCACGCCCACAGCGCCGATAATTTTCCGTTCCGAGTTCATATAGGGAGAGACAACCAAAGAGGAACCCGTAAGTGAGAATAACTTGTTCTCAGACCCAATAAAAATGCGCACACCATCGCCGCGATCGGTCAAATCAAGAAATTCCGCGATGTCCCGCTTGCGTTCGAGATCATCAAACAAGGATTTGATCTGTTCGAGATCTGCAATTTCAGGCGCATTGTCCAATAGATTTGCCCGCCCACGAACAATAAGGCGCTCGCCCCGATGACCAGAATTTTCCCAAATCGCCAAGCCCTGTTCAATTAGCGATTTTGCAATTTCATCAATCTCGCGGCGGCGTGTTTTGACCTCTTGCTCCATCACCGCGCGCAAATCTGTAACGGTGCGCCCTTCTGCCCATGCGTTCACAAAATTCGCAGCCTCGCGCATCGCACTTGGCGTCAATCCAGGCGGTGGGGTGAATAGCCGATTTTCAACATGGCCATCGGCGAACACCAAAACAACAAGGGCTTTTTCGTTTGAGAGGGATACAAACTCAACATGTTTGATCGGCGCCTCGTGTTTCGGGGCAAGCACCAAACTGGCGCCATGGGTGATGCCCGACAATGCCTTGCCAATCCGATCCAAAGCCGTTGAAACCGTGTCGGACTTGCTTTGAACTGTCGCATCAAGGTGGGTTTTATCGTCTTCGCCGAGTTCGGTAACCTCAAGCAACCCATCCACAAACATGCGCAGTCCCAAATGGGTGGGAACACGCCCCGCCGAAATATGCGGGCTGTCGAGCAGGCCGAGATATTCCAAGTCCTGCATCACATTTCGGATAGTGGCGGCTGAAATCTGTTCGGTCATGTTGCGGGTCAGGCTGCGTGATCCAACGGGCTCACCACTGGAAAGATAGCCCTCGACCACGCGGCGAAAAACTTCGCGCGATCTCTCGTTCAACTCAGCGAGAATTTGTGATGTTTCACTCATTCTTCAGCCCCAAATCATCACCTAATTTCCCCGCATGGACCGCAGATGATCAATCCTGCTTGCAACTGCCCCTTTACTGCGACTATCCCACAGAAGTGGATCACAAGGAGATATTTATGCGTCCTTCAGGCAGAAACCTAGATGAAATGCGGAAAATTTCTATTGAAACTGCCGTGATGCGCCATGCGGAAGGGTCGTGTTTGATCAAATGCGGCGATACCCATGTTCTGTGTTCCGCCACAATCGAAGAGCGCGTGCCGCCTTTTTTGAAAAATTCTGGTTTGGGATGGGTCACCGCTGAATATGGGATGCTACCACGCGCCACGCATACGCGGGGGCGGCGTGAGGCTGCGGTTGGCAAACAATCGGGCCGCACACAGGAAATTCAGCGTCTCATTGGTCGCGCATTGCGGGCGGGCGTGGATCGCTCCGCGTTGGGTGAACGTCAAATTACCATCGACTGCGATGTTATGCAGGCGGATGGTGGAACGCGCTGCGCCTCTATCACAGGGGGTTGGGTCGCATTGCGACTTGCTGTGAATAAGCTGCTTGCCTCTGGCGCCATTACATCTGACCCGATTTTGGATAATGTCGCCGCCGTCTCTTGCGGCATTTACGCGGGCCAACCTGTTCTTGATCTCGATTACCCCGAAGATTCAGAGGCTGGAACCGATAGTAACTTTGTTATGACCGGCGCAGGTAAGCTGATCGAGATTCAAGCCAGCGCAGAGTCAGCGACTTTTTCCTTGGATGAATTCGCAGAATTGCAAAAACTTGCTCAGAAAGGCGTTGCAGAGCTTGTTTTGGCGCAAAACGCGGCGGTTGCGTGATGCGGAAATTCACCTCAAACACTTTGCTTGTGGCCACCCATAATCAAGGCAAACTTGAGGAAATATCTGCGCTTTTGACGCCATTTGGCATCAAGACCGTGTCCGCCAAGGATCACGATCTGCCCGAACCCGAAGAAACAGGCACAACTTTTATCGAGAACGCGCGGATCAAGGCCCATGCTGCCGCCAAGGCAACAGGTCTACCCGCTTTGGCCGATGACAGCGGTATTGAAATTGACGCGCTTGGAAATACACCCGGTGTTTACACGGCTGATTGGGCCGAAACCCCGAACGGGCGCGATTTTGTAATTGCCATGCAGCGCGCCCATGATGAGCTAGAGGCTGCAAACGCCCCACATCCACGCCTCGCGCGGTTTTGCTGCACGCTTGTCCTTGCATGGCCCGATGGCCATGACGAGATATTCGAAGGCGTTATGGCGGGTCAGGTGGTTTGGCCAATGCGGGGTGACCAAGGACACGGCTATGACCCGATTTTCCAACCCGAAGGCTATGACATCACCTTTGGTGAGATGGATCGTTGGGAAAAAAACAAAATCAGTCACCGCGCTGATGCATTTACGAAATTGGTGAGCCTGTTTGAACAAGCGTGAAGATTGGGAAAATGGCGGCTTTGGGATTTATATCCACTGGCCCTTCTGTCAGGCCAAATGCCCCTATTGCGATTTTAACTCGCATGTATCGCAGTCCATTGATCAATCACGCTGGAAACATGCCTATCTGAGTGAAATTGATCGATTGGCCGCTGAATGCGGCGGGCGCGTTCTAAAGTCGGTGTTTTTTGGCGGCGGCACGCCATCTTTGATGGATGGGGATCTGGTCAACGCCATTGTCGCGCGGATTTTACAGCACTGGCCCGCGGCAAATGATCTAGAGATTACCCTAGAGGCCAATCCGACCTCTGCGGAGGCAAGTCGATTTAAACAGTATCACGAAGCGGGCGTTTCGAGACTGTCTATGGGCATCCAGGCCCTAAATGACCCTGATCTCAAAGCACTTGGTCGCCTGCATGGCGCCGAGGAAGCCTTGCGCGCCTTTGACATTGCGCGCGGCATCTTTCCCCGTGTCAGTTTTGATTTGATCTATGCGCGGCAGCATCAAAGCCTAGAGGATTGGCGCACGGAGTTGCGCCGCGCCCTCTCTTTAGGGTTAGATCACTTATCCGCCTATCAGCTCACAATCGAAGAGGACACCGCCTTTGGCGCACGTGCCAAGATCGGCAAGCTAGATGGCCTACCCACTGAAGACTTGGCCGTTGATATGTATGATGTGACCCAAGAACTCTGCGATAGTGCGGGATTGCCGGCATATGAGGTGTCCAACCATGCCAGCGATTTGGCGCAGTCTCGGCATAACTTGGTTTATTGGCGCTACGGCGATTATCTCGGCATAGGGCCTGGGGCCCATGGGCGTTTAACGCTCGGCGGCGTGAAATACGCGACAGCGACACCGCTTTCGCCAAATCTGTGGCTGGATCAAGTGAACCGAGCGGGTTCAGGTGAAACCGCACGGGAAGAAATTTCCTCGTATGATCAAGCTGTTGAGGCGTTAATGATGGGGTTACGCCTCAGTGAAGGCGTATCTCTTGCACGGATCAAAAACCTATCAAATGTAGCAGTTAATTTAGAAAAGTTGAATGAATTTAAAGATTTAGGATTAATCGACCTAAGTGGCGACAGGCTGAGTTGCACTGCGTCTGGACGGCCCGTGCTGAATGGCGTGTTGCGCGGCTTATTGGCCTAGGCCCCGCCCCCCAAACGGCGCATCAGCTCATCCAAGGCTTCGAGATCTTTATAGCTGATTGAGATCTTACCAGCCCCAGACCCTGAATCATGACTGATATCCACCTTCATCCCCAAGGCGGCTGACAAATCCGCCTCAATCGCGCGGGTATCAGCGTCTTTATTTGGTGCTGTTGGGCGCGGAGATTTAGATTTATCGCCTGCCGCGCTTGCCAGTTTTTCCGCCTCGCGCACCGATAACCCTTTGGCAATGATCCCGCGTGCCAGTTCCAAGGCATTAGGCGTTGTGATCAGGGCACGCGCGTGACCCGCTGACAGGCGCCCTTCGCACAGCATGGCCTGCACATCATCAGGCAACTGCAAAAGACGCATTAAGTTTGCAATATGGCTGCGGCTTTTCCCCATCGCCTCAGCCAGTTTTTCTTGGGTATGGCCAAAACGATCAATCAGCTGCCGATACCCCCTCGCTTCTTCGATTGGATTGAGATCAGCGCGCTGAATATTCTCGATAATCGCAATCTCGAGAACCTCAACATCTGTAAAATCCCGAATAATGACGGGCAATTCATGCAATTGCGCCAGTTGCGAGGCGCGCCAACGGCGTTCGCCAGCAACAATCTGATAATCACCATCGTGGTTTGGATCCGCGCGCACGATGAGGGGCTGAATAATGCCCTTTTCTTTAATCGATGCGGCAAGCTCCTCCAGCGCTTCTGGGGTGAAATTACGGCGCGGCTGTTCGGGATTGGGGCGAATATGCTCAATCGGCAATTTGGTATCCGCACGGCGCACTGGGACGGGTTGCGATCCCTCGATATCTTGCGCTGGCGCGGCATTCACGGCTGGGCTCGTCCCCACATCAATGTCTTGCATTAATGCAGACAGACCACGCCCCAAACCGCGTTTATCCCGTTTACTCATTATCTTCTCCTAGCGCGACTTTACCGCATCGTGGCGCGCCACGATTTCTTCTGCAAGCGCCTTATAGGCCAGAGCGCCCGTTGAGGCTGCATCATAATCCAAAACAGTTTGCGCAAAGGATGGCGCTTCGGACAGGCGAACATTGCGCGGGATTTTGGTTTCATAAACCAATTCCCCCAAGGTTTGCCGTGCATCATCTTCAACCAATTTTGAAAGGTTATTCCGAAGATCATACATCGTCAAAACCACACCTTCGATGCGCAGCTCCGAATTTGCACCTTCACGCACTTGGCGCACTGTCAAAATGAGCTGTGACAAACCTTCCAATGCGAAAAATTCAGCCTGAAGCGGCACCAAGACAGAATCCGCAGCGACCAAGGCGTTAACTGTCAGAAGGCTTAAGGATGGCGGGCAATCCATGAAAACATAATCATAGGCGCGCAAATCCGCCGCGCTAAATGCATTACGCAATAGGATAATACGTTTTTCATTATCGCTGAGTTCAACATCCGCCGAGCTGAGATCGGTTGTCGCGGGGACAACATCGATGCCATCAACCTTGGTTTTGTGGGTCACATCCGCAAGTTTCGCGCCCTCAATCAGCAGATCATAGCTTGAGAGATCACGATCTTCGACACCCAACCCGGTCGAGGCATTGCCCTGTGGGTCAAGGTCAATCAGCAACACACGTTTGCCCATTGCGGCCAATGCAGCGCCAAGATTGATTGTTGTGGTTGTTTTTCCAACCCCGCCCTTTTGGTTGGCAATCGCGATAATTCGTGGAGAGGCGCGTTCAGACACGGCGTAATTCCTTTATTTCTATGATTTGACCGTCGTCACTGGTTACGCTCGGATGAGTCTTGATCGACATCTGCCACGATTCCTTTGCGGTGTCGATTTCTTGCGGGGCAGATTGGCCCTTTAAAAACAAACATTGCCCATCTGTTGCTAAATGGCGATAGGATAGCGTGCAAAGCTTGGACAAATCGCTAAGCGCGCGGGCAGAAATGATGTCAGCATTTTGGGGCGGCGCGTCTTCGATCCTGCGGGACATCACATTTATAGATATCCCGACCTGACGCGCGACATCCCGCAAGAACGCGCATTTGCGCAAATCAGATTCTATGAAATGAAAGCTAATATCTGGGGATTTTTCTGCTGCAATAATTGCGCAAACCAATCCAGGAAAACCGCCGCCACTGCCCATATCTAGCCATTTTCCACTGGATTTTGCCGCCAATGGAAAGATTTGTGCAGAATCTACGATATGACGCGACCAGGCATCAGGTAATGTTGCAGGGGCGACCAAATTGATCGCCTTTTGCCATTTCACCAACATATCAACGTAAATCTGCAATCGATCCAATGTTTCACGTGAAACAAAGGTGCTAAGATATGCCTGCGCTTCGCCTTCGGTCATGCGGATTTCCGTTGAATTTGACGCAGTTTTGTCAGGATCAACGTCAAGGCGGCTGGGGTCATGCCATCAATTCGGCCCGCCTGCCCCAAATCACGTGGCTGCACCTTGGTCAATTTCTGCCGCAATTCTGTTGATAGACCCTCGATCTCCATAAAATTAAGGGTTTCGGGGATTAATTGCGCCTCGTCCCGCTTAAGCGCCTGAACATCGCGCTCTTGGCGTTCTATATAGGCGGCATATTGCGCCTCTCGGTTAATCTGCATCTTTGTCGCCGCGCTGTGGTCGATCAATTCGGGCCAAATGGCCTCAAGATCGGAAAATTCTATGTCGGGGAAGGCCAAAAGCTCGACACCGTTACGGCGCTGACCATCTTGGTTCATATTTAGCCCGTGCTTCTTTCCCTCAGATGGCGTCAGATTATGGTTCCGCAGGACGGTGTAGCACGCGTCAATCTGGGCCATCTTGTCTTCGAATAAACGCTTGCGCGTCTCGTCCACTGTGCCGAGACCAATACCAAGCGGTGTAAGACGCTGATCCGCATTGTCCGCGCGCAAAGAAAGACGAAATTCGGCGCGCGAGGTGAACATGCGATAGGGTTCGCTGACACCGCGGGTCACCAAGTCATCAATCATCACGCCGATATAGCTTTCACGGCGCGAGAATATCACAACATCCCGCCCCTGCGCGGAACGCGCTGCATTAACACCCGCCACAAACCCCTGCGCGGCCGCCTCTTCATATCCCGTTGTGCCATTGATTTGCCCAGCGAAATAGAGGTTTTTTACAGTCTTAACCTGCAAATCAGCCCCAAGCGCGCGGGGGTCTACAAAGTCATATTCAATCGCATATCCTGGTTGAAGGATCTCAACCGCCTCTAACCCAACCATCGAGCGGACATAGTCCACCTGAACATCAGCGGGAAGCGAGGTTGAAATCCCGTTTGGATAGATAGTGTGATCCTCTAACCCTTCAGGCTCAAGGAACACTTGATGCGAGGTTTTATCGGCAAAGCGCACAATCTTATCTTCAATAGAGGGGCAATACCGGGGCCCGATCCCCTCAATATGCCCGCCATACATCGCGGAGCGGCCAAGATTGTTACGGATAATCTCATGCGTTTTTTCATTGGTATGCGTAATACCGCAGGCAATTTGGCGCACATGTGGCTTATCCGATAGGAAAGAGAATAGGACAGGATCATCATCCGCGGGTTGGGTTTCCAAAATATCCCAATTAATCGTGCGCCCATCCAAACGCGGGGGCGTGCCTGTCTTCAAGCGGCCAAGTGGCAGGGCAAAACTGTCGATCCGCTGCGCCAATTTCACCGAAGGCTTATCACCCATTCGCCCACCAGGCATGCTTTTGTCGCCAATATGGATAACCCCACGTAGGAATGTGCCTGTTGTCAAAACCACCGATTTCGCTGAAATCTCGGCACCATCCGCCAAAACAACGCCTGACACGGCCTCGTCAGTGCCAAAAAAATCGGCTACCTCGCCCGCAATAATTGACAAATTCTCTGTTCTGGCGAGCAGATCTTGCATCGCAGCGCGGTATAGTTTGCGGTCAGATTGCGTGCGCGGGCCCTGAACCGCGGGGCCTTTGCGGCGATTCAGCAAGCGAAACTGAATACCTGATCGATCCGCAGCCAAACCCATAACACCCCCTAGGGCATCAATCTCACGCACCAGATGGCCTTTACCCAAGCCGCCAATGGCTGGATTACAGGACATAACGCCAATATTATCGAAGGATAATGTGACAAGCGCCGTTTTTGCGCCCGCCCGCGCGGCTGTATGAGCGGCCTCTGCACCTGCATGGCCACCCCCAATCACAACAACATCGAAATCATGATGTTTCACGTGAAACACTCCGCTTTTCTTATTTACCGAGGCAAAACTGCGAAAAGATTTCGCCCAAGACCATTTCAACATCGACACGGCCAATCAGCGAATCCAGCTTTCTTATAGCATATCGCACATATTCCGCAGCTATGTCTGTGTGACTGTCGCCTTTTGCAAGCGCAATCAGCGCATCATCCAGACCTTGCCGCGCATCAAGCATCGCTTGGCGATGGCGCATATGGGTTGCGGTGGCAACATTGGCCGCGCGATCCGATAGGCGCGCTGAAATTAACGCGATCAACTCATCCACGCCCTGACCTGTCTGTCCTGACACGGCAATCCCGCTGCCGATCTGCATGTCGGCCTTACCCAATATGGATATATCATCAACATCCAGATCAAAGGGCGGCTGTTCCTTTGGATTAGATTTCAGAAAAACCCGCAAATCTGCGGATTTTGCGCGATCTATCGCCCGCTCAACACCGATGGATTCAATCATATCCATGCTGTCACGGATGCCAGCGGTATCGAGCAGCGTCACAGGCAGACCACCGAGATCAAGGCGCACCTCAATCACATCGCGGGTTGTTCCCGCGATTTCTGAGGTGATGGCGATGTCCCGCCCAGAAATAGCGTTCAAAAGCGTGGATTTCCCTGCGTTTGGCGCACCGATTATAGCGACCTCAAACCCGTCACGGATGCGCTCAGCCACCAAACTGCCTGCAATTTCGACATCCAAACTCTGCACCACTTGCGTGATAAGGCCCTGCACCTCAGGGGTCACGTCAGTGGGCACTTCCTCATCCGCGAAATCGATCGTCACTTCGATGAGTGCTGTCGCGCGCAACAAATACTGCCGCCACGCCTCAACCAATTTTCCCAAATGTCCCGAAAAAACGCGGTTGGCTTGGCGTCTTTGTGCCTCTGTTTCTGCATTGATGAGATCACCCAGGCCTTCAACCTGAGCAAGATCAAGCTTATTATTTTCAAGGGCGCGGCGGGTAAACTCGCCAGCTTCGGCCATACGGGCGCGGTCAGTTTCTGACAAAGCCGCAAGAACGGCTTTCACGACAGCGGGGCTGCCATGGCAATGCAGCTCAATCACATCTTCGCCTGTAAAGCTATGCGGGGCCTGAAATCGCAACGCCAAAACATGGTCAATAATCTGGTCTTTATTCTTGAAAGGTCGAAGCCGAAATTGACCAACATCTGGAAGGCCGCCAAGAAATTTTGAGCATAAATCGACAGCATCCGCACCCGATACACGAATAACGGAAACGCCCGCCCGACCATTGGCCGAGGCGAGCGCGAAAATGGTATCCGCAATGAAGCCTGACATCTTAGGTGTTCATGGAGTCGAAGAATTCCGAGTTCGTTTTAGTCTGTTTCAATTTAGAAATCAGGAATTCAATCGCGTCTGTAGTGCCCATTGGGTTCAAGATGCGGCGCAAGACATAGGTCTTTTGCAAATCGCCCTTATCGACCAAAAGGTCTTCCTTACGGGTGCCAGATTTCAAGATATCCATAGCTGGGAAGACCCGCTTATCCGCCACTTTACGATCCAGCACGATTTCCGAGTTACCCGTGCCCTTAAATTCTTCAAAGATTACTTCATCCATACGGCTGCCCGTATCGATCAAGGCGGTTGCGATAATTGTCAGCGATCCACCTTCTTCGATGTTACGCGCCGCACCAAAGAAACGCTTAGGGCGTTGCAGGGCGTTCGCGTCAACGCCGCCTGTCAAAACCTTGCCTGATGATGGGACAACAGTGTTATACGCGCGCCCCAAACGGGTAATAGAATCGAGCAAAATAACAACATCGCGTTTATGCTCGACAAGCCGCTTTGCTTTTTCGATGACCATTTCCGCCACCGCAACGTGACGCGTTGCAGGTTCGTCAAAGGTTGACGATACAACCTCACCCTTAACCGACCGCTGCATATCCGTCACTTCCTCGGGGCGTTCATCAATCAGCAAAACAATCAAATAGCACTCTGGATGGTTCGTTTCGATAGAATGCGCAATGTTCTGCAAAAGCACGGTTTTACCCGTGCGTGGCGGGGCAACAATCAAGGCACGCTGGCCTTTACCGATGGGCGATACCAAATCAATGATGCGTGCAGAACGATCTTTGATTGTTGGATCTTCAATCTCCATCTTCAACCGCTCATCAGGATAAAGCGGCGTCAAGTTATCAAAGGCAACCTTATGGCGCGCCCTTTCTGGCACCTCAAAATTGATCTTGGAAACTTTGGTGAGGCCAAAGTAATTCTCTGTCTCGCGTGGTGCAGCAATCACACCCTCGACTGTGTCACCCGTGCGCAAGCTGTGCTGACGGATCATGTCAGGCGATACGTAAATATCGTCCGGGCCTGGGAGATAATTGGCCTCGGGTGAGCGTAAGAACCCGAACCCGTCTTGCAAAACTTCCAGAACACCATCGCCGTAAACATCCCACCCTTCTTCAGCGCGCTCTTTGAGAATAGCGAACATCATGTCGCCTTTGCGCATGGTCGAGGCGTTCTCGATCTCCAGCTCTTCTGCCATAGATAGGAGATCTTTAGGTGATTTTGCCTTTAGATCAGCAAGGTTGAGAGAGTTAACTGTCATGAGAGTTCCATATGCCTTTTGAGACGCATCGCGTTTAAGGGCTCTTGCACAATTGGGAAGGATAGAGATCGGACGACCGCTTAGCCTGTCTTCTACGCACAGATGGAACTCAAGTCAATCGTAGCTCAGCGCGTAGAATTTTGCCAATGTTCAAAAAGAAAATAATAATTTTAAGAAAAGGGTGATGATTTAGTTGTGTGGTGCAAAACTTTGGAAACTTAGTTATCATTATCTTATCAACAAGCTCTCCGTTGGGTATGATATTTACCCCCACAAATCTAAATTCTATAAAAATAAATAGTATTAGTTAGTTAGCAAAAAAATGCGAATGAAAAGCTGTGGAAAAAATTGGGATATGTCCGTGTCTGTAGCATTTTCTCCGATCCACTAGGATAGAAATTACACCCGTGGATAACCGAAAGATAATTTTTCGCCTCGCAGCAATGACCTGTGGTTGAAGCGGCGCATGCGACTATGTCATCACTTGATCCAAAGGGTTATCCCCAAGACTTCCCACGGAATTATCCAATGCAAAAAATCATCTTGGCGTCCCAATCGGCAATCCGACAGCAGCTTTTGCAGAACGCTGGGGTGTCATTTATCGCCGAAAATGCGCGAATCGATGAATCGTTATTAAAGACTTCATTGTTGGCCGAAGGTGCCCCGCCACGCGATTTGGTAGATCAATTGGCCGAGGCGAAAGCCGCCAAACTTGCGCGAAAAAATTCTGACGCTGTTGTTATTGGCTGCGATCAGATTTTGGAATTTGAGGGTAATGTTCTATCAAAACCAGACAGTATGGAGGACGCGCGCGCGCAATTGACGATGCTCCGTGGAAAATCGCACAAACTTATGTCCGCCGCGGTGATCTATCACGAGGCTCAGCCAATTTGGCGCCATATTGGCGTCGTGCGTCTCTTTATGGCAGAATTTAGTGACAGCTATCTTGACGCCTACCTTTCCCGCAATTGGCCCGATATCGCACAGGCAGTTGGCGCTTATATGCTTGAATCCGAGGGCATTCGCCTGTTTTCTCGGATCGAGGGCAGCTATTTTGATGTTCTGGGCCTGCCACTCACCGAGGTTTTGAACTTCTTGGCACTGCGAGGTTTTATAGAAAGATGACAGCATCGGTGCCACTTGCGGCCGTTATTGGTGACCCAATTGGTCATAGCAAATCCCCCGTGTTGCATGGGTTTTGGCTGCGGGCCTATCAGATTTCAGGCCATTATGTGCCGCTGCATGTAACATCTGCCGACTTAGAACAGGTTCTGGCTGCGATGCCGCGGATGGGGTTTGTTGGCGCAAATGTGACGATTCCCCATAAAGAAACCGTTTTGGATTTGGCCGATATTGTCACTGATCGCGCGCGTGCGATTGGCGCCGCCAATACCCTAACCTTTCACAAAGATGGCAAAATCGAGGCTGATAACACCGATGGCTACGGATTTCTTGCCAATATTCAACAAAACGCGCCCGCATTCGATGCAAAGGTTGGCCCTGCTGTTATTCTTGGCGCGGGCGGGGCGGCAAAGGCGGTCACCTATGCTTTGCTAGAGGCAGGCGCACCGCAGGTGCGGGTGCTGAACCGTAATCTTGATCGTGCGAAAAACCTATCTGCCCGATTTGGGGATCGTGTTTCTGTGCATGAGGTGTCAGATCTTCCAAACCTTCTTGGGGATTGTAACCTTCTGGTGAACAGCACATCCCTGGGCATGATAGGCCAGCCACCCCTTGCGGCGGATTTGAGTAATTTACCAAAAACCGCCGTTGTGAACGATATCGTTTATGCCCCTCTTAAAACGGATCTCTTAAAACAAGCGCGCGCCATGGGCGCAGTCGCAGTTGATGGTTTGGGGATGCTGTTGCACCAAGCCGCGCCTGGTTTTGCGAAATGGTTCGGAAAAGAGCCCGCTGTGACCGATGATCTGCGCCGCGCGGTTTTAGCGAAATGAGTTTTCTTCTTGGTCTTACGGGCTCAATCGGGATGGGCAAAAGCACCACCGCAGATATGTTTCGTGAGGTGGGTGTTCCTGTGTGGGATGCCGATGCGACAGTGGCCAAACTATATGCCAAAGGTGGCGCTGCGGTGGCACCGCTTTCAGCGTTGAATATGGGGTTGATCCAAAATGACGCGGTGGATCGTGTAGCATTGAAAAATTGGGTCAAAACAGACCCGAACGCGCTCAATTGGCTTGAATCTCATATTCACCCCCTCGTCGCCGCAGATCGAGCCAAATTCATTGACGACCATGCAGATCAGTCCCTGATTGTTTGTGACATTCCGCTTCTTTATGAAACAGGTGCGGATCAATGGCTGGATGCCGTTTTGGTTGTGACCACTGATGCCCAAACGCAGAAAGCCCGCGTCATGGCACGGGCGGGAATGGATCCTGAGCTATTTGATCAAATTCTTGTGCGCCAGATGCCAAGTTCTGAAAAAATTGCCCGCGCGGATTATGTGATAGAAACAAATAGCTTTGAGGGCGCGCGCAAAGCCGTGCATGATTTGATCAACGATTTAACGGCAAGGGCAACGTGATGCGCGAGATTGTTCTGGACACCGAAACCACAGGGTTTGAGCCGTCCGAAGGCCACCGCATTGTCGAAATTGGCGCGGTTGAATTGTGGAACCACCTGCCAACAGGCAAGACATACCACCAATACATCAACCCCGAACGCGCGATGCCGCAAGAGGCGTTTAACGTGCATGGATTGGGCGATGAGTTTTTAGCCGATAAACCAGTTTTTGCCGCCATTGCGCAAGATTTTCTGGATTTTGTCGGTGATGCAAAGCTGGTCATTCACAATGCAAGCTTCGATATGAAGTTTTTGAATGCAGAACTTGGATGGGTGAACAAACCGCTTTTGCCAAATGATCAGGCGATCGACACGTTGGCTATAGCGCGGCGCAAATTCCCTGGATCACCCGCAAGTCTTGATTCCCTATGTCGCCGTTTTGGTGTCGATAATTCTATGCGCGAAAAACACGGCGCGCTTTTGGATTCGGAAATCTTGGCCGAGGTCTATCTCGAGTTGATCGGGGGCAAGCAGCCTGACTTTGCCCTCTCGCCAGATGATCAGGACAAAGATCGTGATGTTGTGCGGCCAATGCGGCGCGCCTCGGCGCGGCCAGAACCCCTTAAGCCGCGTTTAACAGATGAGGAAACCGCCGCCCATCAAGACTTTATCTCCGAGATGGGCGACAAGGCTGTTTGGATGCGTTAACGCTTAGGCATCTGCCTTTTGTTCGGTCATTTTGCGCGCCAATTCATTGCGATAAAGCGCAACAAAATCAATCGTGTCGAGGTTCAGCGGCAAATACCCACCGTCCCGCGTGACGTCTGAAACGATGCGGCGGATGAACGGGAAAAGCATCCGAGGGCATTCGATCATCAGATACGGGTGGAGCTGTTCTTCGGGCACGTTGTCGATGTGGAAAATGCCAGCATAATCAAGGTCGACGCGAAAGATTGGTTCAGGGGCGTCCCCTTTGGTTTTCGCTTCAATCGTCACTTTTACGATGACGTCATACTGCTTTTCCGTGGGCCGCTTTCCGCCATCGAGCGCGACACGCAATTGAATGTCGGGCTGACCCGCGCCTTGAACCGATTTTTGCGCTGCGATGTTCTCAAACGACAAATCTCGCACGAATTGTCCCAAGATTTTCATTTGCGGCATTACGGGTTGTTGTTGTGCTGCGCTGTCCTGCGCTGCATCCGCATCTTTTTTCGCCATCTTTCATCTCCCAAAGGCAAATGTTTAAGGCGTCTTAACAGCCCGATCCAAAAGCCTCAATGCCGTGTCCACCCCGATGGGCCATGCGGGTCTGTATCTAAGATCTCGCCATCTTCATCTATGAGTGTGCCAGATTGGCTGCGAAAATTGGCTTGGCTTTGAAAACTGGTGGTTTTTATGTGTGATTTGATCTGAAGGATCAAAAATTGTCGAACGGGCGGCACCAACAAGGAAAATCCAATCGCATCGGTGAAAAATCCAGGTGTTAGCAACAGGGCGCCCGCAATTAGGATCATCGCCCCATGGGCCAGCGGCTCGGTTGGGTCATTTAATTCGTTAAAGCTGGTGCGGATTTGCGACAGCGCCAGTGATCCTTGTGATCTGACCAACCATGTCCCCAAAATTGCCGTTAAAACGACCACAGCCAAGGTTGGCCATAACCCAATAAATCCGCCAATTTGTATGAACAAGCCAATCTCAATCAGCGGAATCGCTAGAAAAAGAACAAATAACCACATTTTTTCAGCCTTTCCCGCAGATAGTCGGTAAAACCGCGCCCAGCTTCATGGACTTGGCCCCCTTCCCTCCCTACATATGAACCTCAAGCGCAGTCTAAAACCCCTGCGGCAACATTAGCCTGTATCAAAATTGGATTGAGACCCACATGAACTCATCATTTCTTTCCCTTTTGGTTCTCGCGGCAATCGCGATCTTTTTGATCCTGCGGTTGCGTGCCGTTCTTGGCACGCGTGAGGGGTTTGAGAAATCGCCCGAAGTCGTAAAAACCTCAAAATCTGCACAATCCCGTAATTTTGAGGTGATCGAGGGCGGCCCTGATCGGGATATCACCGATCATGTTCCCGAAGGATCAGAAAGCGCCCGTGCCTTGGCCGCGATGAAATCCGCAGAGCCCAGTTTCGCGGTCGGAGAATTTTTGACTGGTGCGCGCGGCGCCTATGAAATGATTCTCATGGCGTTTGAACGTGGCGATATTTCGGAAGTGCGCGATTTCCTATCCCCCGAGGTTGCCGAGAGCTTTGACGAGGTTATCGAAGCGCGCCGTGCGCAAGGTCTTGAGATTGAAGCAAACTTTGTGGGCCTCAATGATATCGCTGTTCAAGAAGCCCAGTTTGACGTCACCTCGCGCGAGGGTGAGGTCACGGTTCGCTTCGCTGCAGAACTGACCTCTGTGGTGCGCAACTCCGATGGCGAAATTGTCGAAGGCAGCGCAACCGAAATCAAACGCCAGCGGGACGTTTGGACCTTCGCCCGCGAAATGGGCAGCCGCAATCCAAATTGGGTTTTGGTTGCCACAGGCGGCTGATCCTAGCGTAAGGACTGCGTGGTGACTTATCCCCAACCCATAGGATTTTCCGATCTTTTGGGTTGGGATGACGAGGATTACGCCGAAATCCTTTCAATTTTCCAATCTCAAACGGATTTGGCGATAGCTGATCTTGTGACAGCCGCCCGCAGTGTTCGCCCCTCACAGGCCCGCGCATTTTTTCAATCAAATTTTCAGCCTCTCAGACTTGGCCCCGCCTTTGCAGGACATATCACGGGATATTACGAACCCGTTTTGCCCGCCCGCGCCGCGCCAGATGCTGAATACAGGTTCCCGCTCTACGCCGCCCCAAAAGATATGCCGGAGATTTGGGCGACACGCGCCGAAATCGAAGCGGGCAATTTGCTTTCGGCGCAAGGATTGGAACTGGTATATCTCAACTCGCGCATAGACCAGTATTTTTGCCATATCCAAGGATCTGTTGCCGTGACCTACCCAGATGGTGAGACGCGCCGCTTTGGGTTTTCGGCAAAAAACGGACATCCCTATCGTTCCATTGGGGCTGAATTGGTCGCGATGGGCGAAATCAGTGCGAAACAGATCACCGCAGACTGGGTCAAAGATTGGCTGAGGCACCATCCCGACCAAATGGACGCGCTTTTACAGAAAAACCCCTCCTATATCTTCTTTGAACCGCGTCACAAAAATGGCGCGGTCGGTGCCACAGGGCAGGTTTTGACCGCGAACCGCTCGCTTGCGATTGATCCCGCATATATCCCTTATGGTCTGCCCGTCATGGTTGCGGGCGAGACGTGTGCGGCGCGGATTTATTTTGCCCAAGATTGTGGTTCTGCCATTAAAGGCGCGCAGCGGGCCGATATTTTCTGTGGATCAGGTGATGCTGCGGGCAGGAGTGCGGGCGCAATAAATGAACCCGCCAGCTTGACCGTGCTTTGGCCCAAGGGTCATGATTTGCCCAATGGATGGGCAGGATAAGCCATGGCAAAAAAACCAAAAAACCTAAGCAGCGAAGACCGCGTTTTATGGGATCGCGTTGCACGCAGTGCTAAGCCATTGAAACGTGCCGCCGCCAATTTCTATCTTGCAAAACCCGACACGGCGGCCATTCCCCCGCGTGAGATTATCGATTTTATGCCAAAGTTGGATCTCAGTGACTTTGACATTGGGCTGACAGCCCCATCTGAGAAACCGCAAAACCCGCCTGAAAAGCGCCCCGTTCGTATGGATAAAAAATTGCATGGCCGCATGGTGCGGGGAAAGTTGCAGCCAGAGGCGAAAATTGACCTTCACGGCATGACACAGGCCCAAGCCCATCCTGCGTTGCAGCGATTTATCCTTGACTGCCATGCGCGTGGATATCGTTTGGCCCTTGTGATTACGGGTAAGGGCAATCTGTCTAGCGGCCCCCATTATGACCCGATTGCGCCCGCCCGTGGGGTATTGCGGCAAAACGTGCCACAGTGGCTGCGCCACCCGTCAATCGCGGGCTATATTCTTGATATTCGTGAGGCGCATATTCGCCATGGCGGGGCGGGTGCGCTCTATGTCTATCTCAGGAAATAGAGACTATAGCACATAGCGGCTAAGATCGGCCTTACCTGCCAAGTCGGCGAGATAGGTTTGCACATATTTTTCATCAACGACCACGCTTTCGCCGCTTCTGTCAGGCGCGGTAAAGCTCAGCTCCTCGAAAACACGCTCCAGCACGGTATAAAGGCGCCGCGCACCGATATTCTCGACCGATTTATTCACATCTGCCGCGATTTTGGCCAAGGCTTTTATCCCATCTTCGGTGAACTCAACAGTCACGTTTTCGGTCGCCATCAAAGCGGAATATTGGCGGGTCAGGGCATTATCGGTTTCTGTCAAAATGCGGGTGAAATCATCCTCAGTCAGTGCCTGCAATTCCACCCGTATGGGCAAACGCCCCTGAAGTTCTGGCAACAGGTCAGAGGGTTTTGCGATGTGAAATGCGCCAGAGGCAATGAACAGGATATGGTCTGTTTTCACTGGCCCATGTTTTGTCGAGACTGTTGTCCCTTCAATCAGAGGCAATAGATCACGCTGCACCCCTTCGCGGCTGACATCCGCCCCGCGGGTTTCCGCGCGCGCGGCGACCTTGTCAATTTCGTCAATAAAGACGATGCCATTTTCTTCAACGGCCCGAATGGCCTCTTTCGTGACTGTTTCTTGATCCAAAAGCTTATCAGCTTCTTCACCGATAAGGATTTCATAGCTCGCCGCCACAGTCATCTTCTTGCGGATTTTCCGCCCGCCAAAGGCCTTGCCGAATATATCGCCAAGGTTCATGCCGCCGCCCATTGGCCCCATTTGCGGCTGGCCTGGAACTTCAAACATGGCCATTGGGTTGGATTGATCCGCAACTTCCAATTCAATGACAGTGTCGTCCAATTCCCCTGAGCGAAGTTTTTTGCGGAACATCTCGCGGGTTTGGTCGCGCGCATCGGTGCCCGCAAGCGCCTCGATCACACGATCTTCGGCGGCTTTGTTCGCTTTGGCGGTAACTTCTTCGCGCATATGGTCGCGCACCATAATTTGCGCGGCATCGACCAGATCACGGATGATCTGCTCGACATCACGACCGACATAGCCCACCTCTGTAAATTTTGTCGCCTCAACTTTGAGAAACGGGGCGCGGGCCAGTTTCGCCAAACGGCGGCTGATTTCTGTTTTACCCACCCCAGTCGGCCCGATCATTAGAATATTTTTTGGGTAAACTTCATCACGCAAATCATCCCCAAGTTGCTTGCGCCGCCACCGATTGCGCAGGGCAACCGCCACCGCGCGCTTTGCATCGGCTTGCCCAATGATGAAACGATCCAATTCCGATACGATTTCGCGGGGGGTCAGGTCGGTCATTTTGTGATCCGCTCTACTGTGAGGTTGCCATTGGTATAGACGCAAATATCAGCCGCAATTTCCATTGCGCGGCGGGCCACATCTTCGGCGGACTTATCGCTATCCATCATCGCGCGGGCCGCGGCCAATGCGTAATTTCCGCCCGACCCAATCGCGGCAATCCCGTGTTCTGGTTCTAAAACATCGCCCGCGCCCGTGATGACATAGAGCTCGGATCCATCTGTGACGATCAACATCGCCTCGAGCTTTTGTAAATACTTATCCGTGCGCCAATCTTTCGCCAATTCAACACTGGCGCGCTGTAATTGGCCTGGTGTTGCCTCAAGCTTTGTTTCGAGACGCTCAAGCAGGGTAAACGCATCTGCTGTCGACCCTGCAAATCCTGCGACCACCTCATACCCGCCCGGGGAAAGGCGGCGGACTTTGCGTGCTGTGCCTTTGATCACGGTTTGGCCAAGACTGACTTGACCATCACCTGCAACCACAACCTCGTTACCCTTGCGCACACCGATAATGGTTGTGCCATGCCAATCTGGAAAACTATTCGACATGTTTACCCTTTCATGTTCCGCCCAATATGGAAGCGGCACGATCAGATCACAACCACCGCTTCGGCCAATTTTTGCGGCGGGGCACACGAAAGGCCAGCATCGGCATCATCCATGCTTTGCGAAATCTATTAAGATCAAGCGATTCATGAACCCCTGTCACGGTCTCACCACTGATTTTGGTTCGCACCATAGCACGGTTGTAAAATGGGGCGTCCAACATGGGCCGAACCTCATGTGGGGCAAAATCTGGATCTGCGCGTGTTTCACGGCGCACCCCCCAAAATGCGGATTTAAACCTTGCAGTGCGCGGCGCATCAACGGGTGATGCCTTGCCCGTTTCATCAAAGGCGATGGCGGCCGCAAGATTGCTGCCATCGCAGCGCGTTGCATCATAGAAGCAACAAGCGCCCTCTCGCGTTGGAAAGCGGCCCCATGTCCAGTAATCAAAATCTTCCTCTAAGGCGCGAGTGCCAAAATTGGCATCAAAATATCCATGCCCAGACCATGACCAACCTGCATTATCGAGACGAACCTGGATATCGGCAACGGGTGCGAAAGGGCGCCAAATATGCGCACCATCATCGCAGAGCGGCAATTCCACATTCGTCACTGCGCGTGGGGTTAGTGTCACTTTGCCGCGCAACCGCCCGCCATGTGGTGTTGTGCGTTCATCAATATGAATGGTGAGGGCTGAACCGTCCCAAGACAGGTGACTAGGGCCTATTTTCATTTCTGTTTCCGAAAGCTCTAGCGCATCTCGGCCCCGATCTGTCATCGTCCAACGGCCGCCTTTGCCATAGGTGACAACATTCAAGCAGCAATGATCTTCGGGGTCTTTGCGCCCCGACCAACGATACCACGGCGAGAAAACTGAACCGATGAAGGCGATGATCGAAATAGCCTTGGTTCCGTCATCGCTTATGCCGTCGATATACCACCACGCATAGCCGTTGGGCGGGACGGCAAGGTTAAAGCATGGTCCGTCAAGATCGCCTCGGCCGCGTGCCGTCCTGAGAGGCAGGCCATCGGAATTCCCGCCCCCGGATGGGTGCCCCCCCCCGCCAAGTATAGACCCTTGAGAGAGGTCCGCGCCCGTGGCCGTTTCAATGCTGCCGTCATTCCATGTGGGCTCAGCCCGTAAAGGGATCCGCGCGAGGCGGGAAACATCGTTGCGAAATCCTGTGGTGTCATCAATGCGCTGTCGGGGATCGGGTCGGGAAAGATCAACCCGCGATGCGCTAATGTTTGGAATGTCAGATGACGACATGCGGCCACCTCCCTTTCTGTTGGGGCCTCGGTCGGCGCGCCGTTCATGATAATTTCAAATCTTTGCAGCGCCGTATCTGTGTTAGAGTTGAGCCCAGAATCCTGAGCGCAGATATAAAGTGTTGGATCACGCGGCAGCGCACCATTTTCGATAGGGTCAAATTCGCTGCGTTGGTCATCACCAAAAAATACGTTGTGATGGGCCAGGGTCTTGCCCCAAGCGCGGGAGGCGAAACTCCAAACATAGGCAGATAGGCTGCGCGGTTCGACCTGTGCGCGGGTGACACGCGGCGCGTGGTCTTGGCCCAAAAGCCCAATATGAATCGCGCGCGGGTCACCATTAAACACCACAATATCTGCCGCAACATGCCGACCATCTGAAAGGGTGACGCCAGTGACATGATCCGCATCTTTTGTAACGGCCTCGATGGATTGCCCAAGCTGAAACTCGATACCCATGGATTGCCCGATATTTTGCATCGCGCGGGCCAGTTGATGCACGCCGCCTTTGACCCGCCACACACCCGCCGCCTCGGATTGCCAAATCAGCGAAAGCAGCGCGGGGCTAAGATAAGGGTTGCCGCCGACATAAGTGGAATAGCGCGCAAAAACTTGTGCCAAACGGGGATCGCTGAACCGCTTAAAAACCGCTTGCGCCAAAGTTTGGTGCGGGGCCATTGCGCGCATCAGATGGGGTGATTTCAAGACCGTGAGCGTCAAATCCGTTTGTCGCGGATGAGCGCGCAGCATCATTGGCCCCTCGAATGCTGAAAAAAGCGCGGCCGTATCTTGGTGGAATTTGAGAAACTCGCCGCGCGCCTTGGAACCTGAAAAGTGATCAATAGCTGTAAGCGTTTCTTCGAGATTAGCATGAAAATCTAACTCGCTGCCATCTGGCCAGAAATGGCGGGCAAGGATGTCATCCTGTGTTAGGGTCACATGATCCTCAAGCCTCAAACCTAATGTTTGAAACAGCTCGTCAAACACATGGCGCATCGTCACCACTGTTGGCCCCGCATCGATCGGCCCCGCAGCAGATGGCACTTGCCGCATTTTGCCGCCGACATGGGGCATCGCATCAAAGACTGCGACCTGACATCCCGCATGCGCGAGGCGCAGCGCGGTTGAAAGACCGCCCATACCTGCACCGATCACCACGGCGCGGGGCCTGACAGGTGCAATAGGGCGGGTCACAGTGTTGCGTCTTTCATTAGGGCCACTCTCGAGATTATGTCAGATATTGTTGACATATTCCCGTAAACTGTCCAGTCTAATTTACATATGCGTGGGATCCTCCGCGCAAACCTCGATTAAGGCTGAGTGACCATGTCCCTGTCCGCCCGCATAGAATCAGCGATCTCTTCTGCCCTCTCTTTAGCCATGAAAGAGCCTGCACCGCGCAAATTGGCGCAAGCCTTGGATCATGCCGTCAATCCGGGCGGTGCGCGGATTAGGCCGACAATCTCCCTTTCTGTGGCGAAGGCCTGTGGGGATGATAAGCCGAATCTTTCCAATGCGGCATGCGCGGCGATTGAGCTTATCCACTGCGCGAGCCTCGTTCATGATGACCTGCCCTGTTTTGACAATGCGGATTTGCGGCGCGGAAAGCCCACGGTGCATATCGCTTATTCGCAACCCATTGCGGTTCTCGCAGGTGATACGCTGATTGTTTTGGCCTTTGAGGTCTTGGCTCGTGCCGCGGTGGATGATCCATTGCGGGCAGTTGAGATGATCAAAATCCTAAGCCAAGCCACAGGCATGCCCAATGGAATTTGCGCAGGCCAAGGCTGGGAAAGCGAAGATAAGATAGACCTGTCCGCCTATCATCGGTCGAAAACAGGCGCGCTGTTTGTTGCCGCCACCAAAATGGGTGCCGCTGCTGCGGGGGAAGATCCCGAACCTTGGACAGAACTGGGCGCTCGGATTGGCGAAGCATTCCAAGTTGCCGATGATCTGCGTGATGCGCTTTACGATGAAAAAACCTTGGGTAAGCCTGTGGGTCAGGATGATCTCAACGGGCGACCCAATGCTGTTTCACAACTGGGCGTGCGCGGCGCTGTTTCGCGGTTGGAGGATATTTTATCTGGCGCGATTGCCTCGATCCCGTCTTGTGCGGGTGAAGCGGCGCTGTGTGATATGGTGCGCGTATATGCAGAGCGGCTTACGCCTGTTTTGCCCGCACATCACGCGGCCGAATGAGATATGGCCGCTATTTCCCCAAGTGACGAACCGCGCCCAAAATTTTGGGATAAATGGCGCGCGCGCTATCTGGATTTGGTGGGTACGGCTGCATTTCAATCATGGGCCGCGCGTTCCCTCTTTACGCGTGGGACTGCAAAACGGGATGGCGAGCGGCTCTTTGATTTGGTGGCAGGCTTTACTTATAGCCAGATTTTGCAGGCTTTTGTTGCGCTTGATCTGCAACGCCATTTGCGCGCCCGCCCTGCCTATCCTTCTGAATTGGCCGCAAAGATTGATGCGCCCGAAAGACGGATTTCTGTCTTATGTCAGGCCGCAGCCAGTCTTGGGCTTTTGACCCGTTTGCGGGATGGGCGCTATGCTTTGGCGCGGTTAGGCGCAGCGATCAATGGCGTGGGTGGCCTGCGCGACATGATCTTGCACCACGATATTCTATATCGCGATTTGGGCCCTGCCGAAGGGTTTTTTCGGGGGGAAACAGACCCAGACCTTGCACGGTTTTGGCCTTATGTTTTTGGGGCCGCCGCCGCGGAAGATCCTGCTACGGCAGAGCGCTATTCGCATTTGATGTCAGAGACGCAAAATCTTGTAAGTGACGAAATCCTCTCAAGCCTGTCCTTTGGGAAGGCGCAGAATGTCATGGATATCGGGGGTGGCACGGGTGTGTTTTTGGCGGCCTGTGCCAAGGCGCATCCAGATGTTCAGGTGACCCTTTTTGATTTGCCGCAGGTGGCGGCACTGGCCCAAGATCGGTTTGAGCGCGCAGGCATTGCCGCGCGGGCCACGATTGTCTCGGGCAGTTTCCGCGATGATCCTTTGCCACTTGGGCCAGATCTTATTACCCTCATCCGCGTTCTTTACGATCACGAAGATGAAACCGTCCTTCGATTGCTGAAATCGGTTCACGCCGCTTTGCCTGAAGGCGGTAAGATCGTCATCGCCGAGCCGATGTCGGGCGGGGAAGTGCCAGATCGCAGCGCGGATGCGTATTTCGCGCTCTATTGTATGGCGATGGGCACAGGCACAGTCCGCAGTGCCGCCCAAATCGGCGAATTATTGTCGAAAGCAGGGTTTGCGCGGGCTTCGCCCGTCAAAACGGGGCGTCCATTTGTGACGCGGATCGTTACAGCTGAAAAGACTGTCAACAAAAGCTGACAATCTTTTTGTATAAACTGTCCATTTTAATTGACATACAGTGCTGTAATATTAAACTGACACATGACTCACAGTGGAATCTCATTGCGCCTTGAGGCGCGATTTGATCCGAAAACTAAGGGGAAGTGCGACCGTGCACGCGACCGCCGTCATACTCGAAGGGCCAAAGAAAATAGGGCTCGGACAGGTTAGCCTCGTGGCGCCTTCGCCAGAGGATATGGTTGTGCGCGTGTGTCACTCTGGCATTTCCACTGGAACCGAAAAACTGTTCTGGTCTGGCCGCATGCCGCCCTTCCCAGGCATGGGTTACCCCCTCATCCCGGGCTATGAAGCCGCTGGTGAGGTCGTTTCAGCACCGAAAAATTGCGAATTTTCAGTTGGTGACCATGTTTTTGTACCGGGCGCGAATTGCTATGGCGATGTGCGTGGCCTGTTTGGCGGCGCGTCTTCCATGTTGGTTACAGCGCCAGAGCGCGCCGTGCGCATTGATCGTGCCAGCGGCCCTGAAGGCGCGCTTTTGGCTTTGGCTGCCACAGCCTATCATGCGCTCGCGGGCCATGACTTGCCTGATTTAATCGTGGGTCATGGCGTCTTTGGTCGTCTCTTGGCGCGTCTTACTTTGGCGCTGGGCGGCCCTGCCCCGACTGTATGGGAGGTTAATCCTGCCCGGGTTTCAGGCGCAGAGGGATATCTCGTTACCAATTCCACCGATGATACGCGCCGTGATTATCGCTGCATCTACGATGCTTCGGGCGTGGCGGCGTTTTTGGATGAAATGATCGGGCGCCTGACCAAGGGCGGTGAAGTCGTCTTGGCAGGTTTCTATCCCGAATCTCTCGAATTCGCCTTTCCGCCTGCCTTCATGCGTGAAGCGCGGCTGCGGATCGCGGCGGAATGGACGCGCGCCGACTTGGTTGCCACCCGCGATTTGATCGAAGCGGGACAGCTCAGCCTTGGTGGTTTGATCACGCATCAACTGCCCGCCGCAGAGGCAAGCCTCGCTTATCCTCAAGCCTTTAAAGATGCCGCTTGCCTGAAAATGATTTTGAATTGGGAGAAGCCAGAATGACCCTCGATGTTCCCAATCTTAAGGATTTCGATGCCCGCCTGCGCGATGAGGCGCAGCAAGAGCCGACCCTCGAAGTGCCTCAGGGCGAACCCACTAAGAAAACGCAGATCATTGCGATTTATGGGAAAGGCGGCATCGGTAAAAGTTTCACCCTTGCCAATCTCAGCCATATCATGGCCGAGCAAGGAAAGCGGGTTCTGTTGATTGGTTGTGATCCGAAATCCGATACGACCAGCCTACTTTTTGGCGGCAAAGCCTGCCCAACGATCATCGAAACCTCGACCAAAAAGAAATTGGCGGGCGAGGAGGTGAAAATTGGGGATGTCTGCTTTAAGCGTGGCGGTGTCTACGCGATGGAGCTTGGCGGGCCAGAAGTTGGCCGCGGCTGTGGTGGGCGTGGGATCATCCACGGCTTTGAGCTGCTTGAGAAGCTGGGCTTCCATGACTGGGATTTTGACTATGTCCTGCTCGACTTCTTGGGCGATGTGGTCTGCGGCGGGTTTGGCCTGCCGATTGCCCGTGATATGGCGCAGAAGGTGATTCTGGTTGGATCAAATGATCTGCAATCTCTGTATGTGGCGAATAATGTTTGCTCGGCGGTGGAATATTTCCGCAAAATGGGCGGCAATGTAGGTGTCGCGGGTTTGGTCATCAACAAAGATGACGGCACTGGCGAGGCTCAGGCCTTTGCCAATGCGGTGAATATACCCGTTTTGGCCTCGATCCCTGCGGATGATGATCTGCGCAAGAAATCTGCGAATTACCAAATCGTTGGGACGAACCAAAGCCAATGGGGTGCGCTCTTTGCGGCTTTGGGTGAAAATGTCGGCGAAGCGCCGCCGTTACGACCAACGGCACTGAGCCAAGATGAATTGATCGGCCTTTTCGATGGCAAGGATACAGGTGCGGGCGTTGTCCTAGAGCCTGCAACCGAAGCCGATATGCGCGGCAAGAACGCCGCGCCGAAAAAGTCGCTTGAAGTAATTTATGACGAGGTCTGAGGAAGAATGTCCGAAGAAGTGAGATATGATGCTGCCGATGAGGCCGAGGTAATCCTCGGCCAAGATCGCGCTGATGCATCTGCCGCTTCGGATGGGCAGACTCCGCCCGAATTGGGGCAGGGTATGGGTTGCCACGCAGGGGCGGCCGAAATGGAAGCCGCCGCACGCATGGCGGGGAAATCCGAAATCCTTGATCAATATGCCCGCGATTACCCGCAGGGGCCGCATGACAAACCCCAAAGCATGTGCCCTGCCTTTGGCAGTTTGCGCGTAGGGTTGCGGATGCGCCGCGTGGCATCGGTTTTGTCTGGCTCGGCCTGCTGTGTCTATGGCCTCAGCTTTGTCAGCCATTTTTATGGCGCGCGCCGTTCAGTCGGCTATGTGCCTTTCAACTCGGAAAGTTTGGTTACGGGCAAACTCTTCGAGGATATTCGGGATGCTGTTCACGAGATGGCAGATCCCGCGCGCTATGATGCGATTGTGGTGACCAATCTTTGCGTTCCGACCGCCTCTGGTGTTCCGCTGCGTCTCCTGCCGCAGGAGATTAACGGTGTTCGGATCGTGGGCATTGATGTGCCAGGATTTGGAATTCCCACCCATGCCGAAGCCAAAGATGTGCTTGCAGGCGCTATGTTGAATTATGCCCGTAAAGAGGTGGAGGCTGGCCCCGTCCAAGCCCCTGTTTCGGGCAAATCAGATCGCCCGACAGTGACCCTGTTGGGCGAGATGTTCCCAGCCGATCCCATTGGGATTGGTGGGATGCTCGCGCCGCTCGGTCTGGCGGCAGGTCCGGTCGTTCCCTGCCGTGAGTGGCGCGAGCTCTATTCTGCCTTGGATAGCGAAGTGGTGGCAGCAATCCACCCGTTTTACACATCCGCCATCCGAGAATTTCAGGCCGCAGGCCGCACGATTATTGGCAGCGCCCCCGTTGGATATGACGGAACAGCCGCATGGCTGTCTGCGATTGGTGCGGCTTATGGTGTTGCGGCGGATCAGATTGCTGCTGCGCAAAACGCCTTTTTGCCCGCGATCAAGGGTGCGCTTGCCGCCCAAAAGATCAACGGAACGATCACCTTGTCGGGCTATGAGGGGTCAGAGCTTTTGGTCGCGCGCCTGTTGATCGAGAGTGGGGCCGATGTGCCCTATGTTGGCACGGCCTGCCCGAAAACACCTTGGTCAGAGCCTGATTTGGACTGGCTAACAGCCAAGGGTGTTAAGGTTAAATTCCGCGCAAGTCTCGAAGATGACTGCGCCGCGATGGAAGCAATCAAACCTGATCTTGCCATCGGCACGACCCCTGTTGTGCAGAAGGGCAAAGAGCTTGGCATCCCAAGCCTGTATTTCACCAATTTGATTTCCGCGCGTCCTTTGATGGGGCCAGCGGGTGCGGGGTCTTTGGCGCAGGTGGTCAACGCTGCCATGTCCAACAAAGATCGCATGGATCATATGCGCGCCTTCTTTGAAGGTGTCGGTCACGCGGATACGGCAGGCATTTGGGAAGGCAGCCCAAATGAGCGGCCTGATTTCCGCGCCACGCATCAGAAAAAACTCGACAAAGCGGCCCGTGCCGCCAAAGCGCAGGAGATGATCTGATGTTGATCCAAGATCATGATCGCGCGGGCGGATATTGGGGGGCGGTTTACGCCTTTACCGCCGTCAAAGGATTGCAGGTGGTCATCGATGGCCCAGTGGGTTGTGAAAACCTGCCCGTCACATCGGTTCTGCATTACACCGATGCGTTGCCACCCCATGAATTGCCGATTGTGACCACGGGTCTTGGCGAGGAAGAATTGGGCCGTGATGGCACTGAGGGCGCGATGAAACGCGCTTGGGGCACGCTAGACCCCGCGCTTCCTGCCGTTGTTGTCACGGGCTCGATTGCCGAGATGATTGGCGGGGGGGTCACACCGCAAGGCACCAATATTCAACGCTTTTTGCCGCGCACCATTGATGAAGATCAATGGGAGGCCGCAGATCGTGCCATGACGTGGATTTTCACGGAATTTGGCATGACCAAGGGGCGTATGCCGCCCGAGAAACAGCGTGAAGAAGGTTCTGCGCCGCGGGTCAATATTCTTGGGCCGATGTATGGCACCTTTAATATGGCCTCTGATCTGCATGAAATTCGCCGCCTTGTGGAAGGTATCGGGGCCGAAGTGAATATGGTCATGCCATTGGGCAGCCATTTGGCCGAAATGCGCAACTTGGTTAATGCCGATGCCAATATCGTGATGTATCGCGAATTTGGGCGCGGTTTGGCCGAGGTTTTGGGCAAGCCCTATTTGCAAGCGCCCATTGGGGTTGAGTCGACCACGAAATTCCTGCGACAATTGGGCGAGATGCTGGGCCTAGATCCCGAGCCTTTTATCACCCGCGAAAAGCATTCGACCCTCAAGCCTGTTTGGGATCTGTGGCGGTCGGTCACGCAAGATTTCTTTGCAACGGCCAATTTTGGCATCGTGGCGAATGAAACCTATACCCGTGGCATTCGGCATTTCCTTGAAAGTGATCTTGGTCTGCCCTGTGCCTTTGCGGTGGCACGCACAGCAGGCAAAAAAACCAACAATGACGAAGTGCGCAGCCTGATTTCTGCAAAGCGTCCCTTGGTCTTGATGGGATCCATCAACGAGAAGATGTATCTCGCGGAAATGAGCGCGGGCCATGGCCCTCGCCCGTCTTTCATCCCTGCAAGTTTCCCTGGCGCCGCGATCCGCCGCGCCACAGGCACGCCCTTCATGGGATATGCAGGCGCGACTTATCTTTTGCAGGAAATCTGCAACAGTCTGTTTGATGCCCTGTTCCATATTCTTCCGCTTGGCAGCGAGATGGACAGCGCCAAAGCAACCCCGACAACACTGCGCCGCGATTTCCCATGGGACGCTGATGCGCAGGCGTTGCTTGATAAAATTGTTGCCGAACACCCCGTTTTGACACGGATTTCGGCGGCCAAAACCTTACGCGATGCCGCAGAAAAAGCCGCGCTTGAAAACGGGGCTGAGCGGGTCGTGAAAGAAACGGTGGAGCAACTCGCGCCGCGCCGTTTTGAGACGCTGAACGAGGGAGGCGTATAATGACAGATATTAGCTCCAACACCCAGATTGCGCGGTCAAAGCCGCCCAAAACGGAGTTCATGATTTACTTCGGGATCATTTTTCTCGCGACCTTGCCGCTTGCCACGCTCACTTGGGGCTTGGCTGCGCTGCGCACAGGAAGCTTGACGGAAAAAGGCCCCGTAAAGCGCGCTTGGAGCCAAGCGCGGATTATCACGCCGATGATTTTTTCGGCCTGATCCTCTCGCTAAGCCGCCGTTCGAGACCGATTAGACCCGGTCGAGGCACATAGGTGAGACGATAAAATTTTCGGCGTGACGACCGGAGCCGACACAGGTTCGCCAATGCGGGTTGACTACCCGCGTGGGTGGAATGCCGACAAGACAATGAGGTTTTGTCGGGGCCCGGCCGCAGGGTGTGCGGCACTAGTCAAACGTTCCGGAGGAAAGTTCATGGCTGGTAACACCGATCTGTCCTTTACAGGTCTGACCGACGAGCAGGCGCAAGAGCTCCACTCGGTGTATATGAGCGGCCTTTGGCTGTTCGCAGGTATCGCCCTGCTTGCTCATATCGCCACGTATATCTGGCGCCCGTGGTTCGGCTGAGGAGTAAGACATGTCCAAATTTTACAAAATCTGGCTGATCTTCGACCCGCGCCGCGTCTTCGTGGCTCAGGGCGTCTTTCTCTTCTTGCTCGCTGCAATGATCCACTTGGTGGTTCTGAGCTCGGGTCTCAACTGGTTTGAGAGTGCAGCTGCAGCAGGCATGTAAGAGTTAGGCCTGCCGCCTGCGGCGCGCCTGATATGCCTTATGACATCGCTGCGGGCGGGCTGCCCGCCCGCAGCTAACCGACCAATAACGGACGGCTAAGTGGAGATGATCCAAAGCCGCCAAACGCGGAGACAGACGCATGGCTTTGCTAAGCTTCGAAAGAAAATATCGCGTCCGCGGAGGGACGCTGATTGGCGGCGATCTGTTCGACTTCTGGGTTGGCCCTTTCTATGTGGGCTTCTTTGGGGTGACTACGATCTTCTTCGCTGCCCTTGGAACCATCCTGATCTTCTGGGGGGCGGCCATGCAAGGCACGTTCAACCCTTGGACGATCAATATTGCCCCACCTGATCTCTCTTACGGGTTGGGCATGGCCCCGCTGCTCGAAGGCGGCCTTTGGCAAATCATAACGATTTGTGCCGTTGGCGCCTTTGTATCCTGGGCCTTAAGAGAAGTTGAAATCAGTCGAAAGCTTGGCATGGGCTATCATGTTCCATTTGCCTTTAGCTTCGCGATTTTGGCTTATGTTACATTGGTTGTTGTGCGCCCCTTGTTGCTTGGCGCATGGGGCCATGGCTTCCCTTACGGTATCTTTAGCCACCTCGATTGGGTATCCAACGTTGGGTATTCCTATCTGCATTTCCACTATAACCCAGCCCATATGATTGCGGTGACCTTCTTCTTCACCACGACCCTCGCATTGGCGCTGCATGGTGGTTTGATCCTATCCGCGGCGAATCCTGAAAAAGGTGAAGAAGCGAAAAGCCCTGATCATGAAGATACGTTCTTCCGTGATTTCATCGGCTATTCTATTGGCACTTTAGGGATACACCGCTTGGGTCTGTTGCTGGCTTTGAATGCTGGTTTCTGGAGCGCGGTTTGTATCGTGATCTCTGGCCCCGTTTGGACAAGCGGTTGGCCTGAATGGTGGAATTGGTGGCTGACACTGCCGATCTGGCCAGATCCAAGCCCGATCCACGCGGTTTCGGGAGGGATGTAAACCATGGCGTATTTCGAATATCAAAACATCTTCACGCAGGTGCAGGTGCAAGGCCGTCCCGAGATGGGGATGGACAATGAAAACAATCTGGCGGCTGAGCGCACTAAGTCGGCCTCCTTCTCGACCCTTGCAGGTTTGATCGGCAACGCGCAGCTTGGCCCCGTATATCTGGGTTGGGCAGGGACCATCAGCTTGGCGACAGGTTTGCTGTGGTTCAATATCGTTGGCCTCAACATGCTGTCCCAAGTGGGTTGGTCGATCCCCGAGTTTATTCGTCAACTGTTCTGGTTGGCGCTTGAACCTCCTGGGCCTGAATATGGTCTGAGCATTCCACCGCTAAACGAAGGCGGCTGGTATATAATCGCAAGCTTCTTTCTACTTGTTTCGGTAATGTCATGGTGGTTGCGCACCTATCTTTTGGCTGAACAGCATAAGATGGGCAAACATATCGCTTGGGCCTTTTTGGCAGCGATTTGGTTGTTCCTTGTGTTGGGTCTGTTCCGCCCCGTTTTGATGGGCCAGTGGAGTGAGGCGGTGCCTTATGGCATTTTCCCACACCTAGATTGGACGACAGCCTTCTCAATCCGCTATGGGAACCTCTATTATAATCCGTTCCACGCACTTTCGATTGTGTTTCTTTATGGCTCGGTTCTGCTCTTTGCGATGCATGGCGCGACCATTCTGGCGGTGTCGCGCTTTGGTGGCGACCGTGAATTGGAACAGATCTATGATCGTGGCACGGCATCCGAACGCGCCGCTTTGTTCTGGCGCTGGACGATGGGCTTTAACGCCACAATGGAGGGGATTCACCGTTGGGCTTGGTGGTTTGCGGTCTTAACCCCGATCACAGGTGGCATCGGCATCCTTTTGACAGGAACCGTAGTGGATAATTGGTTCATCTGGGCGCAGGAGCATAATTTTGCACCAGAGTATCTCGCGCCCTATGGTTATGAAGCTTACGGTAGCTACGAGGGCTTCCTTGGTCAAACCACGGGAGGAAACTAAGATGTTGCCTAAATGGTTCAACGAATGGAACGAGAAAAATCCAACTAATGTATTTGGCCCTGCCATTTTAGTTGGTGCGGCCGGAGCTGCGGTCTTTGTAGCAGCAATGCTGGTGAATTTC
This sequence comes from Roseobacter sp. HKCCA0882, assembly GCF_037805225.1. Classification (NCBI taxonomy): domain Bacteria; kingdom Pseudomonadati; phylum Pseudomonadota; class Alphaproteobacteria; order Rhodobacterales; family Roseobacteraceae; genus Roseobacter; species Roseobacter sp. HKCCA0882. The sequence continues at coordinate 631,289 of NZ_JBBLYI010000002.1, forward strand.
GGTCAGCCGTTCAAAACAGACACGCTGCAAACTGGCCCGCGCGGGACAGGGATGGGTGTGCCTGAATTCCAAGCTGACTTGGCGGCCTCTTATCCTGACGCGGATAATTTCTACACCACCGAGCCAATTGTTCCCGAAGCTAATGCGCGTCCGATCCGTATCGTGCGTGCAGATGCAGAGCCAAACTTGGGTTATTTGACACCTGAGAATTATGATCGATTGGTCGAGGCAATGCGTATTTGGACAGGTATCCCCGACCTCTTTGCAGGCGAGGAAAACTACCAAACTGTGGTGGCGCGGAACATGATCGAGATGACCCAGAATATTAATGAATTCTGGGGGGGTCACGTTAACGCCAATGCGGAAGTAGGTGTCACCTGCTACACCTGTCACCGTGGTCAGCCCGTGCCAAATAATATCTGGTTCGAAGTGTCGCCTGTGAATGAAAACGCAGGCGGTTGGTCAGCAAACCAGAACCGCGTGACGATGGTGTCAAACTCGACATCATTGCCCTCGGATTATCTGGAAACCTACCTGCTCTTGAACGAAGATGGTCAGTATAACCGCATCGGTGTGCATGATCTAGCTTCGCGCGTGCAGCAGATGGACGGGGATCCGCTGATCCAACATGCAGAACGCACTTATGCCTTCATGAATTACATTGCGAATTCTTTGGGCGTGAACTGCACCTTCTGTCACAACACGCGGGCCTTTTACGATGCGGCACAGGTCACCCCACAATGGGCGACCGCAACGCTTGGCATTCAGATGGTGCAAGAGGCGCTTGACCTTTACGTCCTGCCATTGGCTGATGTTCTGCCTGCAGAACGACTTGGGCCTGTGCATGGTGATGTGCCTAAACTGGCCTGTCGCACCTGTCACCAAGGGCAGCAGCGTCCACTGCGTGGCTTGAACGTGATCGCGAATTGGCCTGAGCTTGCCACAACATCAGGCGAGCCTGACTATTCGGCCTTTCAGTGATGTTTGGCTGCGGCCAAAATAAAACCCTGTTCTGCGGTATAGATACTATATCGCAGAACAGATCAGACCATCAGAACTCACCTATCGTCCCTTCGTAGGTGCGCCTTGCCACGGGTTTGGGGTTTACCCACCCGTGGTTTTTTCTGGCTTGGGAGGGCTGGAAAGATGACACGACCAACGACCGAGCTTCTAAACCGCATTCATAGTCCCGCAGATTTGCGCCGCATGAGCGATGACGAATTGGCCCGCCTTGCGGATGAGTTGCGCGCTGAGACGATCTCCGCTGTGTCGGAAACGGGTGGCCATCTGGGATCAAGCCTTGGTGTCGTTGAGATCACTGTGGCAATCCACGCGGTGTTCAACACTCCCTATGACAAGCTAATCTGGGATGTCGGGCATCAATGCTATCCGCATAAGATCCTGACAGGTCGGCGTGATCGCATCCGCACCTTGCGCCAAGAGGGTGGTTTGTCGGGTTTTACAAAACGCAGTGAATCGGCTTTTGACCCGTTTGGTGCGGCACATAGCTCCACCTCAATTTCTGCTGCGCTGGGCTTTGCCATGGCGCGTGAATTGGGTGAGGCCACTGGAGACGCTATTGCCGTCATCGGCGATGGATCGATTTCCGCAGGTATGGCCTATGAGGCCATGAACAACGCGGGCGATTTAGGGCGGCGCTTATTCGTGATCCTGAATGACAATGATATGAGCATTGCGCCCCCAGTTGGGGCTATGTCCCGCTATCTGCAAGATTTGGCGAAACATTCGCCGCTTTCGGCATTAAAGGATATTGCCGATGGCATGGTGCCCCTTTTGCCCGAGCCATTTCGTGCGGGCGCAACCCGTGCGCGAGAATTGGTAAAAGCGCAAATTGGCGATCTGCCGCATGGGGAAAACCTGTTTGAGCATTTGGGTTTTGACTATATCGGCCCGATTGATGGTCATGATATGGGTGCGCTCCTAGAGACGCTGCGCCATGCGAAAACCCATGCCACTGGCCCTGTTTTAATCCATGCGGTGACAGTAAAGGGCAAGGGATATGCGCCTGCCGAAATGGCGGATGATTGCTATCATGGTGTGGCGAAATTTGACCCGAAAACTGGTGTTCAGCAAAAGGCTACCGCCAATGCGCCTAGTTATACGGGCGTCTTTGGCAAACGCCTTTTGGCTGAGGCGCAAAATGACCCCAAAGTCGTTGGTGTCACAGCGGCCATGCCAGGCGGCACTGGTCTGAACGTAATGCAGCAGGCCATGCCACATCGTATTTTCGATGTGGGTATTGCTGAACAACATGCGGTGACATTTTCCGCCGCTTTGGCCGCAGGTGGCCTCAAGCCATTTTGTGCGATTTATTCTAGCTTCCTTCAGCGCGGTTATGATCAGATTGTGCATGATGTGGCGCTGCAAAATTTACCTGTGCGCTTTATGATTGATCGCGCAGGATTGGTGGGCGCCGATGGCCCGACACATGCAGGCGCATTTGACATCAATTACCTCGCGGCCCTGCCCAATATGGTGGTGATGGCTTGTGCGGATGAGGCGGAGTTGGTCGATATGATCGCGACTGCTGTCGCCTATGACGATGGGCCAATTGCGCTGCGTTATCCGCGCGGTGAGGGCACTGGCGTTGCCATGCCTGAAAACGGGCAGATATTGGAAATTGGTAAGGGTCGCATTCTGCAAGAAGGCAGTGATATTGCTCTGCTGAGCCTTGGGGCGCATTTGTCCGAAGTGCAGGAAGCTGCCGCCGCCTTGGCCGCGCGCGGCATCTCTGTCACCATCGCGGATGCAAGATTTGCCAAGCCGCTGGATACAGATTTGGTGAATGATCTGGTCGCCCATCACAAGGCTATTGTCACTGTTGAACAAGGCTCTGCACTCGGGTTTGGTGCCTTGGTTTTACATCATCTTGCCGCCACAGGCTGTTTGGATGGTGGCGTGTCTATCCGCACCATGCATCTGCCTGATCGGTTCATTGAACATGCAAGCCCCAAGGCGATGTATCGCGATGCGGGATTGGCGGCTGATGATATTATGCGCGCAGGCTTGGCCGCGCTTGGCATTGCCGCGCCGAATTTTGAGCAAGACAGCAAAGTCGCAAAATTGAAACGCTAGACCTTTGCGTCAGCGCCAAAAATCTTTGCCGCGTGTTCCTCAAGATAGATCCTGAGCCAAGGGGTAAAGCTCTGCGGCGCTGCTTTGACGCGGGCGGATAGACCATCGAGATCCATCCAAGCAATATCGATCACCTCATCGGGATTGGGTGTTGGCTCAATCTGAGGGGGCAACGCGCCGACAAATATATCGACAAGTTCATGCTCGATGAGCCCGCCGCCAACATCCGCGCGGTATTCCACGCGATCGCGTTTTTCCAACGCAATGATGGGTAGGCCCAGTTCCTCGCCCAATCGGCGTTGCGCACAGCTAAGTGCATCTTCGTTCCAATGTGGGTGGGTGCAGCAGGTGTTCGTCCAAAGTCCAGGTGTATGGTATTTGGACAAGGCGCGCCGCTGCATCAATACCTTTGTCCCGCGCATCAGAAAGACGGAAATCGCCTTATGACGCAGTCCGCGCTGATGCGCCAACAGCTTGTCTACGGGTTTTAGCTCATCCCCGATCCATGCAGGGATCATGACATCATCCATCGCTACACACGTGTCGCAGAAATTAAACCCGTCAAATGGGCCAGATTTTTAACACCGATCTTGATATGCGCCAAAGGCCGCGCTTTGACCAGTTTCTTGTTCATATAGGCCTCGAAGGTCAGGCGCTGCACATCAATATCGTGACACAGGCTGACAAACCGCTCACGCCGCTCATCGGATCGGTAATAGGCGTTTTGCATCGCACCCAAAACTTTGAACACGCCCCTATGTTCGCGCATGAACAACCGCCGCGCCAGATCTAGGTCTTTGATACGGCCTGATTGCAGCTTTGCTGTGGCGGCTGTGGCCGCCACACGGCCACCCACCATGGCATAATAAATTCCCTCGCCCGAAGAGGGGGCAACCACCCCTGCTGCATCGCCCGCAAGAACGACATCGCGCCCATTGTCCCAACGGTCGAGCGGTTTGAGGGGAATAGGCGCCCCCTCGCGGCGAATGGTTTTACAATTGGCCAGATGTGAAAACGCGCGCAAATCAGCGGTGGCTTTTTTCAAATCAACCTCTTTATCCATCGACCCCATACCAATGGATGCGGATTTCCCATGTGGGAAAACCCAACCATAGAAGTCAGGGCTGATCCGTCCGTCATAGACCACATCACAACGATCCGGGTCATAAGCATCGGTGCCGCCTTCGGGAGCTTCGACAATTTCGTGATAGGCAATGACGTAAGGAATGCGATCACCGCCCTTGACCTCGTCCCGCGCTACGTTCGAGCGCGCGCCATCTGCCCCAATGACCACCGCACAGGTCAAACGGCGGGTGTCGCCTGTTTCTTTGTCGCGATAGATGACATGTGTGCCTTGTGCATCGCGTTCGATCTTTGTGTAGGTGCCTGTTAAACGCTCGGCCCCTGCGTCGGCGGCGCGGACACGCAGAAATTCATCGAAATTTTCCCGATCCACCATGCCAACAAAGCCGTTTTCAATCGGGATATCCACTTTGCGCCCTGTTGGTGAGATCATCCGCGCCGTTGTGATCTTCGCAACGATCTGCGCGTCTGGAATGTCGAAATCAGCGATTAAGCGGGGTGGGATTGCGCCGCCGCAGGGCTTGATCCGTCCTGCGCGATCCAACAAAGCAACACGATGGCCAGACAGCGCCAGATCATGTGCGGCGGTCGCCCCTGATGGGCCACCCCCTACGACTACAACATCATAATCCATTTTATTCTCCTGGCACTGAAAGGGGCGTGGAAAGTCTTGGTTGCGCGGGCCCTGTAATCACGCGTGCCGCCATAAGGGCGGATGCGATATAAAGCGCGGCCTCGAATAAAAACACGGTGGCAAACCCATCGGCATCGCCCATCACAGGGCGGGCCAGATCAACAAGGGCGGCGCCGATCAGACCACCAAACCCTGCGGCAATTGCTTGGGCTGCCCCCCAAAGGCCCATTCTTGTGCCTTCGCGGGCGGTGCGGCCTTCGCCTGCAAGCGCCATCATAGATCCGATGGCCGCAACAGCGAAAACGCCGTTGAAAAACCCCATGGCCACCACAGCGGGCAAAAGCGGTGCGCTTGGCCCGATTTGACCAAGCCATGCAATCACGAGGAGCGCGGCAGCAGACCCTAAACACCCCCCCACCACCCATTGGCGGAGGCTGCCAAGGCGCAGCGCGGTTCCCGCAACGCCCACTAAGACCATACCCAAAAACACGCCGCCATTTTGTGCGCCAGAGAGGGAGGTTGATTGACCTGGGGTGAAGTGAAACACGAGGCCCGAATAGGGTTCTAGGATCAATTCCTGCATGAAATAGGCAGACATGCTGAGGAACACAAAGATCGTGAAATGGCGCGCTTTGCGCTCGGCCCAAATTTCGCGCAAGCCCTCCAAAAAGGGCGCGGATTGTTCTTCGGCGCGGGCGGTGACCGTCGCTTCAATACCCCAGATCGACAAAATTGTCAGACCCACCGCGCCAAATGATACCACGCTGACCACAGCCATCAGTCGCGTATGGCTATAGGGGTCGAGGAATTGACCAGCGACCCCAGCGGTTACGGCAATGCCGAATATCATCAAAAGCCATGTGATGGTGGCCGCAGCAGGACGGCGCGCAGGGTCGGTTGCGGTTGCCAAAAGCGCCAAAAGTGATGTGCCAGATGCCCCAACCCCAACACCGATCATCACATAGGCCAAGATGGAGACAGATAGGCCGAGCATGTAATGGCTTGCAAAAAGCGACAGCGCATAGGCCGCCAAAACTGCGCCGCTCGCCAAAATAGCCATGCCCCCGATGATCCAACGGCTACGTGACCGGCCTGTATCGGAGCGATAACCCCATTGGGGTCGAGTGATTTGAATGGCGTAATGCAACCCAACCAAGAGGCCGGGCAGGATCGCAGGCAGGGCCAATTCCACAACCATTAGGCGGTTTAGGGTCGAGGTTGTTAAAACCACAATTGCGCCAAGGCACAGCTGAATAAACCCAAGTCGAATAATCTGCACCCATGTCAGGCTCATGCCGCTATCCCCCCAAAGCCGCGCAGGCCAAAGGCCGCGATCATCATGCCCGAGACATAAAGCGAGACGCCTGTGGCATTATACCAAGGCGCGCGTTCTTTTGGGTTCTGCATTAAAACCTGCATCGCGGCGATTTGCGCCAACAGCGAGGCCGTTATGAAAAAGCCGAACCAAGGCCTGTCCCAGTGGAACATCAAAAGAATGACGATGAATTGGGGAATGGCCATCACCCATGCCGCCACCAATGCGGCGCGGCGTGGGCCAAGGGTTACGGGCAGCGAATTCACGCCCATTTGGCGGTCGCCTTCCAAGGCCTTAAAATCGTTGAGCGTCATGATCCCATGCGCGCCAATCCCGTACAGAAGCGCCGTTATCACGATGGGCCAAGACGGCGCACCTGCCGATAAAACCGCAGCGCCCGTGAACCAAGGCAAGCTTTCATAGGACAGACCAACCAATCCAGGCCCCAAAATGCCAGATCTTTTCAGGCGCACAGGCTCGGCGGAGTAGGCCCAAGCAGCGGTGATCGCCACAAGCGTTGCGCCAAATCCCCAAGGGCCAAGCGCAAGCCCGATGATGGCGGCGGCGCCTGACATGAAAATTGCAATCCACAATCCCCATTTCCCAGGGATGCGCCCCGAAGGGATGGGGCGATAGGGTTCGTTGATCGCGTCCACATGTCGGTCGCACCAATCATTGGCTGCTTGGCTCATCCCGCAGACAATCGGCCCCGCCAAGATAATACCCAAAGCCAAGCCCAACCAATGGCCTGAAGTTGCCGCTCCTGTAGAAATTGCGCCGCAAAGATAAGCCCACATTGGGGGAAACCATGTAATGGGTTTAAGGAGCGTCAAGACGGCGCGTGGTTCGGGAAAGGCACGCGGGGTCTGGCGGGTATGCGTGTCGGTCGTTACGCTCATACTGTCAATTTATACTGACAGCAAGCGACTCGGCAAGTGTAAACTATACTTGACGCGCGCGCCAAAGGACGCGCGATGCCCAAGTTTTACGGGGGATTTACTGGCCGTTCTTGCTCAAAAGCCCGTATTTGCGCAGTTTCACATAGAGTGACTGACGCGACAGGCCTAACATCTCGGCGGCTGCAACGCGGTTGTTATCCGTCAATTCTACGGCGGTTTCGATGCACATCTTCTCAACCACATCGGTGGTTGCTGCGACAATTTCTTTGAGGGGTGCGGAACCCACCAAGTCCATCACATTGCGCATCGCATCATCACCCACAGGCGCGCCTGCAGGAAGCGGTGAGCTTGGCTCGCGCACAACTTCCATTCGAGATGTGTCACGGATCACAAAGGCAAAACCGCCCATGGATTGACCCATCATGTGGGTTGCAGAAATCTCGACCGAAAGCTGTGAGCCATAGCTGCCCTCAAGCCGCGTGGAATAAACCCGCATTTTCCCCGCGCGCGAGGCGTTGTCGATCAACACTTTCATGTCAACGCTGCCGCGGATCAAAAACTCACTGAGGGATTTTCCCCGAATATCGCTCAGCCGCGCAGTATCGCAGAGGCCAAGGAAAGCGTCATTCGCAGATTTTATGGTGCCGTGGTTATCTGTAAAGACAATCGCATCTGCACCATGTTGATAGAGGATTGCCATCGCCTCAGACAGCTCGGCAGCGATCACCTCAGAATTGCCATCAACTTCAATCCGACAGAGCAATGTATTGTCGCCCGCAGCACGGAACAGCGATGGATAAAGCGATAGAGATTTATTCTGTCGCTTGGTCGTGACAATCATTGGCCCACCGATGCTGTCGCCTGCACGCGCCACCAAGGTTTCGATGAATTCAACCCGCCGTTTGCCTTCAAATTCAGTGGCAAAGGTGAGGCCAGTTAGACTATCAGCTGTGCCACCCAGCGCCTGCGCGGCGGCGGTGTTAAGATCGGTGATCCGACCAGAATTCACATCCACCAAAATAAGCGCATCGCGCGCGGCTTCCATGATCACGCGGTAGCGTGTTTCGTAATCGCGGTGGGTTTCGTAATCTTTTTCAAGCGCAAGCTGTGCTTTAACCAAGCGGTGCTGCAATTCCGCAATTGGGCGCAGATCGCGGCCAAGCATGAGAATAATATCATCCCGCCCCGTTTTGTGGAGCGTGTAGCGAATTGGGAATTCCCAACTGGCATTGTCGTAGTGATTGACCTCAATCGCGTCGACTTTGTTTTTCTTGCCGCCCCGATAGGCCTCGAGCTGTGCCTCTAGTTTGGATAGCGAATCTTCGGCCATGAATTCGCGAATATCGCGGTCTTTCCAATGGTCGAGACGGCCCAAACTGGGGTTCAGGGGATTGGTGATAACCGAACGGACAAGACCAGACGTGTCTAGCACAATCGCTAAATCCGCCGCAGTCGCGACAATATCGTTAAAATGCTCAGGCGCGATAGGCGGGCCTGCGGGCTGATCCCAAAAATCTGTTCCGCGCGTGTTCATACGACGTTCCGTCCGTTTCCGTTACCTGTTCTCGGTCGCATCGTTTCGTTCAGTGCCTTGCAACGCTTCTGCGGGCTCAACGTCTGTTTTTGTAAGCCCACAAAATTCAAGCGCAGCTTCGATATCAGCGGTCGCGAAGTCCGCCCCTGTGATGCCGACCGTATCGAGGCCAGAGTCTATAATAGACCCCCCCACGATGACGGGCGTTATACGAGGAACGCTCTGCTTTATTATTTCCACCAAATCCTTTACGGATGCAAGCGTTCTGCGTCCAGCCGCCGTGACACCTATCATGTCATACTTAAAACGCTTCACCCGCTCGGCAACCTGCCGTGCGTGTTGAGACACGGAAATATGAACATCGTAACCACGCCGTCTAAGCTGATCGGCAAAAACAAATACACCGAGCGTATGATGCTCAGGATACGGAACAACCAATAGAATCGTGCCGCGGTTTTTAACAATTTCGCGGCGTTGCTGCGTGGTCAGTCCACGCACTGTTTCTTGCAATCGGGCAGAGCCGATGGAAACCTCGGCAAAGCTCAAACTGTCATTGGCCCATCGGAACCCCATCAAACGGGCGGTCGCGGGAATGACATAGTCGATGGTATCCTCGATGCTGACACCTTCTTGGGCCAGCTTGGTGAGGGCATCGTGACGATGCGCCTCGTCGGGCGAGATGAATGCCTCTGATAAGGTTTCAAGGCGGCGCGCGAGGCCCTCGGGGGTGGGTGCTGATTGACGCGCCAAAACAGAAATCGCGGCCTTGGCCAGCGAAGTAATTTCTGCCGTGCGTTTTTCCGTCCCTTTGCGGGACGTAGCGTCACCGTCTTGGGTCATTCGGCTCCTCACCACCAACAAGACTGAAGAGAAGGCAGTCTTGCTGGCCTGCATTAAAAGATCGGGGCGATCTTTTTCCTTGTATTGGCCGCTATAGTCGCGGCCCGTCATCTGTCTGCCGCGTGTGTTGCACAACCGCTGCCCTGTCTCAAGGGTAGTTGTTTCGCTTGCAAGTGTCTCGCAAACGACCGCATCTGTCAAAGAAAATTGACAATTCCCTTGCGTCAACAAGCGCCAAAGCGCCGATGGGCGCCTTGGATGCTAAAAATATTGGGAAATTAGCGCTCGTGTCACAGGGCCATCGCCCTTGCAAAACTGGCGACTGTCAAGTTCAAGACTGTAAGTTTTAATTGACACTTTACCCCTTTGAGGGCTAGCCTTTCCTTAATTGACAGACTGGAATCAAAGACAAATGCCATCGGATAGTCTGACAGCAAGCCCGTCACGCAAGCTTTACAGCGTGGATGAGCGCGCAAGGCGTGACGCAACCATCTGGACATTGGTTCAGGGGATTCTTGCGCCGATTCAGTTTGTTGTCTTTCTTGTATCGCTTGCGCTGGTCGGACGATTCTTGATCACGGGCTTGGGCTATGACCTCGCCACATATTCCATCATTGCCAAAACAGCGGTGCTTTTGACCATCATGGTGACAGGCGCGATTTGGGAAAAAGTGGTGTTTGGCCAATATCTTTTCGCCCCCGCATTCTTTTGGGAGGATGTGGTAAGCTTTCTCGTGATCGCATTGCATTTGGCCTATGTGGCGGCTTTGATTCAAGGGGTGCCTGCGGTTCAGCAGATGTGGATCGCGCTCGCGGCCTATGCGGCCTATGTGATCAACGCGGCGCAGTTCCTCTATAAGCTGCGCCAAGCACGGCTGGAGGGGGACAGATGAACACCCCTGCACCGATCAAGGCCCAAAGCTGCGCCGATGCGCCCGTTCTAAAAGAGCGCGGACAGCGCGAGGTATTCTGCGGCCTCACGGGAATCATCTGGCTTCACCGTAAAATGCAGGATGCGTTTTTCCTCGTTGTCGGCAGCCGCACCTGCGCGCATCTTTTGCAATCTGCCGCGGGTGTGATGATTTTTGCCGAACCCCGTTTTGGCACAGCAATCCTCGAAGAAACCGATTTGGCGGGCATGGCAGATGCCAATGACGAATTGGATCGCGAGGTTGCACGGCTGTTGTCGCGCCGTCCTGATATCAAGCAGCTTTTCCTTGTGGGATCTTGTCCTTCTGAGGTGATCAAGCTGGATCTCGCCCGTGCGGCCGAGCGTCTGACGACCGCCCACGCCCCCCATGTGCGGGTGCTGAATTATTCGGGCAGCGGGATTGAAACCACATTTACCCAAGGCGAGGATGCATGCCTTGCCGCAATGGTGCCCGTTCTGAAGGATAGCAAAGCGCGGGAATTGGTCTTGGTTGGCGCCTTGCCCGATGTGGTCGAAGATCAGGCCATCACGCTTTTGTCGGAGATGGGAATTGGCTCGATCCGTGTTTTGCCGTCCTCGCGTGCTGAGGGTGCGCCCGAGATTGGTGAAAATACCGTCTTTGCGTGCCTCCAACCGTTTTTGGGTGACACGACAGCCGCACTTGAGCGGCGCGGCGCGCGGCGGATTACGGCGCCGTTTCCCTTTGGGGAGGAAGGCACAACCCTATGGCTGCGCGCCATAGCCGATGAATTTGGCGTAGATGATGCTACATTTGCCCGTGTTACGGATGCCCCGCGCGCGCGCGCCCGCAAGGCCATTGAGAATGCAAGCGCGGCTTTGCGTGGGAAATCCGTGTTCTTCATGCCCGACAGCCAGTTGGAAATCCCACTCGCGCGGTTCTTGACCCGTGAATGTGGAATGGAGGCCGTTGAGATCGGCGCACCCTATATCCATCGTGGCTTGGTTGGCCCTGATTTGGCGTTGATCCCTGAGGGGCCGCGCATTTCAGAAGGGCAGGATGTTGATGTCCAACTTGACCGCGTGCGCGCTGCGCGGCCCGATTTGACGGTTTGCGGTCTGGGTTTGGCAAATCCCCTTGAGGCCGAAGGTCTTAGCACAAAATGGGCGATTGAGCTGGTCTTTACCCCCGTCCATTTCTACGAACAGGCGGGGGATTTGGCAGGGCTCTTTTCACGCCCCTTGCGCCGCCGCGCGATCCTCGAGCAGGGGGCCGCGCGATGAAATTGACCGTCTGGACATATGAAGGCCCACCCCATGTTGGGGCCATGCGTGTCGCGACCGCGATGCGCGGTCTGCATTATGTACTGCACGCGCCGCAAGGTGACACCTATGCGGATTTGTTATTCACGATGATTGAGCGGCGCGACCACCGCCCGCCTGTCACATATACAACATTTGAGGGGCGCGACTTGGGCGCAGATACTGCGGGTATCTTCCGCGACACCTGCCGCGCGGCCTATGAGCGGTTTGTGCCTCAAGCCATGATCGTGGGGGCCTCTTGTACCGCGGAATTGATCCAAGATGATCCAGGCGGTTTGGCTGAAACCATGGGTTTGCCTATCCCTGTGATCCCATTGGAACTGCCGTCTTATCAGCGCAAAGAAAACTTCGGCACCGATGAGACGTTCTTTCAAATCGTAAAAGCCTTGGCCAAACCCATGCCGCGCAGTGCAGAGGTTTCGGTCAATCTTCTTGGCCCCTTGGCGCTTGGGTTTCGGCATCGAGACGATATTGAAGAAATCAAACATCTTCTGGCACAGATGGGCATTGCCGTGAATGTTGTTGCCCCATTTGGTGCAACGCCTGAGGATATCGCGCGATTGGGCGCGGCCCATGCCAATATCCTGATGTATCCAGAACATGCTGAGGCTGCTGCACGGCATCTTGAGCGGGCCTGTGATCAACCTTACACAAAAACTGTGCCGATTGGCGTAGGCGCGACCCATGATTTCGTGAATGAACTGGCCCAAATCTGCAGTGTAGAGCCAAAAATCGACACAACCCGCCTGCGCCAACCTTGGTGGAGCAAGTCAGTCGATAGCACCTATCTGACGGGCAAGCGCGTGTTTCTATTCGGGGATGCGACCCATGTGCAGGCCGCCGCCCGCATTGCCCGTGATGAGATGGGGTTCGAGGTGGTTGGGCTTGGCTGCTACAATCGCGAATATGCCCGCCCCATCCGTGCCTTGGCCAAAGAGTTTGGTCTAGAGGCCCTGATCAGTGACGATTATCTGGCCGTTGAGCAAGCCATCGAAGAAGCCGCGCCCGAGATGATCCTTGGCACGCAGATGGAGCGTCATATCGGCAAACGTTTGGGTATTCCCTGCGCCGTGATCTCGGCCCCTGTTCATGTGCAAGATTTCCCTGCCCGCTATTCGCCCCAAATGGGATGGGAAGGCGCAAATGTCATTTTCGATACATGGATCCACCCGCTTGTGATGGGTCTTGAGGAACATTTGCTGACCATGTTCCGCGAAGATTTCGAATTCCATGATGACGCAGGCGCCAGTCACCACGGGGGTAAGGCTGTGGCCCCCATTGCTGCCACACCGCGCGAGCCCCAAGAGCGCGCCGAAGACACGGGCTCTGATGTCATGATTTGGCTTGCTTGTGCGGAAAAAGAATTAAAGAAAATCCCGTTTTTTGTGCGGGGTAAGGCCAAACGGAATACCGAAAAATTCGCAGCCGAGCGCGGCATGTCTGAGATCAGCGTAGATACGCTTTATGAGGCGAAGGCCCATTATGCGCGGTGATGGTGATAATATCCCCGGCTATCGCGTGGTCATCGTCACGTTGGATAGCCACGCCGCAGGCCCTGCCGCCCGCGTCAGCGAACGGTTGTCGGGCGAGTTTCCAGGGCTGTCTGTCTCCGTCCATGCCAGCGCCGAATGGGCCGAGAACCCCGCCGCCTTGGAAGAGGCGCGTTTGGCTGTGCGCCATGGCGATATCATTGTCGCCAATCTTTTGTTCATTGAAGAACATATCACCGCAATCTTACCCGACTTGCAGGCCCGCCGTGATGCCTGTGATGCGATGATTGGGGTGATCTCGGCCAAAGAGGTCGTATCGCTGACCCGTATGGGCGAGTTGGATATGCTCAAGCCCGCATCAGGCGCGATGAAGCTTTTGAAAAAGCTGCGTGGCTCATCCAAACCAAACGCCAATTCTGGGCATAAGCAGATGACCATGCTGCGCCGATTGCCGAAAATTCTGCGCTTTATTCCCGGCAAGGCGCAGGATTTGCGCGCATGGTTTTTGACGATGCAATATTGGTTGGGCGGCTCGGATGATAATGTCGAGCAAATGATCCGCTTCTTGGTGGGTCGCTATTCCAGCCAATCTGATCTTCATGGTGCGGAGGCTGAAGCGCCGATTGATTACCCAGAACTTGGGCTCTATCACCCTGACTTGCCGCATAATGGCATCACCACCGATTTCGCTGATTTGCCCCAGCCTGAAAATCCGATTGCGACTGTCGGTTTGTTGATGATGCGCTCTTACATTCTGGCGTCTGACACCGCCCATTATGATGGCGTGATCCGTCAAATGCAGGCCGCAGGCTTGGCCGTGGTTCCCGCCTTTGCGGGTGGGTTGGATGGCCGTCCCGCAATTTCCGAGTATTTCACGAATGACCGCGTTGATGCGATGGTGTCGTTGACGGGCTTTAGCCTCATTGGTGGCCCCGCCTATAATGACAGCGCGGCGGCGGTTGAGGTGCTGCGCGATCTCGATTTGCCCTATATCGCCGCGCATCCGATTGAGTTTCAGACTTTGGGTCAATGGGCCGCATCAGGTGGTGGGCTTGGCCCAGTTGAGACTACGATGTTGGTCGCGCTGCCCGAGATTGATGGCGCGACAAATCCCACTGTTTTTGGTGGTCGTCATGGTGTGGAAGGCTGCCAAGGGTGCAGCCATATGTGCCAAGCCAGTGCCTGTCAAAAGGCGATGGCCCCGTGCCACGAGCGTATCGCGTCACTGGTGGAAAAAACTGCACGTCTGGCGGTTTTGCGGCGCAAAGCGAACCGCGATAAACGGATTTCGGTTGTTCTCTTTGGTTTTCCGCCCAATGCGGGCGCTGTGGGAACTGCGGCCTATCTCAGTGTCTTTGAAAGTCTCTATAACACGCTTTCGACCCTGAAATCCGAAGGCTATCAGGTCGACCTGCCCGCCTCGGTTGATGATCTGCGCGCCGCGGTTCTTAAGGGCAACGCGGCGCAATATGGGCAAGAGGCCAATGTAGCCGATATTGTTGATGCAGACACGATCTTGCGCAACACGCCCCCCTTGGCCGCGATTGAAGCGGCGTGGGGCCCCGCGCCTGGTAAGGTGCAGTCAAACGGCCGCGGTGTGTTCATTTTAGGTGCCCATTTCGGCAATGTCTTTGTCGGTGTGCAGCCCACCTTTGGCTATGAAGGTGATCCAATGCGCCTGTTGTTTGAGACAGGTTTTGCGCCCACCCATGCTTTTGCGCAATTTTATCTTTGGTTGCGCAACACGTTTAAGACAGATGCGATTTTGCATTTTGGCATGCATGGCGCGCTTGAGTTCATGCCTGGAAAACAGGCGGGGCTTGGTGCGCGTGATTGGCCTGATCGTTTAATTGGCGAAGTGCCGAATATTTATCTTTATGCGTCAAATAACCCGTCCGAGGCAACTTTGGCCAAGCGGCGTTCTAATGCCGTTACAGTCACGCATTTGACCCCACCTTTGGCGGCTTCGGGTCTGTATAAGGGCCTGTCCGAGCTAAAAGACAGCCTGTCGCGCTATCGCAGTCTTGCCCCTGATGCGCATGAGCGCGCCGACCTTGCCGCGCTGATTGCGATGCAGGCCGAAGCGGTCGATTTGGATGGTAGCGACCCCGGTCATCTGTGGTTGACCCTGCTTGAAACGGAAACGGCGCTGATCCCAGACGGCTTGCATGTCATGGGCCGCCCCATGGCGGATGCGGAGCGGGCGGAACATTTGCGCGTGATGGCCGAAACAGACCCTGAAACGCTGGCTCGGGTCGATCAATTGCTGCAAGAGGATCACGAATTGCCTGCGCTGATGCGCGCCCTATCGGCGCGCTATATCGCGCCTGTTGCAGGTGGCGACCTCATCCGCAGCCCTGATGTTTTGCCAACGGGGCGCAATATTCACGCCTTTGATCCGTTCCGTATGCCCACCGCGTTTGCGATGCAGGACGGTGCGAAACAAGCGCAGCGTTTGCTCGATGCGGCGGGTGATTTACCCCGTTCGGTGGCGATTGTTCTTTGGGGGTCTGATAACATTAAATCTGATGGTGGGCCGATTGCGCAGGCGATGGCGCTGATGGGCGCTGCCCCCCGATTTGATGGATATGGGCGCCTCTGTGGGGCTGATTTGATCCCGCTTGCCGAATTGGGCCGTCCGCGCATTGACGTTGTGATGACGTTGTCGGGTATCTTCCGCGATCTTCTTCCCCTTCAGACACGGATGTTGGCAGAGGCGGCCTATAAGGCCGCAACGGCGGATGAACCTTGCGCAGAAAATTTCATCCGCGCCCATGCCCTCGATTATGCGCAGAAAATGGGCTGCGATATCGAAGACGCTGCCTTGCGCGTGTTCTCAAACGCCGAAGGGGCCTATGGGTCGAATGTCAACGCCTTGGTCGATAGTGGCGCATGGGGTGAAGAGGACGAACTGGCCGATGCCTATGAGGCCCGCAAAAGTTTTGCCTATGGCCGTGACGGGAAAGCCAAGAAAAACGCAAGCCTCCTTCAGGCCGCTTTGGGCGATGTTGATTTGGCCTATCAGAACCTTGAATCGGTCGAATTGGGGGTCACCACGGTTGATCACTACTTCGACACTTTGGGCGGTATTTCGCGTGCTGTTAAACGCGCAAAAGGCAGCGATGCGCCCGTGTTCATCGGCGATCAAACCCGCGGTGCGGGCATCGTGCGCAGCCTGCAAGACCAAGTGGCGCTTGAGACGCGGTCGCGCAGTCTGAACCCGAAATGGTTCGAAGGGATGTTGAAACACGGCCACGAAGGCGTGCGCCAGATTGAAGCGCAAGTGACCAACACGCTTGGGTGGTCGGCGACCACAGGACAGGTCGAACCTTGGGTGTATCAACGCCTGTCCGAAACATTTGTGCTGGATGAAGAGATGCGGCGGCGTTTGTCGGCGCTGAACCCGCAGGCTTCTGTGCGGATGGCAAACCGCCTTCTTGAGGCGTTTGAACGCAATTACTGGCAGCCCGATGATGAAACTTTGGCCGCGCTTCAGGCCAGTGCCGATGAGTTGGAAGACCGACTCGAAGGCCTGGATGTTGCAGCGGAATAGGAGAGACCACGATGCTTGACCATAAAAATCCCCCAGCCGCCCGCGCGAACGCGCGAGAGGCCGAAGGACTGGCCAAGCGGGGCTTGGCCACCCCCCCAATTTTGCGCAAGGGCGAGGATGGGGATGGCTCTGTGCAGGTGCATCAGGATGCAAGCCTGAAGATCGAAGGCGCGCAGGTCTTTGCGGTTTATGGCAAGGGCGGGATTGGCAAATCCACAACCTCCTCAAACCTATCTGCTGCGTTCAGCAAATTGGGCAAGCGTGTTCTGCAAATCGGCTGTGATCCAAAACATGACAGCACATTTACCCTGACGGGGCATTTGCAGCCGACTGTGATTGATATCTTGAAGGATGTCGATTTTCACGCCGAAGAACTGCGCCCCGAGGATTTCGTGACCACGGGTTACAATGGCGTGATGTGTGTCGAGGCGGGCGGCCCCCCCGCTGGCACGGGCTGCGGCGGTTATGTTGTGGGTCAAACAGTGAAACTGCTGAAACAGCACCACATGTTAGACGATACGGATGTCGTCTTGTTTGATGTTCTGGGCGATGTGGTCTGCGGCGGTTTTGCAGCCCCTTTGCAGCACGCAGATCGTGCCTTGATCGTCACGGCGAATGATTTTGACAGTATCTATGCGATGAACCGCATCATTGCGGCAGTGCAGGCCAAATCCAAGAATTACAACGTCCGCCTTGCGGGGTGTGTCGCGAACCGCTCGCGCGACACCGATGAGGTGGATCGTTACTGTTCAGAGGTCGGGTTCCGCCGCATTGGCCATATGCCTGATGTGGATGCCATTCGCCGTTCCCGCCTCAAGAAAAAGACATTGTTCGAGATGCCCGATGACGAGGATATCGTGCAATGCCGTGCAGAATATATCCGTTTGGCTGAAACGCTTTGGGCTGGCACAGAACCACTTGCGCCTGAACCCTTGGAGGATCGGCGTATCTTCGAATTGCTAGGGTTTGATTGATGGTCGCAACGCCGACATATGGCGCGACCCGCGCCCGTGTTGAAGAATATTTCGACAGAACCGCTACCAAAACATGGGAACGGCTGACCTCGGACGCGCCTGTCTCGCGCGTGCGCCAAACTGTGCGCGAAGGGCGTGATCAGATGCGCGCGATAATGCTTGGGCAATTGCCTGAGGATTTGACGGGATTGCGCATTTTGGATGCGGGCTGTGGTGCGGGGCAGATGACCGCTGAACTGGCTGCGCGGGGTGCATATGTAGTCGCGATTGATATCTCGCCCTCTTTGGTTGAAATCGCGAAAAAGCGCCTTCCAGAAACTTTGCAATCTCAGGTCGAGTTTCGCGCAGGCGATATGCTATCCCCTGATTTGGGCAGCTTTGATCATGTGATCGCGATGGACTCGATGATCTATTACGAGGCGCCAGATTTGGGCCGCGCCTTGGCGCAGCTCTGTCCGCGCGTTTCTGCTAAGGTGGTGTTCACCGTTGCGCCGCGCACAGCGTTTTTGATGGCCTTTTGGGGTTTGGGAAAATTGTTCCCGCGCTCAGATCGCTCGCCTGTGATGATCCCGCACACGGCGAAATATCTGCGTCATCATACGTCACAAACAGGGGCAACAGGCTCGATTTCCGAGGTCGCGCGGGTCTCGCGCGGGTTTTATATCTCCTCTTGTTTGGAGTATGTGAAATGAGCGCCTTGTCTCGCATCTCCACAAAATTCTTGCCCTTTGCAGATGCCGCGAGTGACGCGTTGCCTTTGGCACAATTGCTGCGCTTGTCCCTGTTTCAGATCTCAGTTGGGATGGCGGGGGTCATGCTTTTGGGCACGCTGAACCGCGTGATGATCGTAGAGCTGTCATTGCCTGCAACATTGGTGGCGATCATGGTCGCCTTGCCTGTGTTGATTGCGCCGTTTCGTGCCTTTTTGGGTCACAAATCGGATCACCATCGCAGCGCGTTGGGGTGGAAGCGGATACCTTATTTGTGGTTTGGCACGCTGTGGCAGTTTGGTGGTCTCGCGATCATGCCTGCAAGCCTGTTGGTTTTGGGCGGTGATGTTGTGCACGAGGTGCCCTTTGCGGGTGAGGTTCTTGCAGGGCTTGCCTTTGTCATGACGGGGTTGGGGATGCATATGACCCAAACCGCAGGGCTTGCTTTGGCTGCAGATCGCGCGACCGAGGACACACGGCCACGGGTCGTGGCGCTGCTCTATGTCATGTATTTGGTGGGCATGGCGGTTTCAGCCCTCGTGATTGGCTGGCTGCTGCGCGATTTCTCGGGCTTGACCCTGATCCGTGTCGTGCAAGGCGCGGCTGTTGCGACCTTGGTGCTGAATATGATTGCCCTTTGGAAGCAGGAAAAAGTCCGTCCGATGACCAAGGTCGAGCGGGAAGAGCCTGCGCCAAGTTTTGGCGACGCATGGCGCGATTTTGCGCGCGGCGGCCCTGCGGGCAGGCTTTTGGTTGTGGTGTTCCTTGGCACCATGGCCTTCAATATGCAGGATGTCTTGCTCGAACCCTATGGCGGCGAAATCCTTGGGTTGAGCGTATCGAAAACAACGCTTTTGACCGCGACATGGTCAGCGGGGGCCTTGGTTGGTTTCGCGTTGGCCGCGCGTTGGCTGTCAGACGGTATCAACCCCTATCGGATGGGCGCGCGCGGGATTTTGGCGGGGCTTGCCGCGTTTTCCGCTGTGATTTTTGCAAATCCGATGGCGTCTGAATTTATGTTCTTCTTGGGCGCCTGCCTCATTGGTTTTGGCGGCGGCTTGTTTTCAGTTTCAACGCTCACCGCCGCAATGACCATGCCCGCCGAGGGCAGCGCGGGCCGTGGCTTGGCGCTTGGCGCATGGGGCGCGGCTCAGGCAACGGCCGCAGGTCTGTCCATCGCAATTGGCGGTGGCCTGCGTGACACGATTAACCAGATCGCCATCTCTGGCGGCTTGGGCGAGGCGTTGAATAGCCCCGCTACGGGCTATTCGGTCGTCTATCATTTTGAAATTTTGCTTCTGTTTTTCACTCTTGTCGCTTTGGGCCCGCTTGTGCGGACGCAAAGCACATACTCGCGCGGGGAGGCCGGCAAGATCGGGCTCGCCGACCTGCCCACGTAACCGCCGAACCTAGGAGGATAAAATCCATGGAAAATGCATTTTTCGGCAATTTTGATCTGGCCAGCCTGTCTATTTGGCTGTTTTGGATCTTCTTCGCCCTACTGATTTACTATCTGCAAACTGAAAATATGCGGGAAGGTTATCCGCTGGAAAATGATGATGGCAGCGTTGCCGCCAATCAGGGGCCTTTTCCTTTGCCAAAGGAAAAGACATTCAAACTGATGCATGGCCGCGGTGAGGTCACTGTTCCAGGCAAGGATGTGCAAGCGCGTGACAATCTGGCCCTGCGTCAGACCAATGCTGCGAATGGCTATCCGTTTGAGCCCACTGGCGATCCAATGGTTGATGGTGTTGGCCCCGCAAGCTGGGCAAAGCGCCGTGACCTGCCCGAATTGGACGGCCATGGTCATCCGAAAATTGTCCCTATGGGGCAGATGGATGATTACCGCGTTTCAGCGGGTCGTGATCCGCGTGGCCTTACGGTTATCGCGGGGGATGGCGCTGCGGCGGGCACTGTGACCGATATGTGGGTCGATGCGCCTGAGCAATTGGTGCGGTATCTTGAGGTTGAAGTTGCTGATGGAACCGCTCGCTTGGTTCCGATCCAGATGGCCAAGATCAAATCTGACCGCGTTGTCGTCAATTCGATCTTTGCAGAACATTTCACCAAAGTTCCTGTCACCAAGTCACCCAATCAAGTGACCTTGCTTGAGGAAGATAAAATCTCAGGCTTCTACGGTGGCGGCACGCTCTACGCCTCCCAAGAGCGGACAGACCCGCTTTTGTAATTTCTCACCACCTCTAAAGGAGGACGACCCATGCCACATGACGACTTTCAGACCGAGCCTGTTCGTGGTTTGCCCGAAAAGCCCCCTGCTGGAGAAGAAATTCTTTGGCAGGGCGCACCCCATTGGTTTGCTCTGGCGAAAGACGCGCTGAGTTTCTGGTGGGTCGTTGGATATTTCATATTCCTCTTCGCTTGGCGCACCACATCTGGGGCTGCCGTCACCTCATGGGCCGACAGTGCGATTGCTGCATCCTTCTTCTTGGTGCTTGGCGCGATTGTGGCGGTTCTGCTTTTGGGTGTGGCCTATGTCCAAGCCAAAGCAACGGTTTACACAATCACAAACCGCCGTGTTGCGATGCGGATTGGTGCAGCTTTGACGATGACGTTGAACTTGCCCTACCGTCAGGTGGCCAATGCGAATTTGGGACTGCGTAAGGATGGGACTGGCACGATTGCCTTGGAATTGATGCCATCCAATGTGCGGTTGTCCTATCTGAACACATGGCCCCATGTGCGGCCATGGGTGATGAAAAACACCCAACCTGCGTTGCGTTGCATTCCTGATGCGCAAAACGTGGCTGCGATCCTGTCTGAGGCGGCAGAAACCGTGGTCAGCCAACCCGTTGTCAAACGTGATCCTGCGCCAAGTGGCGCGGTTGCGGCAGAATAAGGGGGATTTGATTATGGCAATGAGCCCTGAAGATAAACTGGTCGAACGTGACCGCGAAATGGTGCCCAAGGTTCTGGTGCGCGCAATGTTTGTGCTGTGCATGAGCGTTCTTGTCATCGTGACCTATGCCAAGCTGACGGATCGCCCGCTCGCGGCAATGCCCCCATCCGCGGATGAACTGCCCGTTGTGGAGGAGCGGTTGATCCAGATTTTCGGCTCTATGGATGGATCAGCACGCGTGATGGATACCGAAGGCAATGTGATTGTCACCTTGAGCAAAGAGGAAGGTGGCTTTGTCGCGGGGATTTATCGCGTGCTTGAACGCCGCCGCGGCGCTGTTGGCGCATCTGGCAGCGATCCAATCCGTTTGGTTCGGATGGCCGATGGCCGCCTCGCCCTACGCGATGATCTGACGGATTTCCGCACCGAGCTTTATGGCTTTGGCGCGGATAACGAGCGGGTTTTTGCCCGCATCATGGAGGAATGACCCATGGGATGGATGACCAGAACGACCGAAACGGCCCCTTGCGAGGTTGAGGTGAGCCACAAATTCGAAAGCCTGCACGCGCATGTGAAATTCTTGAACGGCGCAACCATTAATCCAGGTGACGAGGTATTGGTGCATGGCGCGCCGGTAATGGCGCCTTATGGCGAAGTGGTGTGTGAAACCCGCACCGCCACGATCACCCGCGCCAGCAAAATCGAACAGCTTTGGACAAAAATGACAGGTGATTTCGAGTTCATGGAACTGTGCGAATTTAGTTTCTCAGAGGAGGTTTCGCTATGAATGTCCAAGTAAAACATTCCGCAGATGCGACCACCGTTGAAGACGCTTTGGCGGCACGCAATTACGAACAAGCGGTGGTTGACAGTGAAAGCGCAACCGCGCTTGCGATGCAAAACACGCTTTTGACCCCGCGGTTTTACACGACCAATTTTGACGAATTGGATGCGATTGATGTTTCATCAGTCCGCAGCGATTGGGATCAGCTGATTGATCAAATGAAATCCGACCCCAATAAGGGCCATTTCAAGAAAAACGAAGATTGGGATCACATCGATTGGGATGGGATGGAGCCAAAGCTGAAAAAGGAATTCATTGATTTCCTTGTTTCCTCCTGCACGGCCGAATTCTCGGGCTGTGTTCTCTACAAAGAAATGAAACGGCGCGGCAGCAATGAGGACATCACCACATTGTTCCAGTTGATGGCCCGTGATGAAGCCCGCCATGCAGGTTTTATCAATGACGCGCTGCGGGAAGCTGGGATTGCGGTGAATTTGGGCTTTCTGACGCAAGCCAAGAAATACACCTATTTCCAGCCGAAATTCATTTATTACGCCACATATCTGTCCGAAAAGATCGGCTATGCGCGCTATATCACCATCTTCCGCCATCTTGAGGAGCATCCTGAACATCGGTTCCATCCGATTTTCAAATGGTTCAAGGAATGGTGCAATGATGAGTTTAGCCATGGCGAGGCATTCGCGCTGTTGATGAAAACTGATCCCAAGCTGACGCGCGGCGTGAATGTCTTGTGGATCAAATTCTTCCTCACCGCCGTTTTCGCAACGATGTATGTGCGCGACCACCAACGCCCCGCCTTTCACGAGGCTTTGGGTGTAGATACCGATTGGTATGGCCACGAAGTGTTCCGCAAGACTAGTGACATCTCAAAGCAGATTTTCCCAATCACTTTGGACATTGATCATCCCCGTTGGCAGAAAGGTCTAACGGCGTTGCAAGCCGCCAATGCGGATTTGGCCGATGCCAAGGCGCATGGCAAATTCTTCAAGCGAATTGGCGCCAGCATTCGTGCGGGTCTGGCCTTTGTGAACCTGTTCACGATCCCTACGAAATCTCATGCCGTGCCTGTCAGCACGCGGATGGAGCCTGTCTATTGAACGCGGCTGCGCTGCATAATCCTTGGGTGGCGGCCTTGGTCGCCTTGTTCCTGTGGTGGTTTTCCACAGGGGCAATCCTTTTGGTTGTGCGGCGCGCAGATCAGGCAGGCCGTCAGGCCCGAATTTGGGCCGTTTTGATGAACCTGCCCTTTTTGATCTTGGGGGCGGTTGGGTTCTTGGAATCCCGCTATGACGAGAGCCTAGCCGGGGTTTATGTAGCGTTTTTATCTGCCATCGCGCTTTGGGGGTGGATCGAGCTTGCCTTTTTGACGGGTGTAATCACGGGCCCCAATCGCAACCGCCTGAGGGATGGGGTTCCTGAATGGGAACGCTTTATCCGCGCATGGGGCACCATTGCCTATCATGAGCTTCTGTTGGTGTTCATGATGGTGACGATGATCCTGTTTAGTCTGGACGCCGTGAACCCCTTTGGGATGTGGACATTCGCAATTCTGTTTTTCGCGCGGATCAGCGCCAAGCTGAACCTTTATCTTGGGGTACGAAAAATCAATGTGGAATTCATTCCCGAACCCTTGAACCATTTGCCAAGTCACTTTCGCACCGCGCGGATGAATTGGCTGTTTCCGCTCTCGATCACGGGCCTCAGCTTTGCCGCTGCCTGTTGGACGGAGCGGATTTGGAGCGCGCAAACCATGTCGCAAGAGATTGGTTTCGCTTTATTGGCAGCCCTGACCGTGCTCGCTTTGTTAGAGCATTGGTTCATGGTTCTGCCCCTTCCTGATGAACGGCTGTGGCGGTGGATGCTTCCGTCTCGCCAAAGCAATGGCCAAGACGGCCCCCAGATCGCCATTTTGCAAAATGAGGACGTGCGATGAATTTTGACAAACTCTTTCAGAGCCAGTTGGACACCCTGAAACAAGAGGGCAATTATCGCGTCTTCGCAGAATTGCAGCGCAAATGTGGAGATTTCCCCCGCGTCCAAAATCACGGCGAAGGTCAAGAAGAAGTCACTGTTTGGTGCTCGAATGACTATTTGGGCATGGGCCAGCACCCTGATGTGATTAAGGCAATGATCGACACAGTCGAGGCCTGCGGCACAGGTGCAGGCGGCACGCGCAATATCTCGGGCAATGCCTATCACCACAAATTGCTCGAGGCGGAATTGGCTGACCTGCACGGCAAGGAAGCGGCCCTTCTGTTCACTTCGGGATATGTTTCAAATTGGGCCGCCTTGTCGACTTTGGGCAGCCGTCTTCCGAATGCGGTGATTTTGTCGGATGCGTTGAATCACGCCTCGATGATTGAGGGCATCCGTCATGCACGATGCGAAAAGCGGGTTTGGAAGCACAACGATGTCGCCGATTTGGATCGGCAATTGGCAGAATTGCCTGCCAATGCGACCAAGATTGTCGCGTTTGAGTCGGTCTATTCGATGGATGGCGACATTGCGCCGATCCGCGAGATCGTTGAAGTGGCGGAAAAGCATGGCGCGATGACCTATATTGACGAGGTTCACGCGGTCGGCATGTATGGCCCGCGCGGCGGCGGTGTGGCCGAACGCGAAGGGTTGATGGATCGTATCACCCTGATCGAAGGCACGCTTGGCAAGGCCTATGGTGTGGTCGGTGGCTATATCACGGGCAGCCATGCTTTGGTGGATTTCATACGCAGCTTTGCCAGCGGGTTTATCTTTACAACGGCGCTGCCCCCTGCCGTTGCGGCGGCTGCGCGCGCCTCGATTCATCATCTGAAAAACTCAAGCTATGAGCGCGACATGCAGCAACGCCAAGTTGTCCGTTTGCGCGCCCGCCTTGATGCCGAAGGCATTCCGCATGTCAACAATGCCAGCCACATCATCCCTGTGATGGTGAAAGATCCCGTGAAATGCAAAATGCTGTCGGATATTTTGATGGAACAATTCGGCATTTATGTGCAGCCGATCAATTACCCCACAGTTCCCAAAGGCACCGAGCGCCTGCGCTTTACCCCTGGCCCATTGCACACGGATGAGGACATCGAATATCTCGTTTTGGCCCTGAAAACACTCTGGAAACAATGCGCTGTTTCGCATGCAGTCGCGTAGATGTGACAAGTTTTCTGTAAATTGCCCTTGGAGCGGCTTGAAAAAGGGCTAGGTTGCTGAGCGGTTACCGTTAACCGAGGGAGAGAGAACCATGAAAAAATCTGCAATCATCGCAGCAGTCGCAGGACTATGCGCTGCAACGTCCGCCTTCGCGGATGGCCATGGCGCATCGGGTGATGCGGCTGCAGGTGAGCGTGTCTTCAATCAATGTGTCGCTTGCCACGTGGTGGCAAACGATGCAGGTGAAACTCTGGCAGGCCGCAATGGCCGCACAGGCCCAAATCTTTACGGCGTTGCAGGTCGTCCTGCGGGTTCGGTCGAAGATTTCCGTTATTCTCCATCTATCACCGCAGCAGGTGAAGCAGGGGTTGTTTGGACGGAAGAGGCGTTTGTGGCCTATGTGCAAGACCCGACCGCATTTTTGAAAGAAGCAACCGGTGACAACCGCGCACGCAGCGCTATGGCGTTCCGTGTCCGTGGTGAAGAAGACGCGAAAAACGTCTATGCATATCTCGCAAGCCTTGCGGCGCAGTAACCGCATGGTTTTGTGACGGCATTGAAAAGGGCAGATATTGATCTGCCCTTTTTCATTTTTTGCGAAGCGATTGCACGAAGTCGGTGATCGCAGCAACCGCCTCAGCGGGATGTGATTCAGGCAAAAGATGCCCTGCATCCGAAATCACCTTCATGGTGCCCTGCGGCACCATCCCTTGGGCGCGCTTGGCGACCTCTAGTGCAACTGCTTGATCCTTAGCGCCATGCAAGAACAGGATTGGCGCAGTGATCTGGGGAAGGCTGCGGTGCAGCGCCTCTAAATCCCACTGCGCCATCATTGCTAAAGTTGCCTCGATATGCGCGCGCCTGCGCATCAATTTGTGATAATGGCCCAAGGTTTCGGCGTCAGGTTCTGAGCCTGTTGTTTGCAAAATGGCAATCAGCCTGCGGTCACTCATCCCCGAGCCTAAGAAAAGCCCCGTAAGCGGGTTCATCGCCATCATTTTTGCCATGATCGGAAAGAGCCAACCCGCAGCACCAGAGAAATTCTCAAGCGCCCCGTTGATCGCCACGACCCCTTGTGCAGTATCAGGCGCAAGCAGCATCAGTTGCAAGGAAATCGCGGCCCCCGCAGAATGGCCAATAATCACCTCAGGCGTGATGTCTTGGCCCTGCAAAAGCCGCAAAACGTCTTGCGTCATCAAGGACAGGGATGACCGACTGCGGGTGCCAGAACGGCTAAAGCCCTGACCTGGCAGATCAAACGCAATGACGCGATGAGTTTGTGCCAAAAGTGGCATCATGGCCCGCCAAGAATGCGTAGATGCGCCTGCACCATGGATCAAAACCAGATCAGGGCCTGTGCCCATAATCTGCACATGCCACCGATGCGGATGTGACGCGATGATTTGGCTATGGGCGCGCCATGGCCAGTTGCTTGGAATATCCGCAAGCCCGCTCATGCGCTTGGCAGTGCCGCCTCGACAGCGGCGCTGAGGGATTTGGCATCTGCGCGCGGAAGCGGCACATAGGCCGCGCCCATCACCTTGGCCAGATCATCCAGCCCTCGCGTTGGGCGTTGCCCCGTGTCGATGACAATCGCGGGAACACCGCGACCGCGCAGGGCCTTTGCCATACTGTTTGCATCTTCACCCGCCTGCGCGCGATTTGCGCTGCCATCAAGACTGACATTCGCGCGCCCATCCGTCAGAACCGCAATGGACGGCGTCATTCCCTTTCCACTTGTGAGAACCGCCAGATCAAGGGCCGATTTCAGCCCTGCGGCAAGCGGTGTGCCGCCCCCACCTGGTAGGTCTTGCAAGCGGCGTTTGGTCTGCACGAGGGATCGCGTGGGGTTTAGCAAAATATCCGCGCCTGCGCCGCGAAACGCAACCAAGGCCACATGATCGCGCCGCGCATAGGCCTCTGCCAACATCAACTCAATCGCCCCCTTGGCCTCGGCCATGCGGGACATCGCGCTAGAGCCA
Organism: Roseobacter sp. HKCCA0882; assembly: GCF_037805225.1. Classification (NCBI taxonomy): domain Bacteria; kingdom Pseudomonadati; phylum Pseudomonadota; class Alphaproteobacteria; order Rhodobacterales; family Roseobacteraceae; genus Roseobacter; species Roseobacter sp. HKCCA0882. The sequence continues at coordinate 658,413 of NZ_JBBLYI010000002.1, forward strand.
GACGCATCCACCACAAAGATAATCACCCTGTCAGAGCTTTGTGCAAACTGCTTTACGCGGATGTCACTTTTGCGGATATGCAGGCCGCGCGGCTTGGGCGCTGTCGTCTGGGCGCGCAGCCCTTGCCATGGGGCAGCGGAGCGCAAGGTTGCCATTAAATCAATCCGCGCGCCGCCCCCCAATTCGCCACTGCGCGAGGCAACGGGACGGCCACGGTGATTGCCCTTCTTGCGGTTGCCCGTTCCTGCGCTGCCTTTGCTTTGCCGTGCGGCGCGCTGTGCTGCCAATCGTGCCAAGAGGTCGGGCGGAAGCATGGCCTTTGCCGCCTCGATCAACGCCTCAAAGGGGGGAAGATCCTCTTCCTCCTTTTGCCGATCTTCGGGGTCAGATGGGCTTTGTTGCGCCTCGGGTTCTTGTGGTTGTGGGGGAGGCGATTGTTCAGGTGGGGCCGTTTCGGGGATTTGCGTGGCGCGTGGGGCAAGGGCCAATTCCAAAGCCAGTTGCAAATCCGCCTGTTCGACCTGATCCGACCCGATCAAGGCCGCCGAATGGCGGGCAAGGCGCAGTGCGTGCTGAACGGCGCGCAAAGATGTGACGCCAAGCGCCTCAGCCACCAAGCAGAGATCACGATAATCGTCAGGCGCATGTCGCACATGGGGTAAGCGCGCACGCGCCTCGGCCAAAGCTGTGCCGTCAAATTCCATTTCCTGCGCCGCCGATTGTGGAATGGCATCAAGCTGCAGATGCAGTCCGAGGCGATCACTGAGGCTATGCCTCAACCCTTCGCCTTCTTCGGTGGCTTCATCTAGGGCAATAATCGACAAGCCCGTCTCAGCATCCAACGCTCCCGCCAATCGTGCCAAAAGCGCGGATTCGGCACGTTCGGCCATTGTTAGGATTACTGTGCCGCCCTTGTTGAGAAGTCCCTCTGTTTGAATAGGGCGCCCAGTTGCCAAGGTTGCGCTTAGGTCTAACCCCCCAAACAGGGCCTCATCACTGATATTTGGGTGAAGGCGCGAAAAAAAATCAGTTTCTAACGCGGTGTTTAGAGCCTGAATAATCCGATCCCGAACGGGGCCAACGCGGGCCCGAAGCCAAATACCCCCAAGGGGTGCGGGGTCAATCGCAAACAGGGCGATGGCCAGATTGAAACTGGCCCATCTGTCCTGTGCTGTTGTCATGGCAGCACAGCCTCGACTGTGCGCATCACGCGTGTGGTTGAGCCTGCCTCATCGAGCGGGTCGCGGCGCAAGCGGTGGGACAGCGCCATGGGTGCAACAGCCCGCAAATGGGCGCGTGTGATTTCGGAGGAGCCCTCGAACGCGGCTTGCGCGCGGGCGGCGCGCAACAGGGTTAATTCGCCGCGCAACCCGTCTGACCCAAGTTCAAGGCACAGGGCGGCGCAATCCTTCAAGATCTCATCACTTGTGCGGATTTTTGACACGCGTTTGCGCGCGGCAATGATGGATTTGCGGATAGTCTCATCCGATTTCGCCCATGATTTCACAAATTTTGCACGATCTTGATCAAAGGCATCGCGGCGCTTGATGACCTCAATGCGTGTGTCGATATCCTTTGGGCTTTTCACTTCGACTGAAAGGCCGAAACGATCCAAAAGTTGGGGCCGCAATTCACCTTCTTCTGGGTTGCCCGAACCCACCAAAACAAATCGGGCAGGGTGGCGGATTGAGAGGCCCTCTCGCTCGACCAGATTTTCGCCAGACTGCGCCACATCCAACAAAAGATCGACCAAGTGATCTTCGAGCAGGTTGACCTCGTCAATATAGAGATAGCCGCGATTGGCCCGTGCAAGAAGCCCTGCTTCAAAGGCCTTTTCACCTTTCGCGAGCGCCTTTTCGATATCCAAGGCCCCGACCACACGATCCTCTGTTGCGCCAAGCGGCAGGTCGACCACGGGTGTGGGTTTTTCGACCACCTCGCGATCCGCAACATTGGCCCAATCAGGTATGTCAGCCTCACTGGCAGAATTCACAGGGCACCCCTTTATCGCCGCAATCGGAGGCAGCAAAGCGGCCAAGCCCCGCACAGCGGTTGATTTCCCCGTGCCGCGATCCCCGAAAACCAAAACGCCGCCAATACCCGCATCAATAGCGGTCAAAAGCATGGCTTGTTTCATCGTATCTTGGCCTACGATGGCAGAAAAAGGAAAAGCGTGGCTCATATAATGGGCCTTTCATAGGTCGGGATACGGGATTGCAGGGGACAGCCGCCCTCCCACGTGCCTTCGATATTTTTTAGGGCAAAGCGGGCGTAGAGTTCTTCTTTGAACCATGCGCCATCGCGCACGGCTTTTATGGCGCGGGCATGCGGGCCGTCATGGCGTGCAAAACGCGCCATGGTTTGCGTGTCTGGCCAAATTGAAAACGTGACCTGATGCAGGAGAGGCACTTCGCCAACGCCGATCTTGAACAGAACGTTAGGATCATCGCCAATGACCTGCGAAATATCGGGGACGCGCCGCCAAAAGCGCAGCGCATTTAGGGGCTTTAATGTGGCGCGGGTCAACGCCGCAATCGGGCCGTTTGTTGGCTCAGCATCGGTCACAAACGGCGCTTGCCCATCCCATTCCCCCCGCGCTGTGCTGGGGGTGAGATACAGGGTGCAATCTTCGACTGCATGTGCGCGATAGCGGCGGAAGGTTGGACTTTTTGCAATCTGAGATTGTGCGGTCACATGGTCGGGCCAAGTGGCAAGAATGGCATAAACCGAAACATTCGGAATGGGCGTAAATCCCTCACCCGTGCCTGAGCCAAGCAATTTGAAAAAGCCGATCCCTGCCTCACGGCGCAAGGCGAATCGTGCCGTTGCCATTTGGGCAAAGGCCCACATCCGTGCGGAGACGGTTCCAAATCGAAATAAGCTTAGCGTTACAGATTGCATGGTCGATCTTTTTATCTGTCAACTAATAGTGACAGATTTAGCTAATAAAGGAAAGAGAACAATATATTTCAATGGTTTCTTTTATTTTATTGGGTGCTTATATTCGTGATCAGCTTTAGCTTTGAATTCGTATTGTAAATTAAACTAGACAGTTTACGATGGTGCCTATGATGGATGACCACCGAGTGCATAGCGATCCTCAATCAGGCTTTGCCCCAAATGCGGGTGATGCTCGCCCCCATGCGATTGTGATTGGTGCGGGGTTGGGTGGATTGGCCTCGGCTATGCGGTTGGGGGCGAAGGGCTATCGCGTCACGGTCATTGATAAATTGGATATGGCGGGGGGGCGTGGTTCTGCGCTCTACCAGAACGGGCATCGCTTTGACCTCGGCCCGACCATTGTCACAGTGCCGCAAGTGTTTCGGGAATTATGGGCGGCCTGCGGGCGCGATTTCGATCAGGATGTTGATCTGCGCCCGATTGAGCCATTTTACGAAATCCGTTGGCCAGATGGGTCACATTTTACCGCCAGCCAAAACACCGATGCGATGCGCGCCGAAGTGGCGCGCCTCTCGCCGCAAGATGCCAAGGGCTATGAGCGGTTCTTGCAAGACAGCGCCGCGCGCTATTGGTTTGGGTTCGAAGATCTTGGCCGCCGTTCCATGCACAAGCTGTGGGATTTGATCAAGGTTTTGCCAAAATTCGGCATGCTGCGCGCGGATCGCTCGGTTTATGCGCATGCGGCAAAGCGGTTTAAGGATGAACGACTGCGGATGGCGTTTAGCTTCCATCCGCTCTTTATTGGGGGGGATCCGTTTAACGTGACCTCGATGTATATCTTGGTCAGCCATCTCGAAAAGGAATTCGGTGTCCATTATGCGATGGGCGGTGTCGCTGCGATTGCCAAGGCCATGGCCCGCGTTGTTCAGGATCAAGGCGGCGCGCTTCGCTTTCATCACGTTGTGGATGAAATCACCTTTCACGATAACCGCGCCACTGGTGTGCGCCTTGCCACGGGCGAGACTGTTGCGGCGGATATTGTCGTCTCAAACGCGGATGCGGGCCATACCTACAAGCATTTGATGCGCAATCGCCCCCGCCGCCGTTGGACGGATGGAAAATTAACCCGCGCGCGTTGGTCGATGGGTCTTTTTGTGTGGTATTTCGGAACACGCGGCACGTGCAACAAATGGGCGGATGTGGGTCATCATACGATCCTCAACGGCCCGCGGTATCGTGGGTTGGTCAAAGATATCTTTATCAAAGGCAAACTTAGCGAAGATATGAGCCTTTATGTTCATCGCCCCTCGGTGACTGACCCAAGCTGCGCGCCAGAGGGGGATGATACGTTCTACGCCCTTTCACCTGTGCCGCATCTGGGGTTTGATGATCCTGTGGATTGGGCCAAGATGGGCGAAGCCTATCGCCAAAAGGTGCAGCAGGTTTTGGAAGATCAACTTTTGCCTGATTTGGGCGCGCATCTTTCCGCCTCCGAGGTGCTGACCCCCGCAGATTTTGAAAGTCGCTATCTTTCCCCCAACGGGTCTGGCTTCTCAATCGAGCCGCGTATCCTGCAAAGCGCCTATTTTCGTCCCCATAACGTGTCGGAGGAGGCGGAGGGTCTCTATCTCGTTGGGGCAGGCACGCATCCTGGGGCGGGTTTGCCTGGGGTCATTTCATCGGCTGAAGTGTTGGCAAAACTGGTTCCAGATGCGGTCTCCGTCTCATCTGGCCATGAGATAAAGATGGCCGCAGAATGATTGACGATCAGGATCTTGCCTATTGCCGCGAGGCAATTGCCGAAGGGTCACATTCCTTCGATATTGCATCGCGCATCTTGCCGCGCACTGTGCGCGATCCTGCGCTGGCACTTTATGCTTTCTGTCGCATTTCCGATGATGCAGTGGATTTCAGTCAGAACAAGGCACATGCCGTTCTTGATCTTAGTAATCGGTTGGATCGTATCTATCGTGGGCGGCCTGTCGACTGTCCCGCTGATCGTGCCTTTGCTGCGGTGGTGCAGGATTTCGAAATGCCCCGCGCCTTGCCCGAAGCCCTGCTTGAGGGCCTCGCATGGGATGCAACCGAGCGGCGCTATGACACGCTGTCAGATTTGCGTGGTTACTCGGCACGGGTTGCCTCGGCTGTCGGGGCGATGATGTGCGTATTGATGGGGGTGCGTTCGGGCGATGCATTGGCGCGCGCCTGTGATTTGGGCGTCGCCATGCAATTAACAAATATCGCCCGCGATGTGGGCGAAGATGCCCGCGCGGGGCGCGTTTATTTGCCCCTAGATTGGCTTAAGGAAGAAGGTGTTAACCTTGATCGCTTTCTCTCCGATCCGCGTATTTCGCCTGCCCTTCGGCGGATCAATCGCAGGCTCTTGGCTGAGGCGCGCAGGCTTTATGAACGCTCCGAGGCGGGTGTGTCCCAACTGCCCTTGATCAGCCGTGCGGGGATTTTGGCGGCGCGGCACTGCTATGATGCGATTGGCGGTGCTGTGGCGCGGCGCGGGTATGATGGTGTCACGCAACGCGCTTTCACAACGGCGCGACAAAAACTTGGGTTTCTCAGCTATTCTGCGATTCAGGCCGCAATCATCACTTTGGCGCCGCGCAGCCCGATGCTTTATGCTCCCCCTTTGGAAGAAACCCGATTTTTGGTCGATGCCGCTGCCAAGCGGCAACCAGATCGCACAGGATGGAGTGATCAGGTCATATCCGTTCTGACGCAATTAGAGGCGCAAGATCGCGGGCGCATACTGGAACCGAACCCATAACGCGCTAACTGACCCGTCATGGATTGGTCTGTTTTCATATTATTTTTTGCCGCCTGCGCTGCTGCTGCGGTCACGGGGTCGATGTTTCCCCCAGGCGCCTGGTATCGGGATTTGCGAAAGCCATTTTTCACGCCGCCGAATTGGCTCTTTCCCATTGCTTGGACAGTGCTTTATATCGCCTCCGCCTATGCAGCGGCGCGCGTGGCATTGGTGGCGGAGAATGGCCATGCGATGGGGTTTTGGGCGCTGCAAATCGCGCTGAACACGCTATGGAGCCCCGTTTTCTTTGGTTTGCGCCGCATTCGTGCGGGCATGGTCATCCTCGGCGCGCTGTGGGTTGCGGTTTGCGGCACAATGCTGAGTTTCTGGGCGCTTGATCCGGTCGCGGGCGTATTGATTGCACCCTATCTGCTTTGGGTCACTATTGCAGGCGCTTTGAATTTTGAGGTTTGGCGGTTGAACCCTGAGGTTGCCAAAGGATCGGCATAAAAAAACGCGCCCCGCGGGGCGCGCTTTTTTGTCATGTTCCTAACAGCTTAGCTGAGCTTACGCTCGACTTCTTCGCGTTCGAAAATCTCGATTACATCGCCTTTGCGGATGTCATCGTAATTCTCAAAGGCCATGCCGCATTCCTGACCCGATTGCACTTCTTTGACTTCGTCTTTGAAGCGCTTCAGCGTTTTCAGCGTGCCTTCATGGATCACGACATCATCGCGCAACAGGCGCACACCCGCCGAGCGGCGCGCGACACCTTCGGTGACCAGACAGCCCGCAACCGAGCCAACACCAGAGACGCGGAACACCTCTTTGATCTGGGCATAGCCGATGAAGTTTTCACGAATTTCAGCACCAAGCAGACCTGAGGCTGCCGCCTTCACATCATCCACAAGGTCATAGATCACGCTGTAATAGCGGATTTCCACTCCCTTTTGGTTGGCGGAATTGCGCGCAGGGGCATTAGCACGGACGTTAAAGCCCATGACAGGCGCACCCGAAGCCTCGGCCAAGCCGATATCGGATTCTGTGATCGCGCCCACCCCGTAATGCAGAACGCGCACGCGCACTTCGTCATTGCCGATTTTTTCCATCGCCTGAACGATGGCTTCGGCCGAACCTTGAACGTCAGCTTTGACCACGATGGGCAATTCTTTGACGTTTTCATCCGCCTTGGCCTTCGCCAAAAGCTGATCCAAGGTTGTTGCAGCACCTGCTGCGGCGCGTTTGTCTTTGGCAACTTGGATGCGGTAATCCGCAATCTCGCGGGCTTGTGCTTCGGTTTGCACCACGTTCAAAACGTCACCCGCTTCGGGTGCGCCGTTCAGGCCCAGAACCTCAACAGGAACGGATGGCCCCGCTTCTTTAACGCGCTCGCCCTGATCGTTGATCAGCGCGCGGACTTTACCCCATTGCTCGCCCACAACGAAGATATCGCCTTGTTTCAGCGTGCCGCGTTGCACCAGAACAGTCGCAACAGGGCCACGGCCCACATCCAACTGCGCCTCGATGACGGCCCCTTCGGCTGCGCGGTCAGGGTTCGCCTTCAGGTCAAGCAATTCGGCCTGAAGTGCGATGGATTCAAGCAATTGATCCAAACCTTGGCCAGTGGCGGCGGAAACTTCGACATCCTGCACCTCACCTGACATCTTCTCAACGATCACCTCATGTTGAAGCAAATCGGTGCGCACTTTGTCAGGATTGGCAGCGGGTTTGTCGATTTTGTTAATCGCCACGATCATCGGCACTTTGGCCGCCTTGGCGTGGTTAATCGCTTCGATGGTCTGCGGCATCACCGCGTCATCGGCGGCAACCACAAGCACCACGATATCCGTGACATTCGCCCCACGCGCCCGCATGGAGGTAAAGGCCGCGTGACCCGGCGTATCAAGGAAGGTCAAAAGCGCGCCGCTTTCGGTGCGCACCTGATAGGCCCCGATATGCTGCGTGATCCCGCCTGCTTCGCCAGAGACGACATTTGCCTTGCGAATGCGGTCAAGCAACGAGGTCTTGCCGTGGTCAACATGGCCCATGATGGTGATGACGGGTGGCCGTGGTTGCAGCTCGGTTGGGCTGTCCTCTTCGACCTTGATCACATCTTCCACATCCGCGTCAGATACACGCTGCACACGGTGACCGAATTCGCTGACGATCAATTCCGCCGTATCGGCATCGATGGATTGGTTCTGCGTGACCATCATGCCCATTTGCATCAGCGATTTAACCACATCGGCCACGCGCTCGGCCATGCGGTTGGCCAATTCGGAAACCACGATGGTTTCTGGAATTTGCACATCGCGAACGATTTTTTCGCGGTCACCTTGGGACGCCATCGCCTTTTGGCGCTGACGCTCCTGCTTGCGTTTCATGGCAGCAAGGCTGCGCTGACGCCCGCCTTCGCCATCAGAGAAAACCTGATTGACGCTCAGCTTGCCAGAACGGCGGCCATCATTGGCGCGATCACCCTTCGAGACGCGCTCGCGCTTATCGTCCCGATCCGTATCGCGGCGCGCAGGCGCTGCGGCTGATTTCGCGCGGGCAGCCGCGACCGCAGGATCAGGCAGATCTGCGGGGGATGTCACCACAGGGGCACTGTCCGCTTTACGGGACTTTGCGGCCTTTGATTCCTCAAGGCGGCGGCGCTCTTCTTCTTCTTTGGCGCGGATGGCCTCTTCGCGTTCACGCTCCTCGCGTTCGCGGGCTTCGGCCTCGGCGCGGCGGCGTAGACGCTCTTCTTCGCGTTCTTGCTCTTCGCGCTGGCGCTGTTCTTCTTCGTCGGCCTCACGGGCCTTGGCGGCCATTACGGCCTTCATACGGCGTTCGAGTTCTGGATTGGCGGAAGCGTTGCCCCCCTCCATATCACCCGTGCCATCGTCTTTGCCGCCTGCACCCGATTTGGGAACCATCACGCGCTTGCGCTTGGTCTCCACAACAACCGTTTTCGTGCGTCCACGCGAAAAGCTCTGGTTCACGCGTCCGCTGCGGGCGCCGCCAGATAGTCCGAGTGGTTTTTTTCCGTCTTGATCGCTCATGCGTCTTTCTTGTCCTTCCCAACGGTCTTGCCGTTGTTCAAGCTGGTTTTGGGCCTCAGCCCTTGCAGCTTTGCTGCTTCCTCTACAACACGATCGCCGAGTCCGCCAGTCGCCAGCGCGCCATGTATCACAGTTTCTCGCCCGAATGCCAAACCTAATTCAAAAGCGGTCAGGCAATCGAAGTAACGCGCGCCCTCAGGCGTCCAAAGCTTGGACTTGCCTCGTTCAGACCCGTCCGAAGCTTGCAGCAGCACCCGCACAGGGCGCGTGGCAAGCCAATCTTTGACCTTTTCGAACCCTGCAACGGCATCGCCAGATTTCCGCGCCAAGGCAATCAAATCGCCAATGCGCCGCGCAAGCAGGGTTTCAAGCGTGCCCACCAAATCATCTGGCACAGTCACCTGCGCTTTGGCTGAGCGGGAGAAGAGGTTTTTCTTGACCGCCAATTCCACCGCCGCGCGATCAGCGCTGCACCATATGCCTCGGCCTGGTAGGCGTTCTAGGATATCGGGCGTCACCACATTCTCAGGGCTGACCACAAAACGCAACAGCCCCGCCTTTGGCGCTGTGTCGCCTGTTGCGATACAGCGCCGCTCGGACGTGTCTTTGGTTTTGGTGGCACCGCCACGGGACATGGTTTTGGCTCCTGAAATCGGGCTTACTCTTCTTCTTCGCCTGCGTCTTCTTGATCAGATGCAAGGTCTTCTTCGGTTACCCAACCCAAGGCCAAACGGGCGGACATGACCATATTCTGGGCTTCTTCGAGGCTGACATCGAATTTCTCAAGCACGCCTTCATCTTTGACGCGCTCGCCGTTTACGGTTGTCCAACCGCCTGCCAATTCCCAATCAGCACAGGTTGCGAAGTCTTCCAGCGTTTTGACCCCATCTTGGCCAAGCGCCTCAAGCATCTGTGGCGTTAGCCCTTCGAAATCGATCAAGCTTTGCTCGACACCAAGCGCCTTGGCGCTTTCGAGGACTTTGCGATTTTGCTCTTCGATGTAGTCACGCGCACGAGCCTGAAGCTCGTCTGCGGTTGCTTCATCGACACCATCAATGCCAAGCAATTCTTCTTGCTCGACATAGGCAACCTCTTCCAAAGAGGTGAAGCCTTCGGATACCAGAAGTTGGGCAAAGAATTCGTCCAAATCCAATGTGTCCATGAACAGCTTGGTGCGTTCAGCGAATTCGGCCTGACGGCGCGCGCTTTCTTCTTCTTCGGTGAGGATGTCGATATCAAGGCCTGTCAACTGGCTTGCCAAACGCACGTTTTGACCACGGCGCCCGATGGCAAGAGACAGCTGTTCGTCAGGAACAACAACTTCGATTTTCCCTGCATCTTCGTCCAAAACCACCTTGGTCACTTCGGCAGGTTGCAGCGCGTTCACAAGGAAGGTTGGGGCGTCCTCATTCCATGGAATGATGTCAATTTTTTCGCCCTGCAACTCGTTCACCACGGCCTGCACGCGGCTGCCGCGCATACCCACACAAGCACCAACGGGATCAATTGAGTTATCATAGGAAATCACCGCGATCTTTGCGCGAGAGCCTGGGTCACGGGCAACGGCCTTGATATCGATGATGCCATCGTAAATTTCAGGCACTTCCATCTTAAACAATTCCGCCATGAATTCGGGCGCGGTGCGGCTGAGGAAAACCTGAGGGCCGCGCGCTTCGCGGCGGACATCTTTGATATAGCAGCGGATGCGCTCATTGGGGCGATAGCTTTCGCGCCCAATTTTTTCATTACGGCGCAAAACGGCTTCGCCACGGCCAATATCGACAATCACATTGCCATATTCTTCGCGCTTTACCACACCATTAATGATTGTGCCTGCGCGGTCTTTGAATTCTTCATATTGGCGATCACGCTCAGCTTCGCGCACTTTTTGCAGGATCACCTGCTTGGCGCTTTGCGCGGCGATACGGCCCATTTCAACAGGGGGCACTTCGTCAATGATCTCGTCACCGATTTCTGCATCCGCCTTATAGGCACGCGCATCGCGCAGTGTCATTTCAACGAAATGGTTTTCGATTTCCTCAACCACAGTGCGGACACGGGTAAATGTCGCGCGGCCTGTCTTGCGATCAATCGAAACGCGGATATCCAGTTCCGAGCCGTAACGCGATTTCGCGGCGCGGGCGAGGCTTTCTTCCATTGCCACGATGACCAGATCGGGGTCGATCATCTTTTCGCGGGCAACGGCCTCTGCTGTTTGCAACAGCTCAAGTTGGTTTGCTGATGTAATAGCCATGGATTTTCAGTCCTCCGCCTCTTCGGGCTCTTGCGTGATTTCATCAAATTGGGTTTCGTCAGTGACCCCCGAGGCTTTGCGCTGGCGCAGCATCTCGGCGATCAGGTCATCGGTCAGAACGAGCTTCGCATCTGAAAGCCAATCAAAATTGAGGCCAAGGGTGACTGTCTCGCCACCTTGTTCAACATTGATAAGCACTTCATCGTTTTCGATCCCCGCCAAAACACCCTTAAAGCGTTTACGGCCATCGATCATTTCGCTTGTTTCAAGTTTGGCTTCATAGCCCTGCCAGATATCGAAATCCTTCAACCGCGTCAGCGGGCGGTCGATACCGGGGCTAGAAACTTCGAGGTTATAGGCCCCCTCAATCGGGTCTTCGACATCAAGGCTTGCCGAAATCGCTGTTGAGATATCGGCGCAATCATCCACATTGATCCCGCCATCGGGGCGGTCTGCCATCACCTGCAGGGTTTTTGTCTCGCCGCCCATCAGGCGCACGCGCACCAGTTCAAACCCCATATCTTCGATGACAGGGGTAATGATCTCAGCCATGCGGCGATCAATGCTCGATTTTGCGATCAGGTTGGACATAAGACCTATGGACATAAAAAAACGGGCCACAGGGCCCGCGGAAGCATCTAGGGTGGAGCGTGGAGTTTGGACCCCCAAGCACCTGTTGAGCTGTCATATAGAGAGAATCGGGGGTTATAGCAAGCTGCCATCTTGCGCTTTGGGGCGCGGCGTGGCCATTTGCACAACATGAACGCGAAAACCGAAATCACAATTCGACCAAAAACGGCCCAAGATGATGCGGCGCTTGTTTCCCTGTTGCTGCCCGTGTTTCGGGCGGGTGATACATATTCAGTCGACCCAGACATATCCGAGGCCGATGCCGTAGCCTTTTGGACGGCCCCCGAAAAGTCCGTGTTTATAGCGGAACAGGGGGGTGAGGTCGTTGGCACCTATTACATCCGTCCCAATCAGGCGGGCGGCGGCGCCCATATCTGCAATTGCGGCTATATCACTGCCACAGCAGCGCAGGGGCGCGGGATTGCGCGCGTGATGTTGGCGCATTCGCTGCAGACTGCCCGCGCCGAAGGTTATCGCGGGATGCAGTATAACTTTGTCGTCTCCGAAAACAGGCGCGCGGTTGCGACATGGCAAAAGGCAGGTTTCGGGATTGTGGGACGTTTGCCACAAGCCTTTGATCATCCAAGCAAAGGATTGGTGGACGCCCTTGTGATGTTCAAATCTCTTGTAGATTAGGCCTTGCGATACCGTGCCATAAATGTAGCCACCACCTCATCTGCGGCTTCGGACACTTCTTGATGGGTGGCTTCGCTGCTGACACATAAAAGACGGCGCAGCATCAGATCACCACGGCACAGCTTCATGAACAAATCCGCCGCCTTCATCGGGTCATCTATATCAAGCATATTGCCCACCTTTGGCGTGCTGAGATAGCCCGCGACATGGGACATGGCCGTTGAAGGGCCTGTTTCATAGAAAGCACGCCCCAATTCGGGGAACCTTTGGGCCTCAGCTACGCAGACGCGGAAGATCGAGACACCTTCGTCTGACATCAGGAATTCAAGCATCGAATAGGCCAAATGGTGCAAGGCATCGCGCACATCGCGCTGCAGAAATTCGATATCCATTTGCGCGCGGCGTTGCAGGTCGCATTCTTTGTTCAGAACCGCCATAAACAACGCTTGCTTGTCGAGGAAATACGAATAAAGCGTGGCTTTGGACACGCCCGCTTGGCGCGCGATCACATCGACACTTGCCCCTTCGAACCCTTGGCTTAGGAAAATATTACGCGCGCCATTAATGACTTGATCGAATTTCCGACCTTTGCGTGTCTGTGCTTGCATGTTCATGGCGCATACTCCCTGACCTGATTGTAAACCGATCAGTTCAGTTTTTGCAAGCCTTGCCGCAATCTATTGGCCCCAATCCGCCGATTGCATCTCGCGCAGGCGGCTGGCGGTGCGTTCAAATTCGAAACTACCCGTGCCCTCGGCGTAAAGATGTTCTGGCACATCATCGGCAGATAGGATCACCCGGATACCTGCCTCGTACAGCGCATCAATGAGGGTGACAAAGCGTTTTGCCTCGTTGAAATTGTCGATGCCAAGACGCGGGACGTTTTCCAACATCAGCAATTTCACCGCCCCAGTGAGCGCCAGATAATCACCCGCGCCTAAAGGTTTGCCGCACAGCTCCCAGAAATCGGCGCGGGCCATGCCCGCCCAATAATGCGGGATGACGACATGGCGGCCTTTGATCTCTAAATCGAGGGGTTCTTCCTGCCCATGGGTCAGATCGTGCCAAATCTTATCAAGGCTTTGGCGCGTGGCCGCGGTGATGGGCGTGAAATAGGTGGTTTCGCCTGACAATCTGTCTTGGCGGTAATCGGTGGGTGATTGCATTTCAATCACCTCTAATTCTTGCTCTAAAAGCGTGATGAACGGCACAAATAGCTGTCGGTTCAACCCGTCCTTATACAAATCTTTTGGGGGGCGATTGGAGGTGGTGACGATGCTCACCCCTGCCTTGAACAATGCCTCAAAGAGGCGGCCTACAATCATGGCATCGGTGATATCGGTGATTTGCATCTCGTCAAAACACAGCAGGCGCAGGTCTTTTGAAATCGCCTCGGCCACGGGTTTCAACGCATCATCTGTGCCTGTTTTACGCGCCTCGTGCAGGGCTGATTGGATTTCTTGCATAAAGGCGTGAAAATGGACGCGGCGTTTCCCGTTAATCGCCGTGTGCGCAAAGAACAAATCCATAATCATGGATTTCCCGCGCCCAACCCCGCCCCAGACATAAAATCCGCGACTATGTTGGCCAGATTGTGGTTTTTCCAAAAAGAAACGTGCAAGAAGCCCTGATTTTGGCCGCGCCTCAAGCGTTTCGCGCAAGGATTCAAACCGATGCAAAACCTCGCGTTGGGCGGGGTCTGCGCGCAATAAGCCTTCGCTGACGCGGGTGTCGTATATGGCGGTTAAATGTTGCGACATAAGCGCCTCATAGGACATCTCTGGCCCCTCTGGCCAGAGGGATTGCATGCGCAATCAGCATTGACGCTCTTGGGCTTGCGGCGCAATCTCTGTCGCAGCATGACAGGCCTGTGGCCTTTGACAGGACAAATGAAGATGCAGCGCAATTCGATTTTCACCCCCGTCCTCATCGGGGGCTGTTTTATCATTATGATCAGCTTTTCCATTCGGGCAAGTTTTGGGGTTTTTCAAATTCCCATAGCGGACGAATTTGGTTGGCTGCGAGCCGAATTTTCTTTGGCCATTGCCATTCAAAGCCTTGCTTGGGGCGTGGGGCAGCCGATTTTTGGCGCGATTGCCGAGAAATTTGGGTATCGCAAAGCCATTATCATTGGCGCTTTGTTGTATGCGGCGGGTTTGGTGTTTTCGGCTTATGCAATCACGCCCGGCGCGCATCAGCTTTTGGAAATTCTTGTGGGCTTTGGCGTTGCGGGCACGGGCTTTGGCGTGATCTTGGCGATTGTGGGCCGCGCCGCATCGGATGAGCATCGCTCACTCGCGCTTGGGATTGCGACTGCGGCGGGCTCTGCAGGTCAGGTCTTTGGTGCGCCTGTGGCAGAGGCGCTGTTGGCCGTGATGCCATGGCAAAGCGTCTTTTTGATCTTTGCAGCGGCAATTTTGGCCGCGCTTTTATTCCTTCCCATGCTGCGCGCGCCCGCGCCCCTATCCAAGGCAGAACTTGAAGAAAGCATGAGCACGATTTTGGGCAAAGCATTTCGCGATCCCTCTTTCAGTCTGATTTTTATCGGCTTCTTTTCCTGTGGGTATCAGCTTGCCTTTGTCACCGCGCATTTTCCCGCCTTTGTGACTGAACTTTGCGGCCCGATCGAGCCTGGGTCTTTCCTACATTCTTTGGGCATCACGACCACATCTGCGCTTGGGGCTGTGTCGATCTCGCTGATTGGCTTGGCCAATATTGGTGGCACGATTTTGGCGGGCTATTTGGGCAAACGCTATTCTAAGAAGTACCTGCTTGCGGGCATCTATTTTGGCCGCACCATTATTGCGGCGGCGTTCATTTTAATGCCGATCACGCCCGTGACGGTAATTGTGTTTTCGGTCACGATGGGCGCGTTGTGGTTAGCCACAGTGCCGCTGACCTCAGGACTTGTGGGGTATATTTATGGGCTCCGCTATATGGGCACGCTTTATGGTATCGTGTTCTTTAGCCATCAATTGGGCAGCTTCATCGGGGTTTGGCTTGGCGGTTGGATGTATGACCTGCATGGCACCTACACCACGGTTTGGTGGGTGGGTGTTGGCGTGGGGCTTCTTTCGGCCATCGTCCATTTGCCCGTGAAAGAAAGCCCCCTGCGCGAGCGGGCGCTGGCCGCCTAACCCTTCACCGCGTCACGGATATAGGCGGCGGTCATGAGGTCAAGATGTGCGCCACCGCCGTTTTTGAACAGCGTGATTTCTGTGTTATTGCCCCGCGCAAAGGCGCCAGAGGCGATGTCGTAATAATCGGCCACAACATCATCTGCTGTGATCACCCCCGCCGCGATGGGGCGTTTCAATTCGCCAATGTGCTCAATCGTGGTGGCACGGCTGTCGACAAAGATGCGCGCCTTTTTGAGCGCAGCATCATCCGCCTCGCGCATATCGGGGCGATAGGCCCCGATGAGGTCAATATGCTGTCCCGCCTTCAGCCATTCACCCTGCAAGATGGGCTCTGTCACCATGGTTGCACAGGTGACAATATCGGCATGCTGCACGGCATCCGCTAGGCTTTCGACGACATCCGTATTGGAGAAATCACGGGCAAGGGCCTCGGCCCGCGCTATATTGCGGTTCCAGATCAAGAAGCGCGCCTCAGGAAACCCCGCGCCATAAGCCGCGCGCAACGAGCGGCCAACTGTGCCTGCGCCAACGATCAAAATGGTTTTACTCTCGGGTCGCGCCAGTTTCATCGCGGCGAATAGGCTATCGCCTGCGGTCTTATATTTGGTCAAAAGATGGAAATCGACCAAAGCCTCAAGAAGGCCATTCTTATCGCTGTAAAGCGCCGCACCGCCATTCACGGTGGGCAAATTTTGCGCGGCGTTCTCAGGAAAGATTGTGGCCGATTTTATCAAGAGGCCAAGCCCGTCAATCCATGCGGCGCGATTGAGCAACGTGTCCTTGCCGCGATAGAGGAAATTATCCGAAATTTCCGCGCGCGGTAGCATATGCCCCGCCTCCAACGCCGCGCCAAGTTTGAGCCAATCAAGCTTGGCTTCGGCCTCGGGCCCGATGATTTGGAAGGGGGTTTGTGTCATAGTCCTGCTTCATCCTTTTTTAGAAGGCCATGGTCGACCAAGACTTCGCCCCATCCGTGTGGCGCTGTAAACAGATGCGCATTCCATCCACGCGCCTCGGCCGCGGTGATGTTGTCAGGGCGATCATCTGCAAACAAAAGCGCCTCTGGCGCGATTTTGCAATGATCCTCGACCATTTGATAAATGGTTGGATTGGGTTTGATCACCCCCATATGGCCAGAGACATAGGCGTGGTCGAATTCGTTCAGAAAATCGAAATGCTCTTGCGCATAGGCAAAGCTCTCAATCCCGAAATTGGTCAATGCGAAGACGGGCACATTCTTGGCACGAAGGCGGCGTAAGAGCATCACGGAATGATCAATCACAGGGTTTGCCAATTCCAACCAGTGATCATGCCACATCCGAATTTCCGCGCGAAACTCAGGATAGGCTTCTGCCGTTTCATAAATGATATCGCGGAACCCTTCACCTAAATCCACGCGGTCATTCATGCCGTGCAAATCCACAGCGGCAAACATCTCGCGGCGGCGCGCTTCCCCGATGGTGCGGTCGTAGAACCGCTCGGGCTGCCATTCAATCAGCACATTGCCGATGTCAAAAATCACCGCTTCAATCTTGGACATGATCAAACCTTTCGCGATCAAGGCAGGCTGAGGCCCGCCATTTGAGACAGCCATCCGATCACAAGCGACACAGTGAGGATGGAAATAGCGGTCGACATCAGAATCGAGGCAGACACCCGTTGCTGGGCCACATTGTAATGCTGCGCCAGCATATAGATATTTCCTGCCACAGGCAGCGCGGAGGCCGCGATCATCACTGCAGCGGCATAGGGATCAACCTCGAAAATTATAAGCGCACCAATGGCGACTGCGGCAGGGTGTAAGATCAGCTTGGCGAAGGACAGCCAAAGCGCGACCGAAGCCCGCTCGGTTGATTTGCCTGCCAATGACGCCCCAATTGCGAAGAGCGCACATGGGGTCGCCGCCGCCCCCAAAAGCGCCATGAATTCATCCACAGGCGCAGGAAGGCTTAGCCCCGCGGCAGAGACGGATAGCCCCGCGACCATCGACACAATCATCGGATTTTCAACCAACCCAATCGCGATTGAGCGGAAAATAGTCAGGCTCATGCGGCCATCGCGGCTTGCCGTGATAATGATCACGATCAAGCTTGAGAAAACGATCAAATCAGTGGCCAAGATCATCAAGACAGGCCCCGCCGCCGCAGGCCCCATCAAAACCACCAACATCGGCACGCCCAAGAAACCTGTATTCCCGATCACGGCACATTGCGCTTCGATCGCAGCTTCCGAAGCGGGCCGCTTTCGGATCAAGGCAACGACAGTCGAAAGCGCATAAATCGCGAAACACCCAAACAGATAGGCCCCGATGAAATTCCAATTGAAAATATCGCCAAGCGATAAGGTCGAGGCAAAGCGAAACAACATGGCCGATAGCGCGAAGTAAAACACGAATTTTGTCAGATAGGCGGTCGCGCTTTGCGTGAAAAACCCACGATACGCGGCGAGGAAACCCACACCGATCAGCGCAAAAAATGGAAGTGTTTTGATGAATATCGCGAGCATGAAATACGGCTAGGCCAGAGTGCAGGCGCTGTCTAGTAGCCTAGCCGTTTTCTTTTAGAATTTCGCCCGCCAAGTAAAGGGAACCACAGATCAAAACCCGCGCATTCGGGGTTGTGGCGCAGATGTCGCGCAAGGCGCTGATCACATCTGGTGCGGTTTGGGCCGCTATACCTGCACGGGTTGCGGCTGCCTTTGTGTCCTCGGAACTCAGTGTTGCGGCTTGGCCGTGAATTGAGACAGCGTGCAGCGATGAGGCGAAGGGCGCAAGTGGTGCCATGAAGCCTGTCACATCTTTTGTGTTCAGCATGCCGCAAATCAAATGCGTCTCGCGCTGGGGCAAGCCTTTGAGCGTGGCCGCAATGGCAAGCGCGGCATGGGGGTTGTGCCCCCCATCAAGCCAAAGTTCAGCATCGGGTGCAGTGTCAAACAGCGGCCCTTGACGCAGGCGCTGCATGCGCGCGGGCCAAGTGACGTTGCGCATGGCACCCTCGCAGGCCGCCTCGTCCAAACCCAATACCCGCATTGCGGCAAGGGCCGTGCCTGCATTTTGGATTTGATGGGGGCCCGCAAGGGCGGGCAGCGGCAAGTCTAAAAGGCCTGTTTCATCTTGAAAAATTAATCGCCCTTCTTCGGTCGTAACATGCCAGTGTTGGCCATAGGCATAGATGGGCGCGCCAAGCCGCGCGGCGCGTGCTTCGATCACCTCCAGTGCGGCCTCTTTCTGCGGGGCAACAATTAAGGGACGCCCGCGCTTGATAATACCTGCCTTTTCGCCTGCGATATCCTCGATTGTATCGCCAAGATATTGTTGATGGTCGAGATCAACGGGGGTGATCACGCTTAATGCGGGGCTGTCGATGACATTGGTTGCATCCAAACGTCCACCCAAACCTACCTCTAACAGCGTGTAATCGGCAGGATTTCTGGCAAATGCCAAAAGCGCGGCGGCGGTGGTGATTTCGAAATAGGTAATCGCATCTGGGCCATTGGCCGCCAAACATTCATCAAGAATGTCAGATAGGTAGTTTTCGTCAATCAGCGTTCCCGCCAATCGAATGCGTTCATGAAACCGTGCCAAATGCGGTGATGTATAGGCATGTGCGCTTTTCCCTGCCGCCTCAAGCCCCGCGCGAATATAGGCGAGGGTCGACCCTTTGCCATTGGTGCCCGCGATATGAATGACAGGGGGCAACGCCTGTTGCGGATCACCAAGGGCGGCCAAGATCCGCCACATTCTATCGAGCGTCAGGTCAATTATCTTTGGGTGAAGCGCCATCATGCGCTCCAACAAGAGATCCGAGCGGGGGGTGCTCACTTTTATTTTGCCTCCGCCTCGTTTGGCGCAGCCTCACTTGGGGCGGGCAGATCTCCTTTGACTGGGGGTTCCATGCCCATCAGCATCCTAAGGATCGAGATCAACTCATCGCGCAACGCGGTGCGATGGGTCACGCGGTCAAGCATCCCGTGATCCAACAGATATTCGGCGCGTTGGAACCCTTCGGGCAATTTTTCACGAATGGTTTGCTCAATCACCCTTGGCCCAGCAAAGCAGATCAACGCATTTGGTTCGGCAATCTGTACATCGCCGAGCATCGCATAAGAGGCGGTTACGCCTCCAGTGGTTGGATGGGTCAGAACCACGATATAAGGCAGGTTCGCCTCTTTGAGCATATTTACCGCAACTGTGGTGCGGGGCATTTGCATCAGGCTGAGGATACCCTCTTGCATCCGCGCGCCACCTGCGGCGGAGAACAGGATCAGAGGGCGCTTTAATTTAACCGCGCGCTCGGCAGCAGCAATGATGGCATTGCCAACATACATCCCCATTGAGCCGCCCATGAAGCTGAAATCTTGCGCACAGGCCACGATGGGCGTGCGCCCCATTTCACCCTCGGCCACAAGCATCGCATCGGATTCGCCCGTGGATTTCTGTGCCGCCTTCATGCGGTCGGGATAGCGCTTTTGGTCGCGGAATTGCAGCGGGTCTGCAATTGGCTTTGGCACTTCGACCTCGGTGAAAATACCGCCATCGAACAAGGCATTGAACCGCTCTCGCGGGGTGATGACCATGTGATGATCGCAATTTGTGCAGACATTCAGATTGTCGCTCAATTCACGATGGAACAGCATGGTTCCGCATTCATCGCATTTCGTCCAAAGGTTCTCGGGCATATCGCGCTTCGAGAACATCGAATTGATCCTTGGGCGGACGTAGTTGGTGATCCAGTTCATTGGGTCTTTTCCATTGGCCGATCCTTACACTCGCAATAGGCAATGGCGCGGCAGATTGCAATCAGCGATGGGCATTTTCGCGCCATATCAGGGCAAAACGGATGCCAAGCCAAATCACAATTGTAACAGCAATGTCGCGCAAGATGAGGGGAACCATGGCCTCGGCATCATTGGCTGCAATCGGTAAATGATAAAGGGCAAGCCCCCCCAAAGCACCGGGCAGTGAAACAGCCAAAATTGCCATCACATTATTCGCAAAGTGAAATCCCCACGCTGGTCCGATTGTGCCAAAGCGATGGGTCAAATCAGCGGCGCAAAGCCCGAAAACGCCTGTGGCCAACACAAGATACCACGCCGCGCTGCCATGTTCTTCAAGTGCAAAATGGGCAAGACCAAACAGAACGGATGGCAAAACCGCCCAGATGATTGGGGATTTGAACCGCGCGGCCAGTTGGCTTTGAAGATAGCCGCGAAACAGAAGTTCTTCAGCCCCTGTCTGGATGGCAATCAGCCCAAGGGCCAGAGGCAGCACAAGCAACCATTCTTTGAGGCCCAGACTTTTCACAAGGGCAAAATCGGTCGGGATCAGCGCGCTGAGTGTCGCGAGGGCAGAAAACACCGCCACCGCAATCCAGAACTGTCGGTGCATTTGGCGCAATGGGCCAAATAGTGAAAATGAGCTACGATCATGCAGCAGCCATGCCACAAAAAACGGGCCAACCAGCATGGTCACGAAACTGCCCAGAAGGATCAGCGTCAGGCTCGGGCCAGATGTTTGCGGGTCAGCCGTCCATACGGCTTCGAATTTTGTGCCGATCAAATGCGACATTGCATAGAAATAGGCCAACAGCCCCAAGACATAGGTCAAAAGGCAGATGACCATGCCAACAATCACCCGCCACAAAGCAGGTTGCGCCCGCGCGGCTTCCACCATCAAATTGGGCTGATTTTGTGGTGCAAAAAATCCCCGAAGCATCAGCGCTTTAAATCCCCATTCCGCTTGAACCCATAAACGGCCCTTCTATAGTCTGAAACTTAGGTTTCATGGGTCTTTTTCCAATCGCGCTTGTGCCGCAGGGGCCCAAAGTTTATGCCGAGTGTAACATTTCTATCGACCCCAAGGGAGGCTGCCATGTCGCAGAGCAAATTCGATAAGTCCAAACTGCCAAGCCGTCACGTGACGCAAGGGCCTGCGCGCGCACCGCATCGCTCGTATTACTATGCGATGGGCTTGACCGAGGACGAAATCGCGCAGCCTTTTGTGGGTGTCGCCACCTGCTGGAACGAAGCAGCGCCTTGTAACATTGCGCTCAGCCGTCAGGCGCAGGCGGTGAAATTGGGTGTAAAGCACGCCAATGGCACGCCGCGCGAATTTACCACCATCACTGTGACTGATGGGATCGCGATGGGGCATGAGGGGATGCGTTCCTCTTTGGCATCGCGTGAAGCGATTGCGGATACTGTCGAATTGACCATGCGCGGGCATTGCTATGACGCGCTGGTGGGTTTGGCGGGCTGTGATAAATCCCTGCCCGGGATGATGATGGCCATGGTGCGCCTCAACGTGCCATCGGTGTTTATCTATGGCGGCTCCATTCTGCCGGGTCGGTTGGACGGCAAAGATGTAACCGTGCAAGACGTTTTTGAGGCGGTGGGTCAACATCAGGCGGGCAATTACTCTGACGAACAGCTCGCTATTTTGGAACGTGTAGCCTGTCCTTCGGCAGGTGCCTGTGGCGGTCAGTTTACGGCAAACACCATGGCCTGTGTATCTGAGGCCATCGGTTTGGCCCTGCCCAATTCAGCAGGTGCGCCTGCGCCTTACGAGTCCCGCGACCAATATGGCGTGGCTTCGGGCGAAGCTGTGATGAAGCTTATCGAAAAGAACATCCGCGCCCGCGATATCGTGACCCGCAAAAGCCTTGAGAACGCGGCGCGCGTTGTGGCCTGCACAGGTGGCTCGACCAATGCGGGCCTCCATTTGCCTGCCATCGCCCATGAGGCGGGTATTGATTTCGACCTGTTTGATGTCTGCGAGATTTTCAAAGACACCCCCTACTTTGTCGACCTCAAACCCGGTGGCCAATATGTGGCCAAAGATATGTATGAGGCAGGCGGCGTTCCTGTCGTTCTCAAAGAATTGCGGAAAGCAGGTCTGATCCATGAGGATTGCTTGACCGTAACAGGTCGCAGCATTGGTGAAGAGATCGACATCATCACCCGCGAAGCAGATGGTCGCGTGATCTATCCCATCGAGAAACCCCTGTCGCCAACAGGCGGTGTGGTCGGTCTGAAAGGGAACCTTGCCCCAGATGGTGCCATCGTAAAGGTTGCGGGTATGGCAAAAGAGCAGCTTGTATTCACAGGCCCTGCCCGCGTGTTTGAATCAGAAGAAGATGCTTTCGCGGCTGTTCAAACCCGTGATTACAAAGAGGGCGAAGTGATTGTCATCCGCAATGAAGGCCCGTCTGGCGGGCCGGGTATGCGTGAGATGTTGGCAACCACGGCGGCCCTGTCTGGTCAGGGCATGGGTAAGAAAGTGGCGCTTATCACCGATGGCCGCTTCTCGGGTGCGACCCGTGGTTTCTGTGTCGGTCACGTTGGGCCAGAGGCCGCCCATGGTGGGCCAATCGGTCTCTTGAAAAACGGGGATATGATCACGATTGACGCGATCAATGGGGAGATCGGCGTTGATCTGTCTGACGCCGAATTGGAAGCCCGCCGCGCCGATTGGCAAGGCGCAAAGCCAACAATCTACGCCACAGGCGCGCTTTGGAAATATGCGCAACAGGTGGGTTCAGCGCGCTATGGGGCGGTCACGCATCCAGGCGGCAAAGAGGAGAAGCATGTCTATATGGACATCTAAATCCGTTCAGGCCTGCACCCGCTTGGGTGCGGGCCTTTTTCTTTTCGGCTGCTCGGGCGGTGGGGCGCCCTACGCGGGGCCCCTTCCAGATGTGGATACAGAAATTGCCGTAACCAGTGACCGCTTGGTGGTCACTGGGCCTGATGGGTTTTGCATAGATCCTGCGGCGACCCAAGATCGCGGCATAAGTGCCTTTGTGCTTTTGGGAAATTGCGCCGCTATTGGAAATTCACCGCGCCTGCCACAGCCAGAACATCCCTCAATCCTGACGGCCGCCATTTCCGAGGCAGGGCCAGAGGGCAGTTTGCGCAGCAATATCCCTGCAATGGCTGCATTTTTTACCTCCGAGCAAGGGCGTGGCTTGTTAAGCCGCGACCAAGATCCGAATTCGGTTGAAATTCTGGATATGTTTCACCAAGGCGATGTGTTCTTCTTGAATGCGCGCGACAGTTCGGCCAGCAGCATTCGGGGTGTGAAAGAAGATTACTGGCGCGTCTATATGGATGTGGGCAACCGCATCGCCACGCTCAGTGTTCTTGCGCTCGAAGACAGTAACCTCACCGAGGCGCAAAGCCTTGAGACGTTGCGCGCCTTTGCGAGTCAAATCGCTACGGCCAATAATCAAACAAGTTTACAGCCCGCGATTTTGGCCGAGGCGGAACCAACCCCCTTGCCCGATGGCCCGTATGATAGTGATCAAGCCACCGCGCAAAGCGGCGATGGTTCAGGAAGCAGTGCGCCAACCCGCCCAACCACCCGCACCGTGTCACCCGCACGGGCCGCGCGCACCGTTGTGCGCACACTTGATACGGTTGGATTGCTGCGTAGGCTTTTCAATTAGAGAAAATCCCCTTACCTCTATCTTTGCTAAACTGGAAAAAGGCCACCCTCTGACTGGGAGGGGCAGGCCAAGCTTGAGGGCAATGGGATGGGGTTCTGGCGCAGGCCGTCATTTTCGCAGGCCAGATGGATAAAATTCAACGCCGATATCGCGGCTTTGAAAGCGCGGCTTGGCAAACTGTCCCTATCGGATTTGCAAAAGCGCCGCGCTGAGGCCATCGTCTATGCAGGTGATTTGATGGCGTTGGCGCGATTGGCTGATCAGGATTTACGCCGCCGCGCCATTGGAAAAGACCGCCAAGAGGGTTTGCCTGAAATTGCGCATTGGGGGTATCGCCCTGATGCCTTGTTTCAACCGATTGAACCCGCGACCACAGTTGCGGTGCAAAGCCCCTTTGATCTGAAAGGGGGGCTCAAGATTTTTCATGATTGCACGCAATCAGAGATTATTTTGCGCCAAACCCCGCGCAATGATCCTCACGCAAGCGCCCCTTTTGCCATTTCCTTAGAAGTTTTTCGGTTTGATGGATCGTTTTTATCCATGGCGCTTGATGTGCCCCGTGCGCGGGCGGCGAGCGTTAAGCTGTCGGATATTCTTCAAGTTTCGCTCGATATCAGCATGGATTTCCCGATTGACCTTTATGCGCGGGTCAATGTGATCCAAGGCCCGAATTCCGAGCAAATGGTGCGCAAAATGGAATGGCACAACGGCTGGCTCAGTGCCGAATTCAATATGGCCTATTCCAAAGTAAACGACAAACGGATTGAAAAAATCTGGATTGATCTGATTTTCGAGCGCCCCAGCATGAACTTATTGCAGATGGGCGATTTTCTCGTGGTGTGCATGCCGCGCGCCGAACTTTGAGTAAGGGGATCAAAGCATGACGGAACTGACGCTTGCGCGGTTCAGCCTGAAAGATGGGGTTTATGAGGCTACAGTGGCCCATATGACCGAGGACGCGTTGCTGTTGTGAATGGGAGGGTGATTGCCACCGGAACGGCCACGCGTGGCACGGGTCGCGCCTGTCATTTGTGCCTTGAACTGCCAGCACATCTGATTGGGGCGCAGGTGCAAATTGTCGACATCCGCCATGAGACAGGGGCGGTATTGGATCGGTTTTCTGTCGTCTGTGATCCGCAGATTGCGGGGGATCTGCGCGCAGAGTTGGACATGCTGCGCGCAGAATTTGATTTGCTAAAATCCGCGTTTCGCCGCCATTGCAGCGAAACGGGCGCAGATTAACCGCGCAAGGTTGCCCCCGTCGCCTTACCCACTTTTTCAATGATTTTGGCGGCAGTGGATTCGATTTCGTCCTCGGTCAATGTTTTGTCGCGCGGCTGCATCCGAACGGTTAGCGCGATTGACTTGCGCCCTTCCCCAAGTGACCCGCCGATGAATTCGTCAAAGACGCTAACATCGGTGATCAAAGCCTTATCTGCACCAAGGGCCGCATTGACCAGATCAAGGGCAGCGGTGGTGACATCGGTGACAAAGGCGAAATCGCGCTCTACGGGTTGCAGATCGCTGATTTCTAAGGCGCCACGGCTGGCCGTGGTATTTTTGGGCAATGGAATTTCAGCTGGATAAAGAACAAACCCCATTGCAGGGCCTTTCACATCCATCTCGCGCAAGATTTTGGGGTGAATTTCACCAAAAACGCCCAAGATTTTCTTGGGGCCAAGGCATAGAACCCCATGCCGTCCGGGATGCCACCATGGATCATCGCTGCGCATGATTTGCATCCGCGCAGGCGCACCCATGGCCGAAAGGGCAGCTTCAGCATCGGCCTTGGCATCAAATACATCCACAGCGCGGCGTGCCCCATGCGGATCACGCGGGCCTGCTTGACCGATTAAAAGACCAGCGGCCTGCGTGTGCTGTTCTTCAGGTTCCCCACCATGGAACGCGGCCCCCAGTTCAAACAAGGCCAAATCTGTCATGCCGCGCGCCTGATTGCGGGCTGCTGCATGCAAAAGGCCAGGCAAAAGCGCGGGACGCATATGACTCATTTCCGAAGAAATCGGATTTTCCAAACGCACCGCATCCGTGCCGCCGCCAAAGAGCGCCGCAGATTTTTGATCAATAAAGCTATAGGTGACACATTCATTATACCCCAAAGCGGCAAGGGTGCGCCGCCCTGTGGCTTCACGTTTTTGCATTGGGGTCAGGACAACGCGCGTCACGCCTGTGCTGAGGCGGGGCAAGGGCTTTGGCGCCAGTTTGGTGAGCGAGGCGACACGCGCCACTTCCTCGACCAAATCCGCCTCACCTTGAACATCGCGCCGCCATGAGGGCACCCAAACCTCAAGTGTCTCGCCACTGCCGCTGGCCGAAAAACCAAGCGCGGTCAGGATGCGCACCTGTTCCTCGCGGGGGATGTCCATACCGACAAGGCTGATCACGCGCGCAGGGTTCAAGCTGTAGCTGCGCGCCGTTTTCAACGCCGCACCCGCCTCAACCACATCCGAGGCTTCGCCCCCGCAGAGATCAAGAATCATCTGCGTTGCCGCCTCAAGCCCGTCACGGGTGAATTCAGGGTCAACCCCGCGCTCAAAGCGATACCGCGCATCCGAATGGATTTTCAGATCACGCCCTGTATAGGCGATTTGCACAGGATCCCACCAAGCCGATTCAAGAAATACATTCACGGTTTCATCCGTGCATCCCGTTTCTTCACCGCCCATGATGCCCGCGATGCTTTCGGGGCCATTGTCATCGGAAATCACCATATGGCCCGCGCCGAAGCGGTAGGTTTTCTCGTCCAAGGCTAATAATTCTTCGTCACCTTTGGCGCGATGAACACGCAAACCGCCTTTGACTTTATCGGCATCAAAAACGTGCAAGGGTCGGTTTTGGTCATAGGTAAAGAAATTGGTGATATCGACCAAGGCGGAGATGGGGCGCAGGCCGATGGCTTTGAGCTGCGCTTGCAACCACGCAGGCGATGGCCCGTTCTTTACGCCACGGATCACGCGGCCTGTGAAATGCGGCGCGCCATCAAGCGTATCGGTGTCAATCGTCACGGAGATCGGGCAGGGGAAACTGCCTTTGACAGGGGCTACCTCATAGGGCTTCAACGTGCCAAGCCCGCGCGCGGCCAAATCCCGCGCCACGCCACGCACGCCAAGCGCATCTTGGCGGTTCGGGGTGATGGCAATTTCAATTACAGGGTCAATCTTTTCTGGATCATGCTCTGCCAACCAATCCGCAAAGCTTTGACCCACCTCGCCTGATGGCAATTCGATGATGCCGTTATGTTCGTCCGAAAGCTCTAATTCCCGCTCGGAACACATCATCCCGTGGCTTTCAACCCCGCGGATTTTGCCGACCGAAAGGGTCACATCAATGCCCGGCACATAGTCACCAGGGCGCGCGACAACCACAGTGATGCCTGCACGCGCATTTGGCGCACCGCAGACAATTTGCTTGTCCCCCTCATCGGTGGCCACGGTGCAGACGCGCAGACGATCCGCATCTGGGTGCTGTTCGGCATGGGTGACGCGGCCCAGACGAAACCCTGCCAATTTCGCGGCGGGGTTTTCGACCCCCTCCACCTCAAGCCCAAGATCGGTCAGCGCATCGGCGATGTCCTCAACCGAAGCGGTGGTGTCGAGATGGGTTTTCAGCCAAGACAGGGTGAATTTCATGGCGTGGGCCTCCGTTTAAGCGGTCGGATGTCGATTAAACCACGGCGCGCGTGATTGGAAGGGTGGAATGAGGGCGCGCGCCTGCCCGTGGGGTGGCGCTGATCTGTTTTGGGGTCAGTACTTTATCGTTTCAAGATCGGGCGACCCCTGAACGCACGAAGGCGGTGCCATAGCGCCAGCCCGATGGGGCGGGCAGGCGCTCGCCCGGCGCCTTTGGCGCTATTCGGGCGGGGTGTGGGGATTGATCCCCCTCACCCCCGATGCAAATTCGGCATATCCAAGCTCGCAAAGCCGTAATGGCGCAGCCAGCGCAGGTCTGAATCGAAAAACGCGCGCAGATCGGGGATGCCGTATTTCAGCATTGCCAAGCGGTCGATCCCGATGCCAAAGGCAAAGCCCTGCCATTCATTGGGGTCAATCCCGCCTGCTTGCAGCACCTTTGGGTGCACCATGCCTGACCCCAACACCTCGAGCCAGTCATTTCCCTCGCCCACTTTCACCGTGCCGCCTTCCCACGAGCATTGGATGTCTACCTCGGCGGAAGGTTCGGTGAAGGGGAAATGCGAGGCGCGGAAGCGCGTTTTGACTGTCGTGCCGAAAAAGGCCGAGAAGAAATCCTCCAAAACCCATTTCAGATTGGCCATTGAAATATCTTTATCAATTGCCAAGCCCTCGACCTGATGGAACATCGGTGTATGGGTCTGGTCGTAATCGGCGCGATAGACGCGACCAGGTGCAATGATGCGGCAAGGCGCGCCATTGGCCTCCATATAACGAATTTGCACGGGGCTTGTGTGCGTGCGTAGCACATGGGGCGGGCGGTCATCCCCTTCGGCGCGGTGGGTGTAGAATGTGTCCATCTCCGCGCGGGCAGGGTGATGGCCTGGAATATTCAGCGCATCGAAATTGTAGAAATCCGTTTCAATCTGCGGGCCTTCTGCCACGGCAAAGCCCATATCCGCAAAAATCGCGGTGACTTCTTCGGTGACTTGGCTCACGGGGTGGATGCTGCCCTGACGGCGATGGCGGGCGGGCAGGGTCACATCTAGCCATTCTGCCTTCAGCCGTTCATCTAGCGCGGCATCGCCAAGCGCGGATTTCTTCGCTACAAGCGCGCTGTTGACCTCATCCTTCAGCGCGTTCAGCGCGGGGCCTGCAACCTGACGCTCTTCGGCGCTCATCTGCCCAAGCTCGCGCATCTTCAGGCTGATCTCACCTTTTTTGCCAAGGGCAGTCACACGCAACTCTTCAAGCGAGGCTTCGTCCGAAGCCTGAGCAATGCGATCAAGCCAAAGGTGGCGCAGGTCATCAAATGCGGTCATGGGTTTGTCTCCGTAGAATCGCCGCTTGAGCTATCACAAGAACCCTCAAATGCAAGGCCTGCAACAGGGGCAACGGCTTTTGGCTGGGTGTTCAGCAAAGAAAAACCCCCGCCAAATCGTTGGCAGGGGTTTCACTTACCAAATTTTGGCGCAGATTAGAGCGCGGCTTTCGCCTGTGCAACAATCGCCCCAAACGCTTCGGGCTCATGCACAGCGAGATCAGCCAGAACCTTGCGGTCGACTTCGATCCCTGCTTTTGCAAGGCCATTGATAAAGCGCGAATAGCTCAGATCGGCATCAAAGCTGCGCACGGCAGCGTTGATGCGCTGAATCCACAAAGCGCGGAATTGACGCTTACGCGCCTTGCGGTCGCGGGTTGCGTATTGGTTGGCTTTATCGACCGCCTGCGTTGCAGTGCGGAAGTTGCGCGAACGCGCGCCATAATAACCTTTAGCCGCGTCAAGAACCTTCTTGTGACGGCGATGGGTGACGGTACCACCTTTTGTGCGGGACATCTCAGCGCCTCCTTAACGAGCGTATGGCATGTAGGTTTTGACGATCTTCGCGTCAGGGGCTGACAATGTTGTCGTGCCGCGCGCGTCGCGGATGAACTTGGTTGTCCGCTTGATCATGCCGTGGCGCTTGCCAGCTTGGCCAGCTTTGACCTTGCCACTCGCCGTCATTTTGAAGCGCTTTTTGGCGCTCGACTTCGTCTTCATCTTGGGCATTTTCGTCTCCTTCTTAGGCAACGTTCAAGCGCGATTCGGCATGCCACTTTTGGCCGATCGCACCGTTGGAAAGCGCCGCTTACCCCCAAAACGGTGAAAGCGCAACCCCTCTTCAGCGGAGTATAAGTGCCGCCACCTCAACAAAACTTGCTGCAAATGGCGCCCATCCGATGGGAAGGCCGCCGAGGGTATAAACCGCAATCAGCATCGCCAGCCCTGCCCCCAAAACGCCCGCCGCGGTGACGTTTCGTTTGCGATTTGCCCAAGCTGAGATCACCGCAACCGCGCCGAACCCTGCACAGAGTGTCCCTGTCACCAAAAGTAGGTTTGCAAGGGCCATTCAAATTTACTCAGGATCGGCAGAATAAATCAGCCGTTCATCACAAGGGGCGACCCGCAGAATATTTGTTGTGCCTTGCACGTTAAACGGCACGCCTGCGGTCACCACAATCTGATCCGTAGCCTCGGCAAACCCACCTTCACGCGCGGCGCGCGCGGCGCTGATGACGGCGCCTTTGAACCGCTCGACCTTTTCGGTCAGCACGCAGGTTGTTCCCCATGTCAAACACATCCGCCGCGCCACGCGTAAGACGGGCGTCAGGCCAATCACGGGCACGCAAGGCCGCTCGCGAGCCACAAGGGCGGCGGTGGTGCCTGATTGGGTGAAGCAGCAAATCGCTTTGATGTTGGTGGTTTCGGCGATTTCCCGCGCGGCCACCACGATTGCATCCGCAACACTGGCGCGGTTCACACGGCGGGACGCGTCAATAACTTCGCGATAGGTCTGATCACTTTCCACTTCGTGCGCGACCGCGTCCATCGTGCGCACGGCCTCAATCGGATATTGGCCCGCCGCTGATTCAGCGCTGAGCATGACAGCATCCGCACCCTCATAAATCGCGGTTGCCACATCCGAGACTTCGGCGCGGGTTGGCACGGGGCTTTCGATCATGGATTCAAGCATCTGGGTTGCCACAATCACCGGCTTGGCCGCAGAGCGGCATTTGCGCACCAGACGTTTTTGGATGGGCGGCACGTTTTGCACTGGCAATTCCACGCCCAAATCACCGCGTGCCACCATGATCCCATCTGAAGCGGCAAGGATTTCATCAAACGCCTTCACGGCCGCGGGCTTTTCAATTTTCGACAAGATCGCCGCACGGCCCTTCGCCAATCCACGGGCCTCTTCAACGTCAGCGGCACGCTGCACAAAGGACAGCGCCAACCAATCCACCCCCAATTCGCAAGCAAATTCCAGATCACTGCGGTCTTTTGCCGAAAGCGCCGCCAAAGGCAGCACCACATCAGGCACGTTCACGCCCTTGCGGTTCGAAATTGTGCCTGCATTGAGCGCGACACAATCGGCAAAATCCTTGCCGCATTTGGTGACGCGCAGTTTAAGCTTGCCATCATTGACCAAAAGATGCGCGCCAACTTCCAAGGCTTCGAAAATTTCTGGATGGGGTAGACAAACGCGGGTCGCATCGCCCGGTGTTTTGTCGAGGTCAAAACGGAAGGCAGCCCCCTCTTTGAGATCTTGCGCGGCATCGTCCTCAAACACGCCGCAGCGTAGTTTTGGCCCTTGCAAATCGGCCAAGATTGCTATGGGGCGGCCTGTTTTTTCTTCGATACGGCGAATGATCGCATGGCGGGCGGCGATGTCGTCCTGCGTGCCATGGCTCATATTAAGGCGGAACACATCCGCGCCTGCTTCAAACAGCGCCTCAATTGTCGCTTCGTCACTGGAGGCAGGCCCCAATGTCGCAACAATTTTCACATTCCGCATCCGTTTCATCCGATCTTCCCCTCTGGCCGCTCTCTTGGTCTGGTTCTGCTTTGCGCGAATGTTAGCGCTCACATCTTGTGCCTCTTATAGACGAAGCGCGAATAAGAGCAATCTATCTTCAATTCGAATTGATGACCTAGCCCTTTGTCAGTTCGATTGATATTCAACCCCAATCTGACAAACAAGGGTGAGCATTCCGTGACGATGGCTAAGTCAAACTTGCAAATATCGGATCCTGATTTTGTGCCTGTCACAGTCGAGGGGGAAATGCGTCCCTCTCGTTGGGTAATTTCGGTGGATCATGCGTCCAATATGGTGCCGCCTTGTGTCAACGGCGGTGATCTTCAAATCGCGCCCGAAGATATGGCGCGCCATATCGCCTATGATGTCGGTGCTTTGGGTGTCGCGCGCCATTTGGGTGTGCTGATAGATGCGCCCGTTGTCGCCTCGACTTTTTCACGTTTGGTGATTGATCCCAATCGGGGCGAGGATGATCCGACCTTGGTGATGAAACTGTATGATGGAACCATTATTCCGACCAATCGCCATGTGGACGAAGTTGAAGTTGAGCGCCGCTTGGCGAAGTTCCACCGCCCCTATCACAACGCTTTGGCCCAAGTGATTGCTGGGCGGTCCAATCCTGTGCTTTTGGCGGTGCATTCCTTTACCCCGAAATTCCGCGGTCGCGCCCTGCGCCCGTGGCAAGTTGGGGTGCTCTATGCACAAGACACGCGCTTGGCTGCGCCACTGCTTGATCTATTGCGTGGCGAAGCGGATCTTTGTGTGGGTGATAACCAACCCTATTCAGGGGCCTTGGGTGGGGATGCAATGGATCGCCATGGCCTACAGACAGGGCGACCCCATGTGTTGATTGAATTGCGCAATGATTTGATTGAACGCCCTGAGGATCAAAAAGCATGGGCCGTGCGATTGGCCCCTTTGCTTGACCAAGCCCTTCGGGATGCCCAAGTTTAGTGTAAGATAAAGGAGAGGGCAGAATGGATCAGCATACCCGCACCGAACTTGAAGCCGCCGCATTTCGCCGCCTATTGGCGCATCTTGATAGCCGCAAAGATGTTCAGAATATTGATATGATGAACCTGACAGGGTTCTGCCGCAATTGCCTCTCGCGGTGGTATCAAGAAGCGGCTGAGGAACAGGGTCTTTCCATCGACAAAGAAACGGCCCGCGAAGCAATTTACGGAATGCCCTACGACGATTGGAAAGCGCAGTATCAATCCGATGCGAGCGCCGCGCAATTGGCTGATTTCGAAAAGAACAAACCCGCCGATTAAGCCGCCTTCGCAGCGGCCTCATCCCGCAGGAAAGTCGGCTTTTCTGCTGTGCTGAGCTCTGGCGCGAATTTATAGCCGCCAAGATCAAAATCCTTGAGGCCTTCAGGGTCGGTGATGCGGTTTTCAACAATAAACCGTGCCATTGCACCGCGTGCTTTTTTCGCGAAAAAACTCACGATTTTTGGCCCTGCGGGTTTGTCCTCCATGAAAACGGGGGTGATGACCTTCAGGGCGAGGCTGCTTTCATCCACCGCTCCGAAATATTCGACCGAGGCGCAGTTAACCAAATATGTGCTGCCAGTGGCTTGTGCCTGCTCGTTTAAGGCTTGTGCCAAACGATCGCCCCAATAGGCATAGAGGTTGGCCCCTTTGGCGTTTTTCATGCGGCTGCCCATCTCAAGGCGATAGGGCGCAATGGCGTCCAGCGGGCGCAGAACACCATAAAGCCCCGATAAAATTCGCAAATGGTCTTGGGCATAGCGCAAACCATCGTCAGAGAGGCTTTGCGCCTCTAGTCCCGTATAAGTGTCCCCTGCAAAAGCATAGATTGCGGGGCGCAGATCGGTTTCGGCCTCAAAATTCTGGAACCTCTCATGGTTCAGCTTTGCCAAATCGTCAGAGATGGACATCAGCTTTTTAAGATCAGCGGGTTTCAGTTTCTTAGCCACGGCCGCCAATTCGCGCGCGTTCGCGGCAAAGGCAGGTGTGGTTGTGGCTGCCTCTTGCGCAGCCCAATCAAGACGCTTTGCGGGGGAAATGACGACCAGCATATCAAACCTCCTGAACCAGAACTTGACCCTAACTTAGGCTTAGGCGCGGTGATTATCCACCCGTGCGCAAAATTTCGAGAAAAGCGTCACCAAATCGTGCGATACGCTTTTCATCCAGAATCCGCGACAGGCTCTGCGAATCTCGCGGACGCATTTGCGCAATTTTCGCGATTTGCGCAGCGGTGCAGCTTAAGGGTTTTTCGGTGTTATCTGCCCCGTAATAGAGCCCCGCCTGACACTCGAGCAATTGATCATAGAGATCAGCCCCTGCCTGCCCCGCCAATTTGCGGCGTGCAGGATGCAGCTTGGCGCTGCTTTCCCCTGTAATGATGGCCAGAAAATCTGTGCCATAGCGTTCCAGTTTAACCGCGCCTACGCCTGAGATGCGTGCCATAGCGTCAAGGTCTTGGGGCCGCGTTTGCGCCATTTCGATCAGGGTTTTGTCGGTGAAAATGACATAGGGTGGCACGCCGCCCGCCTCGGCCAATGCACGGCGCTTGGCCTTGAGGGCAGATAATAGGGGCGCATCATCCTCGGAAACGAGTGTTTTGACCTGTGGTTGGCGCGTTGTTTTTTGCACGGTATCGCGGCGCAGTGTGATGCCCTGTTCCCCGCGCAATATCGGTCGCGCGGCCTCAGTCATCCGCAAAGCGCCCATCCGTGTCGGGTCAGGGCGCACCAAATCATGGCCCATCATTTGCCGAAAAACGGCTGACCATCCCCGCGTATCAAATTCGCGCCCGACCCCAAATGTGGGCAAACTGTCATGGCCCCGCTCGCGCACTTTTTCGGTGGGATTGCCGACCAGAATATCGGTTAGATGGCCAACGCCGAAACTTTCGCCTGTGCGCAAAATTGCCGATAGCGCCTTTTGAACGGCCTCGCCCGCTTCGAATAACGCGGGCGGGGTTTGGCACAGATCGCAATTCTGGCAAGGCGCGCTAACTTCCCCAAAATAACGCAGCAAGACCTGCCTGCGGCAAGAAATAGCCTCGGCCAAACCCAAAAGCGCGTTCAGCCGTGCGTGATCTGCCGCTTTGCGGTCTGGCGGGGCAAGCCCCTCGTCAATTTGGGTGCGGCGAAATCGGATATCATCGGGGCCGTAAAGTGTGAGCGTGTCCGCAGGTGCGCCATCGCGACCTGCGCGCCCAATTTCTTGGTAATAGCCTTCAATGGATTTGGGCAGATCGGCATGGGCCACCCAACGGATATCGGGTTTATCGACCCCCATTCCAAAGGCGATGGTGGCAACCACAACCAAACCATCCTCATTGGCGAAGCGGCTTTCAACGATGCGCCGATCTTCGGCCTCCATCCCGCCATGATAAAAGCAGGCATTGTGTCCCGTCTCGCGCATGGCTTGTGCCAAGGTTTCTGTCTTTGCGCGTGTGCCGCAATAGACAATGCCTGACTGTCCTTTGCGGGCTGCTGCAAAAGATAAGATTTGTTGGCGTGGTTGATTTTTCACCTCGAAGGCAAGGCTCAAATTTGGCCTGTCAAAGCCGCGCAAAAAAGTTTGGGGGGCTTGGTCATCAAAGAGCCGCGTCACAATCTCGGCACGGGTTTCGGCATCCGCTGTCGCGGTGAAGGCCGCAAGCGGCACATCAAGGCTGCGCCTGAGAGCGCCAATTTTCAGATAATCAGGCCGAAAGTCATGGCCCCACTGGCTGACACAATGGGCCTCATCCACGGCAATCAAGCTGACATTCGATTTTGCCAAAACCCGCTCCACCCCGCCCGAGGCCAAGCGTTCTGGCGCGATATAGAGAAGTTTTAATTCGCCTTTGGACAGACTGTCCCAGACCGCATCGGTTTCTTCGGCCGTATTGCCTGAGGTGAGCGCGCCTGCATTGATCCCTGCCTCGCGCAAGCCCCGCACTTGGTCTCGCATCAATGCAATAAGGGGCGAAATGACCAAAGTGACGCCATCACGCATCAAGGCGGGCAACTGAAAGCAAAGGGATTTCCCTCCACCTGTCGGCATAATGGCAAGGACGTTTTCACCTTTGGCCACGGCCTCGACAATCTCCGCCTGTCCAAGGCGGAAACTTTGGAAGCCGAATACACGGGATAAAAGGGCCTCTGCGCTGCTCATGCCTGATTATTTTTTGCTGCTTTGGCCCTTCTGTCCCATATCGGGGCCAAAGGCACAAGGTTAAGGCAAGCACAAAAGCGCAGGCAAATCCGCCATATCGTGGAATACATAGGCCCCTTCCGCAGCAAGGCGCGCGCCGTCATCATGTTCCGCATAGCCAAAGCAGGGAATATGCGCCCGCGCGGCCGCTTTTGCGCCTGTGGGGCTGTCTTCGATCACTGCGGCATGGGCGGCATCGCCCCCCATTTTCTCAGCCGCAATCAAAAACAAGCGCGGATCAGGTTTGGCCACGCCAAGCGTATGGGCCGAAAAGCGATTGCCCTCAAAGCGGCGCGCAAGCCCCGTTGCGCCAAGGGTGATCTCCATCTTTTCCTCACTGCCATTTGAGGCCACACAATAGGGAATATCTGCCGCCTCTAGCCGATCAAGCACGGCTTCGATTCCGCGAACGGATGGCAGGCCTCGGCGCAGGCGCGCGTAAATATCGCCGTAAATCTCGTCAATCCAATTTTTGGGCAAGTCAGCCCCCAACTCGCGCGCGCGGGTCTCTACCCCCCGCATCGTGCCGCCCACAAAAAGCGTCATGCAATCGGCAGGGGACACCTGCAAACCATAACGCGCCAGATTGTCGACCAAGATTTGGTTCGTGATTGGCTCACTATCCACCAAGACGCCATCGCAGTCGAAAATCACAAGATGAGGGGTGGCAGAGAGGGACATGATTAAATTCTTTGGGCTAGGGTAATCAGCGTGCCACCATAGCTGCGCTGATCAAGAAGGGTGAATTCTGGTGGCAAAACAGGGGGGGTGCTTTCCTCCCAAACCACAATTGCCTCGGGCGCGATCCAACCGCCCGACAGGGCTGCGGCAAGGGCTTCTTCACCCATGGATTTTCCATAGGGCGGATCAAGGAAGATAAGGGTCGAGGGGGGCAATGCCGCGCGCCCCAGTTTCAGCGCATCCATTCGGTGAAGGTGGGTGTTCGCTTCGGCGCGGCAGGCGGTGATATTCTCGCGCAGAATGGCGTTTGATTTCGCGCCGTTCTCCACGAATTGCACATAGTCCGCACCTCGGCTCAGTGCCTCCAACCCCAAGGCGCCCGTCCCTGCAAAAAGATCAAGGACGCGGGCCTCTGACACAAGATTTCCGCGCGCGCCATTGATCAATAGATTGAACAGGCTTTCGCGGACGCGGTCAGAGGTCGGTCGCAAATGTGCTGCCAGATCACCCGCGCCAAGCTCGGCCAATTTCTTGCCGCGCAATGTCCCGCCAATAATCCGCATCAGCGCAGGAGCGATTTTATATCGCCGCTTGTATCTTGAATGGCTGCTGCATCGGGGCTTTTGCCCGCTTCAATCAATCGTTTGCCCACCATATAAGCGCGGGGGTCATTCATCGCGTCCACCGCCAAGAGCGTGTCGCCCTGATAATACCAATGCGAGCGCGCATCCTCGCCATTGTCGCGAATGACAATGCGATCATAGCCCGTGTTCAATCCTGCGATTTGCAGTTTCGTGTCATATTGATCCGACCAGAACCAAGGCTTGGGGACATAAGGTGTTGCAGCCCCAAGCATGTTACAGGCCACAGCCTCGGCTTGATCAATCGCGTTTTGCACCGATTCAAGGCGGATACGTTCCCCCCGATAGGGTAGGCTTGTGCAATCCCCAGCGGCCCAAATATGCGGACGCGAGGTTGCCCCCATCTCGTCTGTTGCGATCCCCCGATCGAGCGCAACCCCTGCGGCTTCGGCCAGTTGGGTTTCAGGTATGATCCCGATGCCAACCAAAACCAAATCCGCCGCCAAAGTCTCGCCCGAGATGAGATGCACCGCCTGCACCACATCGGTGCCACTGAGCCGATCAAGCCCTACGCCTTCGCGGAAGGTGACACCATTGCCCTCATGCAAGTCGCGGAAATAGGTGGCGGTTTCTTCACAAGCGACACGGCCCAAGATGCGTGGGGTGGCCTCGATTACAGTAACCTGCATCCCGCGCTTGGCGCAGACGGCGGCGGCCTCTAAACCGATATAACCGCCTCCGATAATCACAGCGCGTTTGCTGTCATCCAATAGGGGCGCGAGCCTGTCGGCATCATCCATGCTGCGCATGGTCAAAACATTACCCAAATCGCCCCCTTGTTCGGCACTCAGGCGGCGGGGTTCTGCGCCCGTGGTAAAGGCAAGTTGGTCATAGATGAAAACCGCCCCCTCAGCAGTGGTGATGCTTTGTGCTGCGGCATCAATTTTGGTGATGGTCTGGCCAAGATGCAGGCTGATGTTCTGATCGGCGTAGAAGGTTTCAGGGCGAAGAAAGAGGCGCTCTTTTGGGCTTTCTCCCAAAAGATAGGCCTTTGACAACGGCGGACGCTGATACGGAGGCACGCGCTCACGGCCAAAGAGCGCAATTTCTCCCTCATACCCTTCGCTGCGCAGTTTCGCGGCAAGCGCCGCCCCTGCCTGCCCGGCCCCGATAATTGCAATCCCTGCCATTTACGCGCCCTTCATCAGATTTGGTCTGGCGTTGTTTTGACTTCACCCTATAAAGTTACGTAGAAATTTTACAAGCGAAGGACGCCTAAAAAATGTCGATCACCGTTGGCTCTAAACTACCACCAGCAACCCTTCTGCAAATTGGTGGAAATGGTCCTGAAACTATCGCTTTGACCGATAAACTGGTGGATCGAAAAGTTGTGATCTTCGGTCTGCCTGGCGCATATACTGGCACCTGTACCTCTGCCCATGTGCCGAGCTTTATTCGCACTAAGGCAGAATTTGATAAAAAAGGTGTGGACGAGATCATCTGCATCTCTGTGAATGATCCTTTCGTGGTCAAAGCATGGGCAGAGACAACCGGGGCAAAGGCCGCAGGTTTGACAATGCTTGCTGATCCAGCAGCAACATTTACCAAATCAGTCGGTATGAATTTTACTGCTGAACCTGTGGGCTTCTACGACCGCTCAAAACGTTATGCGCTTTATGCGGAAGACGGCATCGTGAAAGTATTTCATCCCGAAGAAAGCCCTGGCACCTGCGAAATCTCAGGTGGCGAAGCCCTTTTGGCGGCGATCTAAAAGACAAGCGCGCCCTGCCTCGCGTTGGGCAGGGCGTTCAGCTTGCAAGGCGATCCATGGCGCGGGCCAATTTGATATCCAAACCTGTCAGGCCGCCTGCATCATGGGTGGACAGAACCACTTCGACACGGTTGTAAACGTTGAACCATTCGGGGTGATGATCCAGTTTCTCCGCCTGTAGCGCAGCGCGGGTCATCCAACCGAAAGCGGCAATAAAATTGGAAAATTGATAGGTTTTCGCGATTGCATCGCGGTTATCCACAAGTGACCATCCGTTTTCTATAAGGCTAGCCAGATCACTATCGCGCTCGGCTTGGGTCAGTTTTGCAATGCTCATTCCTGTTCCTCCACGGCTGTTTTCCGAAACGGGCCATAGCTGGTGAGGATCTCGATCTCCTCCTCCATCGCGCGGGCCTCGGCCTTGAGATATTCCTCCACAGCGCGCGAAAAACTGGGCTCGCGCATCGCATGCAGCGAATAGGTTTCAACGGGCAGATATCCGCGCGCCAGTTTATGCCCGCCCTGTGCACCCGCCTCGACCCGTGACAGACCTTGCGCAATTGCCCAGTCAATCGCCTGATAATAGCACAGCTCAAAATGCAGGCAGGGATGGTCTTCGACACAGCCCCAATAGCGGCCATAAAGCGTCTCGCGTCCGATGAAATTCAGCGCCCCCGCCACGGGCTGCCCCGCGCGCATGGCAAGGGCCAACAGCATATCGTCACGCAGGGTTTCATGGGCGATATCGAAAAAGCGCCGTGTTAGATAGGGCTGCCCCCATTTGCGCGCGCCCGTGTCTTGGTAAAATTCCCAGAATGCATCCCAGAGATGCGGTTCGATCTGATCACCCGTCAAAAGCACAATCTCGCCCCCAAAATTCTGTGCTTCTGCCCGTTCTTTGTGGATGTTCTTACGCTTGCGCGAGGAGAGCTCGGAAAGAAAATCATCGAAGGTTTGATAGCCCTGATTGTGCCAATGAAATTGCTGGGTCTTGCGTGGCAGGAGGGTGGCATCGGCATGGGCGGCCACCTCGTCCTTGGCGCAAAAGGTGATATGAAGCGAAGATAGGTGGTGATCTTCCATCACCGAAAGCGCACCCGTGATCAGCGCGCGATCCCCAACACCTTCTGCTTCTGGGGCGACAAGCAATCTCCGCCCTGTGGCGGGGGTAAAAGGCACGGCGATTTGCAGCTTGGGGTAATAGCGTCCACCCGCTCGCACATAGGCATCGGCAAAGGCATGGTCGAAGATATATTCGCCTTGGCTGTGCGACTTGGCATACATCGGCGCGCAGGCGATGATTTTTCCCTCAGATTTGACGCTGAGATAGAGCGGCTGCCATCCTGTACCCGTCCCAACGGAGCCGCTATCTTCAAGCGCCGCAAGAAATCTGTGGGTTGTAAAAGGGTCGAGGGGCCTGCCCCCATCGCGCGCTTCTGGGCAGGCGCAACGATCCCAATCTTCGGCATCAATTGCGCTGATCCGATCATGCGTTTCGATGGTGAGATTGTCGTTGCTCATTGCGCGCGCTGTGACCCTGTTGTCAGAGTATGAGATGTGGCGCATGGCCCGCGCGGGTCAAGGCAGACCCGCGCAGCGCGAGTCCGCTTTAGGCGGAGATTTCGAAAATCCCTTCGATTTCAACCGCCACATTCAACGGCAAAGCCGCAGCGGAAACCGCAGAGCGGGCATGACGCCCTGCATCCCCCAAGGCCTCAACCAGAAAATCCGAGGCGCCATTTACGACTTTGGGCTGATCGGTGAAATCTGGGGTAGAGTTTACAAACCCCGTCAGTTTCACCACGCGGCGTAGACGCTGAAGATCACCGCCACAGGCCGCCTTAAGTTGGGCCAATAGGGCAATGGCGCAGCATTTGGCGGCAGCCGCGCCTTCGGTCACATCAAGATCGGCACCCAATTTGCCGGTAATCAGCGCGCCATCTTTCATCGAGATTTGGCCCGATACATAGACCATGTTGCCCGATTGCACGAATGGCACATAATTGGCGGCAGGGGCGGGCGCGTCTGGAAGGGTCACGCCCAGTTCGGCAAGACGGGCTTCGTAGGTTTGGCTCATTGCAGTATCCCTTGTGATAACATTGCTTTGACCCTACCGCTGCCACAGCCGCCGCCAATTGGCAATTGCGATGCATTTTAGTGCAGCTGCAAATAACTTGGCCAAATGGGCACACATTGGTGATTAAATCTAAAAAATATTGTTTCTGACCTTGGGCTGGCCAACAGGCAGCGCTAATCTATTATCCTCATGATGCGACTCATAGGATTTTGGTAAGTGGCGGCTGTGAAGACCTTTGCATTGCAAAAGCGGGGAGCAAGAGCTGTGCTTGGCGCAGGTCTTTTTGCCATTCTGGCAGGCTGCTCGACCGTGGGCGATGGTGCAGCAAGCCGCAGCGCAAATGATCCTTTGGAACCCGTTAATCGCGGAATGCACGCGGTTAACAAAGGTGTCGATACGGTTGTTTTGCGCCCTGTTTCGATGGTCTATGGCACGGTTATCCCGGCGCCTGTGCGCACGGGTATCGGTAATATGGCCTCGAATTTGGGCGAGCCTTCGAATTTCGTGAATAATCTTCTTCAGGCCCGTTTGGATCAGGCGGCAACCAATGGGGCGCGGTTTTTGATCAACTCGACCATCGGCGTGGTCGGTCTGTTTGATGTCGCAACCCTGATGGGGATCGAGGGGCAACCCGCCGATTTCGGTGAGACCCTCCATGTTTGGGGCACGGGCGAGGGGGCGTATTTGGAATTGCCTTTGTTCGGCCCGTCAACCACACGGGATACAACGGGGCTTATTGTTGACTTTGCCATGAATCCCTTGGGGCATCTCAGCCCCAGTGATGATGCCCTGTCTGCTGCGCGGCGGGTGCGCGTGGCTGACACTGTTGGCTTGCGCTACGCGTTGCGCGGCACAATTGATACAGTGCTTTATGACAGCGCGGATAGCTATGCTCAGTCACGACTAATTTATCTGCAGAACAGACGGTTTGAGTTGAACGATTTCGCAAGTGGTGATTTGGAAACCGTGAGTGGCGAGGGGGAGGCTGCATCCGCATCTGACCCCCATGCTGACTCATTTCTGGATCCCTACGCGGATCCTTATGCACAGTGAAAGGTGGCCGCGCTATGTTTGACCGTCCAAACCGCCGTGCTGTGTTGACAGCCTT
Source organism: Roseobacter sp. HKCCA0882 (assembly GCF_037805225.1). Lineage (NCBI taxonomy): Bacteria > Pseudomonadati > Pseudomonadota > Alphaproteobacteria > Rhodobacterales > Roseobacteraceae > Roseobacter > Roseobacter sp. HKCCA0882. The sequence continues at coordinate 700,123 of NZ_JBBLYI010000002.1, forward strand.
GATTGCGGCCTCGTCCTTTGCGCTTTTCACAGCGCATATGGTGCAAGCCGCGATGACCGAGGGCGATGCGGCTGCATTGATCCAGACAGTCAGCGCCGATTTAAACGCCATTGCATCGGGCAGTGCCGCGGCTTCGCCCGCACAGTTCGAGCGCATTTTGGATCGCTATGCGGATATGCCGATTATTGCCCAAACTGTCTTGGGGGTGGATTGGCGCAGTGCGTCAGATGCGCAGCGGCGCGGGTTCACACAGGCCTTGCGCGGGTATCTTGCCCGTAAATACGGCGCGCGTTTCCATGAATTTGAGGGCGGCTCAATCGAAGTGACGGGTGCGCGTCCGATCCGCAGCTTTTTCGAAGTGCGCTCCCGCGCGCGTCTTGCGGGGCAATCACCTGTTGAGGTGATTTGGCTTGTGTCTGATGGATCTGGGCAGCCGCGCATCTTTAATATCTTGATTGAAGGCATCGACCTTCGCAGCACCGAAGGCCAAGAAATGCGCTCGATTCTCGATGCCAATGGCGGCAGCATTGACGCCCTCATTGCGGCGCTCAACGCCAGCTGATTATTGGTCGCCGCGCCCCAAAAGTCCGCCCAAAACCTGCATCAAAATTTGCTCTGCAAGATCAGCCGCGCCGTCTAGGACTTGGCCTGTGCCCTCATTGGTGCTTAACACACGATTTGGCCCGCGGCTGCCTTCGGCGATTGGGTCAATCATTGGCAAAGGCGAGGCGGGTTGATTTGCTTGGATACGCTCCATTGTTTGGCGCCACAACTCAGCGGGTAATCCGCCGCCTGTGACACCTGTTAGAGGGCGGTTATCGTCATAACCCATCCAAACGCCTGCGACATAATCGGAGGTAAAGCCAATAAACCAAGCATCCCGCGCTGAGTTGGTGGTGCCCGTCTTTCCCGCCACTTCAACATCGGCAAGATTGGCCCGTTGCCCTGTGCCATTTTCGACCACTTGGTTCATCATATAGATCAATTGGCGCGCTGCATTATCCGTGATCACGCGCTCACGAATACCGCCTGTTTGGCCCATTAAGGGAGTGTCCTCCCCCATGAGGCGCAATTCCAACAAGCCATAAGGCGTAACCGCAGAGCCACCATTCAAAATACCTGCATAGGCGCCCGACATTTCCAAGAGGCTTGATTCAGAAGCCCCAAGCGCCAAGGCAGGGCCAGCCGCCATATCGCTTTCTATGCCGAATTCACTGGCCACCTGCCGCACCAAATCGCGGCCCACCTGTTCAGACAAACGCACTGCAGCGGTGTTGAGCGAGGCTTGAAGCGCCTCGGTCAGGGTGACCTCGCCATAAAATTCCCCCGAGTAATTCTCAGGTGACCATGCGCCAGAGCCTGGAATGTTCAATGTCAGCGGCGCATCAAGAATAAGGTCGTCAAAACGCCATCCCAAATCCAGCGCGGTTGCGTAGACAAACGGCTTGAACGCCGAGCCTGTCTGGCGCTGTGCCTGTGTTGCGCGGTTGAACAAACCTGCCCCCCGCAGATCGCGCCCCCCGACCATGGCACGCACAGCCCCATCGGCGCTCATCACAACAATTGCGGCTTGCGCCTCTGATCCTTCGCGGACTTGGTTGGTAAAAACATCATTGATTGCGTCTTCAGCGGCGCGCTGCATGGCGGGGTCAAAGGTGGTGCGCAGGATCACATCTTCTGTGGTGTCGCGTGTCAGAAAGCTTGGCCCTTCGGACATGATCCAATCGGCGAAATATCCCCCCATATTGTCGCGGGCTGCATCCGAAAGCGTGGCAGGGTTGGCTCGCGCGGCGGACAATTCAGAAGCCGTCAAATAATCTTCGCGCGCCATGAGGCCCAAAATCACATTGGCCCGCTCTTGCGCACGCTCCAAGTTGCGGGTGGGAGCGAAATAGGAAGGTGCCACCAAAAGCCCTGCCAACATTGCGGCTTGGCGTGCGTTAACTTCGGCGGCGGATATTCCAAAATACCGCTGCGCTGCCGCCTCAAACCCGCGAGTGCCCGCACCCAGATAGGCGCGATTGAAATAGATGCTAAGGATTTCATCTTTGCTGTAGCGCCACTCCATTGCGAGGGCGAAGGGCACTTCTTGCAGTTTACGGGCGATGGTTGTTTTGCGGCAATCCGCCTCATAGGCGGCTTCGCTGTCCCAGAGTTCTGGATCATAGGGTGTGCCCAAACACATCAGCTTGGCCACCTGCTGCGTGATGGTTGAGCCACCATGCCCCTGCAAGGGCCCGCGCCCCTCGCGCATATTAATGATCATTGCGCCCAAAATGCCGCGCGGGCTCACGCCAAAATGATTGTAAAAACGGCGATCTTCGGTTGCGACAACCGCATGCAAGAGGTGAGGGCTGACAGTGTCACGTGTGATTGCGCCGCCAAATTGCTCGCCGCGCCATGCGAAAACTTCGCCGTAGCGATCCAACATCGTCACGGAGCCGCGCGCGCGCGCGTCTAACAGGTCGGACACGGGGGGCAGCTTGCTGTAATAGTAGAAGGTGAAGCCAAATAGGATCAGCGCAAGGAAAAGCGCGCCACGCCACGCCACGGCAAACACCATACGCCCAATCCAACGGAAAAACCGCCCAAGCAGCGAATGATTGCCGCTTGGTTTTTTCTTCTTCTTGGAACTGCGCCGCGCAGGCCGAGCTGCACCGCTCCCACTGCGTGATGCAGAAGCGGAATTGCGGCGTGGGGCCACGAGGGGCCGTCTGCCTGAAGGGAGTTTGCTCATTTTGACCCGCCAATTTTTCTACAAAATAGGCCTTTTCGACTCACTTGTGGAGGGGGGAGGGGCCAAAGAAGTCATAAATCATGTGATTAATAATTGGGCAGATACCAAAATTTGCGCAAAATTTTTGCATTTTTCCCGTTCCAGCCCCTTGGAAGCCGCCCGTTTTATTGTCGCCACCCCCGTTTCACAGTGTTGTGAGAGCCGTGACGTCCCTAGGGGACAGCATCAACCGCAAGGGGTAAATGACGTGAAACTCATCATTGCAGCAATTAAACCGTTCAAGCTGGAAGAAGTGCGCGAGGCGCTCACTTCGATCGGCGTGCGCGGCATGATGGTGACCGAGATCAAAGGCTTTGGCTCGCAATCTGGTCATACTGAAATCTATCGCGGCGCGGAATATGCCGTGAACTTCGTGCCGAAAGTCAAACTGGAAATCGTGGTCGCTGATGGTCTTGCCGACCAGGTGGTCGACACCATCCACAAAACCGCCAAAACCGACAAAATCGGCGATGGCAAGATTTTCGTTCTGGACGTTGCGTCTTCGTTGCGCGTGCGCACGGGCGAAACTGGCGACGATGCGCTTTGAGCGCTCTTTCGACAAGAAGGACATCATTCCAATGAATACCAAATCCCTCCTTCCCCTCGCCGCCGTGGCCGCTTCGGTCGCGCTGCCTTCAATGGGGCTTGCACAGGACGCCACAGTTGCTACGGGTGAACCTGCGCTTCACACTTCTTATATTCTGACGACCCTTCTTTTCTTGATGGGTGGTTTCCTCGTGTTCTGGATGGCGGCAGGTTTCGCCATGTTGGAAGCGGGTCTGGTGCGTTCCAAGAATGTCACCATGCAGCTGACCAAAAATATCGCGCTCTTTTCTTTGGCTGCGATCATGTATTGGTTGGTTGGCTTTAACCTGATGTATCCAGGCGATGGTTGGAGCATCGGCGGTTGGCTTGGGGCCTTTGCGCCAACCTCACTTGAGCCTGTCGGCGTGTCCCCCGAAGATACCGCATTGGATTACGCATCTGTCGGTTCCGACTTCTTCTTTCAGTTGATGTTCTGCGCCACGACGGCTTCGATTGTTTCGGGCACATTGGCCGAGCGCATTAAACTATGGCCGTTTTTGGTCTTCGTTGTCGTGCTGACTGGCTTCATCTACCCGATTGAAGCATCTTGGCAGTGGGGCGGTGGCTGGTTGTCTGAACTTGGGTTCTCCGACTTCGCAGGCTCGACCCTTGTGCACGCAGCAGGTGGCTTTGCCGCACTAGCAGGTGCTATCGTCCTTGGCCCCCGTTTGGGCAAGTTCAAAGACGGCAAGACGAACCCAATGCCTGGTTCTAACCTTGCCTTGGCCACGCTCGGCACATTCATCCTGTGGTTGGGTTGGTTCGGCTTTAACGGTGGTTCGCAGTTGGCCATGGGCACTGTGGGTGACGTTGCGGATGTAAGCCGTATCTTCGCCAACACCAATATGGCCGCAGCAGCAGGTGCCGTTGCCGCCCTGATCCTGACACAGGTTCTATTTGGTAAGGTTGACTTGACCATGGTGCTTAACGGCGCTCTCGCAGGTCTGGTGTCGATCACTGCCGAGCCTCTCGCTCCGTCCTTGTTCGGCGCTCTGCTGACTGGTGCTGTGGGTGGTGTTATTGTGGTCTTTGCGGTGCCAATGCTCGACAAAATGAAGATCGACGATGTCGTGGGTGCAATCCCTGTTCACCTTGTAGCAGGTATCTGGGGCACACTTGCCGTTGCCTTCTACACAGGCAACTGGGGCGCGCAGATCATCGGTATCGCGGCAATCGGTGCCTTCGTCTTTGTAACCTCGCTGATCGTCTGGATCATCCTCAAAGGCATCATGGGCCTGCGCCCATCCGAGGAGGACGAGATCCGTGGCCTTGATGTGGCAGAGCTGGGCATGGAAGCCTATCCTGACTTCACCAAAGGCTGAGTAAAGAACGCTACCTCTGCCTGATCCTCCCTCCCTTCAGGCAGAGGCATACGAAAAGGGCGCCCCATCAGGGCGCCCTTTTGACCATATCTGAGAAGTGAATTAGATCGTGTCTTCGATCCATTTCTGAAGCGCGGCTTTAGGCGCTGCGCCGACCTTGTTTGAAATCACTTCGCCATCTTTGAACATGAACAATGCAGGGATGCCGCGCACGCCCAGCTCCATCGGCGAGGATGGGTTCTCATCAACATTCACTTTGACGATTTTCACCTTGCCCTCAAACTCAGACGAAAGTTCTTCCAAAGCGGGGCCAATTTGGCGGCAAGGGCCACACCATTCTGCCCAAAAATCAACAATGACGGGGAGAGAGGATTGGCGAACTTCGCTATCGAAGGTCGCATCGGTAACTGCGGTCGTGGCCATGATATAGCCCTCCTTGGGATGACAGTGGTTAACATGGAACCTATGAATGCCGTTGCCCCGCGTCAAGAACCCACGCCTTTCCCTGCGGCTCTTTGCAGCGCTTGTTCTAACAGATTATCGGGCAGCTCCATCAAGCTTGGCCCACTTGTCCACAAAATGGCCAATTTCACGACCCGTGTGGGATATAGCGCCCTTAGCATTTCGCCGTAGGCCGCCATTTGGCGCAGATAACCTTCGGAAACCTCAGAAGGGCTTTGCGGCACGATTTGATTGGATTTGAAATCTACTGCCAATACTTCTGCATCGCGCAGGATCAAGCGGTCGATCACGCCATAGACCTGATGGTTCAATGTTTTGCTAAAGGCTGTCAGCGGCACTTCGGCAAAGGCATCCCCTGCAAACAGCTCATGCAAATTGGGGTGGGTCAAGACACGCTCTGCCTCTCTCAAGAGGGCGGCGCATTCCTCTGGGCTGCAATCGCCCTCAGCCGCCAAAATCATGGGCGCGGTTGCAGCCCATGCGGCGGGTGTTGTTTTGGGCAAATGCTCTAACAACAGATGCAGACGCCGCCCCCGCAGTTTGGCTGCCTCCGCATCGCGCCATTGGGTCTTGAGGGCGGCCTCTTGCGGGCTAGGTTCGGGTGTCTCCCCCAAATCTGAAGGGCTGAGCGCAGGTTTGTCTTTTGCCTTTGGAGGCGGTGCTTGTCGCACCCATGAGGCGAGGGCTGCTTTCACCTGTGCAGAAACACCTTGAGGCGAGGCGGGTTCAGATGTGTCGAGGGCGTGACTATCCCAGTTGCCATTCTCCAGTCGCAGCCCCGTTTGCCCCGCCATGTCTATGGCTTTCACATTGGGCAGGTTTTCTGCGGCGGCGCGAATTTGATCATACCAACATAGTTTGTCGCCCGACTTTGCTGATAAATCACCTGCGGCTGCGACGACCAACCAATTCTCTGCACGGGTCATTGCAACGTAAAGCAGGCGGTTTTCTTCCTCATTCTGCGCGGCTTTGCGCGCCTCGTGGACTTCGCGCAGATCGGCATCGAGGTCGTCTGACGAATTCGCCCAAATCAGTGGCCCGTCTTTGGTTTGAAGCAGATTAACCCCACCCCCGCCACGACTATTCTGTCGCGCTGTATCGGGCAGGATCACAATAGGGGCTTCTAAACCCTTGGCCCCGTGAATTGACATGACGCGGATTTGGTCATCATCCCCTGACATGTCCCGCTTGATGGTCACATCCCCGCGCCGAAGCCATGCAGCAAAGCCCGCAATGCTAGGCACATCGTGGCGCTCATAGCTCATCGCCTGTTGCAGCAGGCTGTTGATCCCATCCTCGGCCTCTTGACCCAACCGCGCAATCAAAGCGCGCCGGCCATCTTTTTGGGTGAGGATATTTTCCAGAATCTCGTAGGGCCTCTCAAAATCAGCTTTGTTCCGCAACTCCCACAGCGTGGACACGATCCCCACGTAAGCAGAGTGGTTAGAGAGCGCCTGCCACAGCGTGCCCGCCCTGCAATGGGCTAACTCGTAAAGTTGGTCTTCGCTCAAACCGCCAAGGGGAGAGCGCAAAAAAGCAGCCAGTGAAAGATCGTCTTCTGGTGTCGCAAGAAAGTTCATCAATGCCGTGAGATCGCGCACAGCCAGTTCTGCGCTGATGCGCAGGCGATCCGCGCCCATGATGGGCAAATTCCGTGACTTGAGCGCGCGGATGATTTGGTGAAACAAATCACTGCGCTTGCGCAGCAAGATCAAAAAATCACGCGGTCGCACAGGACGCGGGTCTACCCCTTTCAGGCGGATCATCTGCTTTGAATTGATTTTCTGCGCGATGAAATCAGCGATTTGATCAGCCAAAATCACGGTGTGGTGGCTGTCATGAACCAAATCTACGGGGCTGTCCCATTCGGGGATATCCGCTTTTTCGGTTTTTGGAATTGCGGGCCAAATATCCACCCGCCCGGGAAGGTCGCTAAAATAGGCCGCGTGTTCCACATCTTGGCCCAAACCCGCATAGGCTTGATCGGCGGCCACGCGGTCAACCAATTGCAAAATGCTTGGCGCCGAGCGGAAGGAATATTTCAGCACGTTTTTATGGAGTTTCGACTGCACCGCGGCAAGGCGATGATCAAACTCATCGCGCATGCGATCAAACCCTTCGGGATCGGCCCCTTGGAAAGAATAGATGGATTGCTTTTTATCCCCCACAACGAAAATTGTGCGGGTCAAACCATCGCGCGCGGATTGGCCCGCCGCAAATTCTTCAGCCAGTTTTGCAATGATCTGCCATTGCGCGGGAGAGGTATCTTGCGCCTCATCCACAAGCATATGGTCGATGCCGCCATCAAGGCGGAACAACACCCATTGGGCCAGACTGGTTTTGGTCAAAAGTCGATTGGTCAGGCGGATCAGGTCGTCAAAATCAAGCCAACCACGCCGTTCCTTGGCGCGATCATATCGGGCGAGAAACTCTGCCGCGAATTGATGCAGCGTGTTTGATTTTTCAAACATGATCAAGGCGCGGCGGGTCTGCCGCGCTGTTGCAAGGCGCTCCATGAAATCACAAAGGGCTGGGAAATCATCCCCCATTTCCTTGCGCACATCTGTGTTGAAAATTGTGGCGCCTTTGGCCTGATCTGGATTGTTTTTCGCCGTTGATCCGTTGACGAAAACATCTTCTATCGCAGCGATGGAAGTAAGGCTGTGTTTTGACCAATCATAGGTTTCTAGTGTGATCTTGGACTTTCTTTGCCTGTTGTTGTCATAGCTCAACAGCTTGGCCAATTTATTGCAAAGTGCCTGTTCATCCCCCATGAATGTCTCAGATATCAGATCTGCAAAGGTCTTGGTTCCAAGCTCAAAAAACTGGCGCAGTTGGGCTTCTGTGGCGGCAGGATCAAACGCCTCTCGCTTGTTGATGACCGCCTTGGCCAGTTCGTGCCCATCGAGGTCAGACACAAACGGGGCGACCGCATCCAATGCGATACGGCCCTGTCCGATACTATCGGTAGCCATATCTTCGAGGATTTCCGAGATGAGGTCGGTCTGGTCGCGATCATCCATTTCCTCAAAAGCGGGCGATATGTGCGCCTCAACAGGAAAGCGCCGCAAAACTGAGGCGCAAAAGGAGTGGATTGTCTGGATTTTCAAACCGCCTGGTGCCTCAACCGCCCGCGCAAACAGCGTGCGGGCATGGGCGAGCGTGTCTGTGCCAAGGTCGTCCTCGGCTACCCCTAATTTCGCCAAGGCTTTGATTAACTCGGCATCGGCTAACATCGCCCATTTGCCAAGTTGCGAGAAAAGGCGGTTTTGCATCTCTGCCGCGGCAGCCTTGGTATAGGTCAGGCATAAAATCCGTTCAGGCGGCACAGATTGCAGCAAGAGGCGCGATACGCGATCTGTCAGAACCCGCGTCTTTCCGGAGCCAGCATTGGCCGACAGCCAAGTCGAGCGCAAAGGATCCGCTGAAATCACCTGTGCCAGCGTGGCTTCGTCAAATTTTGGGGGCGTCAGGGTCATTCTGGGTCAGCCTCCTGTGGTGGAAGCTCTGTTTCGTCCCATTCCCCGTAGCGCGCGAGGTGATCATAATCGCCGTCAAAATTCTGATCAAACACGGCACGCCGCGAGATATAGCCTTTGTCGGGCGACTGATAGGCGCGGATGAGTGTCAGGAAGCTTTCATACATGCCGCGCAGATCATCAGCAGTGATGTAATCGCTGCCATCCGATTGTTTCCCAAGTGCAAGATAGCCATGACCTGTAACGGTTTCAGGTTTGCCCGTAAACGCGCCCGCTTCGGCCATCAAAGCCTCAAGCCAAAGTTGCTTCGTAAAGTTCGCTTCTTGCTTGGGCGTTGGAGCGGATCCTGTCTTATAGTCGTAAATCCATAAATTCCCGTTTTGATCGCGGTCAATTCGATCTGCACTGCCTGTGAGGGTGAAATCAATTTCGGCAATCGGCCAAGATCCTTTGGCCTCAAGCAATTCTGGGGTTTGGGTTTGGCGCCGTTGCAATTCCCCTTCAACGAACCAATCGGCGAATTTAACGACCTTGGCGCGCCACATCCGTTGGGCCGAGGGCCATGGGACATCTGTGGCAAATACCTCATCGGCCATGGTCAAAAGTTTTGTTCGGGCGGATGTCAGGTCGCCGAAGTCTTCGGCGCTGCGGCATTGGTCAACGAAGCGCTCCAACACGCGGTGCAGCGCGGTTCCCCGATCTGCGGCATTGGGCAGGGCGTTTAATTCGCCCAATTTATACAGACCCAATACATAGCGGGCGTAAATCGCATAAGGATCGCGCACGAGGGTCTCTATGCGCGTCACCGAAAGGGATTTTGGTCGCGCATCGGCGGGGGGCTTCGGTGCAGGTCGTTTGGCGCGTGGCTTTCGGTCTTGCGCCTCTGGTCTGTCGATCTCTGCGGCAAGGCTTAACCAAAACGCGCTTCGTTCGGTCATTTCACTCAAGGCCGCGCGGCTTGCATCGCTGCTGCCACGAAGGAGGTTCACCAAGCGGTTGAGCCATCGGGACGGGATGGTGGCGGACTCTGCATCGCGTTTGGCGCGGGTGAGCCAAACTTCTTGCGCGCCGAGTGCCTGTTGGAAATCATGCGCGGCAAGGCCGATGCGCCGATCTGGGAGGCGCAACCCCGCCTCAGCCCGCATGGCGCGATTAAGCCATGGATCAGCGCCGCTTGAATTGGGCCAAACCCCTTCGTTCAGGCCTGCAAGTATTAAAAGATCTGCGCCTTGCACCCGCGCCTCCATCGGCCCCCAGATCAACAGATCTGCATGTGGTCGGACGGGGTTGCGCAAAAGGGCCTCGCTGAGGATGCCAGAAAAGAGGTCACGATAATCACGCAAGCTCACTGCGCCTGCGGCATCGGCTTCTTTTCCTAAGCGGTTCATCAGGCGTAGCGCCTCTTCGCCCGCATTTTGGCGCCAAAGTGCGCCCGATGCTTCGGCCTCGGTAGTGGCCTGAGGGCCCGCTGCCAAACGCTCGGCCCAAGCGATATGGGCGCGCACGAACTCAGCCATCGCACCTGATTGTGGCAAGACGGGCCGATCTATCAATTCGCGGCAAACCCAGTCCGCCCAGATCATCAGGTCTGGATCATCGGTTTGCTCAGCCGCCCAATCCATAATCTGAGATCGTTTTGGAAACGCCCACAGACACCGCCGCATCTTTTGTTCTAGCTCGCGGGTGCGGCGCAGATGCGCGCCCCGATCTTCGCCGCCAGAGTGACAAAGGGGGTGTTTGAGCATGATCAACAACCGCTCGCCCGTCAAAGGCGCAAGCATCAGATCACTGACATGGCGCAAGAAGCGCCCCGTTGCCGTTTCCCCCAAGGGCACGCCTGCAGAATCGTCAGGATAGAGCGACCATCTGGCAAGGATGGCACAGGCCTGACGCACCAAAATCCGATCTGGGCATATTAACGCGACCCGTTTGTCCGCCTCGATGGCGTGACGCAGTCCGAGGGCTATGCTCATCGCCTCCTCGCGCGGGGTTTCAGCTTCAATCAAGGTCACATCGCGCAGAGCGCCTTGGGGATCGCTAAGTTTTGGCCCTTCCTCAAGCCATTGATCCGTTTGTGGGGCAGGTCTTAGGGCAAGGGATACAAGGCGATTGCGGTTTTCATTATGGGGCGTGGTTTCAATCCAACGGGGGATTTCCCAAGGGTTCACATTCAAGTCATGCGCAAATTTTGCCAATCGGTATTGCGGATGGTCTTGCCCCGTCAGGCCGCCCGTGGGGCCATCGCCCGACAAAAGCGCCTGCCAAATGTCATGCGGTAGATAATAATCCAATCCTGGCAGAACCACCGCGCCGTGATTAAGCCCTGCAACCGCCTTCATCAGGCGCGCGGTGGCCCCGCGTGACCCTGTTGAGCCCGCAATAATAACGGGATGGTCAGGTGGGTTGTCCTGCCAATGTTGCGCTAAACGATCAATCAAACTGCTTTGGCGTGCAGCTTGGGTGAGCAGGTCGGGGTTGTCCTCAAAATAGTGCCGTAGGATTTTGATGAACTCTAGATTGCGCTGCCAATGTTCTGAATGTCCTTCGACATTCAGACGCTGTAGCACCTCGGGCGCGACCCGTTCTTCGTGCATTTCCGCCAATAGATTGGCAAGGCTATCGGCAAGCGACCAGATCGAGGCACGCGGTGCCAAATCAGGGGCTGCATCCAAAAGCCGCCCGACCAGTTGCGCCAGATGCAAACGCAGCCGCAAATCTGAGGCAGGTTGTGCCATACCACCCAAATCAGGCAGATGCGCCATGGCCTCGAATGGCCGAATGCGGGGCAAAAATGCAGCTTCTTTGCGCAGATATTGGGCGCGCAGATTTCGTTCCATTCGGGCGGAGTTCACCCAAATTTCCACGCGCGCAATCGCCTCGGGTGGCTGCCCTGCAAGCCGCGCGTCCAGCCCTGCAATCAATGCTGAGGTAAACTCTACCCCAATGGGGGTGGCAAAGAGGTTTCGCCCGCTCATGTGGCGGCCACCTTTTCGGTGGCAAGCAATTCTTCTGCTGACGCGATCCCCTCTGGATGCCCCACATCGGCCCATCCGCCCTGATGGATGACACCAAACAGCCGCCCCTCTTGCGCAAGGGTTTCCCACAGCATCCGAAGGCCGAATTTGGGGATATCCATGGCGGCGATTAGTGCGGTCTTTAGGATTTGTGCGCCTGTGAACACATAGGGCTTTTGGGGATCGTCAAACAAAACCCGCCCTGTGGCATCAAGTCCCAAGTCACCATCCCCCTGACGGCCTGTGGCCTTGTCCCGTGGGACAAGCAGCATCAGCGCATCCATTTCTGTGGGTCGCCAAGCAGCAGACAGCGTGGCAAAGGGATTTGGGCCCGTCCAAACATTGTCAGAATTCAGTGTAAAAATCGCAGTATCCGAGAAGTAGCGCAGGGCATGGCGAATACCGCCGCCTGACTCCAAAATCTCTGGCTGCTCTTCGCTGAGGATGACCTCTGCGTTGCGCAGATGGTGGCGCATTTGATTGGCGTGATAATGGGTGTTGATCACGCATGGCGCGGCATGCCCCGCGCGCGCAACATTAAGCGCATGGTCAATCAAGGCCCGTCCCGCCACCTGCAGCAATGGCTTTGGCGTGGTTTTGGTTAACGCCCCCATACGCGTGCCAAACCCTGCGGCCATGATCATTGCACCGCGGGGGGCGTGATCGGCGGTGGATTGCAGATAATGCGCGCAGATCGCACGCGCTGTTGTGGCCAAGGGCGCAAGCGTTGGATGGTCTAAAGCGCGAAGAATATGGGCGGCAACCCGTGGCATATGCCGCAGATACTCTGGTTTTCCAGTCCGCGCGAGGCGGCGGAACAGCCCCAAAATACGGAAGTTGCGTTGCAGCGAGAGCAGGCTTGTCCTCAGGATCATATCATCTTCGCTGATGTTCAAAATATGCGCATGATCGCGGATCAATGTGGTGCGCAATTCAAGCGACAGATCGCGCCGTGCATCATCAATCAGCGAGACGAGGTCATAGCCTTTGGGGCCGCAGAGTGCGTCTTGAAAATCAATAACGCCCGCACGTTGCAACCCTGTGCGGTCAGGCAGCCAAATCAGATTTCCCGCATGGAAATCGCGCAACACCGTCACAGGCACGCCCCGCAAGATCCATGTTGCAAGGCCTTGTAGCTCGTTTTGAAAGGCGGCTTGTTCAGATTTCAGCGCATTGTTTTCGGGCAATTCTTCAAAGGTGATTGCGGTCAATCGCGCCAATTCAGCGGCGGCCAAAATGGGTAGCCCACCCATTGCGCCCGTCCGCGCCAAAACCGCCAAAAGATCATGCGCGGTGTGATAAAGCTCAACCTCATGGGTCAGGCCTTGATCCAAAATTGCGCTGTAGGTTTGATCGCCAAAATCCTCAACCAAGAGGAAGCCTGCATCAACATCTTCGCCAAAAACTGTGGGCGCCGACAAGCCCAAGCCGCGCAAATAGGCGGCAACATAGCGAAACGCCGCTTGGCTTTTGATTTCGCTTTTAGGCGTCTGCATCAGAACCGCACTATAGTCGTCTGAGAGATGCAGGCGGGTATAGCTGCGCGCCGAAGCATCGCCTGCAACTGGGCTTGGCTTGGCCATGCCCCATCCCATGCGGTCGAGAAAAGCGCGTGCCTCTGGTGAGAGCGTGGTCATGGATACCTCTCAGCCAAGGCGCAAAGTTGCGGAAGTTTGGGATGATCTTGGGACGCACAGAGCCTGATATGACGCTGATCAGGGGCGCTTTGGTCATATATAAACGAAAGCCAGATTGTGCGCGTTGGGAGACCGGCCATCATCCGTTCGGGCCATTCGATCAGGCATATTTCCGTTTCAAACGCATCTATAAGGCCCAACTCATCCACATCACGCGGATCACCGAGGCGATACAGATCAACATGCCAAATATCACAGGGGCGGGCCTCGTAGATTTGCACCAGCGTAAAACTTGGGGAGGGGATGTCCTCCACGCGTCCGATTTGCGCGAGTCGGGTTCGGATCACCCCACGCGCGAAATGGGTTTTACCTGCGCCAAGATCACCAGAAAGCGCCAAAACATCACCTGGTTCCAAAAGCGGCGCGAGGGCCTCTGTAAATTCTGACATGGCTTCGGGCGAAGCCAAGCGCAGATGTGCATGGCAAGGTGGCAAATCAGAGAGGGGTGCAGCGGATCCATCAGACATTGCGCCAAGTTTACAAGGGATCAGACGGGGCGCAAGCCATAGAGAAGGGATCGGCCTTCGATATTTACCCGTTTTGTGATGTGGCGTAATTCATCAGCATTGTGATTGGTGCAGATGCTCTAAGCCTAGGGCAAGATTGCGCCAAGCGCCTGCGCGATCCTCGGGATCGGCCAAATACCAATCAGTCGCTTCGACATCTGAAATCAGGTAATTTTCGCGAAACACATATTTCCGTATCGCATCTTGCGGGATGCGATCCATCCGCCCCCCCAGTTTGCGGCCTTCTTGCAAAATGACAAACTGAACCATCAGGCTAGCCACCAAAGCCGCCAAGAAGCTGACACCACCGACAATGAATAGCGGGTTTGCGCCGATTGCGGCCATACCCTTACCCCCCAGAGATGTGCATCGTCCAATTAATATTGGCGCGCTCACTGTGCAGAATGAACGCGCGCTGCGTGAAGGGCATAAACACCCCTTGGGGATAACACTGGGGATTAAATCTTAATATTCTGTTAATGATCGTAAATTTTGAGGGTTTCTCACGGAGAAAAAGGTTTGTTTTGTCCTAGGGGCGTATTTCGTTCTTCTTCGGACAAACAAATCCGCGACTTTGGCCAAACAACCTCAACCACCGCGCCGCGCTTGGCGCCTTTTTCCGCAGCCGTTAGGAATGGGTCGCTGGAATTGCGAAAGCTAACCCGCGCGCCCGAACGCTCTAATAGGGTTTTGGCGATAAATAGGCCAAGTCCCATGCCTTCATACCCGACACGTTGCGGGCTGTTCGATTGTCTGGTGCGGCGGCGTAAAAATGGATCGCCCAGCCTGCTTAACACCTCAGGGGGAAAGCCCGTGCCATCGTCAATGACGCAAAGACGGATTTCGGCCAAATCCCAAGTTGCCTCAATCCAGACTGTCGCATTGGCAAAGTCTACGGCGTTTTGGACAAGATTGCGCAGGCCGTGGATGATTTCAGGCTTGCGATAGATCACAGGCGGGGCACTGTCCTCATCGGCGACATCGGGTAGGGCGGGCGCGAGATCATAGAGCAGGTCAATACCCCGATCAGCATGGGGTTCCGCAGCTTCGCGGAGCACCTCGCCAAAGGGGGCGGAACGCATTTGCAAATCATCCTTGCCCGCACGCCCCATGGAATGAAGGATATCACGGCACCGATCCGCTTGGTCACGGATCAATTTTGCATCCTCAAACAAATCTGGTCGGCTTGATAGCGCCTCGGCCAGTTCATCGGCCAGTTCGCTCGAGACAAGTTTTATCGTGGCTAAGGGTGTGCCCAGTTCATGGGCCGCTGCAGCGACCACGCCCCCAAGATCGGTGAGCTTTTGTTCCCGCGCGAGGGCCATTTGCGTGGCCAAGAGAGCTTGATTCATCGAATGCGTTTCTTTGGTCACGCGCCGCGCATAGGAGGATAGAAAGACGATTCCGATGACAATCGCAGTCCAAAACCCAAGCAAGAAAAGCGGGGGGATTTGTAGAACTGATCCGTCCAAACTGCGCAGTGGCACATGGTAAAAGGCCAAAACTGTAATCAGACCAATGGCAATCCCGCCAAGCATGACAGTTGAACCTAGCGTCAGCGCTGTGGCCGAAATGGTTACAGGTGCCAAGATCAACAAGGCGAAAGGATTGTTTAACCCCCCTGTTAGAAACAGCAAAAACCCCAGCTGTGTGAGGTCAAAAAGAAGAGTCAGCATCGCATCGCGATCAGACAATCTCTGGCTGCGTGGGAAAATAGCCATCGCGACAAGATTGGAGATGACACTCGCGCCAATGGCCAAAAAGCACAGGCCCAATTCCACCCGAAGGCCGATGAAATAGGCGGCAATGGCGACAGTGATCGTCTGGCCAATGATCGCCAACCAGCGCAACAGCAAGAGCGTCTCTAATCGCACCCAATCGCTGCGCGCATCATCGGCAAATAATCTTTGGGCGGGGTCTTTGGTCATTGGGGCTTTCTGTCACAGTCAGGTGGGGATGAATTTCTGCGGGTCTCGCCATAGATTGCCCCACATGGGACTAACGCGGTGAAAGGCTGCTTCATGACACGGTATTTTGCAATTGGTGCCTTTGCAATTCTCGTTCTGGTTTTGGGCGGGACAACGGTATTGATCTTGCAAGGGCGCTCGCCTTTGACATTGTTTCAACAACCAAGCGCGCTTGGCGGCGCGGGGCTTGTTCAAAACGAGGATGCCTATGCGCAATGCCGCTCAACCGTTATCGCGGGCGGGTCTGATACCATTGGCGGCCCGTTTGAATTAATCACCGAGGACGGCGCGTTGGTCACAAGTGAGGCGCTGATCACTGAGCCAACCTTGCTTTATTTTGGCTACACGTTTTGTCCTGATGTTTGCCCGCTGGACACGGTGCGAAATGCAGACGTGGTGGATATTCTCGCCGCACGCGGTGAAGCCGTCTTGCCTGTTTTCATTTCAATTGATCCTAAGCGCGACACGCCCGAAAGGCTGCGTGAATTTACCGAAAACATTCATCCCGATATGATCGGCCTGACGGGGAGTGACGCGCAAGTCGCCGCTGCAAGCCGTGCGTATCGCACCTATTACAACAGCCATGATGATGGGAGCGATCCATATTATTTGGTGGATCATTCGACTTTTACCTATTTGGTGTTGCCTGATACAGGGTTTGTCGAATTCTTCCGCCGCGATACCGCCCCTGCAGAGATGGCAGATGCGGTGCAGTGTTTCCTCGATGCAAGCAGCTAAACCTTTGCTTGCAAATCACTTTGCGTGGGTTATGGACATCGTGCATTTGACCCGCGCAGATTTTCTCCCTAATTAAGCTATACAGACCAATTTTGGCCGCCAGAGCTTTGGGCAGACTGGCTCCATGGGAGGAACGCCAATGTCGCAAGAGCGCAGTTTACGGGATATCGGGCCTGATAAGTCACTTCTCTTAGTGGATGATGACGAGCCGTTTCTGCGCCGATTGCAGCGCGCCATGGAAAAGCGTGGGTTTGAGGTCGAAGCCGCCGAAACTGTGACAGCAGGGAAAGCAATCGCGATGGCCCGCCCGCCTGCTTATGCGGTTGTCGATTTGCGGCTTGAAGATGGCAATGGCTTGGATGTTGTGGAAACACTCCGCGCGAAACGGCCCGATGCGCGGATTGTCGTTTTGACGGGTTATGGTGCGATTGCAACTGCGGTCGCTGCGGTAAAGATTGGCGCGACTGATTATCTGTCGAAACCAGCGGATGCAAATGACATCACCGCCGCGCTTTTGGCCAGTGATGATGATCTCCCCCCACCGCCCGAAAACCCGATGAGTGCTGACCGCGTGCGTTGGGAACATATTCAACGCGTGTATGAGCTCTGTGATCGCAATGTGTCCGAGACGGCACGGCGCTTGAATATGCATCGCCGCACGTTGCAACGGATTTTGGCGAAGCGCAGCCCGAAGTAAGCCTTAAATCCGCGCGATGAGCGCGTTGTGCCGTGCGGTGAAATCTGCGCGCACCTCTGCGGGCGGGCGCAGCGCAAGGGTGATTTGCGACAGAAGCTTGGCTTCGGGCCTGCCAAAAAATTGATCTGCTTCGGTTTCTGAAAAGCCCGCGATTTGCACGGCCTCGATCCACGCGCTGATGCGATCCGCTTGTTTGATCCGTGTTTTGACCGTTTTGGGCAATTCTGCAGGCAGGCCAAACCGCAGATGAATTGCAGCGGTTAAGCGTGCATCCAATTCCGCATATCCAGGCCCCACGGCAGATTTAACGGGGCTGATCATATCGCCAATCACATATTCGGGCGCATCGTGCAAAAGCGCAGCCAGATTCCATTTCAAGGGGCCGTTGGGATGTTGCAGGTCGTAAATCTGTTCAACCAACAGCGAATGCTCAGCCACGGAATAAGGATAATCGCCGCGCGTTTGACCGTTCCAACGCGCTACGAACGCGAGGCCATGGGCGATGTCCTCGATCTCGATATCAACGGGTGTGGGGTCAAGCAGGTCTAGCCTTCGACCCGATAACATTCGTTGCCAAGCACGGATGGGCGTTGAGCGCGGCATAGGTTCTTTTGTCCTTCACGTTTTGCGAAACCATATAGCCCTTCGCTTCAGATGCAACGCATCCCGCGCGAATGGACGCAGCGCCATTGCTGTGGGGCCGCAAGGCTGCTATGGCCACGCCAAATTAGAGACATGATTATCCGCCCTCAAGGAGGCTGCACTCGTGAAAGATTACATCGTCAAAGATATCGCCCTTGCCGATTATGGCCGCAAAGAATTGGACATTGCTGAAACGGAAATGCCAGGCCTGATGGCATTGCGTGCGGAATATGGCGCCGAAAAGCCCCTCAAAGGCGCGCGCATTGTCGGCTCTTTGCATATGACCATTCAGACTGCCGTTCTCATTGAAACATTGGCGGCTTTGGGTGCCGATGTGCGTTGGGCAAGCTGCAATATCTTCTCGACCCAAGATCACGCGGCTGCCGCGATTGCCAAGGCCAGCATCCCCGTTTTCGCCATCAAAGGCCAAACCTTGGAAGAGCATTGGGATTATCTTGATAAATCCTTCCTCTTTGAGGATGGCCCCAACATGATCTTGGATGATGGCGGTGATGCCACGCTTTATGTTCTTTTAGGCGCGCGCGCCGAAGCGGGCGAGGACATCATCCCCGTCCCGCAATCTGAAGAAGAAGAAGTGATCAAAGCGCAGATCAAAAAGCGCATGGCGCAAAGCCCGGGCTGGTTCACCAAAGTGCGCGACCAGATCAAGGGCGTTTCTGAGGAAACCACCACAGGCGTGAACCGCCTTTATCAATTGGTGCGTGAGGGTCAGTTGCCCTTCCCTGCTATCAACGTCAATGACAGCGTCACCAAGTCGAAATTCGACAATAAATACGGTTGTAAAGAATCGCTCGTTGACGGTATCCGCCGCGCGACTGATACAATGATGGCAGGTAAGGTTGCTGTCGTCTGTGGTTATGGCGATGTGGGCAAAGGTTCCGCCGCGAGTTTGCGCGGCGCGGGCGCGCGCGTTAAAGTCACCGAGGTTGACCCGATTTGCGCGCTTCAGGCCGCGATGGACGGGTTCGAAGTGGTGCTGTTGGAAGATGTGGTCGCAAGCGCGGATATCTTCATCACCACCACGGGCAACAAGGACGTCATCCGCATCGAACATATGCGCGAAATGAAGGATATGGCCATCGTGGGCAATATCGGCCATTTCGACAATGAGATCCAAGTTGCGGCTTTGAAAAACCACAAATGGACGAATATCAAAGAGCAGGTGGATATGATCGAAATGCCCTCGGGCAGCCGCATCATTCTTTTGTCTGAAGGCCGCTTGTTGAACCTTGGCAATGCCACAGGCCATCCTTCTTTCGTGATGTCCGCTTCCTTCACCAATCAGGTGCTTGCGCAGATTGAATTGTGGAAGAATGGCGGAAATTATAAGAACGAGGTTTACATTCTGCCCAAGCATTTGGACGAGAAAGTGGCCCGTCTGCATTTGGATCGGATTGGCGTGAAGCTGACCAAGCTGGATAAATCCCAAGCGGATTATATCGGTGTTCAGCCTGAAGGCCCATTCAAGCCAGAGCATTACCGCTACTGACGTGCGACCCTGCGCGATATGGCTGAAAAGATTGAAAGATCGGGCAAAAGCGCCCGATCTTTTATTTTTAGGTTTATTTTTTATCTTTGACTTGCCAGTCTGCCCTTAGCCCGATGGGATTACCCTTCGGGCCAATGTGTCTTTAGGGGGAGTTTGTGATGGGCAAACGTGATGATTTAATCGCCACATATGCGGGCGATTTGAAAAACAAATGCGGCATGGATGCGGATATGGATCTTCTGAACAAGGTGACGATTGGTCTAGGGCCGTCCATTTATAATGCAGATGCCTCAGCAGTGGCAGGCAGCCAACCGTCCGAATTGGAAACCGTGAAGAATAATTTTCTGATAAAGAAACTGGGTCTGGCCGATGGCCCTCAGTTGATGGATGCGATCAATAGCCTCATCGAAACCTATGGTCGCTCAGAGCGGAACAAATACCGCGCGGTGATCTATTACATGCTGGTCAAGCATTTCGGTAAAGAAAGCGTCTATCGCTGAACCTGACCGCTTTATCAGTCAAACAGGCCCCCAACTGCCACGGCGGTGTTGGGGGCCTTCTTATGTGATCGATAAAATTCGACGTGCTTTTTTTTGATTGCTCGCAGGGGGTTATGTTATCCATACCCAGTATGGCGGGCCCTCATTCGAACACGTGCGGAGCGAGAAGAGCGCGTGGGTGGCGGAGGGTTCCGATCTGATCGAGGCCCTCCTTCTTTATTCCAGCCCACCCATTTTACAGATGATATCCCAGGCCTCTGGTGTCACGGGTTGCACCGAGAGGCGCGATTGGCGCAGCAAGGCCATTTTGGCAAGACGAGGCTCGGCCTTAACCATTTCCAAACTCACAGGGCGGGGCATGGGGCGGAGGGCTTTTATGTCCACGCAGTCCCAACGCGGGTCGTCCGTGTTGCTGTCGGGGTGGCTTGTGGCGATGACTTCGACAAGGCCCACCACGGCCTTTTCGGTCTGGGAATGATAGAAAAACCCCTGATCCCCGATTTCCATTTGCCGCATGAAGTTACGCGCCTGATAATTGCGCACGCCGTTCCATTCCTCTCCCTGATCCCCGCGGGCAGATTGCTGCGCCCAACTCCACGTGTCGGGTTCGGATTTGAACAGCCAATGCGCCATCAGCCGATGACCTTTTTCCATGCTTCGATGCGGGTTTTCGCAAAAAGCCCTGCTTTTGCGTAAGGATCATTTGTGGCCCAAGCTTCGGCGTCTGCGCGGGTTTCGACCTCGATGATGATGAGCGATCCGATCATCTTGCCTGCCTCATCCAAAAGTGGGCCTGCCATTTCAACCACGCCTGTCTCGGCGATATAGGCCAAATGGGCCTCGCGGTTATCAAGGCGGGTTTGTAGGGCTTCGGCCTTGTCTGTGCACATCAACGCGTAACGCATTTTCTTTACTCCATGGTCAAAGGGCGCGCCAAAAGCGCCTCTGTTATTTCGTCAAACTCTACTTCACCTGCGCTCAGCTTGGCCACGGCATCGACAAGGGGTGTGTCAATTTCAGCCCGCGCGGCCAAGCCCCGCGCGGTCGCAACCCCCTCAACTGTGCTGTCCTCCGACCAAGCTGTGCCTTGGGTCAGGGAGAGGCCAAAGCGCATATTGCGCGATTTTTCCGAAGTGCAGGTCAGGATCAAGTCGCCAAGTCCCGACAGTCCTGAAAGCGTTTCATCTATCGCGCCAAACCCGCGTGCGATCCTGCGCATTTCGGCAAAGCCGCGGGCCATAAGGGCGGCGCGCGCGCTCTCGCCCAAGCCCCTCCCCATGACTGCACCTGCCCCAATGGCGATTATATTTTTTAGGGCGCCCCCCATCTCTGCCCCGATAACATCGGTGCTTCCGTAAAGGCGTAGATTGGACGTGGATAACGCCTTTTGCAGCGTAGTCACGGCGGTCGCATCCTGACACGCCAAGGTCAGGGCCGTTGGCAGGCCGCGCGCGATATCGACCGCGAAACTGGGACCCGTGAGCTGTGCCACGACTTTGTCTGGAAATCGCGCGCTCAGCAGTGATGCAGGGCCAAGACCCGTGGTCAAATCAATCCCCTTCGCGCAGGAGACAAGATGACCCGCGTGCGGCCTATAGCCATCTAAAAATGACCCAAGCTTTTGCGTAGGAATGGCCAGTAGCAAAATATCGCTTCTCAGCGCGTCTAAATCATCCGTGACTTCTATTTGGTCAGGCAAGCGGATATCGGGCAGACGTTTCGTATTTTCGCGGGATTGGCGCATGTTTTCGGCACCCTCTCGGGCCCAAAGGCGCACAGGCCGACCCGCACGGGCCAATGCCATGGCAAGGCTTGTGCCAAAGGCGCCTGCGCCTGCGATATCAATCATGCCTTCGCCCCCTTTTTTCCTGAGCCAAGCATGGCATGGGCGCTTTGATCCAAGGGCCAGCGTGGGCGGGCGGATAACGTCATATCATCCCGCGCCCCTTCGAGATAGCGTTCTAGCCCCGCCATGGCGATCATAGCAGCATTGTCTGTGCATAGGGCCAATGGTGGCGCGACAAATGGCGTATTGGCCTCATCCGATACAGCCTCAAGCGCCTTGCGCAGGGTTTGATTTGCGGCCACCCCACCCGCCACAGCGAAGCCCGTGATCCCATCTGCCAAGGCCAAGGCGCGGCGTGATTTCTCGGCCAAAACATCACGCATTGCAGCTTGGAAACTGGCACAAATATCCGCGCGGTCTTGTTCAAAAAGCCCATCTTGGGCGGCAACCAATTGATCACGTTGGCGTAGCACAGCCGTTTTTAGGCCTGAGAATGACATATCGCAGCCCTCGCGATCTAAGAGCGGACGGGGAAGTGAAAATCGGCGGGGGTTCCCAGATTGTGCCGCCTTTTCCACTGATGGCCCGCCAGGTTGGGGCAATCCCATGATCCGTGCAACCTTATCGAAGGCTTCGCCTGGGGCATCGTCAATTGTGCCCCCGAGGCGCGTGAAATCGTCAGGGCCTTTGACATGTAAAAACTGGCAATGCCCCCCTGAAACCAAGAGCATCAGATAGGGGTAACGCATCCCATCTGTCAGGCGTGGGGTCAGGGCGTGGCCTGCCAAATGATTAACCCCAATCAAGGGTTTGCTGAGACCATAAGCCAATCCTTTGGCGGCCATGACGCCTGACAAAACGCCCCCAATGAGACCGGGGCCCGCAGTGACCGCGATGGCGTCTATATCGGCTAAGGGGATATCTGCCTGCGCCAAGGCCTCTTCGACCATGTGATCCAATTTTTCAGCATGGGCGCGGGCGGCCAGTTCGGGAACCACGCCACCAAATTCGGCGTGTAGAGACGTTTGACCTGCCACAACAGAAGACAGAAGAATAAGATCCCCCGAACCCTCGCGGCTCAGCACCGCAGCGGCCGTATCATCGCAGCTCGATTCCAGCCCCAAGATGGTTAGTGTTTGCCCTGCGGTCATGCCCCGTGAATCCTTCGCCCATTACAGACCAAAGATATCTGCGATGGAAGCCAATTGTAAGCGCCTCGCAAGGCAGGTATCATTGCAGGCTATGGCTGACAATGCTTGCCCTTTGATCCTTCTGACCCGTTCTGCTGCGCAATCGCAGCGGTTTGCTGATGAGATGACGGCGGCTTTGGGGCAGCGGCCCGCGCTTTCGATCCATCCCCTGATGACGATGTCTGTGATCCCAGTGGATGTGGATATCTCGCGCTATGATGCGGTCGTGTTCACCTCGGAAAACGGGGTTTCTGCCTTTTCTGAATTGTCAAAGGAACCTGACGCGGCTTTGGGGGTCACAGCCTATTGTGTTGGGCAAAAAACCGCGCAAGCGGCGCAGGCTTTGGGTTTAGTGGCACGATCTGCGGAGGGTGATGTCACCGATCTTTCAGCGTTGATTTTGGCCGATCTGCCGCGCTCGGCGCGGGTGATCCATCTGCATGGGCGCCACCAAGCGGGCGATCTGTGCGCGGTTTTGCAAGCTGCAGGCCAGACTGCTGATCACTTGGCGATATACGCGCAGGATGCACTGGCCCCTGATGTTGAATTTACCTCACTTTTTCAGAGCGATAGATCGATTGTTGTCCCGCTGTTTTCACCCCGCTCTGCAGCCTTGTTTTTTGCTGCTTTGCCAGAAAACACGGGCGCGGATTTGCAGCTTGTTGCGATCAGTGCGGCAACCGCTGATGCCATCCCTGCCGCGTTTCAGGCGCGGGTATCTGTGGCGCAATCTCCTAATGCAGGCGCGATGATTGATGCGCTAGCGAGATATCTTCGCTAAAGGCGCGATCGGGTGGCCTGCAAGGCTTGAGCGGATGGGATGGCTGCTCTAAGCTTCTGAAAAACGCTGTCAATGTAACTGGACAGCATGATTCTGGCGGGTAAGAGGTCTGTATGGCGGAAAAAAAATCAACATCTTCGCAGGCTTCGACAGGGTCGCGTTCAAAACGAACACCATCACAGGCGCGCAAATCGACCTCAGCGAAGGCGACACCCAAAGCGGCTGTAAAGACCACGGCAAAAACCACTGCAAAACCTGCGCCGAAAGCGGCAACTAAGCCCGCAACGGATGCTGTGCCAAGCCAATCCGAAACAGCGCCTGCTGCCACGACTTTACCAAAGCCACGCAATTCGGTTTGGCCGATGGTTTTAGGGGGTGGTCTTGCTGCAGGGCTTGGCTTCGCTGCGGCCAGTCTTTTGCCAAGCGCGGAGCCCTCCAATGATATTGCTGCGCGTCTCTCTGCCATTGAGGCAACACAGGATGAACTGCGCGCAGGCCTCGCGGACCAAGGGGCCGCCACAGTCGATCTTGCGCCGCTTGAAGCGGGTTTGGCCGATCTTCGCGCGGATCTTGATGCAGTCTCGGTGCCGCAGGTTGATTTGACCCCAATCACCACCAAGCTTGATGCGCTTTACGCCGATCTTGCGGCACAAGCCAACGCGCTCTCCGATCTGCAATCGCGCATTGCCACGCTTGAAGCCCGCCCCGAAGGTGTAGACGTTTCACTTTTGGGGGCAAATGGTGTCGCGTTGGATCAGCAGATTGCCACATTGCAGGCGCTAGTAGACAGCCAACGGGGCGCGCTTGAGGCCGTTTCACAAGATGCTGAAACCGGACTCGCCGCGTTGCGTGAGACGATCACCAGTGAAGTGGCACGCCTTCAGGCCAGCAGCGCGATTGTGCGCCTGACATTGGCGATGGAAAGCGGTGCGCCGTTTGCAGCTGCGCTATCTGATGCGGAGGCAGGATCAGGCATCACCGCCCCCGCTCTGTTGCACACTGCGGCCGAGACGGGACTGGTACGCCTGTCGCAGCTTCGCACGGAATTTGCGCCCTTGGCGCGTGATGCGCTGCCAATTGCCTTGCGCGAAACGGCAGGCGATACACTAAGCGCGCGAGTGGGGGCGTTTCTGCAAGGCCAAATTGGTGGTCGGTCGCTCAGCCCGCGTGACGGGGATGACCCAGATGCAATCTTGTCCCGTGCCCAAGGGGCCGTTGATCAAGGCGATTTGTCTTTGGCTTTGGCCGAACTTTCGGCCCTGCCTGCCCCTGCCCAAGCCGTATTTTCGAATTGGGTCGCTCAGGTTGAGGTGCGTCTCTCTGTGACTGAGGCCTTCGAAACCTATCGCGCCGTAATCGGTCAAGCGGGTTAAGGGGGGCGATGTGATGTTGTGGTCCATGCTCAAGGCGCTGATTTTCGTAGCCGCCACCGCCCTTTTGGCGATTGGGGCCACCTATTTGCTCGAGATCGGTGATGTGGCGCTAATCACGGTGGCAGGGCGCGAATTTGTTCTGACACCTTTTGTGTCGGTGTTGTTGGCGCTGGCCGCTTTGGTTCTGGTGTGGGTTTTGATGCGCCTCACAGGGCTGGTCGTGGCGGGTATCCGTTTCCTCAATGGCGATGAAACTGCACTGACCCGTTACTTCAATCGCCGCAGTGAAAAACGCGGGTTTGAGGCATTGTCAGACTCGATCCTCGCCCTTGCCGCGGGTGAAGGGCATTTGGCCATCCGTAAAGCAGAGCGGGCAGCCAAGCTGCTGGCGCGGCCAGAGGTGACGAATTTATTGATTGCCCAAGGGGCGGAAATGGCGGGCGACGAGGCCCGCGCGACCGAAGCATTCAAAGCCTTGGTTCAAGATGAGCGCACCCGTTTTGTCGGTGTTCGGGGCTTGTTGCAGCAGAAATTGGCCGCAGGTGACACCGACACGGCGTTGAAACTCGCTGAAAAGGCCCTCGCCCTGCGGCCCAAAAATGCGGATATGCAGGACACCTTGCTGCGTCTTCAGGCGCAATATGAAGATTGGGCAGGGGCACGGGCCACATTGAATGCAAAACTGCGGTCAGGCACTTTGCCGCGCGATGTGCATAAGCGCCGTGATGCTGTCTTGGCCCTTGCCGATGCGCGTGAGGCTTTGGCAGATGGCCAAATTACCCGTGCGACAGAGCTGGCAAAATCCGCCAATCGCCAATCTCCCAGCCTTGTGCCCGCCGCAGTGATGGCGGCGCGCATGTCGATTGCCGAGGGTAAGGCAAAGCAGGCTGCATCGGTGATCCAAAAAGCATGGGGTCTTGCGCCGCATCCTGATCTAGCCGCGGCTTTTGCCGAAATCGTTCCCGAAGAAACGCCAGAGGCGCGGATCAAACGCTTCCGTCCTTTGTTAAAGCAGCATCAAGGCCACCGCGAGGCACGCCTTTTGGAGGCGGAATTGCAAATCGCCGCGAAGGAATTTGGCGAGGCCCGCAAGGCCCTTGGCAGTTTGGCACAGGATGAGCCAGATGCGCGCAGCCTGACTGTTATGGCCGCAATTGAGCGCGGCGAAGGCGGTGAAGATCGTCTGGTACGGGCTTGGCTTGCAAAAGCAGTTACAGCATCGCGTGGGCCGCAATGGCTGTGCGAGGCCTGTGGTCATGTTCACGCCGAATGGCGCCCAACCTGCACCCATTGTGATGGGTTCGATACATTGCATTGGGCGGTGCCGCCGCAAAGTGAGGCCGCGTTGCAAGGGCCTGAACAAATGCTGCCTTTGATCGTGGGTGCCTTAGATGCCCCAAGCCCCGCTGCAGTGGAAACGCCTGAAACAGTCGCAGCCCCGCAGCAGTCAGCCCCATCAGAGCCTGTGGTCGAGCCCGTATCGGGCGAGGATACGTTAACTTTGGGCCCTGAATTCCGAATTGATGATGAGGAGGACGCCAGTAAGGGCGCAGACGCGGTGCAGGCCGCCCGTGGCGTAAATTAAACACGGATTACATTAGGTCTACACAAGCGCGCACAACCTTGCTAAGAGCGCGCCCGTGGCCGCTGTAGCTCAGCTGGTAGAGCACGTCATTCGTAATGATGGGGTCGGGGGTTCGAGTCCCTTCAGCGGCACCACTACTACATTTAGTAGTCAATCTGAAAGTGATATGGCCCACATATTCGCCGCCCCCAATCCAAAGCCCCAGTTGGACGGGTTGGAAGGCGGCGTTAGATATTGCCTTCATCGCTTGACGCGGGTCTTGATTGAGTGGCGGCGGTTACAGTGTGGGGCGTTTGTCCTTCCACGGATTGACGCTGTGATAGGCATTGGCGAGCGCCAGAAGCTGCGCGTCTGATCCTTTTGGCCCGATGATTTGAATGCCCGCGGGAAGGCCTGTTTCACCAAAACCAGCTGGCAGGGTTAGGGCGGGTAAGCCGCCAAGGCTTGCGGGTGTGACGACCGCCATCCAGTGGTGATAGGTATCCATTGCGCGGCCATTGATCGCCTCGGGATAGCGTAGCTCTGCCGCAAAGGGCCATGTCTGCGTTGCGGGGAGGGCTAGGAAATCAAAGCTTTCAAAGCTGCGCGCAGCGGCGCGTAGCCAGTCAGATCGATCCGCACTTGCGGCGAGAATATCGGCAGGGGTTAGAGATTGACCGCCCTCAATCTCCCAAATCGCTTCGGGTTTTAGCAGGTCGCGTTGGAGAGGATTGGACGCATAGCCCCCCAATTTTCCCAAGATTGCAAAATGCCGAAGCCTGCACCATGAGGCCCAAATCTTCTCGAATGGGAAAGGTGGTTTGTCTGGCGCAACTGTGGTACCTGCTTCGGACAGAATTGCCAAAGAGGCCTCGAGATGGGTGATTAGGCTAGGCTCCAAAGCTAAGGCCCCACCCCAATCGCCAAGCCATGCAATTTTGGCCCCAGAGAAATGCGGCAGGTTTTGAAAGTCACATTTGGGCCAGTGATACGGCACGCGCGGATCAGGCCCTGCAAGGACATTCAACAAAAGTGCCAAATCTTGTGGGTTGCGTGCCATTGGCCCATCGGTAGACAAGGGATGCATGACCATTTCGCCTTGGGGTTCGGCGGGCACCAGACCATGCGTGGGCCTTAGGCTATATAGATTATTCCATGCGGCCGGATTGCGCAGGCTGCCCATCATGTCTGATCCATCGGCAAGACTGACCAAACCCGCCGCCAAAGCCGCACCTGCGCCGCCCGATGACCCGCCTGCCGATTTTTCTAAATCATACGGGTTTTTGGTTGTGCCGTAGAGGGGATTAAAGCTGTGCGATCCTAAACCGAACTCAGGCACATTCGTCTTGCCGATTAAAATCGCACCAGCGGCCCTGAGGCGCGCTGCAAGAAGGTCGTCTTTGCTCGGTACGAAATCTTTGAAAATCGGTGATCCCCAGCTGCTTGTGATCCCTTTGGTGGCAACCAAATCTTTCACAGCAAAAGGCAGGCCATGCAGTGGCCCTTTTAGAGGGGCCGCGTCCATGGCGCGGGCCTCGTCCATCAAGGCAGCTTCATCACGGAGCGCCACGATGGCATTGATCTTGGGATTGGTCGCCGCGATGCGCGCCAAGCTTTCTTCCATCAGCGCGCTTGGAGAAAGACTGCCTTTGGCGATTTCATCCATCAATTCATGGGCGGGGCGATAAGCTGTCGTCATGATCCATCTCGCAAAATGTGGTTGCCCCATAAAGACCGAAGCCTGCGCTGTTGTGAAGATATAGCAAATCTCAGAGATTTTTGGCTTTTTACACAAGTTGACACGCACCTGTCACAAAGACGCGCCATCTGGGACGAAGTTTGATGGCGGATCAGTGGGGCGACTATGGGCGGCACCTCAACAGCGCCAATGCCAAAACGTGTTTTGATCATTTCGGACGCATGGGGCGGCCAGATCAATGGTGTGGTGCGCACTTACCAAAATATCATCGCTGCGCTTGAAGAGCGCAATGTGGATGTTCGGGTCATTGGCCCAGAAGATTTTCGGCGGATCGCGCTGCCGTTTTACAAAGAGATTGAACTGGCAATCTTACCCGCGCGCCCTTTGCGTCGATTGATTGAAGACTATGCGCCAGATGCAATCCATATCGCGGTTGAAGGCCCACTGGGTTGGGCGGCTTGGCGCTATTGCACGGCGCGCGGCGTTCCATTCACCACGGCCTTCCACACCGATTTTGCCCGATATATTGCGCTGCGCGTTCCCAAATTTTTGAGCAGTTTCGCTGAGCGGAGTGTCACGGCCGTTTTGCGTAAATTTCACAATGCCTCGACCTGCGTATTTGTTGCGACTGCGCGGATTGAGCAGCAGTTGCGAGATAGCGGGTTTACCGCGCCGATGGTGCGGTTGTTGCGTGGTGTAGATTATGATCTGTTCTATCCCGTCCCCGATCCAAAGCGCGCCGAGCCTCCAAGGCTTCTCTATGTGGGGCGCGTATCTAAAGAGAAGAATATCGAAGCTTTCCTTGCGCTTCCCATTGCAGCGGAAAAAATCGTTGTGGGGGATGGCCCGCTTTTGTCACATCTCCGCAAAGCCTATGGCAGCGTGCGGTTTACAGGCAGCTTAACAGGGCGCGCTTTGGCCGATGCCTATCGGGATGCGGATGTTTTCGTATTTCCTTCGCGCACTGACACGTTTGGAATTGTTTTGATTGAGGCGTTGGCCTCAGGCTTGCCAATTGCGGCCTTTGACGAACCAGGCCCATCCGACATTATGGGTCACGATCCGGCCCTTGGGGCGATCAGTGACACTGATCTTGCGGATGCTGTGCGCCGCGCTCTTGCTGCCAAAGGTAGCCCGCAAGAACGGCATGACAAAACCAAGGCGCGCTATTCATGGCCAGAAGTGGCCGATGTGTTCCACAAGAACCTTGTCTGCGAGAGCCATGGCTGATCCGCGCCGTCAGCCAATCAAGATCAGAAGTTTGTTTCTCTCTGATCTGCATATGGGCCACAAAGCGGCTGATCTTGCGGCCGTTCGGCGGCTCTTGGCGCGCTATGAATTCCGCAACCTGTTTTTGGTTGGCGATGTGATTGATGGCTGGAAATTAGAAAAGCGTTGGTTCTGGAATGACGATTGTCAGAACGTGTTGAGCGAGATATTACGCCTGCGCCGCGATGAACGTGTGCGGGTGACGGTCATCACGGGCAATCATGACGAAAAGTTGCGCGAGATTTTACCCACGGTTCTCCGACCATTGATTTTGCGAAAATTCGGGCTTCGGATTGAGGAGCGGGTGATCCATTTGGCGGCTGATGGGCGGCGGTATTTGGTCATGCATGGCGATCAATTTGACAATCGTCTGGTCAAAGGGTCGTCTAAATCCTTGGATAATCTTTGGTCGTGGTTGACTGAGAAAGGCTATGTTCAGCCTATCAACCCGCGCCGCGTCTCAGAGGTGGCCAGCCGAAAAAAACGATGGTCTTTGCGCAAATCCATTGAAGGGGGGATGCCGCTTTTGGGTCAGTCCTTCAAACGGCTCGCGCTTGAGCGCGCTGCGCGTGACGGGTTGGACGGCATCATTTGCGGCCACAGTCATATGCCTGAATTGAGCCAAGCCGGCGGGGGTGTGTTCGCCAATTGTGGCTCATGGGTGCGCCGTGACGGGCCGCATCACGCGATTGCCGAATATGAAAATGGCCAGCTTGAGTTGATTGAAACAGCGCCAACAGGGGACACGCAGTCAGATTTGCCCCGCCGCAATGATATGCTTGGCGCGACTGTGGAAACCTATATACGAAAGCTATGGCATGACCGCCGCGTGGGCTAATTACGCGCCATTTAGGGTCACGATGCGCCGCGTGGCGGCCTCATATCCGTCAAGCCCAAGCCCTGCGATCACACCTTCGGCACGCCCAGAGACATAGGAATGATGGCGAAACGCTTCGCGTTTATGAACATTCGATATATGCACCTCAATCACTGGCCCCTCATAGGCACAAAGCGCATCATAAATTGCGATTGAGGTATGGGTATAAGCGCCTGGATTGATGACAATACCACAGGCGGCTTCGCGCGCCTCATGGATCCAGTCAATGAGTTGGCCTTCGTGATTTGATTGGCGCAAAGAGAGATCAAACCCTTCGGGAAGCAGCGCCTTACACCGCCGTTCAACATCTTCAAGGGTTTCATGCCCGTAAATATGCGGCTCTCGCTTGCCCAAGAGATTAAGGTTTGGGCCATTGAGAATGTAAATCATCCGCGCCATCGTTATGCCATCCTATATGAGCAGATTGTTCTTTCGTGCAGTTAACCACGGCTTTGGGGGAAGTGCAAAAGCCGTTTACCCGATCCTAAAGTTTCTCGCATTACGCTATGGGCTCGTGAGGCTTTGTCTTTGGGAATGTGGATGCCGCCTATGGCTGATGATCTGAAAAATCGCCCCATTATCATTAAACGGAAAAAGGTTGTTGGCGGGGATGGTCATCACGGCGGCGCGTGGAAAGTGGCCTATGCGGATTTTGTGACCGCGATGATGGCGTTCTTTATGGTGATGTGGCTTTTGAACGCCACAACCGAGCAGCAGCGCAAGGGTATCGCAGATTATTTTAGCCCCAATGTTCCAATTGCCCGAATTTCTGGTGGTGGCGAGGGCGCATTTGGCGGTGAAAGCCCCTTTTCCGAGCTCTCCGTGGCGCAAAATGATCGTGCCGCGCGGATGGAATTGGTGGTGATGAATTCCGGGGGCCA
This sequence comes from Roseobacter sp. HKCCA0882, assembly GCF_037805225.1. Classification (NCBI taxonomy): domain Bacteria; kingdom Pseudomonadati; phylum Pseudomonadota; class Alphaproteobacteria; order Rhodobacterales; family Roseobacteraceae; genus Roseobacter; species Roseobacter sp. HKCCA0882. The sequence continues at coordinate 731,438 of NZ_JBBLYI010000002.1, forward strand.
AGTTGTGCAAACCCAAGCAATTGACCCTGCAGGGGGACGGCTCAGATGGACGGGTGAAATAGAGGCAGGCGCCGCTTTGCCGAATGGCACCTATCGATTTGAGACGCGCGCCTATATCGAGGGGGAGGAGGTTCCAAAAACCGAACCTGTCAGCGTATTTGCCCGCATTCATGAAGCGCGGATGGAGGGGGATCAACTGCGCCTGGTTATGGCAGGTGGGGTTGAAATCGCCGCCGATCAGGTTGAGGCGCTGCGCATGCCATAAAGACGCCTATAGAAATTCAGCGATCGCCAAAATTCCCCCCGCCAAACCAAAGCCGAGCGCGCCATAGGCCACACGCTCCTTCCACCTTGAGACAGGCTTTGTGGGTTTGGTGTTGACCTGCGCAAGCAGCGCCGCCTCAGCTAAATCTGGCAAGCGTGGCCCGAACCGCGCGAGCACCTTTGCCGTTTTCAGAAGGTCGGCGATTACGGCTTTAGGCCCAATGTTGCGGGCGATGTAATCTTCGACCACGGGCTTTGCCACATCCCAAATATTGATATGTGGATCAAGGGAGCGCGCAACCCCCTCAACAACAACCATTGTGCGTTGCAGCAAGATCAGTTCAGTGCGCGTTTCCATGCCAAATTTTTCAGTCACATCAAAGAGATATGACAGAAGTCGTGCCATGGAAATGCGGCTTGCATCCATGCCGAAAATTGGCTCGCCAACCGATCTGAGGGCTTGCGCGAATTGATCAACATCGCGATCGGCGGGCACATATCCCGCTTCAAAATGCACCTCTGCCACGCGGCGGTAATCTTTGCGAATAAAGCCCATCAAAATTTCGGCGTAGACGCGGCGCGTGTATTCATCGAGCCGCCCCATGATTCCGAAATCCAAGGCCACAATGTCACCCACAGGTGAAACTTTGAGATTTCCTTGGTGCATATCGGCATGGAAATAGCCATCCCGCAGAGCGTGGCGTAGGAACATCTGCAGCACGCGCGCAGCTAAGGCGCGGCGGTCAAAGCCTGCCGCGTCAATCGCTGCGACATCGCCAAGCGGCACACCTTTGGCCCAACTCATCGTCATCACCTGCCGCGATGACAGGCCCCATTGAATTTGAGGCACATCAAAGCCTTCGTCATTTGCCGTGTTGGCCGCAAATTCCCCTGCTGCGGCAGCTTCGATCCTCAGATCAAGTTCCTGCAGAACCACACCTTCGAAATGCTCGACCACTTCACGTGGACGCAACCGCCGCGTGGCAGGTGCAAGGGTTTCGACCAGCCACGCGATCAGGTAAAAGGCATCGATATCTTTGCGAAAGGCGCGCACGATTTGGGGGCGTAACACCTTAACTGCAACCTCTTGTCCTGTCTCAGCCAAGGTCGCTTGATGCACTTGCGCGATAGAGGCGGCTGCGACTGGCTCGGAAAAGGCGCTGAATAATTGGTCGACAGGAATTTCCAATTCATCGGAAATGACCTTTTTGGCGCGCTCTGTCGAGAAGGGTGGCAGCTTATCTTGCAGCACGCGCAATTGTTGCGCCAATTCTGAACCCACCACATCAGGGCGGGTCGATAGAATTTGCCCAAATTTGATATAGGCAGGGCCAAGGGCCGTCAGCGCGCGTGTTACAGGTGGTAGGGCGGGGTCACCGCGATGCCCCAGCCATGCAAACGGCAGGCCCAAAACCCGTGCTGCAATGCGCAAGGATCGCGGCGCCTTCAGCGCCTCAAGCGCCACACGCATCGCACCGGTGCGCTCGAATGTGGCGCCTGTGCGGATAACACGCCAAATATTATGTGGCCCGCGCATCGGTTAAATTTTCCAACCAGAATGCAGCGCGGCGATGCCAAAGCTGAGATTACGATAGGATACTTGCTCAAACCCAGCGGTGCGGATCATCCCTGCAAAGGTCTCTTGATCGGGAAATTTACGGATCGACTCGACCAAATATTGATAGCTGTCGCGATCATTGGCAATCATCTGACCCATCCGTGGGATGACATTGAACGAATAGAGATCATAAAGCTTTTGCAGGCTCGTATTCGGCAATTGGCTGAATTCCAAAACCATCAGGCGTCCACCAGGTTTGAGGACACGAAACGCCTCGTTCAGCGCATCCTGCACTCGGGTCACGTTACGGATGCCAAAGCTGATGGTGTAGACGTCAAAACGATTGTTTTCAAAGGGCAGCGCCATGGCATCGCCCACAATCCAATTCAGACTGTCAGCCATATGCGCGGCTTCAGCGCGCTTTTGCCCCTCGATCAGCATGGATTGCGTCATATCAAGCACTGTTGCCTTCGCAGAAGGCGCGCGTTTGAGAAAGCGGAAAGCGATATCGCCCGTCCCGCCCGCAACATCGAGCAAGTCCTGACCCGCGCGCGGGGCAAGCCAATCCATCATCGCATCTTTCCAAACGCGGTGAATGCCTGCGGACATGACATCATTCATCACATCATAGCGGCTTGCCACATTGGAAAACACGCCGTGTACCATGCCTGCCTTTTCATCCTCGCCCACGGTTTGGAAACCGAAATGGGTGGTGCGGCTGTCTTGGCTTTCATCTTTCGATGTCATCGGGCCTTGCCCTCCTTCTCAACTCCCCTCTCTTATAGGCAGCAAGGGCCGCCTGACAATGCGACGCTTGGAACAAGGAGTGAAGAATTTGCCAGAACTTCCCGAAGTGGAAACAGTGCGCCGTGGTCTTATCCCCGTCATGGAGGGGCAGGTGATCACAGAATTGCGCCTCAATCGTGAGGGTTTGCGTTGGCCATTCCCTGCCAATATGGCGCGGGATGTTTCTGGAGCGCGTATCCTGCGTTTGCGGCGGCGGTCGAAATATATCTTGATGGATTTAGATCGCGGCACGACTGTCTTGATCCATTTGGGCATGTCGGGGCGAATGTTGATTTCGCTGCCTGAAGGCGCGCGCGAGACACTTGCGCAGTTCGTGCATGGCCATCCTGCCCCTCAAAAACATGATCATGTTGTTTTCGAAATGGCACAAGGCGCGCGTGTCACCTTTAACGATCCACGCCGATTTGGTGCGATGGATCTGTTTGCGACTGCGGGTGAGGCGGATCACTGGCTGATCCGCGAGATCGGCCCAGAACCATTGGGTAACCAGTTTGATGAGCGTTATTTGGTCGATGCACTGTCTGGGCGCAAAACACCAATCAAGGCGGCTTTGCTCGACCAGCGGATCGTGGCGGGGTTGGGGAATATCTATGTTTGCGAATCCCTGTTTCGCGCGGGGATATCCCCGACCCGTCAAGCAGGCCGAATTGCACCTGCGCGTGTTGCGTCCCTTGTCCCAATCATTCGCGAGGTTTTATCCGAGGCACTTGAAGCGGGCGGGTCATCCTTGCGTGATTATCGCCAAGCAGATGGGGAATTAGGATATTTCCAGCATGGATTCCAAGTCTATGACCGCGAAGGCCAGCCTTGCCTCAAGTCGGGATGCGCGGGCGTGATCCGCCGTATTGTGCAATCGGGGCGGTCAAGTTTCTACTGCCCTGCCTGCCAAAGGTAGTTTCAACTTTTGGCTTATCCTGTTAACCCTGCCGCAAATGCAAACCTGCGAGGATTGACTGGCGATGGCCTATGAAACCCTGATTGTGGACATTGAAAACCATGTCTGCCTAATCAAGCTGAACAGACCTGATGCGTTGAACGCGCTGAACATTCAGTTGCTCGGCGAATTGTCCAAGGTCATCAAATCCGCCAATTCTAATGATAAGGTTCGCGTAATCGTTATTACTGGCTCGGATAAGGCCTTTGCCGCAGGGGCAGATGTCAAAGAAATGTCCGAGAAAAGCTTTGTCGATGTATTCGCAGGCGATTTATTCACAACTGAGACGGAAGAATTACTGCGCTGTCGCAAGCCCATTATTGCCGCCGTTGCGGGCTATGCCTTGGGCGGTGGATGCGAATTGGCGATGATGTGCGACTTCATCATTGCCGCGGATACTGCAAAATTCGGACAGCCTGAGATCAATTTGGGCATTGTCGCGGGGATCGGCGGCACGCAGCGCCTCACCCGTTTTGTGGGTAAGTCGAAAGCGATGGATATGCATCTGACAGGCCGCTTCATGACCGCTGAAGAAGCAGAGCGGGCAGGTCTTGTCAGCCGTGTTGTCCCTGCCAAAAAATTGATGGAAGAGGTCATGGGTGCGGCGGCCAAGATTGCTGAGAAATCCATGGTCACTGTGATGGCTGTCAAAGAATCGGTCAATCGCAGCTATGAAACCACGCTTCGTGAAGGCGTTTTGTTTGAACGCCGCCTGTTTCATGCGCTATTTGCCACTGAAGACCAAAAGGAAGGCATGGCAGCCTTTCTTGAAAAGCGCGAAGCCCAGTTTCGCGATAAGTGATTCAGGGCTTCACATTCTGTCAGAATTCCCGTAATGCGCGTCTCAGACATGCGTGTGAGGCCCGCCTTGGCCAGAGGACCCGGTTATAAACCCGTGGTTGGTGCTGGACAGGCGCGCGTTGCATTTTAATTGATACGAGCCTGAGAGAAGGGATCAACCGATGGCAAATACGCCTCAGTCCAAAAAACGCGCCCGCCAGAATGAGCGCCGCTATGAAGTAAATAAAGCGCGCCGTTCGCGTATTCGCACTTACCTGCGCAAAGTTGAAGAAGCGATTGCAACAGGCGATGCATCTGTTGCTGCAGCCGCGTTGCGCGATGCACAGCCTGAGCTGATGCGCGGTGTGACAAAAGGTGTCCTGCATAAAAACACGGTTGCGCGGAAAATGTCGCGTCTGTCGGCCCGTGTTAAGGCGCTTTCGGCCAAGTAATATTGGGCTTTGACCTAATTATTATGACAAATTCGCCCGCCTGTGCGGGCGTTTTTTTTGGGAAAATCTTTGTCGATCAAGGCCGTTCTGCGGATGCATCAGATTCGGGTTTGAAAAAGAATTGTGTCAAGCGTGAAGTTCTATTGCGAGGAGGGCGCGACTCCCGCTAGCCTTGCGAGGTGATTCAGATTGTCTGGGGGGACAGCTGACAGGTGTAAAAACCAACGCGCGCAAATTTTTGTGCGCGGCGCAGGGTGGATTAATCTGCCTATAGGTTGAGCGATGCTATTGCGTGTCTACGCATGGTTATCGCTCTGATCTATGGCTGAGATGCCAAGCGTCTGCACCGAAGGTGTTTGTGTTCCCTCGAGAGAGTGACCGTATTTTAAGAACGGCAAAATAGGATCTCGCAAACTGCGAGTGGGCACCTTTTTTGCAAAAATCGTTCAAGACGGTTCGCTGTCGCGGTTTGGACGTTGCAAGCGGGCATAAGTATGCCGTTGGACTTGCAATGGGTCAGGCAGATTTTCTGAAAACGTTAAGCGGGGATGATCCGCGTGGGAGCTGCCAGAAAGGCGGTTCTCATGTGGCAAAATTAAAAACAAGCGTAGGTGCATAATGACGAACGACAAGTGGGTGGATGTGTGTAATGAACTGCAATCGGCGATTGGAAAAAATAACTTCAAATCTTGGATTGAGCCGATTGAGTTTGACCGCATCGATGCCCGCATCGCGCGTTTCCGTGTCCCCACGAATTTCTTTGGCACTTGGGTTTCGCAAAAATTTGGTGATGTAATTTTGCGCCACCTGCATGGCGCAGGGCTTGCGGTAGACCGCTTGGAATTCTTGGTGCAGAGCGCTCCCCAAACACCTAATTCACCGCAAACGCCTGCAGTTGGGGCACCAGTGCAGTCTGCGCCTGACCTCTCGGCCGCGATCAGCGCCGATGCGGACATTCCTTTGTCTAATTTGAACCCTGCTTACACGTTCGAGAATTTTATCGTGGGCAAACCGAATGAGTTAGCTCACGCCGCCGCGCGCCGTGTTGCCGAAGGTGGCCCCGTGGCGTTTAACCCGCTGTTTCTTTACGGCGGTGTTGGCCTTGGCAAGACCCACTTGATGCACGCGATTGCTTGGGAGTTGGCCAAAAACAAGCCCAATCAGCGCATTCACTACCTATCTGCTGAACAGTTCATGTATCGCTTTGTGCGTGCGCTTCGGGAAAAAGACACGATCGGCTTTAAGCAGATGTTCCGTTCGGTTGATGTTTTGATGGTTGATGATGTGCAATTCATCGCGGGCAAGAATTCTACACAAGAAGAGTTCTTTCACACGTTCAACGCTTTGGTGGAACTTGGTAAACAGATTATCATTTCAGGGGATCGTGCGCCTGTTGATATGGAGGATCTCGACAGTCGGATCGCCTCGCGTTTGCAATGCGGCTTGGTGGTGGATTTACATCCAACCGATTATGAATTGCGCCTTGGTATTCTGCAATCCAAACTGGAGACACAGCGCCAACGCTATCGTGATTTGAAAATCGCAGACGGAGTTTTGGAATTCATTGCGCATCGTGTCTCATCGAATGTGCGGGTGCTTGAAGGAGCCTTGACGCGTCTTTGCGCCTTTGCTGATCTGGTTGGTGCCGAGATCACGCTAGATCTGACCCAAGAATGCCTTTCTGACATTTTGCGCGCGACCAGCCGCAAGGTGACGATGGATGAAATCATCAAAAAAACCTGCGACTATTACAAAGTGCGCCCAGCAGATTTGATGAGCCCCAATCGCGCGCGCAATATTGTGCGCCCTCGGCAAATGGCGATGTATTTGTGTAAGAAATACACAACGCGATCCTTGCCAGAAATCGGGCGCAAATTTGGGGGCCGTGATCATACGACCATTTTGCATGGCGTCCGTAAAATCGAAGAATTGATGAGCACGGATAGCCAATTCGTGGAAGATGCAGAATTGCTGCGCCGTCTTTTGGAGGCGTGATTTTCCGCACTAAGCCATGCCAATCGAAAGATTGTCATTGACCCCGACTGTGCCAATCGAAACATTGCTGATAAAATACTTGTGCTGCGGCGCAGAGATAGTAACCTCTGCGCCCCGCTATATGTTGGAGACGAGGCTATGAAATTTTCGATCGAGCGCGCGGCCCTGCTCAAAGCTGTCAGCCAAGCCCAATCTGTTGTCGAACGTCGTAACACGATCCCTATTTTGGCGAATGTGTTGATCGAGGCGGATGGTAGCCATGTTTCCTTTCGTGCCACCGACCTTGATATTGAGGTGGTGGACAAGGTGGATGCCCATGTTGAACAAGCGGGTGCCACCACGGTTTCGGCGGTCACACTGCATGAAATTACGCGCAAACTGCCTGACGGGGCCTTGGTGCAAATCAGTGATGATGCAGCCTTGGGTCGCTTAATCGTACAGGCGGGCCGATCGAATTTCTCTTTGGCGACATTGCCCAAGGAAGATTTTCCTGTGATGTCCTCGTCCGAATATAGTGCAAATTTCTCGGCCAAAGCGCCGGCGCTGCGCCGCTTGTTCGATAAATCCAAATTCGCGATTTCGACTGAGGAAACACGCTATTATCTCAACGGCGTTTATTTCCATATTGCCGAAGGTGAAGAGGGAAGGATGCTGCGCGCGGTTGCCACAGATGGTCACCGCTTGGCGCGCGTGGATACCGAGTTGCCCACAGGTGCCGAGGCCATGCCCGGCGTGATCGTTCCGCGCAAAACCGTGGGTGAAATCCGCAAATTGTTGGAAGATGACGATGCGGTGATTGCGGTTTCCGTATCTGAGACGAAAATTCGGTTCGCTACACCTGAGATCACGCTGACTTCGAAGGTGATTGATGGAACCTTCCCAGATTATCAGCGCGTGATCCCATCGGGAAACACCCGCAAATTGGAGGTGGATGCCTCTGAATTCGCGCGTGCAGTTGATCGTGTCGCCACAGTGTCGTCCGAGCGCTCACGCGCAGTGAAACTGTCCCTTGATGAGGATCGTTTGGTTCTGTCGGTGAATGCCCCAGATGCAGGCGCGGCCGAGGAAGAGTTGGCGGTTGCCTATGCGGATGAAAAGCTCGAGATCGGCTTTAACGCTAAATACCTGCTTGAAATCGCCAGCCAAGTGGATCGCGAGAATGCTGTTTTCATGTTCAATTCATCGGGTGATCCAACCTTGATGCGCGAAGGGAACGACACTAGCGCGATCTATGTTGTAATGCCGATGCGGGTCTGAGGCGCCGCGCGCGCCAAGTAGATTGAAAGAGCGCGCGGGATGAGTGCCTATATCTCGAATTTGCACCTGTCGCATTTTCGCAGCCATCGTGGTTTGCGGCTGTCTTTCGATGGGCGTCCTGTTGCGATTTATGGGCCAAATGGGGCGGGCAAGACAAATATCTTAGAAGCGATTTCGATGCTGTCCCCTGGTCGGGGGATGCGCCGCGCCCCGTCCGAGGATTTGATCCGCCGCCCAGAGGTGATTGGGTGGCGCGTGGCGGCGACCCTGCAGATTGACGACACTGTGCATGAAGTCATCACCCGCGCCGAGCCAAGCAGCCCCCGTCAGGTCGAGATAGATGAGAAATCCGCGCCCCAATTGGCGCTTGCGCGCCTTTTGCGGATTGTTTGGCTGGTGCCATCGCAAGATCGGCTTTGGATTGAAGGGGCCGAAGGGCGCAGGCGGTTTTTGGATCGCATTACGCTGAGCTTCTTTCCAGATCATGGTGAGGCGGTTCTGGCCTATGAAAAATCCATGCGGGATCGCAATCGCTTGCTAAAGGATCAGGTGCGTGATGCGGGTTGGTATGCGGCGGTTGAACGCCAGATGATGAGTGCCGCAGAGCAAATATGTGCCAATCGCAACGCCGCCTTGACCCGCATTGCTGCCGCGCAAGAGGAGGCTGAAACCAGTTTCCCGATCGCAGATCTGACCTTGGAGGAGGGAGAGGGTTTTACCGTGCCCGCCGATTTGGTCACGTTGTGGTCTGATACTCGGTCACGCGACATGGCAGCAGGGCGCACTTTGGTTGGTCCGCATCGCACTGATCTTGGCGCGATTTATCGCGTCAAAGATGCCCTAGCGCGGCAATGCTCCACGGGTGAGCAAAAGGCCCTTTTGGTTTCTCTTATTTTGGCCAATGCCCGCGCGTTAAAGCAGGACACGGGCCGCGCACCTTTGGTGCTGTTGGACGAAGTGGCGGCACATCTTGATGCAGACAGGCGAGCAGCCCTCTTTGACGAAATATGCGCGCTGAATGCCCAAGCTTTCTTGACCGGCACGGGCGCAGAATTGTTCATGGAATTTAGCGCGCGTGCGCAAGAGGTGCCGCTCGGGGTGGAAGCGGCCAATTAGGTAGGACAATGACAATAACGCTGGCCCAAATGGCGCTCTATGCGGGCGCGCTTTTCGTGCTGTTTCTCACCCCTGGCCCTGTGTGGTTGGCCTTGACCGCGCGCACATTGGCGCATGGGATGCGCGGGGCGTTTCCCCTGATGCTTGGGGTGGCACTGGGGGATACAGCATGGTCAGTTCTGGCCTTGGTCGGGCTTGCATGGATTGTCGCAAGTTATGATTGGGTGATGGAGGCACTGCGTTGGCTCGCTGTGGTTGTTTTTGCAGGTATGGGGGTCATGCTGATCCGTCATGCAGGCCATCAAATCAGCGCCGATAGCCGCCTTAATCGCAAAGGGGTCTGGGCAGGTTTCATTGCCGGCCTTGCGGTGATTTTAGCCAACCCCAAAGCGATTTTGTTCTACATGGGGATGCTACCGGGGTTCTTTGATCTCAGCACGATTACCGCGACCGATATTGCCTTGATTGGGGCCATCTCCATGTTTGTGCCATTGGTTGGAAATACGTTTTTTGCGCTTTTTGTGGATCGTGCACGCCGCCTTGTGACGAACCCAGTGGCGCTGACACGGATCAACAAGATCGCAGGCGGCCTGTTGATCTTGGTGGCGATAGCGATTGCGGTGTTCAACCGCTAAATCTTGTGGCAAAGGCGTGACATTCCCACAACAACGCGTTATAAAACCGCATAAGAAACAGGCAGAGGTCCCCATGGCCGAAAACGAGCCCGCGCCGCAGGAATACGGCGCAGATTCCATCAAAGTTCTCAAGGGCTTAGAGGCGGTTCGCAAGCGTCCCGGTATGTATATCGGTGACACTGATGATGGCTCTGGCCTGCACCATATGGTGTATGAGGTTGTCGATAACGGCATTGACGAGGCATTGGCAGGCCATGCCACGCAAGTATCCGTCAAAATTCATGCCGATAATTCGGTTTCCGTGCGCGACAATGGCCGTGGTATCCCTGTGGATATGCATGCTGAGGAAGGCGTGTCTGCTGCCGAAGTGATTATGACCCAGCTGCACGCAGGCGGCAAATTTGACCAGAACTCCTATAAGGTTTCTGGCGGTCTGCATGGTGTGGGCGTGTCGGTTGTAAACGCCCTTTCCGATTGGCTGGAACTGCGCATTTGGCGCAATGGCAAAGAGCATTACGCCAAGTTCGAACGTGGCGAAACGGTCGAGCATTTGCGCGTTGTGGGGGACTCCGATGGTGAAAAGGGCACGGAAGTGCGTTTTCTCGCCTCGCTGACCACATTTTCGAATTTGGAATATAGTTTCAAAACCCTAGAGACGCGTCTGCGTGAGTTGGCTTTTTTGAACTCTGGCGTCAGAATCGTGCTTGAGGATGAACGCCCCGCCGAACCTTTGCGCAGCGAGATGGTCTATGAGGGCGGTGTGCGCGAATTCGTGAAATATATCGACCGCTCCAAATCAGGAATGTTGGAAGATCCAATTTTTATGTCGGGCGAACGCGATGGCATCGGCGTTGAGGTCGCGATGTGGTGGAATGACAGCTATCATGAGAACGTGCTGCCCTTCACCAATAACATCCCACAACGTGATGGCGGCACGCATTTGGCAGGTTTTCGCGGTGCGCTGACCCGCACGATCAACCACTACGCCAATACATCGGGTATCGCTAAGCGCGAAAAGGTCAATTTCACAGGCGATGATGCGCGCGAGGGGCTGACCTGCGTGTTGTCTGTCAAAGTGCCTGATCCAAAATTCTCAAGCCAGACCAAGGACAAATTGGTGTCCTCAGAAGTGCGCCCTGCGGTGGAGAATTTGGTCAACGAAAAGCTTGGCGAATGGTTTGAAGAACATCCCCAAGAGGCCCGCAATATCGTGGGCAAGATTGTCGAAGCGGCTTTGGCCCGCGAAGCCGCGCGTAAAGCGCGCGAGTTGACTCGCCGCAAAACGGCAATGGATGTGGCCAGCCTGCCCGGTAAATTGGCGGATTGTCAGGAAAAAGATCCCGCCAAATCTGAATTGTTCTTGGTCGAGGGCGACAGCGCCGGCGGTTCCGCCAAACAGGGCCGGTCGCGGCATAATCAGGCGGTTCTGCCTCTGCGCGGGAAAATCCTTAACGTGGAACGCGCGCGCTTTGATCGCATGTTGTCAAGCCAAGAGATCGGCACGCTGATCACCGCGCTTGGCACAGGCATCGGGCGAGACGAGTTTGACCTATCAAAACTGCGCTACCACAAGATTGTCATCATGACGGATGCCGATGTTGATGGCGCGCATATCCGCACGCTGTTGTTGACCTTCTTCTTCCGTCAGATGCCGCAGATCATTGAGGCGGGAAATCTCTTTATTGCGCAGCCGCCGCTTTACAAGGTGGCGCGCGGTAAATCCGAGGTCTATTTGAAAGACCAAGCCGCGCTTGAGGATTACCTGATTCAAATGGGCGTTGATGGCGCAGTGCTGCGTATGCCCTCTGGCGAAGAAATTGCAGGCGCAGATTTGGCGCGCGTTGTTGAGGGCGCGCGTGCCTTCCGCCGTGTTCTTGAAGCCTTCCCAACCCATTATCCCCGTCACATCCTTGAACAGGCCGCGCTTGCGGGTGGCTTTGATCAAGACCGCTTGAACAGCGATCTTCAGGGTGTTGCGGATCAAATCGCGGCGCGCCTCGACTTGGTCGCCGTGGAATACGAGCGCGGATGGCAAGGGCGTATTACCCAAGATCATGGGATCCGCCTTAGCCGCGTTTTGCGCGGGGTGGAAGAAATCAGAAACCTTGATGGTGCAGTTCTGCGGTCTGGTGAGGCGCGTAAGCTCTCCTCCGTCAGCGCCGAAACACGCGAGATTTTTGCAAAGCCAGCGCATCTTGCCCGTAAAGAACGTAGCCAGATCATCCATGGCCCGACCGAATTGCTGGATGCCATTTTGGCGGAGGGTGAAAAGGGCCTGACCCTGCAACGCTATAAGGGTTTGGGTGAGATGAACCCAGGCCAGCTGTGGGAAACCACCCTCGATCCAGAGGCGCGCACCTTGTTGCAGGTCAAAATTGACGATCTGGCCGATGCGGATGACATTTTTACCAAACTGATGGGCGATGTCGTAGAACCCCGCCGCGAATTCATCCAAGCCAACGCACTGAGTGTTGAGAACTTAGATTTCTAAACGTTCTTTCAAAGCCCCCCACTGGCGGGGGCTTTGCGTTATCCGTCTAGGCCTGAAGAGCCGAATTTTAGAATAACGGGAACCACCAGTTCTTCTTCATCTTGCAAATGCCGATCCAACAGACGGGACAGGCGGGTCATCTCGCGCTCAAGAGGGGCAATTGCATCTGGCCCCTTGCCCGCAAGCGCGCCCGTAATCGCCCCATTCGCTGCCGTGGCAAACTCCGCCAACAACGGATCAAGCGCGTGGTGGTCATGGTCAAGAATGTCAAAACCACGTTCAAGTTTGGGCTCTCTTTGCGCAAGCAACGGAAAATAATGCTGATCTTCGATCATGTGATGGCCGTGCAATTGCTCAAGCAGCATCCCGCCAAAGCGAGATATGTTGCGCGCAAAGTTTTGCGGATCATTGTTGCGATCTAGTGCCTGTTGCACCGCATCGGTCAACATGGCGTCAAGTCTGCGGAACATAAGGTGGCGGTTCAACCAGAATGCGACCAAGCCACCAAAATTTGGATGCGCTTGCCATATCTCGCGCGGGTAATCCTGCAACAGAATACGCAGCGCATCGGGCAGGCCTTCGCGGCGGGCCAATGCAAGATGATCTATCTCAGTCATAGGAAACCTCTCATCGAAAAGGGCCGCTCTTGCAAGCGGCCCTTCGAGAAATCAGGAGGTGGGCGCGGTTAGGAAATCATCGCCCAGCCATTTCGGTTATTGCCCTTAAGGCTGCTTAAAGGCGCACCTCCATCGCTGTCCCGAACCCTTTCTCCAATACCTCTCTAGACACTGGATCACCTCCTTTCATTACGTTGCTGTTATCCACAGGTTGCCACATATTTTGTGTTTGTCAAAAGTTTTTACGCAACCTGTGCCAAAACTTTGCGGGTAATCAGGCGGAATGGCACAAGCGCGATCAACGCGAGCGCGAGCTTGACCAACCAGTCAGCAATGGCAAGGGATACCCACAGCGGCGCTTCGGGGCCGTGGCCCAAGATGTGCAATATGTCGCCCGCCCAAGAGACATCATTGGCAGGTTCAAGGAAGCTGAGGCTTGCCGAAAACGCGATGGTGAAGAACAGCGCGGTATCAAGGCTAGACCCAACCAAGGTCGAGACGACAGGCGCGCGCCACCATGCGCCAGCGCGCAGGCGGTCAAATATGGCCACATCCATCAACTGCGCCACGAGGAACGCAAGGCCAGAACCAAGAGCAATACGCAACGTCACCAATGGCCCAAACTCGCCCATGATTTGCGTGCCTATGAGAGAGCAGATCACGCCCGTCACAAAACCCGCAAATACAACGCGCCGCGCGGCTGCCACACCATAGACGCGGTTCATGATGTCAGTGACCAAAAAGGCCAATGGATAGGTAAAGGCACCCCATGTCAGCCAATTGCCGAATAGAAACTGCACAAGGATATTTGAGGCCAAAACGATGGCCGCCATGGCAAGGATGCCAGGAAGATAGGAAGATTTCATAATGTTCATCCGTTTTGACAAGGTAGTCGGAGACTTGGCCCCGCGCGCATCGCGGGACAGGGCGCGCTCTATGCTGATTGCCCAGCTTGTGCAAGCGTTGAAATGGCTTCGGCCACGATGCGGCTGGCGGTGGGTGTCATTGCTGCAAGATTGACGCGACTGTCCTCAACCAGATAAATCCCCCGCGTTTCGCGCAACTGACGCACGTCATTGGGGCTGAGGCCCAGCAGCGAGAACATCCCGCGTTGTGCCGCGATTTGATCTGCAAGGCGACCCATTTGGTGCTGACGCAAATCATCGGCAAAGCATTGGCGGTTCGCGTCAATCTCGTGACGCATCGCCGATAGCTCGGCCACCCAGTTTGCACGCAGTTCGGGATCATCCAAAATCACTTGCACCACCCGCGCCCCATGATCTGGGGGAAAGGCATAATTCTGGCGATTAAGCCATGTCAGCAAGCCTTGCATCTCAGATTGAATGGCAGGGCTGTGGCATTGAGCCAGAACCGCACCCACGCGATCCCGATACAGCCCAAAGGATTTAGAGGCTGAAAACCCCACCAAAACTTCGGGGCATTCAGCGCAGATCACATCTAAACCCGCGCGATCTTGTTCAATCCCACTGCCAAATCCCAGATAGGCCATATCAATCACGGGCAGGGCCCCGCGCTTGGCCAGTGTCACGGCGATGTCGCGCCATGTGTCTGGGGTTGGTTCAATCCCCGTTGGATTGTGACAGCAGCCGTGGATGACCACGGCATCCCCTTGTGCCACTTGTGCCAGATCCGCCATCAGGCCTGCGTGATCTAACCCGCCTCTTGCCTCATCGCGGAAGCGATAGGTTTGAACCTGCAGACCCAAATAACGCAGGATTGAGGCGTGGTTGGGCCATGTTGGTTCTGGCAGCCATACCGTCAGGTTTGGGCGCAGATATTTGAGCGCCTCAAAACATTGGCGCAATGCGCCCGTTCCACCAGGTGTTGCAATCGCGGCTTTGGCCCCGCGCGTGGAAAATAGCAGCTCCTCGACCGCATCAAGATAGGCTTTATCGCCTGCAAGCGAGACATAAGATTTGCTGTGCTGTGCGTCCCAAATCTTACGCTCGGCCTGTTTGACCGCTGCCATGATTGGGGTCTGCCCTTGGCTGTTTCTATAGACCCCTACGCCAAGGTCGATTTTTTCAGGTCGCGGGTCAGCCGCAAAAATCCCCATCAGACGGATGATTTTATCAGCTTCGGGGGCGGTCAGCGTTTCAAACATCATAGGCCTTTAGGCAGGGTGAAGCGATGTGTCTCTGTCGCGGGTCAGAACGCGACTGCGATCTTCGAACCGCTCAGCTACGAAACCCGCCGATTGATAGAGCGCCAGTGCGCGCGGATGGTCAAGCGTGCAGGTGTTTATTGTGACGGATGTGACGCCTGCGCCACCCCATGCTTGTGCCAATGCTTGGTTTAAAAGGGCGCGGCCCAACCCCTGGCCAACGGCATTTGGCGTGAGGCCAAAATAGGCCAGATCGCAGATCGGCGGTTCGGTGAAGTCAAGGATGAAAAACCCTTGCGGCACGCCGCCACGTTTGGCGACCCACAGCTCGACCAAGGGGCTTTCGAGAAAGCCGCGCAGTTCAGCCTCGGGACGATTATGTTGATCCACCCATTCGTAATCGCGTCCCACCGCGTCATAGAGCGCAAAAAAATACCAAAGGGGCGGATCCATAGCGCGCTCAAGCGTGATGTCTTGGGGCAGCGCCGTTTGGTTGTCAGGCCGCGCGGTCATACGCAAAAAAGTGACGCGATAGGGAACCTCGGTTCCTGCCTTAATCAGGCTCATCCCGTCTCAACTTTCAGCTGATCGAATTGGCCCCATTCGGCCCAAGATCCATCATAAAGCGCATGATCGCGATGCCCAAGGATCTCTAGCCCCAAGGACAAAATAGCCGCCGTTACGCCAGAGCCGCAGCTTGTGATAATCCGCCGCTCCAGATCAACGCCTTGATCAGTAAAGGCGGCGCGCAAAGCCTCGCCTTTTTTCATGGTGCCATCGGAATTGAGCAGCGTGGCATAATGCACGTTCAATGCGCCCGGAATATGGCCAGCACGCAGTCCTGCCCGTGGTTCAGGTTCCTCACCGCGGAACCGCGCGGGGCCGCGCGCATCAACAATCTGCCAATCGCGCAATTTCACGGCAGCAGCGACTTGGGTCACATCCTTGACCAAATTTGCTTGGCGTTGTGCGGTCATGTGGCGGTCGCGCAGGATTGGTGCCATATCCTCCAAGGGGCGACCTTCGGCCTTCCATTTTTTCAAACCCCCATCAAGAACGGCGATGTCCGTTTTGCCCATCAGGCGGAAAAGCCACCACACGCGGGCGGCTGAAAATATGCCCGCGCCGTCATAGACCACCACCTGATGCCCATCACCCACACCCATCGCGCGCATCCGCGACATGAATTTTTCAGAGGGTGGTGCCATATGGGGCAAGGCAGATTGGGTGTCGCTAATCTCGTCAATATTAAAGAAGCGAGCGCCGGGAATATGGCCCGCGTCATATTCCGCGCGAGCATCGCGGTTCATATCGGGCAAATACCAAGATGCATCCAAAATCCGCATGTCAGGATCCGACAGATGGGCCGCAAGCCATTCGGTTGAGACTAGGGTTTTAGGATCATCAGTCATAGCAAACTCCAAGGCGCGTTTGGGTCAAGGCAACCTTCAGACAGACCTAGCCCAAATTGATGATCAGGCAAAGGGCGTATGACAGCTTACCCGTTCTGTTTGAGAATCCGCTGCTTTTGGCGGTTCCAATCACGCTTGGCGCTGGTTTCGCGCTTATCGGCGACTTTCTTACCTTTGGCGATGCCAATCTTGAGCTTCACGATGCCGCGATCGTTGAAATACATGACCAAAGGCACAAGGGTCATACCTTCGCGTTGCGAGGCGTTCCACAGGCGCGCGACCTCCCGCTTCGAGCAAAGAAGTTTGCGTTTACGCCGTTCTTCATGACCCCAAGTTTTGGCTTGGGCATATGGTGCGATATAGGCGGCCACCAACCACAATTCGCCATCCTCAACCGCCGCATAGCTGTCGGCGATGTTGGATTGGCCTTGGCGCAGCGACTTCACCTCTGAGCCTTGCAAGACGATTCCAACCTCAAGGTCAGATTCAATGGCATAGTCAAACCGCGCGCGGCGGTTCTCGGCAATGACCTTGTAGTTCTTATTCTCGTCTTTCTTTGCCATATCGGCCCTTCTTGCCGATCAGGCGATCAGACCCGCGTGCTGCATGGCCGATTTGATCCGTGCTTTCGTAGCATCGCTCAGCGTGGTCAATGGCAGCCGCACCTCATCATTTGCGCGCCCCAACAGAGACAGCCCATATTTTGCACCGGCGACACCTGGCTCAAGGAAAATGGCCTCATGCAGCGGCATAAGCTTGTCTTGATACTCAAGCGCTGCCGCGTAATCGCCGCGTAGAGTTGCCTCTTGCATCGCGGCACAGAGTGCGGGCGCAACATTCGCTGTGACGGAAATACAGCCCACACCGCCTTGTGCGTTAAAGCCTATGGCCGTGGCATCCTCACCTGACAGCTGCACAAAATCCGTGCCGCAGGTGATGCGTTGCTTGGGCACACGGCTCAGATCGCCGGTGGCATCCTTCACCCCGATAATATTTGGCAACTTGGCGAGTGCGCCCATCGTATCAGGCATCATATCCACCACAGAGCGGGGCGGAATATTATAGATGATGATCGGAATGCCGACTTCATTCAATGCCTCGAAATGGGCAATCATGCCTCTTTGCGTGGGCTTGTTGTAATAGGGCGTTACCACCAAAGCGGCCTCCGCCCCCACATCCTTGGCGAATTGCACAAATCGCAATGCCTCTACTGTGTTGTTGGATCCTGCCCCTGCAATAACGGGCACGCGCCCTGCGGCGGTTTTCACAACCGCCTTGATCACGGCCTCATGTTCTTCATGGCTCAGGGTCGGGCTTTCGCCTGTGGTGCCAACAGGCACAAGCCCGTGGCTGCCTTCGGTGATCTGCCAGTCCACGAGTTTTTCAAGCGTGCCGAAATCAACAGCGCCGTTTGTGAACGGCGTTACCAATGCGGGCATAGAGCCTTTGAACATGACACGCTTCCTTTTTTCGTTTCTGGACAGATGATCTGCCTTGCCGTCCCAACATAAGCGCAAGACCGCGTGGACACTAGCGATCTTCGACAGAATTGCCAAGTTCCTCTCTTGCAGATGTCGAGGGAAGATATAGCTTGGGGGTCAAAGAGGCGCATAACAGCGCCCGAGCAGGTTTTGACTTTTAAAATATAGGGGTTCACCCGTGACAGGCGCGATAGGCACAGGACGTAGATGGCATAAGATCATTATGGCCGTGGGTGTGGCTTTGGTTGCATTGGTGATGCCAATTCGCGCTGCGTTGGCCCAAAGCCCCCTCCGCGAGGCAATCGCGGCGGCAACAGAGCGCGATTTTGAGCGCGCGCGCGCGCTTCAATCGGGTCTGGCTGACGCTGTTGCCCGCGATGTTCTGCAATGGGTTATTTTGCGCGCCGAAGGGGGCACAGCGGCAGAATATCCCGATTTTCTAGAGCGCCGTAGCGATTGGCCAGGTCTGCCATATCTTCACCAACAAGGTGAGGGGGCCATGGCCGAGGGGGGCAGCCCTGATCAGGTTATTGTCTATTTTGGCGGTGCTATGCCCCTGACCACCGATGGGCTGCGCGGTTTGTTGGCGACTCATGAGGCGCGTGGAAACAACACAGCCTATCAGCAAGTGCTGCGTGAGGCTTGGGTGACCATGCCACTGTCCCGCGATTTGGTTGCAGATCTCTTGGCACGGCATCGTTCGGATCTGGCCGAGCTGAATTTTGCGCGGCTTGATATGTTGCTCTGGGAGGGTGAAACCGCCCTTGCCGAGCAGATGATGGCCGAAGTGGAGAGTGGGGCACGTGCCTTGGCAGCGGCGCGTTTGGCCCTTCGGGCTGGGCGCAGTGATGGCATCAATGCGCTGATTGATGCTGTTCCAGCACAATATGCAGATGATGCGGGGCTTGCTTTTGAGCGGTTTCGATGGCGCATGGAGGCGGGGCTTTGGGATGGCGCGCGTGAGATGATGTTGGCGCGCTCAAACTCGCAAGACGGATTGGGTCGCCCTGAATATTGGTCGTGGCGGCGTGCCTCATTGGCCCGTGATGTGATGCGCGAAGGGGATTTTGCGCAGGCCTACCAATTAGCCGCGCCGCATTTCCTCTCGCCCGAACGCGATGCAAGCGATTACGCGGAATTGGAATGGTTGGCGGGATATAATGCCCTGAAATCTGGCAATGCTGCCCGCGCCTTGACCCATTTTGAGGCCATGCGATCGGTTGTGGATTCACCCATTTCGTCAGGGCGTGCGGGCTATTGGATTGGACGCGCGCATGAGGCCTTGGGCAACACAGAGGCGGCCCGTTCTGCCTATGCCCATGGCGCTGAATTCCAATCGAGTTTTTATGGTCAATTGGCCGCAGAGCGCGGAGGTTTCCCGCAAGATGAAGGGTTCCTAGGCCGCGAGCAATTTGGCGATTGGCGGCAGGCTTCCTTTGCGAATTCTTCGGTGTTTCACGCGGCGTTGTTGCTTCATCAGGCCGGCGAGGGGGATTTGGCGGAACGCTTTATGACCCATTTGACCGAAAGCCTGAGCCGTGCCGAGGCGGGTGCGCTGGCGCAATTCGCGCTTGAATTGCGCGAGCCGCATTATGCGGTCATGATTGCAAAACGCGCGGCTTTGGATGGGCATGAGATCATGCCTGCCTATTTTCCCGTGACCGATTTGGCATCGGCAGATTTGGGGTTTGACCCTGCTTTTGTTCTGTCTATCGCACGGCGCGAGTCCGAGTTTAACCCCACAGTTATCAGCCCTGCAGGCGCGCGCGGTTTGATGCAAGTTATGCCGCGCACGGCCCAATCCGAGGCGCGCCGACAAGGCATTGCTTATGAAGAGCAGCGCTTGCTGAGCGACCCCGCCTATAACGCGCGGCTTGGCGCAGGATATTTGCAATATCTCAGCGAAGATTTCGGGACGAACCCCGTGCTTTTGGCTGTTGCTTATAATGCGGGGCCTTCACGCGCGACTTCTTGGATCGAGCGATTTGGTGATCCGCGCGATCCCGCCGTTGATATTGTGGATTGGATCGAAGCTGTGCCTTTTACCGAAACGCGCAATTACATCATGCGCGTCACGGAGAGCCTTCAGATTTACGAGGCGCGTCTGACGGGGGCGTTGCAGCGTCCGCATTTGTCGGAACTGCTGCAACGGCGTTGATTTGCTCTGCTTTTTCTTTGGCGCGGGCGCGGAACAGGGTGAACAACCCTGCCGCAACCACAAGCCCTGCGCCCAGTGCCACGTTTTCCCGCAGCACATCGCCGAAGATTAATATCCCGATGATCGAGGAAAACGGCATCTGCAAATAGGCGAAAGGCTGCACGGCACTGGCTTCGGCCACTTCATAAGCGCGGATCAGTAAATAATGCCCAAGCGCGCCTGTCATGCACAAAAAACCCATCCAGATCCAATCGGTTGGGGCCATGGCCTCCCAAAACCAGATGCCCACTGCGGTCATAAAGATCGCACCCGTGATCCCCGTCCAAAAGAAACTGGTAGCCGCGCTGTCTTGGCGGGACACATAGCGCGTCAAAAGCCCGTAGACCGCGAACATCAGCGCCGATGCCAATGGGATTAGCGCCTCAATGGCAAAAACAGTCACGCCAGGCTCAAGGATGATGAGGATGCCGATAAAGCCCGTGCCAATGGCCGCCCATCTGCGCCAGCCCACCTTTTCACCAAGGATTGGCCCAGATAGGGCCGCGACCAAAAGCGGATAGCAGGCAAAGATCGCGTGGCTTTCGACCAGACCGAGAAGCGTGAAGGACAACACCGCCACGCAAACTTCGGCTGCCAACAGAATCCCACGGAAGGCCTGCAAAAAAGGTTGGTTGGTGGCGGCAGCCGCCTTGAGCCCGCCTGCCTTGCGGGCGGATATCGCGATGACGAATGCCGCAAAGAACCAATAGCGGATCATCACGACCATCATGACATTGTATTCACCCGCCAAATGGCGGCTGATCCCGTCTTGAATGGCAAAGACGATGGTCGTGGCAATCATCAGGAAAATGCCCTTGCGGGTGTTCTGCTCGATCAATTCTTGCGCCCCTTCGTCATATGGCGTTTGCGGCCAAACCCTTGCGCCCTCGTGATAGAAAACCCCGCGCACTCAAGGGCGCGGCGCACTGCGCCTGCGGCGGTGTAGGTCGCACAAGTGCCGCCCTGTTTGGTATGCTCTGCCACGGTTTGCATAAGATCATCTTCCCAAAGCTCGGGGTTTTTGGCAGGTGAAAACCCGTCAAGAAACCACGCATCTGCGACCCCATCCCATTGGGGCAATGTCATGCGCGCATCCCCGAAAACAAGCTGCAAAACGTAGTCAGGGCCTATGATTTGTGGTGGCAAATTAGGGGTTTGGGTCAGCGCGGCACAGGCATCGGCGGGCAAATTCGCGCGATGCGCCCCCCATGCGCGGGTCAAGTCATCACTTTGCAGCGGGAAGGCTTCAAACGATGTGAAATGTAAAACGCCCGCGGTCTTGGCCGCGCGAAACGCGGCAAGGCTGGCCAGAAAATTCAAGCCCGTGCCAAAGCCAAGTTCCGCAATGTGAAACCCATCGCAAAACCGTTCGGGTAGGTCATTGCCGCTGAGGAAGACATAGGTGGTTTCCGCCAATCCGTTATCGAGCGAAAAGAACGGATCATCGAATTGGCGCGAGACGGGAACATCACCCGTCCGCCATTCAAGGGGATGTGGCTGGCTCTTATTCATGGCTTGCCTTAAAAGACCCGCGACATTGCGGGCTTGTGGCAAACTGGGCCTGTCGCCGAAATTTGGCAAGGGGCGAAATCATGCGCTACGATGTGACAGTTTTGGGGGCAGGGATCTTTGGGCTTGCCATTGCATGGGCCTGTGCCGCGCGCGGCGCAAAGGTGCAAGTTATCGATCCTAACGGCATTGGCGCAGGTTCTTCTGGCGGTGTTGTGGGGGCCTTGGCCC
The DNA here is from genome assembly GCF_037805225.1 of Roseobacter sp. HKCCA0882. NCBI lineage: Bacteria > Pseudomonadati > Pseudomonadota > Alphaproteobacteria > Rhodobacterales > Roseobacteraceae > Roseobacter > Roseobacter sp. HKCCA0882. The sequence continues at coordinate 753,299 of NZ_JBBLYI010000002.1, forward strand.
CTCACGTGCCCGAACAATGGAACGCGAAAAAACAATTCCAATTCGAAGCTCTTGATGGGGCAGCCGTATTTTGGGCAGGTGTCGCTGATGCCGCAAACCTGCCTTCTGGCTATGCGCGGGTCGGACGCGTGCAGCCGATCATGGATCAGGCAGGGCTTGATCTAGCGCGCGCGCGTCAAAGCGGGGCCAAGACCCATTGGCAGGGCCGTTATATCTGGGACATCCGCCCTGCCGCCGATTATGCGCCATGGATCACAAGCCCCACCGCGCAGGTTATTTTCGACAGTCTCAGCGCAAGACTTGCCCCGCGTCAAGGTTTGGCCGCCTTGGCCGCAGCTTTGCGGGCCAAGGGTGGGCAGATCGTCAGTGATGCCCCGCTGATGGGGTCCGTGGTTGAGGCTACAGGTGCCGCAGGTTTGGCAGAGCTATCCGATGCTTTTGGCGTGGCGGTGGGCGCGGGCCAAAAGGGACAGGCGGCAATCCTTGATGCGGATATGGGCAGCCTGCCACAGCTTTTCATAGATGGGGTGCATTTCGTGCCGCATGAAGGGCCGCAGGGGCGCGGGCAGGTTGCCATCGGGTCAACGTCAGAGCGCGACTTTAATGACCCATCCACCACGGACGCCAATCTAGATTTTTTGATTGAAAAGGCGCGCAGGCTATGCCCCGCTTTGGCAGAGGCGCAGGTTGTCACGCGTTGGGCGGGTCTGCGCCCCCGTGCCAAAAGCCGCGCGCCAATGCTGGGGCGGCATCCGCTTCGGACGGATCACTTTATTGCCAATGGTGGCTTTAAGATTGGGTTTGGCATTGCCCCCCGTGTTGCCGATGTCATGGCAGATTTGGTGCTGGAGGGGCGCGATACTATCCCCTCTGATTTCGCACCCGCTGTGTCCTTGCCAGCACAGGACTAAAGCCCCGCTGCACGCCGCAATTCACCCATCAATTCATCAAGGGTTTTTTGCGCGCGCGCATTGATCAAAACCTCGCCATTAAATTGATCTGGCCCTTGCGCCAAACAGAGCTCGGGCCCAGTCAAAAGATGTGGACGAAATGGCGTTAGACAGAGGCGCAGTGAATATTGCGCCCGCTCGCCGCCTGCGCGCCCTGCTGCTGAAGACATAATCGCAACGGGTTTATTGCGCCACGGGTTGCTGCCGGTGCGACTGATCCAATCAAGCGCATTTTTTAAAACGCCTGACAGCGCCTTGTTATATTCGGGGGTCGAGATGATCACCGCATCCGCCGCTGCGATTTGATCGCGCAGGCGGATCACCGCGTCAGGGATGCCTTGGCTGTCTTCAACATCCCCATCATAGAGCGGAAGCTGCAAATTCGCTTCAATAAATTCAGCGGGGTCAAAGCTCTGCGCAGCCGCGTTCATCAGTTTTCGATTGCTTGATCCTTTGCGCAACGCCCCGCACAGCCCGATTAATCTTCCTCTGGACATCTCGCACCCTTCTTCGTCTATGCTCCTCGCAAAGATAGTCAGGATAGAGATTGAAACAATGACCCCCCCTTCACGCCATGGTGGCAAAATCCTTGCAGATCAACTTGCAGCGCATGGGGTGCGGCGTGTTTTCTCTGTTCCAGGTGAAAGTTTTCTGGCCGCATTGGATGGGCTTTACGATCGCAAAATCGAGAACATCGTGTGTCGCCAAGAGGGGGGTGCGGCCATGATGGCCGAGGCCCATGCAAAAACCACTGGCGAGGTGGGCGTTTTATTCGTTACCCGTGGGCCTGGGGCCAGCAATGCCGCCTCTGGTCTGCATGTGGCCATGCATGACAGCACCCCGTTGGTCTGTTTTGTCGGGCAGGTTCCGCTGGCGCATCGGGATCGCGCAGCATTCCAAGAGGTTGATTATCGTGCGTTTTTCGGCCCGCTCGTGAAATGGGTCGCGGAGGTGGAGCAAACTGACCGATTGCCAGAATATATCGCGCGCGCTTTTCGCGTGGCGCAATCGGGCCGCAAGGGGCCCGTGGTTTTGGCTCTGCCCGAGGATATTCTTTCGGCGGTGGCGGACTGTGTTGATTTGGCCCCTTCGGGTGTTTCGTCCTCTTTGCCTGATCCGCAGATTGTTCGGGAATGGCTTGGCGCCCTCGCCGCGTGCAAATCACCCATGATGGTGGTGGGTGGCAGCGATTGGTCAGAACAGACCCGCGCGGATGCTGAAACGATTGCAGCACATTTGGACATCCCAATCGCCACCAGTTTCAGGCGGCAGGATTACGTTGATAATCATCACCCTTGCTTCGCGGGGTATTTGGGTGTCGGGGCCTGTCCCGCAACCATGCAAAGTTTTGCCAAGGCGGATCGGGTTCTGGCCCTAGGCACCCGCATGGGTGAGGTGGTGACAGGCGGATATGTATTGCGCGATCCGCGCAAGGGTTGGCAGGGGCGGCTTTATCACGCGCATACTGATCCGGATGAATTGGGTCGCGTCTATCGCCCTGATGCAAGTATGGTTTGTGACATCCCCGCTTTTCTGCGGGTGGCGCGGGCGGTTCTAGATGATATCCCCGCACAAGATCAGGGTCGCGCCGCGCGCGTGCATGCGGCCTATCGCGCGTGGCAAAACCCCCAAACCACAACGGGTGATGTGCGCCTTGAGGAAGTCGTGCTTGAGATGTCCCGTATTCTTGGGGGGCGTGGGATCGTGACCAATGGCGCAGGCAATTACGCGGCTTTTGTGCATCGCTATTTCTCTTATCGCCGCTACGGTCAACAGCTTGCGCCGACTTCTGGCTCGATGGGATATGGATTGCCTGCGGCGGTCGCGGCCAAATTGGCGCATCGTGAAACCCCTGTGATTTGCATGGCGGGGGATGGTTGCTTGCAAATGACCTTGCAGGAGCTGTCGACCGCGCGGCAATTTGGGGCGGATATTGTCGTCGTGATCGCCAATAATGGCCGCTACGGCACCATTCGGATGCACCAAGAGAAAACCTATCCAGAGCGCGTGTCTGGCACGGATTTATTCAACCCTGATTATGTCGCCTTGGCAAAGGCCTATGGCGGGACGGGTCATTTGGTGACCCGCACAGCTGAATTTGCGCCTGCCTTTGAGGCGGCTTTGGAGGGAGGCTTGCATCTGATCGAATTGCGGCTTGACCCAGATATGCTGTCGCCATCCTTTAACCTCTCTGATCTCAAAGGCTAGGTGGCGCGCTCACCGCTTGCGCCGCAGCCTCAAGCGCAGTAAATGGCCCATATGACACGGGTGTTTGACATGGATGATCGCGCGCGCCTGCCGTGGCGCTTTTTCGGGCGTGCCTCTGGCGACAGGGGGCGTTTGCCGTCCTTGTGACGCAAACCGATTTCCCTGATCCAATCGCCCGTAAGGAGTAAAGACATGACCGCAGGAAAAACGCTTTATGACAAAATCTGGGATGCCCATCTCGTCCATGAGGCTGAGGATGGCACCTGCCTTTTGTATATTGATCGCCACCTTGTGCATGAGGTGACAAGCCCACAGGCCTTCGAGGGTCTGCGTATGGCAGGGCGCACTGTGCGTGCGCCAGAGAAAACCATCGCTGTGCCAGATCATAACGTCCCCACCACACCTGATCGTTTGAAAGGTGGGATGAATGAGGAAAGCCGCATTCAGGTTGAGGCGCTTGATAAAAACGCCAAGGATTTCGGGATACACTATTACCCCGTTTCTGATGTGCGTCAGGGCATTGTGCATATTGTTGGCCCTGAACAGGGCTGGACATTGCCAGGCATGACCGTGGTTTGTGGCGACAGCCATACCGCGACCCATGGGGCCTTTGGGGCGCTTGCGCATGGGATCGGCACATCTGAGGTTGAGCATGTTCTGGCCACCCAGACCCTGATTCAGAAAAAATCCAAGAATATGAAGGTCGAGATCACAGGCAGTCTGCGCCCAGGCGTGACGGCCAAGGACATTACCCTATCCGTCATCGGCCATACGGGCACGGCGGGCGGCACAGGCTATGTGATCGAATATTGCGGCCAAGCCATTCGCGAATTGTCGATGGAAGGGCGCATGACGGTCTGCAACATGGCGATTGAGGGCGGCGCGCGCGCGGGCCTGATCGCGCCTGATCAAAAGACCTTTGACTATGTCATGGGCCGCCCCCATGCGCCAAAGGGCGCGCAATGGGAGGCCGCTTTGACATGGTGGAAGACCCTGTTCTCGGATGAGGACGCACATTGGGATAAGGTCATCACCATCAAGGGCGAGGACATTGCGCCCGTGGTGACATGGGGCACTAGCCCTGAGGATGTATTGCCAATTACCGATTTTGTCCCTGCACCCGAAGATTTCAAAGGCGGCAAGGTCGATGCTGCGCGCCGTTCCTTGGAATATATGGGCCTCAAACCGGGTCAGCGTTTGCAGGATGTCGAGATTGACACGGTGTTTATCGGGTCTTGCACAAATGGCCGCATCGAAGATTTACGCGCGGCAGCTGAAATTCTGAAGGGTAAGAAAATCGCTGTAAAGCGCGCGATGGTTGTGCCCGGCTCTGGCCTTGTGCGCGCGCAGGCTGAAGAAGAAGGTTTGGCTGATATCTTCATCGAGGCAGGTTTTGAATGGCGTCTCGCGGGATGCTCCATGTGTCTTGCGATGAACCCTGACCAACTTCAGCCCGGTGAACGCTGTGCAGCAACATCAAACCGCAACTTTGAGGGGCGTCAGGGGCGCGGTGGTCGCACCCATTTGATGAGCCCTGCAATGGCTGCGGCTGCGGCGATAACAGGACGCCTCACTGATGTGCGCGAGATGATGTAATTTCGCCCTTTGTGAATTTCGAAAAAGCCCCGCCGATTTGGCGGGGCTTTTTTGTTGCCTTAAAGCAAGGTGCGCTCGACCACCCAATAGGCCCCAATGGCGGAGATGACGACCGATGCGGGGATTGCGATGAAGGGGCGATACCAATCGCGCTTGCCAAACCAGAGGCCAACCGCAAGGAAGGCCAGACCGATTACCGCAAGCTGACCAAATTCGACTCCAATATTGAACCCGACCAATGCCACGCCAAAGCGGTCTGCGGTGATCCCAAAATCCCCAAGAACCGAAGCGAAGCCAAGCCCGTGCAGCAGGCCAAACCCGAACACCAAAGCCGTGCGGGCGCTTAGGTTTTCACGGCCAAGAATGTTTTCGACACCCACATAGACGATTGAAGCAGCAATTAATGGCTCGACCACCGAGGCGGGGACGCGCACAATCTCAAGACTTGCAAGGGCGAGCGTAATGGTATGGGCCAAGGTAAATGCGCTGACCTGAAGCAACAAAGGCTTGAGGCGCAGTGAGAAGAAAAACAGGCCCAAAACAAACAGAATATGATCTATCCCCAAGGGGATAATATGCTCAAACCCAGCAACAACATATCGGGTAAAGACGGGCCATGCCCCCTCGCTGAGGGCAGTGCCGCGGGGCAAAGGTGCTGATAATTCGCCATTGGTGAGAAAGCCTTGATAGGCATCCGCGCCGCCGCCCACCTGACGCAGCACCAATTCGCCATAAGACGCGCTCCAGCCAATTTGAACGGGCGCATCCCCCATAGGTAAATCGGCGCGCAGGGTCAAAGTGGTGTCGCGTGGTAGTTCCAAATCGGGATTGGGGGTGATGCTGACACCCACAAATTCAGGGGGCAGTGTCACCCCATCCACGATAATCTGGATATTGTCCTGAATGCGCGGCCATGCCCCCTCGAACGCGGCGCGCAGGGCCTCGGGCGATTGCGCGCGCAATTGGTCATAGATCAAAGCCTCTGGCGCGTCATTGGTATTTTCTAGACCCGCTAGATTAATACCTGCAATCAGCGGCTCTAGCGTCAGGGAGATGCTCATCTCCACCGCATCGGCGGTGACAGACACATCGGCCACTGCGGGGCGAATTTCATGGGCCCGCGCTGATGTGCTGAACATCAAGCACAGCATCGCCAACAAAAAAGTGATGTTGGAACTGTTTGACAAAACGCGTCTTAAGATCATGGTCAGTGCCTAGGTTAAGGGGGAGAGATGCAATGAAACTGGCCGTTTGTTTGAACATTGGCGCAATTTTGTTGGCGGGCAAGCTATTTGCGCATGAATTTTGGATTGATCCCCTCGAATACATGGTTCCGTCTGGCGGGGAAATTCGCGCTGACTTGCGTGTGGGCACTGAATTTCGCGGTGCGCCGATGGTATATCTGCCGCGAGATTTCACGCGGTTTGAAATTGCTGATGCCAATGGCTTGCGGCCCGTTGAGGGGCGTTTTGGGGATCGCCCTGCTGCCCATGTTGCGGGTGTTGCTGATGGTTTGGTGGTGATGATCCACGAAAGCACGCCGAAATTGGTCACATGGTCAGAGTGGGAAACATTTGCAGCATTTGCCGCGCATAAAGATTTTGGCGCGGTCGAAGCGCGCCACAATGCGCGCGGCCTGCCCCGTTCGGGTTTTTCCGAGGCCTATACCCGCCATGTAAAGGCGCTGTTCGCCGTAGGAGAGGGGAAAGGACAAGATCAGCGATTTGGTCTGTCGACCGAATTCGTTGCATTGGAGAACCCCTGTCTTGACGATGTGAGCGATGGGTTCTTGCTTCAGCTTTTTGATAAAGACACGCCGCGCGCCGCTGTTCAGGTTGAGCTGTTTGCCCGCAGCCCTGAAGGTGAGGTCACGATCACGCTGCATCGCACCAATGATCAAGGCGAGGTGAACTTGCCTGTCATGTCAGGTTACGCCTATTTCGCCGATGCTGTGGTTTTGGATGAGATTACACCCCAAGAAGATGGCCCCGTGTGGGGCACTCGTTGGGCAGGTCTGAGTTTTATGATCCCATGAGCGCGGGGTGTGAGTATGGCTTGCCCCTGCGGGCCAGATTGGCTAAAGCCTGACCGATCTCAAGGAGAAGCCCATGGATAAGTTTACAACCCTGACGGGGATTGCAGCCCCGCTTCCGCTGATCAATATCGACACAGATATGATCATCCCCAAGCAGTTTTTGAAAACGATCAAACGCTCTGGTTTGGGTAAAAACCTCTTTGACGAGATGCGCTTTGATCAGTCAGGCAATGAACTCCCCGAGTTCGTTCTGAATAAACCCGCCTATCGGGACGCGCATATTTTGGTCGCTGGCGACAATTTTGGCTGCGGCTCCTCGCGCGAACACGCGCCTTGGGCCTTGTTGGATTTTGGCATTCGTTGCGTGATTGCACCGAGCTTTGCTGATATTTTCTTCAACAACTGCTTTAAGAACGGAATTTTGCCGATCCCTCTGCCGCAGGAAGATGTCGATAAACTGATGGATGACGCGTCAAACGGCGCGAATGCCACTTTGACCATCGACCTTGAGGCTCAAGAGATCACCCGCCCCGATGGCCAGAAGATCGCCTTCGAAATCGACCCGTTCCGTAAACACTGCTTGCTCAATGGCTTGGATGATATCGGGCTGTCCTTGACCAAGGTTGAGGCCATTGACGCCTTTGAAGCAACCGCACAATCCGCGCGTCCTTGGGTCTAGTTTCAAGCGCGCCTGCGCTTTTGCCCTGATCTGACTGGATAAATTTCAGGCCCCTGCATCCTCATCGGTGTGGGGGTCTTTTCTAATGTGTTTCATTAGGTATTAAATTTAGGCAATATTGTGGCAATTGAGGCGGCCTTATCGTCAGAATGAGGCGAAATTGTGGAATAAGGGGCAGGCACGAACCGACCCCATCCAGAACGAGGAAGAGCAGGTGCTTTTACACCTTTTTTGCGCTGTGCTTAGGCCAGTATTGGTGTTTTTTGTTATTGCGACACCATCGCTTGTCCTTGGCGATACATCCCGCGGGTATGTGGACGGCGTTATGCTGTTTGGATTGATTGCGGCCCTTTTTGTGGTGTTTGAATATAGCGCCCGTCATCCCGCTATCATCGAGTTTCGCGATGCGCCGCCCTATAATCGTCTGCGCATTTTGGCCCTGACCATCGCCCTTGGCACATTGTTCATATTCGCCCTGTTCATACGTTTTAGCAAATGGCCCGGACGGGGAATGTCGATCAATATGTGGGTGAACCTGCCCATGTTCGAACCGACAGTGGGCAGCGATGTGACCCATCGTTTAAAATGTGATGCGCGCAGAAATATCATATGGGGCTTAGGCCTGTCGCTGATATTGCCGCCTGTCTTGGGGGCTGTGTTTTCGCAGACAGGCAGAACCCTTGCTTATGACGGGCAAGGCGCGGTTTGGGTTGTGACCCTATGGGCCTTTTTGCCAATGTGCCTGTTGATCAGGGCAATGGCCTTGCTGCGGTTGCGCTACATGATCCGCAGCTATCAAAAGAGGATCATCGCGGCGCTGACACCGGATGAAAGACTGGCCCTTTCTTGACCCTGACGCAGCCAAAGGATAGGGCGTGTGCAATCAGGATTTTCAAGACGGATTAGTTCCATGAGCAACCCATCGCTTCTCATTCTTCCCGGTGACGGGATCGGCCCCGAGGTTATGACCGAGGTGCGCAAAATCATCGACTGGTATGGCGCAAAGCGTGGCCTGACCTTTGATGTCACCGAAGATCTGGTGGGCGGTTGCGCATATGATGCGCATGGCACGCCTTTGACCGATGAGACGATGGAAAAAGCGCAAAGCGTTGATGCCGTGTTGCTTGGCGCGGTCGGCGGCCCGAAATATGACAATCTCGATTTCAGCGTAAAGCCTGAGCGCGGCCTGCTGCGCCTGCGCAAAGAGATGGATCTTTATGCGAACCTTCGGCCTGCGCAGTGTTTCGATGCCCTCGCGGATTTTTCTTCGTTGAAGGCGGATGTGGTTGGCGGCCTCGACATCATGATTATCCGCGAACTGACCAGCGGCGTTTATTTCGGTGAGCCACGCGGCATCCATAATGAAGGCAATGAGCGCGTTGGCGTGAACACCCAGCGTTACACTGAAAGTGAAATCGCCCGCGTGGCGCGGTCGGCCTTCGAACTTGCGCGCCGCCGCAACAACAAGGTCTGCTCAATGGAGAAGGCCAATGTTATGGAATCGGGCGTGTTGTGGCGTCAGGTTGTGACCGAAGTGCATGCTGCTGAATATTCTGATGTGGAATTGTCGCACATGTATGCTGACGCAGGCGCAATGCAGCTGACCCGTTGGCCAAAGCAGTTTGATGTGATCGTGACTGATAACCTCTTTGGTGATCTGCTGTCTGATTTGGCGGCAATGTTGACAGGGTCTTTGGGCATGCTGCCTTCGGCAAGTCTGGGCGCACCGATGGCCAATGGCCGACCCAAAGCATTGTATGAGCCCGTTCACGGCTCTGCACCTGATATTGCAGGCCAAGGCAAAGCAAACCCGATTGCGTGCATTCTCAGCTTTGCGATGGCGCTGCGCTATAGCTTTGATCAAGGGGATGAGGCGACCCGTTTGGAAAAAGCGGTTGAGGCCGTTTTGGCCGATGGCCTGCGCACAGCCGATTTGATGGGGCCAGAAGGCGGCTCGCCCGTTTCGACCGCTCAGATGGGTGATGCCATTGTCAAAGCGCTAGACGCGTCTTTGTAAGTTTTGGCCCTGTTCTGATTTGCACCCGCTTGACCGCAAGGTTGAGCGGGTGTTTTTGTGCATATAGGCCACCCGATGCAAAGCTGCAGCATCGGGGGCAGGAATATCGCCATCTCGCATATTCAATCTTGCTAAGCGGCTGTGCCGATGCCTTGATTGAGGAATAAGCCAAGGAAATGCAATGTCCAAAGATCGCGAGAGCACCAACATCAAAGGCGCATTGATCGCATTGGTGGCATTCGGAATTTACGCCACCCACGATGTGGTGATCAAATATCTTGGCGCAAGCTATTCGGTCTTTCAGATCGTGTTCTTCTCGGTTTTGTTTGGCTTTCCCGTCACCATGTTGTTGCTGATGGGCGAGCCCAAGCCAGAAACTTTGCGGCCCAAATACCCGTTCTGGACAGCATTGCGGTCGATTGCGGTGGTGTTCACGGGGGCGACTGCATTTTACGCATTCTCAACCCTGCCCTTGACCCAGACCTATGCGATCATTTTTGCGATGCCAGTTCTGATCACATTGCTGGCCATCCCTATGTTGGGCGAACGCATTGGCATTCGGCGCGCAAGCGCGGTGGTCGTTGGGCTTGTCGGTGTTTTGATCGTGCTTCGACCAGGGGCGGCGGATTTGAACCTTGGGCATTTATCCGCATTGGCGGCGGCATTTGGCGGCGCCTTAGTCTCGGTGATTTTGCGCAAGATCGGGTCTGAGGAACGCTCCGTGACCCTGATGCTTTATCCGATGATGGCCAATTTTATCGTCATGGGCGCGCTTCTGCCTTTCGTCTACGAGCCGATGCCGCTCTTGGATATGGCATTGATGGCGCTGGTCGCAATTTTGGCCTTGCTTGCGATGTGGCTTGTGATTTTGGCCTATCGCATGGCGGATGCGGTGATCGTTGCGCCCATGCAATATTCGCAGATCCTTTGGGCCGTGTTTTTTGGCACAATGTTTTTCGGCGAAGGGGTGGATCAAGCCACAGTAATCGGTGCAGCCGTTATTATCGCGTCAGGTATTTATATCGTGCTGCGCGAAGATAGCCGGCCTGCGGATAGCCAAAAGCCTGTCTTGCGTACACATGGCCGCATTGGGGCACCAAGCGTGCCACGGATGACGGCAATTTTGCGCGGTAAGGAAGAAACAGACTAGCGGCGCATATTTCCGACTGTTTTAATCGGATGTCTTCCCTCAGGTCTGAAAATCACATAAGCCCTCTCCTATGACTGAGAAAATGCGCATCACGGGGGATCATTGGTTTGGCCTTTTGGGCAAGCTTGTGGTCGCATTATGCCTTCTGCCGATGATTGCTGTGGCGATTGCCGCGCTTTCGGGTGGTTTCGACACAATTGTTAGTCTTAGCCAAAGCGTTCTGCCCCGCTATGTCGGGGCGACCTTGCAACTCAGTGTGATCGTAGGGCTAGGAACGGCCGTAATTGGGACGGGTGCCGCATGGCTTGTCACCATGACGCGGTTTTTTGGGCGGCGGGTGTTGGAAATTGCCCTCGCCCTGCCTTTGGCCTTCCCAGCCTATGTTCTGGCTTATGCCTATACGGATTTGCTTGATCATCCAGGACTCGTGCAGTCCACCTTGCGCGCCTTTATGGGATGGGGCCCTCGCGATTACTGGTTCCCTGAAATCAGATCACTTGGTGGTGCGGCGGCAATGTTGGTCTTGGTGCTTTACCCTTATGTTTATCTTCTGGCGCGCGCAGCGTTTCTGCGCCAAAGCGCTACCGCCTATATCGCGGCGCGCACGTTGGGGCAGGGGCCATGGGGCGCATTCTGGCGCGTCAGTCTGCCCGTTGCTCGCCCGGCGATTGCAGGGGGTGTGCTGCTTGCTTTGATGGAAACCTTGGCTGATTACGGAACCACCGCCTATTTCGGTGTTCAGACCTTTGCCACGGGCATCTATGTCAGTTGGTTTGGCTTGTTTGACCGCGCAGCGGCGGCGCAGCTTGCCCTGTGTCTGTTGGTTGTGGCCTTGACCCTTGCCACTTTCGAACGCCGACAGCGCCGCAATTCCCGTCATCATGACGCGGGCCGTAGATTTGAGGTGATGGAGCCTGTCACCCTCAATGGCCGCGCTGCTTTGGGGGCTATTTTATTCTGCGGTGTGCCCGTTCTCTTTGGCTTTGTTTTGCCCGTGTGGATCTTGATCATGCTTGCGGCTGATCAAGCGCATATCCTTTTCACAGAACGCTATTTGGGCTTCTTGCGGCACTCTTTGACACTTGCCGCGATTGCGGCTTTCCTGACTGTCGGGGCGGCCATTGCGCTTGGATTTCGTGCGCGCTTGCGGCCCACGCCGATGTCAAAAACGGCCCTTAGGGTTGCGGGCATTGGGTATGCTGTGCCCGGTGGCGTGACTGCGGTGGGTCTGCTGTTTCCCTTTGCGGCCTTTGACAATGCGCTTGACCACTTCATGGAGACGAATTTCGGTATTGATACGGGCCTTTTGATCAGCGGGTCGATCTGGCTAATGATCATGGCTTATATGGTGCGTTTCATGGCGGTGGCGCTGAACACCTATGAGGCGGGCATGGCCACCTTGAACCCGAATATGGACGCGGTGGCGCGCACATTGGGGCATGGGCCTGCACCTATGTTGCGGCGGATTCATGTGCCGATCTTGCAGCCTTCGATCTTGACCGCGCTGCTGATTGTTTTCGTTGATGTGATGAAGGAGCTGCCCGCCACCTTGATCCTGCGCCCCTTCAACTATGATACGCTCGCCGTGCAAGCGCACCGATTGGCCGCGGATGAACGATTGGCTGAGGCCGCAGTTCCCAGCTTGATCATCGGTGCCGTTGGTTTGATCCCAGTGGCCATCTTATGTTGGAGCCTGAGCCGAGAAGATAGGTGAACGGGTTGATCATACCCCGCGCCCATAGGTGGGCTATGTGGGGTCAGGGCATAACACGCCTCAGCGCCCCAAAAGCAAACGAGCGCCCCTTGAGAGGGCGCTCGTGAGTTGTTTGGTGGTTCGTGGCCTGTTGCGCGAACCTATTCCCAACCTGCGGTGTTCAGAACCTCAACCGCTGCGCCGACATTTTCGGCAATATCCGACAGATCAATCGCATCAGGGCGGAAGATGCCCAGTGCCGCGACCGATGGGGCGAGGCCCACACCCGGAACGGCAGGGTATTCATCATTGCCCGCTGAGAAATACTGTTGCGCCTGATCTGAGGTCAGATACTCCAGAAAGGCAATCGCGTTCTCGCGGTTCGGGGCATGGGCCGCGACCCCACCGCCAGACACGTTCATATGCGCGCCGATATCGTTCTGGTTTGGAAACACCCATCCGATATTGGCCAGTTGGTCAGGTGTGATTTGGTCGTCCCCTTGGCGCAGGATGCGGGCGAAGTAGTAGGTGTTCGACATCGCAATGTCACATTCACCAGAGGCAATGCCGCGCAGCTGATCCGTGTCGCCACCTTGGGGCGCGCGGGCGAAATTTTCAACCACGGCGTTGGCCCAGTCCTCCACAGCATCGACACCCAAATGTGCGATCAAGGCTGCTGTGAAGTTCTGTGTATAGACATTCGTGGCAGAGCGGATGCAGATCTGGCCTGCATATTCTGGCTTGGCCAAATCCTGATAGGTTTGGGGCGGGTTGGCGACATCGGTTTTGTCATAGAACAAAATCCGTGCGCGCTGCGAGAACGCGAACCACTGGTTGCTGTCATCTTGAAGATAAGAAGGAATGCGGGTTTCTAGCACATCGCTTTCCACGGGCTGCAACAGTCCCATTTCGGCAGCCCGCGCCAAGCGCACTGTGTCAACAGTCAAAAACACATCTGCAGGGCTATTGGCGCCCTCGGCCTGCATCCGCGCGATCAGCTCATCTGCATTGCCTTCGATGCGGTTGATGGTGATGCCTGTTGCAGCGGTAAAATCAGAATATAGCCGCTCATCCGTGTCGTAATGGCGCGAAGAATACAGGTTCAATTCCTGCGCCTGCGCCTGCGCCTGCGCCTGCGCCGGCGCCGTGGTTAGGGTGGTTAGAAAAACGACGCCGCCAAGCAGCAGGGAGAGGGGTCGGGTCATCCTAAAGCTCCTGTTCGAGTTATTTCCGACAATTTTAGTCGGGATGCCGCTTTTGATCACGATTCACGCGGCGGGTCAAATAAATTCCGACAAAAATTATCAGATTTAACTTCTGGCTTGCCCTTGCCTTGGTGCTACGGCATCAGTTTGCCTGAGGGATGAGGAGGACAGTCAGCCATGAAAGCGGGCATTGCTTTTCTTGTGCTCGCCTATGTGCTGAGCCAGTTTTATCGTGCGTTTTTGGCCGTCATGGCCCCTGTTTTGGCATCCGATATCGGGGCCACTCCGCAAAGCTTGGCGACAGCTTCGGGCGTGTGGTTCGCCGTTTTTGCCGCGATGCAAATTCCTGTGGGTATCGCACTTGACCGCATTGGGCCGCGCCTGACCGCATCGGTGTTGCTGCTTGTTGGCGGTGCGGGGGGTGCTGCCCTGTTTGCGACTGCGGCGGATGTGCGCGATGTGCAAATTGCAATGGGGTTGATCGGATTGGGCTGTTCGCCCGTTTTGATGGCAACCTATTACATCTTTGCGCGGGTTTATTCTGCGGCCATCTTTGCCACGCTGGCAGGTGTGACGATTGGCATTGGATCAATGGGCAACTTGGCAGCTGCAACACCCATGGCTTGGGCGGTTGAGGCCGTGGGGTGGCGCGAAACCGTTTGGGGCTTGGCGCTTGTGACGGGTCTTGTTGCGCTGGCTTTGTTCCTCTTGATCAAAGACCCCGCAAAACCAGAAGGCGATCAAAAAGGCAGCTTGATGGATCTGCTGCGCATTCCTGCGCTTTGGCTTATCTTCCCGTTGATGTTTGTGGGCTATGCCCCGTCAGCGGGGGTGCGTGGCCTGTGGGTTGGGCCTTATATGGGGGATGTCTTTGGTCTAACTGTTGCTGAGATCGGCACGGTGAGCCTGATCATGGGGGTTGCGATGGTGGTGGGCAGTTTTGCCTATGGCCCGCTGGATCGGTTTTTTGGCACGCGCAAATGGGTTATCTTGATTGGGAACCTGTTGGGTGCCTTCGCCTGTTTGGCGATTTGGGCTGTGCCCGAAAGCAGTATTTTGACAGCTACTGTTCTGGTTGCGGCCTTGGGGTTGTTTGGGGCGTCCTTCCCTGCCCTTGTTGCCCATGGGCGCAGCTTCTTTCCCCCGCATTTGGTTGGGCGTGGTGTGACCTTGATGAATTTGTTTGGCATCGGTGGGGTGGGTGTGATGCAATTCACCTCAGCCCCTTTCTTCACTGCGCTGTCAGGCACGATGGCCTTGCCTGCCGCCTATGGGGCCTTGTTTGGGGTCTTTGGGCTTGCCGTTCTGATCGGATGCGCAATTTACCTCTTTAGCGAAGATCGCCTTGACTAAGCGCAACCAGATTGCGCGCCAAGTGCCCCTTTCGCTTTGGTCGCACATGATTTAAGGGCATGCGCAGTCGTAAGCCTGAAGGATATGGAACATGGGTTACAAAGTTGTCGTTGTCGGCGCCACGGGCAATGTGGGCCGCGAAATGCTCAACATTCTAGACGAGCGTCAATTCCCCGTTGACGAGATCGCCGTGCTTGCCTCGCGTAAATCGCTTGGCACAGAATGCAGCTTTGGTGACAAGACCCTAAAGACCAAGGATCTCGATACATTCGATTTCACAGGCTGGGATATAGCATTTTTCGCGGTTGGGTCTGAAGCTACAAAAACCTATGCACCGATTGCGGCCTCGCAAGGTTGTATCGTGATCGATAATTCCTCGCTCTATCGCTATGATCCTGATGTGCCTTTGGTTGTCCCTGAGGTGAACCCTGGGGCGGTTGAGGGCTATGCGAAGAAGAACATCATCGCGAACCCCAATTGCTCCACCGCCCAGATGGTTGTTGCATTGAAGCCGCTTCATGACCGCGCGCGGATCAAGCGTGTTGTGGTGTCGACCTATCAGTCTGTGTCTGGCACAGGCAAAGATGCGATGGATGAGCTGTGGAACCAGACAAAGGGAATGTTCGTTCCAGGTCAGGAAGTTGCCCCGAGCGTTTACCCCAAGCAGATTGCCTTCAACGTGATCCCGCATATTGATGTGTTCATGGAAGATGGGTCTACTAAGGAAGAGTGGAAAATGGTCGCTGAGACCAAGAAAATCCTCGATCCTTCGGTTAAGGTAACTGCAACCTGCGTGCGTGTGCCTGTCTTTGTGGGCCATTCCGAGGCGATCAATATCGAGTTTGAAGATTTCCTAGACGAGGAAGAAGCCCGTGACATTCTGCGCGAGGCCCCAGGTGTGATGGTGGTCGATAAGCGTGAGGCGGGCGGTTATGTGACCCCCGTGGAATGTGTCGGCGATTATGCCACCTTTATCAGCCGTATCCGTCAAGACAGCACGATTGAGAATGGTCTGAATATTTGGTGCGTCAGTGACAACCTGCGCAAAGGCGCTGCGTTGAATGCGGTTCAGATTGCAGAAACCTTGGGCAATCGGGTTCTGAAAAAAGGCTGACGCATGGCGTTGCGCATCAGATATATTGGGGGGCCGTTGGCCCCCCTTTTTCTTAAAATCGTTCGGCGCGGAGGACTTCGCAGTCAGTCACGCTGACCACGCCGATATGCCGCTCCACCACCGCGAATGCCGCTTTGAGCAGCGCCTCTAGCTTTTCTGGGCGAATGATGCAGACCACGTTGATCATTCCGCCTGCACGGCTGACCTGACCCTCGCGGCTCCATTGTCCTGAACGGCCCGACCCGCCCAAAACGGGTAGGATGGTGAAGCCTGTCACCCCCGCCTTGACCAATGCATCCGTGAGGCGGGTTTCCATGACCGCCTCAATTGTGACCTCAACCCGCTTTGCCTTATGCGTTTCCATTGCCTTAGCCTCCCGTGGCGGCGCGCGCCAATGCCAGATAAATTGGTATGCCCAATGTCAAATTGAACGGGAACGTAATCCCAAGTGACAGGGTGAGATAAATTGAAGGATTGGCCTCAGGCAGGGCCACGCGCATTGCAGCAGGCACCGCGATATAAGAGGCCGAGGCGGAGAGCGTCATCATCAACATCACGCCGCCTGTCGACAGACCCAAAAGCAACCCGACTCCAAGGCCAAGACAACTGCCGATTAAGGGCATCAGCACGCCAAAGGCGAAAAGCCCTGGCTTCAGCAAATGCCGCGCATCCCGCAGGCCGCGCCCCGCCACAAGGCCCATATCCAAAAGGAAAAGGCACAGCACACCTTGGAAGGGGGATACGATGAAAGAGGCGATTTTATCCAAGCCCTCTTGGCCCGTGATCCCTCCAATAATGAAGGATCCGATGAGCAAAACAATAGACCCATTTAGCAGGATTTCCCGCAGCAGACCCGCATCCATACCGCCGCCTTGACCCGCTTTTGCATCCGCCCGTGCCACAAGCCACAGGGCTGCTAAGATTGCAGGGGCCTCCATCGCGGCGGCGACCGCGACCATATAGCCTTCGCTCATCAAACCTGCGGTTTGCAGCACTGAACTTGCCGCGACAAAGGTCACGATCGAGATCGAGCCGTAATGTGCCGCCACTGCGGCGGCATCAATGGCCGTTAGCCCCGTCATCACGCGCAGCAAAGCGAAGGCTATGAAAGGCAGAACAAACGACAAAATCAACCCAGCCAAAATCGAGAAGATCAGCGTTTGGTCAATGCCATGCGCGGCCACGCTGGCCCCGCCTTTGAAGCCAATGGCAAAGAGCAAATAGAGCGACATCCCTTTCGCTACGGCCTCGGGCACGCTGAGGTCAGAGCGCGCAAAAGCAGCTGCAAATCCTAAGACGAAAAACAAGATGATGGGCGAGATCAGGTTCTGCGCCGCGAGCGACAGGATCGAGTCCATGAACACCTCCAGATTTTGCTCAGCGTTGCCTAACGAAGCGGGGCCAAGTGGTAAAGTTTAGACTTTCACAAAATGGCGCAATGTGCCGTCATAGCTTTCGATATCCATATCCGCGATATCGGCCCAAATCCCATGCAGGGTCAGGTTCTTTGAACCTACAGCCTCGGCCACCACGGGATAGCTCATCAGGTTTTCAAGCGAGACTTGTATCCCCTCTTTTTCAAGCATGGTTTGTTGAACCTCAGGGGGGGTGATATCTTTGACCCTCTCAAATCCTGGCCGCAAAACATCCAACCAACGGCCCACAAAGCTTTCTTTCTTTTCCAAATCGGGGGCGCGGCCTTGGCACATGTCAATACACCCCCGCACGCCGCCGCAATTGGAATGGCCCATGATGATGAGATGCTCGATTTTGAGGTTCTTGATTGCAAACTCGACCGCGGCAGCGGTGCCGTGATGCTGCCCGTCAGGGGTAAAAGGGGGCACCAGATTGGCGATGTTGCGGTGAATGAATAATTCACCTGTGCGTTGTCCAAACACGGATGTCACGGCAACGCGGCTGTCGCAGCAGGCTATGACCATGGCCTTTGGATTCTGCCCTTCGGTTGCCAATTTGCGAAACCAATCACGGTTCTCAGGAAAGGATTTCACTTTCCAATCCTGATAGCGTTCAAGCAAATAACTTGGCAGTGATTTAATGCGGTGCATCCATAATGTCCCTTCAGAGCACTTGATCACAATCTCTGATAATTTTCTATAAACTGTCTTTTCATTCCTGTCTCAAATCAACCTTTTCTTCACCCCCAAATATCACCCTGTGACCACATGCAGCGCATGGTGGGATGGGAAAATGACGGATGTGGTGACCGTCTTGCGTTTTGAAGAACCTGCGCGGTTTGATGCCGACAGGTTAGAGCGGCTTTGTCGCGATATTGGCGAGACGCAAGCAGAATATGAAGTGGCTGTGGGGCTAGAGCGTATCATGATCGTGCTCGCGCAGATTGACTGTGTCGACAGCACGCTTGAACGGAAAAAGATTTTCGCTGAGATTGCCGACTCTGCCAGCAAGATCGGTATGGCGAACTTGGCGCGGGTGGCGCGCGATGTTCATATCGTGATGGCGCGCCAAGATATGGCCGCAATCGGCGCAACCTTGGCTCGTTTGCGCCGTGTGGGTGAGCGATCTGTTTATGCGATTTACGATATTGAGGATATGAGTGTGTGATCGCCCTTGCGGCGCGGGATGGTGTTGTTACTTTGCGGTTCAGCGATATTGCCCTGACCTCAAAGGAATGACGGAATGTCCCACGCGCTGCGATTTGCCCGCCCAGATGAATTTCCTGATACGGACGCAATCCCTGTTCATGTGATCAGCGCCGATGGGGCTGATGCAGCTTTGGCTCAGTTGGGCGCTGCCTCACGGCAATGGGCCGTGACCCATGGCTTTAGCGGGGCATTGGGCAAAACCTGTCTTCTGCCCAATGAGGCGGGTGGAATTGCGGCTGTTTTGTTGGGGGTAGGAACGTCCGCTGATCGGATCAGGAAACGGTTCGCTGCAGGTGCCGCGATTTCTGATTTGCCAAAAGGTCTTTATGAGGTGGCCTCAGCCTCATTGGAGGCCCACCCGCAAAACCTTCGCGAAGAAATTGCACTGGGGTATTTACTGGCGGAATATCGGTTTGACCGCTATCGTAAAAAATCGGGTCGCGAGGCGGCCTTAGTGGCGCTTGCGGGCATAGATGCCCCGCATTTCGAACGGCTCGCCCAAGCCGAGGCCATGGTGCGTGATCTGGTCAACACCCCTGCGCAAGACATGGGCCCCGAAGAATTGGAGGGGGCCGCCCGCGAGTTGGCGGCGCGCTATAACGCCAAGATTTCCGTGATCCTTGGGGACGATCTATTGGCGCAGAATTTCCCGATGATCCATGCGGTCGGTCGGGCCAGTCCCCGCGCGCCTCGTTTGATTGATATGACTTGGGGCGAAGGCGGGCCGCAAATCACCTTGGTGGGCAAGGGCGTGTGTTTTGACACAGGCGGTTTGAACCTGAAACCTGGATCATCCATGGGCACGATGAAAAAGGATATGGGGGGGGCTGCCAATGTTTTGGGCCTTGCTCAGATGATCATGGATGCGGGTCTAAAGCTGCGGTTGCGGGTTTTGATCCCTGCAGTTGAAAATGCCGTTGATGGTTCAGCCTTTCGCCCCAGTGATATTTTGACCGCCCGCAACGGCATGACGGTCGAGATCAACAATACCGATGCAGAGGGGCGGCTGGTCTTGGCTGATGCCTTGGCGCTTGGGGCTGAAGGCGCCCCCGATCTTATGATTTCTATGGCAACATTAACTGGCGCTGCGCGGGTCGCAGTGGGGCCAGACCTTGCGCCATTTTACACAGATGATGAGGGTCTTGCCGCGCAGATTACTGCCAAAAGCCCTGATCAGTTCGACCCTGTTTGGCGTATGCCCTTTCACGCCCCTTATGAGGCTATGATTGAACCGGGCATTGCCGATCTGGATAACGCGCCCTCTGGGGGCATGGCGGGGTCGATTACGGCGGCCTTGTTTTTGCGCCGCTTCACCCAAGGCGCCGCGCGCTATTGTCACTTCGATATTTTTGCATGGCAGCAAAGTGATGCACCTGCGCGCCCAAAAGGGGGTTTGGGTCAGGGCATTCGTGCGCTATACGCGGTGCTGTCTGAAGGGGTTTAAGACATGGCAAGCGATCCACGGATCACGGCAAGCAATGGGCGGGTGGCGCTTCGGGCGCTGCAAGGTCAGGTTATGGCGGATGAATTCTTGGACGGCACATGGATGACGGTGCAGCAACCGTTGGCCAATATCATGACCGAACCAAAGGGCAAGCGGGCGAGCCAATTGTTGTTTGGCGAGCGGTTTTTGGCGCTTGAAACGCGCGATGGGCAAGTTTTTGGTCAAGCAGAGCGGGACGGCCAAGTAGGTTATATTTTATTGCAGGCCCTTGCGGCAGAAACGCCCGTCACCCATTGGGTCACCGCCCCCGCAACCCATCTCTATCCGCGCCCCGATGTAAAATCGTCGCCCGATGTGTCGATCTTTTTCGGCGCACGTGTCAACGTGGTTGAGCCTGCGAAAGAGGGTGAAAGCTTTCATCGCATCCAGACGGGGCATCATGTTCCAAAATCCCACCTGCGCCCCTTAACGGCGCGGTTTTCGGATACGGTGGGCGTGGCTGATCTATTCCTTGGAACCCCCTATCTTTGGGGCGGCAGCAGCCGATGGGGCATTGATTGCTCTGGCCTGATCCAATTGGCGATGCGCGCCTGTGGTCAAGACTGTCCACGGGACAGTGACCAACAAGAGGCAGCGCTCGGCGCGCTTTTGCCCGAGGATGCACCACTGCGCCGCGGGGATTTGGTGTTTTGGAGGGGCCATGTCGGGATCATGGCCGATGAAGAGATGCTGTTGCACGCAAATGCCCATCACATGGCGGTGGCCTATGAGCCGCTTGCCCATGCCGAGGCGCGCATTCGCACGTCTGGCGGCGGCGAGATCACCGCGCGCAAACATGTTTTGATAGAATGACGGGGTATTAATCGTCTACGGCGCGGATCAATTTGCGCTCTAGCACGCGCAGCACATTGCGCAGATCATGCCCGCGCTTGAGAATGCGCCCGTCCATCCCAATCACGGAATACATTCCCTGCTTGCCTGCCAATTTGGGGCGCTTTTCAATCCGATAAATGGGGTGTTCGGCGGTGCGGCGGAAAACTGAGAAAATCGCAACATCACTCAGCAGCGACATTCCATAATCGCGCCATTCACCTGCAGCCACCATGCGGCCATAAATCGACAGGATCGCCGATAATTCGCCACGATCAAAGGCGACCTTTTCGGGAATATGGGAAGCGCCAAAGGATTGAGTATGCATCACCATAGACTGATGGTGGCATGAATTCTAAGAAATGCAAGGGAGATCATAAAAAGGCCCGCAAGGTCAGCTGATCTTGCGGGCCGTGATGCGTGGTGTCGCTTAGGCGCGAACCAGTTTTTCGTAGGCGTCCGAGATGTCCCGCGTCAGGGCGCCAACCTCGAAATTATAGCTGCCAATCTGACCCACTGGGGTGACTTCTGCGGCGGTTCCCGTCAGCCAGCATTGTTCAAACCCTTCCAATTCTTCCGGCATGATATGACGCTCATGCACCTTGATTTGGCGATCGTTCAACATACCGATAACTGTCTGGCGGGTTAGGCCATTGAGGAAGCAATCTGGCTTTGGCGTATGCACTTCGCCATCTTTGACGAAGAAGATATTTGCGCCTGTCGCCTCGGCGACATAGCCGCGATAATCAAACATCATGGCATCCGAGCAGCCTTTGGCTTCGGCCTCATGCTTAGACATTGTGCAGATCATATACAGGCCTGCGGCCTTGGCATGGCTTGGCGCCGTTTCGGGCGAGGGGCGTTTCCAACGCGCTATATCAAGTTTGGCGCCTTTGGTTTTTGCATCCCCATAGTAATTGCCCCAGCCCCATGCCGCGATGGCCAAACGAACGGGGTTACGGCGAGAGGAGACACCCATATCCTCACCCGCGCCGCGCCACGCAACCGCGCGCACATAGGCATCGCTCAGGCCATTGGCCGCGAGAACCTCGGCCTTGGCTGCCTCAATTTGGTCAACAGTAAATGGAATTTCGAAGTCCAATTGGCCTGCGGAAAAATGCAGCCGTTCGGAATGAGCGCGGCTGAGGAAAATTTTGCCACCATAGGCGCGCTCGCCCTCAAAGACGGAAGATGCATAATGCATCGCATGGGTCAGAATATGCACATTGGCCTCGCGCCAATCGACCAAAGCCCCATCCAGCCAGATTTTCCCATCGCGGTTATCGTAGGTGCCGCTCATCTTTCCAATCCCATCTTTCCTTCAGGGCGCATATCTGCGCCAGTTTGCAAATGTTGTGCAAAATACGGCCGTTTCGGACATAATATTTCGCAAAACTGGCA
Source organism: Roseobacter sp. HKCCA0882 (assembly GCF_037805225.1). Lineage (NCBI taxonomy): Bacteria > Pseudomonadati > Pseudomonadota > Alphaproteobacteria > Rhodobacterales > Roseobacteraceae > Roseobacter > Roseobacter sp. HKCCA0882. The sequence continues at coordinate 775,638 of NZ_JBBLYI010000002.1, forward strand.
ATTCGGTAACAATTGATTCTTGGAAAGTCAACAAGGCTGACATAAACTGTGAAGTGTTCCTTGGTTCCGATGCCAAAGACCTAAAAAGATGCGGGAGATGAAGATGGCAGAACGTGCAGTCAATAACCCTATCGGCACGGGCGAAAGCTTGCTCTTTTTGACGGATGAGCAGCTGCGCCGCGGGATTGAGGCTATGTTCTTCGCCTATCGGGGATTTACCGCTGATCCTGATCGCATTTTACAAAATTACGAATATGGTCGCGCCCATCATCGTGCCATCCATTTCATCAACCGCACCCCTGGAACGACAGTCAATAACCTGCTGAATATTCTGGGCGTGACCAAGCAGTCCCTCAATCGCGTTCTGCGGAGTCTGATCGCCGATGGTTTGGTCGAAAGCCGCGTTGGGGTGCAGGATAAGCGCGAACGGCATCTTTATCTCACCGAAACAGGCGCCAAGCTTGAACGCGAATTGTCAGAGGCGCAGCGCAACCGCATGCGCGCGGCCTATCGCAATGCGGGGCCAGAGGCCGTGGCAGGATTTCGTGCTGTCCTTGAGCAGATGATGGATCCTGAGATGCTGCGCCATTTCCAAGCAGGTTTGGATACCTAAAATGGCAGACACCAACCCGCATATCCTGATCGTGGATGATGATGAACGCATCCGCGGGCTGTTGCAGAAATTTCTGATTCGCAACGGGTTTCTGGCCAGTGTTGCGCGCGATGCTGCGCAAGCCCGCCGCCTGTTGCAGGGGTTAGATTTCGATTTAATTGTGCTTGATGTGATGATGCCGGGTGAGGATGGCATTAACCTGACACAAGATTTGCGCAAAACGATGGATTGCCCAATCTTGCTTTTGACGGCCAAGGGCGAGGCGCAAGATCGTATTGCAGGTTTTGAGGCGGGGGCAGATGATTATTTGCCAAAACCCTTTGAACCCAAGGAATTGCTATTGCGTATCGGCGCGATCCTGCGCCGTATGCCGCAACCCGAAGCCAGCCAAAACCTGCCCAAACTGCTGCATCTTGGTGCCATGCGCTTTGACATTGATCGTGGCGAGTTGTGGCAGGGTGATCAGCCTTTGCGCCTGACTGCAACCGAGGCCGCATTGATGCGGATCTTTGCAACCCATGTGAACAGTTCTGTGACCCGTCAGCAGTTGGTCGAAGAATTGGGCCGTGACAAGATGGCAGGCGGCGACCCTGCGCAAGAGCGCGCGATTGATGTGCAAATCACCCGTCTACGCCGCAAGATTGAAGCTGACCCGAAACAACCCCGTTATCTGCAAACTGTCCGCGGCGCGGGCTATATGTTGGTGCCTGACTGATGGCGACATGGCTATTTGAAAACCCATTTGCGCAAGATCATCTGACGCCAGAGGGCCATCCCGAACAGGTGGCGCGCATTGCGGCCATAAAGGCCCATTTGGATGGCGTAGATTTCGTGGGGCTTGAACGCCACGCGGCCCCATTGGCCACGGAAGACGATCTGCGATTGTGCCACCCCCAAGCCTATATTGATCAACTCAAAGCGGCTTTGCCCACGCAAGGGCAAGTGGCGCTTGATGGCGATACCTTTCTGTCGCCCGCGTCATGGCAGGCTGCGCTTTCGGGTGTAGGGGGTATGATCGCAGCAATAGATGCCGTGATGGAGGGCCGCGCCAAAAACGCATTCGTCCTCACGCGACCACCTGGGCATCACGCCGAAACTGCAACAGCCATGGGGTTTTGTCTCTTTGGGTCAGTAGCGATTGGGGCCAAACATGCACTCGAGCGGGCGGGGGCCGCACGGGTGGCCGTGATTGATTTCGATGTGCATCACGGCAATGGCACGCAAGATTTGCTGTGGGATGAAACCCGCGCTTTGTTTGTCTCGTCACACCAGATGCCGCTTTATCCAGGATCGGGGGCGCGTGGCGAACGTGGCGTGGCGGGTAACATCCTGAATGTGCCCCTTCCACCCAATTCAGGCGGGGCCTTGATGCAACAGGCCTATCTTCGCGATGTATTTCCGCGATTGGCTGAATTTGCGCCTGACCTTATCCTGATTTCCGCAGGTTTTGACGCGCATCAGGCCGATCCATTGGCCAATCTAAATTGGGATGAAACGGATTTTGCATGGCTGACGCGAGAAATTTGCGCATTTGCCGAAACCCAATGCGCGGGGCGGGTGGTCTCGGCGTTAGAGGGCGGTTATGATCTGCCCTCACTGGGGCGCAGTGTTGCGGCCCATGTCACAGAATTGATGGAAGCTTCGAAATGACAGATGACAACGACCTTGCGCAGATGAGTTTTGAAGATGCTTTGCGCGCCCTAGAGGAAGTCGTGGCCAAGCTTGAGCGTGGGGATGTGCCACTTGACCAATCCATCGCGCTCTATGAACGGGGGGCTGCGCTGCGCGCACGTTGTGAGGCCAAGCTCAAAGAGGCCGAAGAAAAAGTCTCCAAAATCACCCTAGATGGCACAGGCGCGCCAACTGGCAGCGCCCCAGTTGAGGGGCTTTGAGCGCCTTTGGCCCCTATTGAGTTTCAAACCCGCCTCAGCACCCAGTCCCGTGTCATTGCAGCGTTCTTGACCGAGGCGCTTGCGCAATATGGCACAGATGATGTAGCCGCGGCGATGCGCTATGCGGTGCAGGGTGGCAAGGGTTTGCGTGGGTTTTTGGTGCTTGAGGCATCGGCGCTATATGGCATTCCTGCGGCCTCCGCGCTTCCTGCGGCGGGTGCGGTTGAGGCCATCCATGCCTATAGTTTGATCCACGATGATCTGCCTTGCATGGACGATGACGACCTGCGCCGCGGTCAGCCCACTGTTCACAAAAAATGGAACGAGGCGATTGCGGTTCTCGCGGGGGATGCGCTGCAAAGTTTTGCATTCACGCTTTTGGCTGATCCTAATCTTGGGGCCGCGGAGGTGCGGATCAAATTGGTGTCGACCTTGGCTGAAGCCGCAGGTGCGCGCGGTATGGTTTTAGGGCAGGCGCAGGACATTGCCGCAGAAACCGCTGCGTCCCCCTTAACCCTTGAACAAATCACGGAATTGCAAAGCAATAAAACGGGCGCGCTGTTGGAATGGCCCGCCCATGCCGCAGCGATCATAGCGGGCCAAGATCCCGCACCGTTGAGGGCATATGCCCGTGCAATTGGCCTCGCCTTTCAGATTGCTGATGACATTTTGGATGTGGAAGGTGACAGCAGCAAGGCAGGTAAGGCCCTGCGCAAAGATGCCGATGCGGGCAAAGCAACCTTTGTCACGCTTCTGGGGCTAGACGGTGCCAAGGCTGAGGCAGCGCGCTTGGTCGCTGAGGCGGAAACGGCCCTCGCACCATTCGGGGATAAAGCCCAAAGCCTGCGCGACCTTGCCCGATTCATCATTGCCCGCGACAGATAGGCGTGATCCGTTGCCCTTGGCCCCTGTCATGGCTATATGGCGACCACTGGAGGGCCGATGACAGATAGACCTAAAACACCGCTTTTGGATCAAGTGACCACGCCGCGCGATTTGCAGTGGTTTTCTGATCATGAGCTGACCCGCTTGGCCGATGAATTGCGCGTCGAGACGATTTCGGCTGTCTCCGAGACGGGTGGGCATTTGGGGGCTGGTCTGGGTGTGGTTGAGTTGACCGTGGCACTTCACGCCGTATTTGACGCCCCGCGTGACAAGATCATTTGGGATGTCAGCCACCAATGTTATCCGCATAAGATTTTGACAGGGCGGCGGGATCGTATCCGCAGTCTGCGCCAAAAGGGTGGCTTGTCAGGTTTCACGAAACGCAGCGAGTCGCCTTATGACCCATTTGGTGCTGCGCATAGTTCCACCTCTATTTCTGCGGCGCTCGGCTTTGCCGTTGCGCGCGATTTAAGCGGTGCCTGCGAGACAGGTTTGGGAGATGCGATTGCGATTATCGGTGATGGTTCGATTTCCGCAGGCATGGCCTATGAGGCCCTGAACAATGCGGGCCATCTGAAAAAGCGGTTGATTGTGATCCTCAACGACAATGAAATGTCGATTGCACCGCCAACAGGTGCGATGTCGGCTTATTTGTCCCGCCTTTATGCAGGCGCGCCGTTTCAGGAATTCAAAGCCGCCGCCAAGGGCGCAGTATCGCTTTTGCCTGAGCCGTTCCAACACGGGGCGCGCCGCGCGAAAGAACTTCTGAAATCCGCGACAGTCGGCGGCACCTTGTTCGAAGAATTGGGCTTTGATTATATCGGCCCGATTGATGGACATGATATGGATCAGCTGCTTGCGGTTTTGCGCACCGTCAAGGCGCGGGCGGATGGGCCGATGCTCATTCATGCGATTACCAAGAAGGGCAAAGGCTATGCCGAAGATCGCCCAGATCGCGGCCACGCCACCGCGCGCTTCGATGTGGTCACGGGCAAGCAACACAAAGCGCCCTCAAACGCGCCCTCATATACGCGTGTCTTTGCAGATGCGCTGATTGCCGAGGCCGCCGAGGATCCGTTGGTGACGGCTATCACGGCGGCGATGCCAGACGGAACAGGCCTGAACCTATTTGAAGAACGCTTTCCCGAACGCTGTTTTGATGTGGGCATTGCCGAACAGCATGCGGTGACCTTTTCGGCGGGTATGGCGGCGGGTGGGTTGAAACCCTTCTGCGCGCTTTATTCGACCTTCTTGCAACGCGGCTATGATCAAGTTGTGCATGACGTGGCCATACAACGTCTGCCTGTGCGCTTTGCGATTGATCGCGCGGGGCTTGTTGGTGCCGATGGCGCCACCCATGCGGGCAGTTTTGACATCGCCTATCTGGCAAATTTGCCCGATTTCGTGGTGATGGCGGCTGCCGATGAAGCGGAATTGGTGCATATGGTGCGCACCGCCCTAGAGATTGGGGATCGCCCGTCTGCCTTCCGCTTTCCGCGCGGCGAAGGTGTTGGGGTCGAGTTACCTGCACGCGGTCAGGCGCTTGAAATCGGCAAGGGGCGGATGATCGCAGACGGCAATCGCGTGGCTCTCTTGAACTTTGGCACCCGCCTGAAAGAAGTGCGCGAAGCTGCGGAGATTTTGGCCCAGAAAGGGATCACGCCCACGATTGCTGACGCGCGTTTTGCCAAACCGTTGGATACAGATTTGATCGACCAACTCGCCCGTCATCACGAGGCGCTGATCACCATTGAAGAAGGGGCGATTGGCGGCTTTGGCAGCCATGTCGCGCATCATCTGGCGGAAACGGGCGTGTTTGATCGGGGGATCAAATACCGCTCCATGGTGCTGCCCGATATTTTCATCGACCAAGCCAGCCCGCGCGACATGTATGCGGTGGCAGGCATGAATGCCGAGGATATCGTGACCAAGGTTTTCGTGACCTTGGGCGTAGATGTTTTGGGGAAGCGGGCTTAAACGCCTACTTCCCCAACCGCTCCTCAATCTTGCGCAGTCGGTCTAGCACCTCATCACGATGGCATCTGTGGCGGCATTGCTTTCTTCGGCATGAGCGTCTTGCATGGAATTGACGATCAGGCCAACCAGCAGGTTCACCACCGCAAAGGTCGTGACCATGATGAAAGGCACAAAGAACAGCCACGCATAAGGATAAACATCCATCACGGGGCGCACGATGCCCATGGACCAACTTTCCAACGTCATGATTTGGAACAGGGAATAGAAAGACGCGCCAAGCGTGCCGAACCATTCGGGGAAAGATGCCCCGAACAGTTTGGTTGCCATCACGGCACCGATGTAAAAGATGATCCCCATCAGCAAGAACACGCTGCCCATTCCTGGCAGGGCGGTCACAAACCCCTCGACCACGCGGCGCAATCGTGGCGCTGCTGAGATGACCCGCAATACCCGCAAGATGCGCAAGGCGCGCAGAACTGACAGCCCGTGGGTGGCGGGCATCAGCGCGATCCCAACAATCAAGAAATCAAAAACGTTCCATCCCGAGCGGAAAAACCGCGCGCCATGGGCCACCAGTTTCAGCGCAATTTCGATCACGAAAATCGCAAGGCAAATCCAGTCCAATGTCAGGATAATGGTGCCCGCCGTTCCCATAACTTCGGGCGGTGTCTCAAGGCCCAAAAGAATGGCGTTAAAAATGATCACGCCGATGATGAATTGGCGGATGTGAGGGCGGTCTAGCCAATCGGCAAGTATCTGTCGCGTGGTCGTAAAATCACGGGTCATAGCGGCCATCCTTGAGCGCGTTACCGCGTCATAAGGGGTCGGATAAAGCGGGCGGCAAGTTCTATATGCGGCGACCAACGGAATTGGTCGATGGGCTGCACCCATTCAAGGCAATAACCTGCGTCAATTAGGGTTTTTGCGTCACGTGCAAAACTGATCGGGTTGCAGGATAGAAATGCAATCTGGGGGATGTCGGTTTTCGCCAATTCATGCACCTGTGCCTGTGCGCCTGCACGGGGCGGGTCGATGACCACCGCGTCATATTTGGCTAATTCGTCACTTAAAACGGGGCGGCGAAACAGGTCGCGGGTTTCGGCGGTAATGGGCTTTAGCCCGTCCGCATAGCGGGCGGCGTTTTGCAAGGTCTTGACCATATCGGCGCTGCCTTCGACTGCGTGCACGGGCGCTGTTTCGGCCAGTGGAAAGGTAAAGGTTCCACATCCCGCAAAAAGGTCAATGATGCGTGTGGCCCCCGAAATCGCGCTGCGTGCAGTGGCCAAAAGCGCTGCTTCGCCCGCTTTGGTGGCTTGCAAAAATGCACCTGCGGGTGGGGTGACACGCGCGTGCCCCATTTGGTGATAGGGTGGGGTTTCCATAAAGACGACCTCATCCCCCCATGTCAGGCGCAGAAATTCGGTGCGGAATTTTGGCAATTCAACCCACAGCGCATGATCCAAGGGCTTGCCGCCCGTCACGTGGAGGTCAAGCCCGATTTCGGACTGGGTTAGGCTAAAGCCCAAAACCGCACTGCGCGATCCCCCCAAACGGGCGATCTCGGCCAATACGGGCAGCGTGGCCACCATCTCATCGGGCAAAAGGTGACATTCGCCGATCGGCACAAGGACGTCCGATTTTCGGGCATGAAATCCTACCATCGTCCCCGATTTTGTACGCCGCGCGGCAAAGGTGGCGCGCCTGCGTGAGTGCGCAGGCGAAGTTAGGGTTGCGCGGATATCAGTTGTGATCCCGTGCGCGGCAAGCGCAATTGCAATTTGGTCTGCCTTCCACGCACTGACAAATGTGTCCGAGGCATGTTGCAGGCTGCACCCGCCACAGGATTTATAATGCGCGCAGACAGGTTTTACCCGCGCGGGGGAAGGGGTCACAATTTTGGCCCCGTCCAATTGACCTTCGTTTACCACGCCGCGCACCACCTCGTCAGGCAGGGTAAGGGGGACAAGGATTTGGCCTCCGCCCGCGTTCTGTGCAATGCCATCGCCGCGATGTCCGAGGCGGGTGATGGTGAGGGTTTCTTCGCTCACGCGGAACCTCCGTCTGGATTAAGAAAGCCGCCCGATTGGCGGTTCCACAGCGAAGCATAGAGCCCGCCCTTTGCCAAAAGCACCTCATGTGGGCCATCTTCGATGATGTGGCCTTCATCTAAAACGATGATGCGATCCATCTGCGCAATGGTCGACAGTCTATGCGCAATCGCAATCACGGTTTTGCCTGCCATCAGGTCGCTCAGCGTGTTTTGGATGCTCGCTTCAATCTCGCTATCAAGCGCGCTTGTGGCCTCGTCTAAAATTAAAATCGGCGCATCTTTCAGAACCACCCGCGCAAGCGCAATACGCTGTCTTTGTCCGCCTGAAAGTTTCACCCCGCGTTCGCCAACATGGGCCTCAAACCCTGTGCGGCCCTCTGGGTCTTCTAGATCATGGATGAACCCTAAGGCCTCGGCGCGTTCTGCGGCGCGGATTACGTCAGCATCACTTGTATCGGGGCGGCCATAGGCGATGTTGTCGCGCACGGAGCGGTGCAACAGGCTGCTGTCTTGCTGCACAACGCCGATTGTGGCGCGCAGGCTGTCTTGGGTCACATCGGCAATATTTTGGCCATCAATGCGGATCACGCCGCCTTCGCAATCATAAAATCGTAGCAAAAGTTTAACGAGGGTCGATTTCCCAGCGCCAGAGCGCCCGACAAGCCCGACCTTTTCGCCGGGCTGGATGGATAAACTGAGGCGATCTAAGCCACCCGCGCCGCGCCCATAATGGTGACTGACCGCATCAAATTCGATCAATCCTTTCTCGAATTTGAGCGCGGATGCGTTTTGGCGGTCACGCAATGTGATCGGTTGGGCAATGGTCTCCATCCCCTCCATCACCACCCCCAATTCTCGGAATAGGCTTGAGAGAGCCCACATGATCCAGCCCGTCATTGCATTGAGTTGTAAGGTGAGGGCGGCTGCCGCCGCCACAACGCCCACAGTCGCCGTTCCCGTATACCACAACCAGACCGACCAACCGACAACGGACACAATCAAAAGTCCGTTCAAGGTCAATAGCGTGACGTCCATTATCGTGAATATCCGCATCTCGCGGGCGAATGTTTGGCGGGTATGCTCAATCGCCTCGTGGGCATAGTCCAGTTCGCGTGTTGTATGCGCGAAAAGCTTGACCGAGTGGATGTTGGTATAGCTGTCAACGACCCGTCCCGTTGTCATGGATCGCGCATCTGAACTGGCCTTGGAGGCGGGGGTGACATTGCGGATTGTCCAGCGCACCAACAGCCCATAGAGCCCGCACCAAATCACCAAGGGCACGGCAAGCCGTGGGTCTGACTGGGTCAGTAGGATCACCGCGCCGATGAAATAGGCGATTGAAAATGTGATGGCGTCAAAAATCTGAAACACCGCATCGCCTGCGGCGGGCGGGGTTTGCATAATCCGCCCTGCGATACGGCCCGCAAAATCATTTTCGAACCATCCGACCGATTGACGTAAAACATGCCGATGTGCCCGCCAACGGATCAGCGTGCCGAAATTCGGCAGGATCGCATTGTTCAAAAGCCCCACATCCAAAAGCTGCATCAAAGGGCGGACTAGCACCACAAAGAGCGCGACTAAGCCAAGCTCGAGCCCGTGATTTGCAAACAGTTCTGCGGGACTACTGACTGATAGCAGATCAACAACGCGCCCCAAATAGACGATCAGCCCCAATTCAATCGAAGCGACCACCATCGACATAAAGGCGGCTGCGATGAACACCCGTTTGAAGGGTTGCGCATAGCCGCGCAAAAACGGCCAGAGTCGATTGGGGGGCGTATCCTCATCGGCGTAGGGCGTATAGGGATCTACCAGTGTTTCGAAAAATCGGAACATTGCATCGGGCCTAATTGGTTGATTGGGTCGCAGCCTGACCCTGTGGCGCAATATAGGGCGGGGCTCACATAAAGACCATTGCGGCTGTCAGCGCGAGGGCGCTTGCCATGGTTTTGCGAAAAATATTCCATGCACGCGGCGTGGTCAGAAGCCGCGCCAAGGCCGTTCCTGCTGCTGCCCAAAACAGACAGACAAAAAGATTAATTCCTGAAAAGGCGGACGAAAGGCGCAAGGCTTCTGTCAAAAGCGTGCCACCCGCGCCAAAGCCCGCAGCAGCGGCAAGGCTAACGGCCCAAACCTTGGGATTGACCCATTGAAACATCACAGCCTGAAGAAAGGTAAACGGCTTTGCGACCTGTCGCGCCTTAGGATCTGCCGGTTTGGCCCGCCATAGGGTGGATGCCATATAAAGGATCCAAGATGCTGCGGCTATTTTCATCACTAAGGCAGCCACTGGATAGGCCAATAAAATCGCGCTGACACCTAAGCTTGAGGCAGCAGCAATCACCCCCACCCCTGCGGCGACACCGAAAATATGCGGAATGGTCGCGCGAAACCCGAACAGCGCGCCTGATGTGGTCAAGAGGATAACATTTGGCCCAGGCGAAAACAGCCCTGCAAAAACAAATGGGTAAAGCGGATCCATGGGCGATGGTTAGGCAGGCTCACGCAGGATGCGCGGCACTTTGAACTCAACATTTTCTACGGCAGTCTCAACCTGTTCGACTGTCACATCATAGCGCGCCCGCACGGCATCAATCACCTCATTGACCAACAGCTCTGGCGCAGATGCGCCCGCCGTCAGACCAAGGCTGGTAATCCCCTCAAGCGCGCGCCAGTCAATATCAGTCGCCCGTTGCACAAGCTGCGCATAGTTGCAGCCCATTTTTGCCCCTACCTCGACCAAGCGTTTTGAATTTGAGGAATTGGGCGCGCCCACGACAAGCATGGCATCTGCCTTGACCGCCATCGCCTTGACGGCCTCTTGGCGGTTGGTGGTGGCGTAGCAAATGTCTTCTTTGTGTGGGCCGATAATCGCAGGGAACCGTGTCTTGAGGGCCGCAACAACATCGGCGGTGTCATCAATCGAAAGGGTGGTTTGCGTCACAAAGGCCAGTTTCAGGGGGTCGCGCACCGTGAGGGCCGCCACATCCGCTACTGTTTCAACCAAGACCACTTCGCCTTCGGGCAATTGGCCCATAGTGCCAATCGTTTCCGGATGGCCCGCGTGGCCGATCATCACGATCTGCAACCCCGCCTCATGATGCCGCGCCGCCTCGATATGCACTTTGGACACAAGCGGGCAGGTTGCATCAACATATATCATCTGCAGCCGCTCTGCGGTTGCGGGAACAGATTTGGGCACCCCATGGGCAGAAAAAATTACGGGTCGATCATTTGGGCACTCGTCCAATTCTTCGACAAAAACTGCGCCCTTTTCGCGTAGGGCATCCACCACGAATTTGTTATGCACGATTTCATGGCGCACAAAGACGGGTGCGCCCCATTTCTCGAGAGCCATTTCCACGATTTTAATTGCGCGATCTACACCTGCGCAAAATCCGCGCGGCGCGGCCAAATAGAGGGTGAGGGGCGGTTTTTGCATAGTATCTCTCCGATCACCCCACAGTTAAGTCTTTGTGGCCCCGCCGTCTAGCGTTTCTGCCTAAACGGCATCGGCGCAAACGCCTCACACATGCCACATTTCCTGCGCATCAATGGGCGCGAGGCGATTGCAGCGCTGGATCAAGACTGTTTCGATCTGATCCTCACCGATTGTCACATGCCCACGACGAATGGTTTTGAAATGGCCCGCGAAATTCGGGCGCGTGAAAGTGCGTCAGGGTTCTCAAAAATCCCTATAATCGCCATCACAGCTGACGCCGTTGGCCATGACCGCCAAAAGGGGATTGATGTCGGCATGGATGCCTATCTGACCAAGCCTGTGCGCTTGGGGGATTTGTCGAAGATGTTGTCGCTCTATCTGGTGGGGGAGGAAGAGGGGCGCGGTGCTGTGCGCGGGGCGCCTTAATAGCTTTCCTCAAAGTCATCCTCACCGCCATTTTCGCGCGGGGGGCGTCCTACTGCGTCTTTTAACTCGTCCAATTCAATGAAATTGTCCGCCTGCCGCCTTAGGTCATCGGCAATCATAGGTGGGTTCGAGCGGATGGTGGACACAACCGAAACCCGAACGCCCTTGCGTTGGATGGCAGCCACAAGCGGACGAAAATCGCCATCGCCAGAAAACAGCACGATATGATCGACATGGTCTGCGATTTCCATCGCATCGACCGCCAAATCAATATCCATATTCCCTTTGATCTTGCGCCGCCCTTGCGCATCTGTGAATTCCTTGGCGGCTTTCGTCACCATGGTGAACCCGTTGTAGTTCAACCAATCCACCAGAGGACGAATCGGGGAATATTCGTCATTCTCAAGAAGGGCCGTATAGTAAAATGCGCGAAGAAGTTTTCCGCGTTGCATGAATTCTTGGCGTAAGAGTTTATAGTCGATATCAAAAGCCAAAGCCTTGGCTGCCGCATAAAGATTTGAGCCGTCAATAAAGAGCGCGAGGCGCTCATCACGATAAAACATTTGAAAGACCTTATAATAAACAGACCAATCGCGGCCTTGAATAATTCGTCAAAATATCACGATCAGCAATGCAGAGCAAAATAGAGGATAAATCATTTGGCGCAAGCTTTCCTTTCTAATGCGGAGCCGCGCAAAGCACTTGTCGCGCTTGGCTCAAATCTACCTGTCGAGGGGCAGGCGCCGCGCGTGGTTTTGGATCGTGCGATTGCACAGTTGCGGGACTATGTGACCGCGCAGGATGGTGGCGATTTCAAATTGAGCCAACTCTATCGAACCCCTGCATTTCCTGCAGGTTCTGGCCCTGATTTTGTGAATGCAGCGATCTCCTTTGACTGGCCGTTAGGCCCAAATTTGCTGCTGGAAAAGCTGCATGCCATAGAGGCTGATTTTGGCCGCAGCCGTCTGCAACGCTGGGCCGCGCGTGGGTTGGATTTAGATCTTTTAGGCCTCGGCAATTTGGTTTTGCCAGATCCAGACACATGGCACGTTTGGGCCAATCTTTCGACAAAAGAGGCGCAATCGCGCGCGCCTGATCAATTGATTTTACCCCACCCCCGCATGGCTGAGCGCGGCTTTGTTTTAATCCCGCTCTGTGATGTTGCCCCAAATTGGTGTCACCCGATCCTTGGCGAAACGGTTTCTGAATTGCGCGCAAAATTGCCGCCCGAACAGTGTCGTGAGATCAATCCACTGTGAGCGCGCGCGCGGTCTTTTGCACTTGTATTTCGGGGGCGGTCTGACTATTTACGAGGCTTGCGCCCCTCCCTTAATCAGCCTTGGAGAGTTTAGTATGGCCCGCGTGACGGTAGAAGATTGCGTAGACAAGGTTCCCAACCGCTTTGAATTGGTGATGCTTGCTGCACATCGCGCCCGCGAAATGGCGTCTGGCTCGCCGCTTACTGTGGATCGCGACAATGACAAGAATCCTGTCGTTGCGTTGCGCGAGATTGCAGAAGAGACACAATCCGCAGATGGCCTGCGTGAGCGTTTCATTGAATCGCATCAAACCCAGATTGAGGTTGATGAGCCTGAAGAAGACACGATGACATTGCTGCAAAGCGCCGATCAGGATCGTCCACAAGCGGATGACATGACCGAAGAACAGATGTTGCGTGCCCTGCTTGAAGCGCAGGGGCAGAACTAAAACAGGCGATTTATGGACGGAAATGGATCAGATCGAAGCGGCCTTCTCGATGCCGATGATCTGATCAGTCTTGTCCGAAACTACAATCCAAAATGCAATGAGGCCCTCCTGCGGGGGGCCTATTCCTATGCGCAGGATATGCATCAGGGACAAATGCGCCAATCGGGTGAGGCCTATTTCACCCACCCTGTTGCGGTGGCCGCGATCCTGACCGAGATGCGGCTGGACGATGCCACAATCGCAACGGCGCTGCTGCATGACACAATCGAAGATACCAAGGGCACCTATTCCGAACTGGAAAGCCGTTTTGGGACGGATGTTGCGGAATTGGTCGATGGCGTGACCAAGCTGACTAATTTGCAGCTGTCCAATCGCGAATCAAAGCAGGCTGAGAACTTTCGCAAATTGTTCATGGCCATGTCCAAGGATCTGCGCGTGATCCTCGTGAAACTGGCCGACCGATTGCACAATATGCGCACCATCCGCCATATGCGCGCCGAAAAGCAGCTGCAAAAATCGCGCGAGACAATGGATATCTACGCGCCGCTTGCAGGCCGTATGGGGATGCAATGGATGCGCGAGGAGTTGGAAGACCTTGCCTTTCGCGTGGTCAATCCCGAAGCGCGCAATTCGATCATGCGCCGCTTTTTGACCTTGCAGAAAGAATCGGGCGATGTGATCCCAAAGATCACCGATGATATCGAAGCCGTTTTGGCCAAGCATGGCATTTCTGGCGATGTCTATGGCCGTGCCAAAAAGCCCTTTTCGATTTGGCGCAAAATGCAGGAAAAAGACCTCGCCTTTTCGCGTTTGTCCGACATTTACGGGTTTCGCGTCATCGTTGAGACAGAGGATGAATGCTATCGCGTTTTAGGGGCGATGCATCAAAGATGGCGTTCGGTTCCGGGAAGATTCAAGGATTACATCAGCCAGCCCAAGTCGAACGGCTATCGTTCGATCCATACCTCTGTTTCAGGGCGAGATGGCAAGCGTGTTGAAATCCAAATCCGCACGCGCCAGATGCATGAAGTTGCTGAATCTGGTGTCGCGGCGCACTGGTCCTATCGAGACGGTGTGCGCGCGGCGAACCCGTTTGCAGTTGATCCTGCAAAATGGTTGTCCACGCTGACAGAACGCTTTGAGATGGCCGAGGATCATGATGAATTCCTCGAACATGTGAAGTTGGAAATGTATTCCGACCAAGTGTTTTGCTTCACGCCTAAAGGGGATGTTGTGAAGTTGCCGCGCGGGGCGACCCCGTTAGATTTCGCCTATTCGATTCATACGCGCATTGGCCATTCTTGCGTGGGGGCCAAGGTTGATGGCATTCGTGTGCCGCTTTGGACACGCCTGAAAAATGGCCAATCGGTCGAGGTTGTGACCGCCGAAGGTCAAAGCCCGCAAGCCACATGGATTGATATTGTGGTGACAGGTCGTGCCAAGGCCGCAATCCGCCGCCGCCTCCGCGAAGAGGATCGGGGGCGTTATATCAAATTGGGGCGCGAATTGGCGCGGGTGGCGTTTGAGCATGCCAATAAGAAATCCACCCCCAAGGCCTTGGACACAGCCGCCAAGGCGCTTGGCTTAGAAGATGGTGACGAGGTTTTGGCGCGGATCGGATCTGCTGAAATTTCGGCGCGCGATGTGGTGACCAAGCTTTATCCAGAACTCGCCACCAGCGGTGATTTTGTCGATGTCGATCAAAAGCGGGCTGTGATTGGTTTGCCTTCGGGGTCAGATGTGCAGCGTGCCCAATGTTGCCAGCCCGTGCCAGGTGAACGGATTGTGGGCATCACCTATCGGGGGCGTGGGCCAATGGTTCATGCGATTGACTGCGAATCTTTGGCTGAATTCGACAACGCGCCCGAGCGTTGGATTGACCTGCATTGGTCAGAAGGTCGGCACGCTGCGGTGCATAACGTCACGATCAACGTGACTATTTCGAATTTTAACGGTGTTTTGGGAAGAATCTGCACGTTGATTGGCGAACAAAATGCCAATATCTCTGATTTACATTTTATCGACCGAAAGCCAGACTTCTTTCGTTTATTAATTGATGTTGATGTAAGGGATGCTGAACATCTGCATGCGGTGATGATGGCATTGGAGGCTGATAGCGATGTCGCCAAGCTTGGCCGTTATCGACATGTAGAAAGGCGTCCTTAGACCCGACACGGCGCGGGTGTAGCTACGCGAGTAAGGGAGAGGAACAATCCGTGGTGTTTAAGCGAAGGGATCAGCGACCCTTGCTTCGGATTGTGGCCGAATGGGTCTATCCGCGTGGCGGATGGATGCGTGCCTTCCAATATGTCACCCATCGTCTGAACCGCCTGCCGGGATCGGCGGAATCGATTGGGCGCGGTGTTGCCGCTGGCGTATTTGCGGTCTTTACGCCCTTTTTTGGGTTGCACTTTTTCATCGCAGCTCTGCTTGCATGGATTTTGCGGGGCAATGTGATTGCTTCGCTTCTGGCGACTTTTGTCGGCAACCCGCTGACCTATGTGCCGATTGCGATAATCTCGCTTGAAACAGGGCATTTCATGCTTGGCTCAACCATGCGCAGTGATGTGAATGCAGGGTTGATTGCGCGGTTTCGGGGGGCGGCGGATGATTTGTTGCATAACCTGTGGTCGATCTTCTCAGGTGCGCCCGCGCATTGGCATGAACTCAAGATTTTCTATGACACGGCATTCTTCCCATGGATGATTGGGGCGATTATTCCGGGGATTTTATCATCAATCTTGGCCTATTTTATCAGTGTGCCCCTGATCCGTGCGTATCAAAAGCGCCGCATTGCCAAGCGCAGAGCGAAGATTGAGAAACACCGCGAACAGGCTGGCACTTCGGGCGCAAAACGCTAGATTAGCACTCATTGTCCAATGGGTGGGAGGCACCAGATGACCCGCGATCTTAGGCTGGGTGTCAATATTGACCATGTCGCAACATTGCGAAACGCGCGCGGTGGTGCGCTTCCTGATCCTGTGCGGGCGGCCCTCTTAGCCGAAGCGGCGGGGGCTGATGGCATTACAGCGCATTTGCGCGAAGACCGCCGTCACATTCGGGACGAAGATATCGCGGGGCTGATGGCGGCGATTAAAACCCCGCTCAATTTCGAGATGGCCGCCACCGCGGAGATGCAAAAAATCGCCCTGTCTCATCGCCCACATGCCGCCTGTATCGTTCCTGAGCGGCGCGAAGAACGCACCACCGAAGGTGGCCTTGATGTGGCAGGGGACGAGGCGCGCCTTGCGGAATTCATTGCGCCTTTGCGCGATGCAGGCATCCGTGTGTCGATGTTCATCGCCGCAGACCCGCTGCAAATTGCGGCAGCCGCGCGCATTGGGGCGCCTGTGATTGAACTGCATACGGGGGCCTATTGCGATTACCACGCCGAGGGTGAGATGGAGGCCCACAAAGCCGAACTTTCCCGCTTGATTGCAGGTGCAAAACAGGCGGCTGATCTGGGCCTTGAGGTGCATATGGGGCACGGATTGAATTATGCGACAGTCACCCCGATTGCGGCCATCAAAGAGGTGCGCGAATTGAATATTGGTCATTTCTTGATCGGCGAGGCGGTGTTTACAGGGTTGTCTGCGGCCATCGGTGAAATGCGCCGCCTGATGGAGGAGGCCCGCGCGTGATTTTGGGGATCGGAACGGATCTGGCAAATATCGAACGCATCCAACGTGCGCTTGATCGGTTTGGTGATCGGTTCCGCAACCGCGTGTTCACCGAACATGAACAAAAACGTGCCGAACGCATGCAAAACCCCGCTGCGGTTTACGCCAAAAGATGGGCCGCCAAAGAGGCCTGTTCCAAGGCACTGGGAACGGGGCTGCGCATGGGGATTGCGTGGCGCGATATGTCGGTGACGAATTTGGAAACGGGCCAGCCCGTGATGCACGTCACAGGATGGGCGCAAGAGCGGCTCAACGAAATGACCCCAGAAGGGTATGATGCCGTTATCCACGTTACATTGACCGATGATCACCCATGGGCGCAGGCATTCGTTGTGATCGAGGCGCTGCCTGATGGGATATCTGCGCAACTTCCCGCTATGCCAACCCCGCCAAACCGTTCGCTTGCTTGACAGCAGGGCGCGCGCAGCCCATGAGGGGCATGGGTCGGTTGACGTTTTGGCAATCCTGCCGCGATGCGATACAAGGGTGCCACAGGCGAAGGCTACCGCGATTTTTTAGCGGATGGGGCAAAACGCATGGCAAGCTATAAGGCAAAAAAAGAGGGAATTGGTGAGACGATCAAAACGATTGTCTACGCGCTGCTGATTGCGGGTGTCTTTCGCACCTTGTTCTTTCAGCCATTTTGGATCCCGTCAGGCTCGATGAAAGACACGTTGCTGATCGGTGATTTCCTGTTTGTGAATAAAATGGCCTATGGCTATTCGCGTCACAGCTGCCCTTTCTCGATGTGTCCCTTCTCAGGCCGCATCTTCGAGACATTGCCCGAGCGTGGTGATATCGCCGTCTTCCGCCATCCCACCAATGACGCAGATTTTATCAAGCGTGTTATTGGTCTGCCAGGGGATGTGATCCAAGTTCAAGACGGCCAGTTGATCATCAATGGCACGCCCGTCCCACAAGAGCCAACAGCACCTTTCGTGGAGGGGTTCGAGCCACAAGGCCCGCTGGGCCACCTTCCGCGCTGTTCCAATGCGCCTGTTGGGGCGGGTGGGATCTGCGAAAAAGACCGCGCGATTGAGACGCTTCCCAATGGGGTATCGCATGCGGTGTTGAATATTGATGACCGCTCTTTCGCGGATAACACCCCCGAATTTACCGTGCCCGAGGGTCATGTTTTCGTGATGGGCGACAATCGTGACAACTCTCAAGATAGCCGTTTCCCTCGTTCTATTGGCGGGGTTGGGTTCGTGCCTGTTGAAAATCTTTTGGGCCGCGCAGATCGGGTGATCTTTTCTTCTGCAGGGGATCGCATGGTCTATTTCTGGACATGGCGCAGTGATCGGTTTTTTAGAGCATTACAGTGAAATTATCGCGTGAGATTAACGAGTTTTGCGCCCGTTTAGGGCATAGCTTTTCCCGCCCCGAATTGATTTTGCGGGCTTTGACCCATTCTTCGCTCTCCTCTCCGACCCGAGCGGATAATCAACGCTTGGAATTCTTGGGGGATCGCGTGTTGGGATTGGTCATTGCTGAGCTGTTGCTCGAACAGGATCAAGACGCGCCAGAGGGGCAACTGGCCCCCCGCTTTAACGCACTTGTGCGCAAGGAAACCTGTGCCGAAGTCGCGCGCAGCGTAGATTTGGGCGCGGTGTTGAAATTGGGAAAATCCGAAATGATGACGGGGGGGCGCCGCAAAGATGCCCTTTTGGGCGATGCAATGGAGGCTGTGATTGCCGCCGTTTACTTGGACGCAGGTTATGATGCGGTGCGTGGGCTGATCCGCCGTCTTTGGGCGGGCAAGGCCGATACAGTGGCCGATGATGCCCGCGATGCGAAAACCGCCTTGCAGGAATGGGCGCAGGCCAAGGGGAAAGGCTTGCCTCGCTATGCCGAGCTAAGCCGTGAAGGGCCAGATCATGCCCCTACCTTCACCATCGAAGTTACGCTCAGTTCGGGCGAGGCCGCGCAGGCCAGTGCCAAAGCCAAGCGTCACGCCGAACAAGAAGCCGCAAAAAAATTGCTTGCCGCCCTCGATGGTGGTTCCGCTTAATGCGTCTGGCGCTAGGGCTGATTTCCCGCTATGCCCAAAGATCGTTGAAAAAAGGAACTGCCCATGACCAGCCGCGCTGGATTTGTTGCCCTTATTGGTGAACCGAACGCAGGTAAATCTACCTTGCTTAATCATATGGTCGGGGCAAAAGTTTCGATTGTGACCCATAAGGTCCAGACCACCCGCGCGCGTATTCGTGGTGTGGCGCTTGAGGGCGAAAGCCAGATTGTTTTTGTCGACACGCCTGGTCTGTTTCGGCCGCGCCGCCGTTTGGATCGGGCGATGGTCGCGGCCGCTTGGACAGGGGCCGCGGATGCGGATGTGGTTGTCCTGCTCATCGAGGCCCATCGTGGATTGACCGAAGGGGTCAAGGAAATCTTAAGCGGTTTGCTTGAAAAGGCCTCGGGTCGGAAGATCGCTTTGGCGATTAACAAAATCGACCGCGTTGAGGCGCCTCAGTTGTTGAAGCTGACCGAAGAGGCCAACGCGGCTTTTCCATTTGTGAAAACCTTTATGATCTCAGCAGAGCGCGGCCATGGTGTGGGCGATTTGCGCGAATGGTTGGCGCAAGAGATGCCAGAGGGGCCGTGGCTTTATCCTGAGGATCAGATTGCGGATTTGCCAATGCGCATGATCGCGGCAGAGATGACCCGTGAGAAACTGACCCTGCGCCTGCATCAAGAATTGCCCTATCAATTAACGGTGGAAACCGAGAGCTGGCAGGAACGCGATGATGGCAGCGCGCGCATTGATCAAGTGATTTACGTCAGCCGTGACGGACATAAGGGCATTTTGTTGGGTCATCGGGGCGAAACAATTAAGGCCGTTTCGCGCGCCGCGCGCGAAGAATTGGCCGAGTTTCTTGGCCGCAAGGTGCATCTATTTTTGCAGGTCAAAGTGCGCCCGAATTGGCTCGAAGAATCTGAGCGCTATTCAGAAATGGGCCTCGATTTTAAGGACGGGAACACCAAGTGACCCCCCGTCTGCGCGCAGAGTTTTGGGTGCAAGCCTATCTGCGGCGGCTGTCTTTGTCCGAGATTCCCGCCTTTGTCGTGGCGCGGGGTGATAAGGATGCGGGTGCGGTCTTGGTTAAGCTGTCCTTGCTTGATGGCACCGCCTCCTTGTTTCATCGTGGGTTTGATCTAGAGACTGGTGCGCGGGTTTGGGATGTGCTGACGCAAGGGCCAGAGGCCGAGGTGGATGCAGCCATCGCCAAACAGCGCGAATTTGACCCTGATCTTTGGGTGATTGAGGTGGAAGATCGTGCGGGTCGGCATATGCTAGATCAAGAGGGATTGCTTTAGCCTCAGCAAAGGGTCTGATCTGATGGAATGGCACGCAGAAGGTGTATTGCTCGCGGCGCGGCGCCATGGGGAATCTGCCGCCATCCTTGAAATTTTCACGGCAGAGCAGGGCCGTTTCGTGGGCGTTTTGCGGGGTGGGGCCTCTCGCAAAATGGCCGCCCATTTGCAAGTTGGAACGCAGCTTCAGGCGACATGGCGCGCGCGCCTCGCGGATCATATGGGCGCCTTCACAATCGAGCCTTTGATCGCGCGCGCGGCCCCTGTGATGAGCGACCCTGTGCAGCTTGCAGGGCTCAACGCGGTTTGCGCACTTTTGTCTTTTGCCTTGCCTGAACGCAGCGCTTACCCCGCGCTTTATGCACATAGCCTTGCACTGCTGGATGGGCTTGGTGCGGATCATTGGCTCGATGCCTATGTGCAATGGGAATTGGCGCTGTTGTCTGAGTTGGGCTTTGGCCTCGATCTCAGCCACTGCGCCCGCACAGGCGTGTCGCAGGATTTGGCCTATGTGTCGCCGCGCACAGGGCGCGCTGTGGCGCGCGATGCGGCGGGTGAATGGGCAGATCGCCTTTTACCCTTGCCGCGTTTTTTGCAGGGGGTTGGCCCCGCTGATCACGCTGAACGGCAAGCAGGCTTGCGCCTGACAGGGCATTTTTTGGCCAATCATTTGGCCCCCAGTTTGGGGGATCGCCCACTTCCCGCCGCGCGTGGGCGCTTAGTGGATATCCTCAACCGTCAATGTTGATGGCTGAAATGCGCCCTCAGCACTGCGCAGAACCAATTGCCCATCCTCTACAGCCGTGCTGCGGGTCGCCTCAAGGGCGCTGAAATGGGCGAATTCTTGGTCGAGATTGGGACAGGCCATCAGCGTAGCGCCAATTGGGCCTGCACTGAGGCCAGTTTCCACCACTTCGAACCGACCAAAGTAACGGTTGCAGGGGCCTTGACCGTAAAAGTTAAATTCTGCGTCCACTTTCAAGGTTATGCTTGGATCAGATTGCAAGACCCATGCCCCGACAGGGGGCATGGGCGTGTCTTCATTGCAAGCGGCGAGTGCCAGAAGGGCGGCAAATGCCCTCAAGGCGCGCATGATTAGCCTAGAAGGCGGCGCGCAATCACCTGAGCTTGGATCTCTGCCGCGCCTTCAAAGATGTTGAGTATACGGGCATCGCACAAAATACGGCTGATTTTATATTCAAGCGCAAACCCATTGCCGCCATGGATCTGCAATCCGTTATCCGCGGCGGCCCATGCCACTCGTGCGCCAAGCAATTTGGCCATTCCTGCCTCAAGGTCGCAACGGCGGTCATTGTCTTTTTCGCGAGCGGAGAAATAGGTCAATTGCCGCGCAATCATGATTTCTACGGCCATCATGGCCAATTTTGAGGCAACACGCGGGAATTCGATTAGGGATTTGCTGAATTGTTTGCGATCTTGGGCATATTGCATCGAAACATCCAAGGCGGATTGTGCCACGCCGATGGCGCGGGCAGCGGTTTGGATGCGCGCGCTTTCAAAAGTTTGCATCAGTTGCTTAAAGCCTTGCCCCTCTTGGTCGCCCAAAAGGTTCTCGCCCTTCACCTCGAAATTGTCGAAGCCAAGTTCATATTCTTTCATGCCGCGATAACCCAAGACCTCGATCTCGCCGCCCGTCATACCTGCGGTGGGGAAGGGGTTTTCGTCATCGCCCGGTGTTTTTTCGGCCAAGAACATCGACAGGCCACGGTAATCGGTGGTCGTGGGGTCAGTGCGGGCCAAGAGGGTCATGACATGGGTGCGTGACGCGTGCGTGATCCATGTCTTGTTACCCGTGATGCGGTAATTGCCCGCCTCATCCTTGACCGCGCGGGTGCGCAGGCTGCCCAGGTCTGAGCCAGTGTTGGGTTCGGTGAACACGGCTGTTGGCAGCTTCTCGGCGCTTGCCAAGGCGGGCAGCCATTTTTCCTTTTGCTCATCTGTTCCCCCAGCAAGGATCAACTCAGCCGCGATTTCTGAACGCGTTCCAAGGGAGCCCACACCAATATATCCGCGGCTAAGTTCCTCCGAGACGACACACATCGCCGCTTTGGACAGGCCAAAGCCACCATACTCCTCTGGAATGGTGAGGCCGAACACGCCCATCTCTGCCAGCTCTTCGATCACCGAGAGGGGGATCAGTTCGTCTTTCAGGTGCCAGTCATGTGCGAAAGGCTCGACCTTTTCCAGCGCATAGCGGCGGAATTGTTCGCGGATCATTTCCAATTCATCTTCAAGGCCTGAGGTGCCAACAGTGATTTCTGCGGCGCGTTCATGCATCAACTCAACAAGGCGCAAACGGGCTGCTTGGGTGTTGCCGCGTGTGACCAATGTGGCGATTGCATCTGTTTTCAGAAGATTTGCATCTGCGTCCCCAAGCCCAAGTTCAGACAGGCGCAGCACTTCGCCTTGGTTCATAGCAATCCCGCCCTGAAGTTGGGCCAGATATTCGCCAAAAGCAATTTGCAAGATTAATTGTTCAATATCACAAAACTTGCCTTCACTGCCCAAGAGTTCGGCCCATGTTTGCATCTGGCGCAGCGCCTCAACATAGGTGGCAAGCCAGGCCAGACCATGTGCGGCGGTCTGCTCCGCCTCAATCGCCGCGCCCGAGATTTTCCCGTCCACTGTCACCAAATCGCGCACGGCGTCTTTGGCACGGGCCAAAACCGCCTCGACTGGGGGCAGGGCCTCTGCCGTCAAAGCGGTGAGATTGGCCAAGATCACAGGGGCAGCGGTCATTTCGGCGTCACGGGGCATAGCGTCTCTCCAAATTGAGGGTGCGCAAGGGCAAGCTTATCTTTCGATTCTGCACCTGCTTCTAAATCATTTTGCAGATGCAGCGCAACATTAATTCGAAAAAATGCACCGAAAAGAATTAAAATGTCGCGCTTGTTTTGGTGTTGGATGTGCGCAATACCCTGACCAAGGCAGGGAGCAGCCATGACAGATTTCTTACACCTTATGCCATATTGGGCTTTCGCCCTCGCCCTTGGCGTGACTTTTGCGGCAGGTTTCGTGAAAGGTGCGGTTGGCTTTGCCATGCCCTTGATCATGATTTCGGGTTTGTCGATGTTTCTAGAGCCGCAATTGGCGATTGCAGGCATCATTTTCCCGATAGTCCTTTCCAACGGATTGCAGGTGGCCCGTTATGGCTGGGCTGAGGCCAAAACGGCGTTTGAGGAATATTGGCGGTATATCCTGATCGTCTGTGTGATGATCGTTATCGTTGCGCAATTTGTGACCGTCATACCAACCCAAACGATGTATCTGATCCTTGGTTTTCCTGTGGTGGTGTTAACCCTGATCCAGTTGATGGGCATCAAATTTCACATTCCACCGCAGCACCGCCGCAAGGCGGAATGGGGTGTCGGCACTTTGGCGGGGGCTTTGGGGGGGCTGACAGGCACATGGGGGCCGCCCACGGTTCTTTATCTCATTGCCCTTGATACTCCAAAGGCCCGCCAGATGTTGGTGCAGGGTGTGGTCTATGGTCTGGGGTCGGTCAGCCTGTTGACGGGGCATCTTTCCTCAGGGGTGCTGAACCTGACCACGGCACCGTTTTCGGTGGCGCTGCTCATCCCTGCCTTTCTGGGCATGCAGGTGGGGTTCAAGCTGTCTGATCGGCTTGATCCCGTCAAATTTCGCAAGATCACATTGATCGTTCTACTTGTGGCGGGGGCCAATTTGGTGCGCCGTGGTCTGATGGGCTGATAAAAAAACCGCCCCTGTGTCGGGAGCGGTTTTCGAAGCCTTGCTCTTGCGATGAGGTTTAGCTGATCGCGGCTGCTTTTACGTCTTCGTCTATGTAGGGCACATATTGCGCAAAGTTATCGGCGAACATCCCAACCAATTTTGCGGCCTGCGCATCATAGGCTGCGGCATCTGACCATGTGCTGCGTGGATCAAGCAGGGCATCATCTACCCCTTTAAGGCTGACAGGCACTTCGAAGCCGAAATTGGAGTCTTTGCGGAATTGGCCTTGATTGAGTGACCCATCCAGTGCCGCGGTCAAAAGGGCGCGGGTTGCTTTAATGGGCATGCGCGACCCTGTGCCATAGGCCCCGCCCGTCCAGCCCGTGTTCACAAGCCAGCAGGTCGACCCGTAAGTGGCGATTTTTTCGCGCAGAAGGTTGCCATAGGCCTCAGGGCGGCGCGGCATAAAGGGGGCGCCAAAACAAGTTGAGAAGGTTGGTTCTGGCTCGGTCACGCCGCGCTCTGTGCCGGCAACCTTAGAGGTGAAACCTGACAAGAAATGATACATCGCCTGCGCAGGGGTCAGGCGCGCAATCGGAGGCAAAACACCAAAAGCATCACAGGTCAGCATGATGATATTTTTCGGATGCCCGCCAAGCCCTGTGTCGGACGCGTTTGAGATCTGCTCCAACGGATAGGCGCAGCGGGTGTTTGCCGTCAGGCTTGCATCGTCAAAATCAAGTTCAAGCGTTTCTTCGTCATAGACCATATTTTCGATTACAGTGCCGAAACTATGGGTCGTGGCGTAGATTTCTGGTTCTGCCTCTTTGCGCAGGTTGATGGTCTTGGCGTAACAGCCACCCTCAAAATTGAAGATGCCATTTTCTGACCATCCATGCTCATCATCACCAATCAACACGCGAGCAGGATCAGCGGAAAGCGTGGTTTTTCCTGTGCCAGAAAGACCAAAGAACACCGCGCTATCATCAGGGTTACCCGTGGCGTGATTGGCCGAGCAATGCATCGGCATGAGGCCCTTCTCAGGCAAGAGATAGTTCAACAAGGTGAAAACCGATTTCTTGTTTTCGCCCGCATATTCGGTGCCACCGATCAAGATCAGTTTTTTGTCAAAATTCAGCGCGATCACTGTATCCGTGCGGCAGCCATGTTTCGCAGGATCCGCCTTAAAGCTAGGGCAATTGATGATTGTGAATTCGGGCACAAAGCTGTCCAGTTCTGTGCGCGATGGGCGGCGCAGCAGGTGACGGATGAACAGGTTGTGCCATGCCAACTCCGAGATCACGCGCACATCAAGGCGGTGGTCCGCATCCGCACCAGCATAGAGATCTTGCACGAAATATTCGCCGCCCTTCATATGCGCGACCATGTCGGAATAGAGGCGATCGAAGGCGTCCATTTCCATGCGGGCGTTGTTGTCCCACCAGATATGCGGCTCGACCGAAGGGGTTGCGACAACAAATTTATCTTTAGGAGAGCGGCCCGTATATTTTCCTGTGCTGACCAACAGAGTGCCGCCGTTGCCAAGGCGACCCTCATTGCGGGTCAAAGCGGCTTGGATCAGTGCAGGTTCAAGCAGGTTATAGTGAACCTGGCCCAGATCCGAAATGCCTTGATGCTCCAGCCGATGGGCGGGGTTCACGCGTCCTGTGCTCATGTTCTCTTGTGCTCCTGTGCCGATGCTGCCCGGCAGTGATGGAAATCAACGCGGGAACAGAGCTGCACTCAACCCCGCGTAAGCCCCGTATAACATGACGGTTTTATTACTGAACAGGACGCATCCGCACAGTTAGCGCAACCATTTCCCCGATTGGACAAATTTTGTCGAACTCGCCCGATTTGTTGAGGCGCTAACGGTTCGTTCACGCGCCGATGCCACATTCTGGCCGCAGAAAAACAGTGATTCGAAATATTTCGAATGCCTCGCGATTAGATGCTGATTTGGTCAAGGAGGAGGAAGAAGAATTTGATCTTCTGCGAACCTTGCGCAACATCTGCGACTATCACGCGGGCGAGGCGCGCGCGAAAGATGTAAGTTTCATCACGGATTTGCCAGATGCGCTCATCCTGATCACCGGGCTAGAGGGGCGTTTGGCGCAGGTCTTTGTCAACCTCTTGTCCAATGCCTTGTCTTTCTGCGATGCTGGGGATGCCGTCCGTATCTGGGCGCGCAAAAGAGAGGATCGCATTTTGGTGGTGGTAGAAGATACAGGGCCAGGCATCCCTGATGACGCGCTGACGAAAGTGTTCACCCGTTTCTATTCAGAGCGGCCCCAAGCACAATTTGGCAATCACTCGGGCCTCGGCCTTGCGATTTCCAAGCAGATTGTTGAGGCGCATGGTGGGGTGATCTGGGCTGAAAATATTCGCCCCACTGAGGCTGATGTCACCTCCGACCCGCTTGGTGCGCGGTTCATCGTTGGCTTGCCGATTTAATCTATGGCTGAGGATCGTGGGAATTTTGCCAATGCGCTCGATTT
Source organism: Roseobacter sp. HKCCA0882 (assembly GCF_037805225.1). Classification (NCBI taxonomy): domain Bacteria; kingdom Pseudomonadati; phylum Pseudomonadota; class Alphaproteobacteria; order Rhodobacterales; family Roseobacteraceae; genus Roseobacter; species Roseobacter sp. HKCCA0882. The sequence goes on from NZ_JBBLYI010000002.1 coordinate 801,837, forward strand.
GGCGCAGTTTGGCCATATGCATGGTGCTGCGCTGCGTTTGCACGCCACGGCGGTGGCGTATGAAGGGCAGGGGGTGCTTATCTTGGGGGCATCTGGTGCAGGCAAATCCTCGCTTGCGCTTGATTTGATGACGTTTGGTGCAGAGCTGATCTGCGATGACGCGATCCTGCTTGAGGCCGATACCGAAGGTTTAACCTTGCGCGCGCCCCCTGAACGCCTGCCGATGATTGAGGCGCGGGGGATTGGGCTTTTGAATGCGGGGCCATTGGTGGATCAGGCGGCCCTTGCGCTTGTCTTACATCTGCAAGACATGCCGCAGCCACGCCTGCCTGCCACCCGCATGGCGATGTGGCGCGGGCATTTTGCGCGTCTTTTGGGCGTCAATGCGCGCGTCCCGCAGACAAGCGCGGTGGTTCACGCCCTGCGACATGGCTTCGCCCCGCTCGCGTAATCGCTTGGATCGCAGCCCATTTGCGCTACAGTTGTGAGCAGGAGCCAATGCCACCCGTTCTTAACAAGTGCCAAGCCGATGGATCGCGAAGATAAAACAGGCCACCCACAGCACACGCGCCCCTCGGGAGATGACGAGGCGCAACGGGTGGTCTTTGTCACAGGGCCGTCTGGTGCGGGCCGCAGCAGCGCCATCCATACGTTAGAGGATTTGGGATACGAGGCGATTGATAACCTGCCATTGTCGCTCTTGCCCCGCCTATTGGAAGGCCCACCTTTGACGCGGCCTCTGGCGCTGGGCACAGATCCACGAAACCGCGATTTCTCCGCACAGGCATTGATTGCTGCGGTCGATGGATTGGCCGCGCATGAGCAGGTTTTATCCGAACTGGTTTATCTCGACTGCGCCGATGATGTTCTTGTTCGCCGCTTTTCAGAGACGCGGCGGCGCCATCCAATGGCCCCCGCTGAGGATACACTGACAGGCATACGCCGTGAGAAGGAATTGCTTAGCCCCGTGCGCGCCCGCGCCACAAGCCTGATCGATACCAGCAACCTCAGCCCGCATGAGTTGCGCGAGGAGATTGCGCGCCATTTTAGCGCAACAACCCCGTATCGCTTGGCGCTGACGATCCAAAGCTTTTCTTACAAGCGCGGCCTGCCGACTGGCGCCGATATGGTGTTTGACTGTCGCTTTTTGGAAAATCCGTATTGGCACGATGATCTGCGCCGATCTGATGGGCGCGACCAAGCCGTGCGCGATTTCATTGCCAAAGATCCGCGGTTCGCGCCCTTCTCCACCCAAGTTTTGGGACTGATTGAAACGCTCCTTCCTGCTTATGTTGACGAAGGAAAAACGCATCTGACAGTTGCGTTTGGATGCACGGGGGGGCAACACCGCTCTGTTGCAATGACGGAAATCATCGTAAGCCACCTTGCACAAGCGGGCTGGCAAGTGTCAAAACGTCATAGAGAATTGGAGCGGCGCGGCCTCATCGCCACGCCCTGAAATACAATAGGGTCTTGCGGGTGATAGGGATTGTTATCGTTGCACATGGTGGATTGGCCCGCGAATTGTTGGCCGCGACTGAACATGTGGTGGGGCCTGTTCACGCGGCCCGCGCGATCCCCATCGGCCCCGAAGATGATCGCGCCACCTGCCAACGTGATATTTCTGCCGCCGCAGATGCCGTGGATACAGGCTATGGTGTGGTTGTGGTTACCGATATGTATGGTGGTTCACCCTCGAACTTATCCTTGCCTGCGTGCCGCAGTGCCAACCGCAAAATTCTGACCGGTGTTAATCTGCCGATGCTGATCAAATTGGCCAAATCGCGCCATTTGCCCTTGGATCAAGCGGTGGCGCGCGCCACCGAGGCGGGGCGGCGCTATATCAACAGCTTTGATGGAACCCCTGAATGACCGAGACGGTACGCTGCGTTCTGAAAATCGTAAATGAAAAAGGCCTACACGCGCGGGCCTCTGCGAAATTTGTCGAAACAGTCGAAAAATTCGATGCCGAAGCGACAGTAAGCAAAGATGGCATTTCTGCTTCGGGCGACTCGATTATGGGCCTTTTGATGCTTGCTGCCTCGATTGGCACTGAAATTGAGGTTGAAACAACTGGCACTCAAGCGCAATCTCTGGCAGGGGCGCTGACGGAGCTTGTCGCAGATAAATTTGGCGAAGGCCGTTAAGGCCCGTTTGCGACAAGCGGCTGGAGGGGACAGACTGCGTGACTGAGACGACAGAAACAAAATCTGGCGCAGCACCCATTGTGGCGGCCGAAGTGCCGCAAGGCCCCGTCTATGATCGGCGCAGCCTGACCTACTCCAACACATTCGACAGCCCCGTCACACGCACGATTATTCGCGCGATAGAATGGATGACGGGCAAGATCACGATTATCCGCCGCGTGCGTGCATTTGAAACACTTGGTGCCCCGAAAGGGCAGGAGTTTTGGCCTGCTACGATGAAGGTCATGGGCATTGATTTGCTGACCCCAGAGGCACAGCTTGACCGTATTCCCGCAACAGGGCCCGTGGTGTTGGTGGCCAATCATCCGCATGGTTTGGTGGATGGCATGATCTTGGCTGATCTGATCGGGCGCAAAAGGCCAGATTACCGCATTTTGACCCGCGCGCTGTTGACTGGAATTGATGAAAGCGCGGCTCAATACATGATCCCCGTGCCGTTTCCCCATGAATCCGAGGCTCAGCGCAAAATGGTTGAAATGCGCGACAAAGCGATGAGTCATCTCAAGGCGGGCGGGTTGATTGCGCTTTTCCCATCAGGGGTGGTCGCCGCCGCAAAAACCGCCTTCGGCCCTGCGGTTGAAGCGGAATGGAATGTGTTTACCGCAAAGATGATCCGCACATCGGGGGCAACAATTTTGCCGCTCAATTTCCCTGGATCAAATTCGCGGTGGTATCAAATTGCCAATCGGATTTCGCCCATTTTGCGGCAGGGTCTTTTGCTGCATGAGGTGGCCCATGCGTTTGATAAACCGCAGGCCCCTGTAATCGGGCATCCGATCCTACCAGAAGACTGGAAGGAGGCCAGCGCCTCCCCGCGTCAATTTATGGCTGATTTGAGGGCGCATGTTTTGTCTTTGAAAGACAACCCTGACGCGCGATTTATGTCTAGGCCCTAGCGGGTGGGCACAGGCACTTCGCCCCGATAATCGTAAAAGCCACGCTCGGTCTTGCGTCCCAGCCACCCTGCCTCGACATATTTGGTCAAAAGCGGGCAAGGCCGATATTTCGTATCGGCCAATCCATCATGTAAGACATTCATAATGGCAAGGCAGGTGTCCAAACCGATAAAATCCGCCAATTCAAGCGGCCCCATTGGATGATTGGCGCCAAGCTTCATCGACTCGTCAATTGATTGCACGCTGCCGACACCTTCATAGAGGGTATAAACCGCCTCGTTGATCATCGGCATCAGGATGCGATTAACGATGAACGCAGGAAAATCTTCTGCTGTGGCCGATGTTTTCCCAAGGCGATCCACGACCGCCTTACAGGCCGTAAAGGTTTCGTCATCTGTTGCGATGCCGCGGATCAGTTCAACCAACTGCATCACGGGCACAGGGTTCATAAAGTGGAACCCCATAAATTTCTCAGGCCGATCCGTGCGACTGGCCAAGCGCGTGATGGAGATAGAGGAGGTGTTGGATGTCAAAATAGTATGCGGCTGCAAATGTGGAAGCAGATCTTCGAAGATGGCTTGCTTCACAGTTTCGCGTTCAGTCGCGGCCTCGATGACGAGATCAGTTTTGCCTAAGTCATAGAGGTGCAATGTCGTATGGATGCGCGCCAAGGCATTTGCCTTATCTGCGGCCGAGATTTTCTCGCGGCTCACTTGGCGCTCAAGGTTGCGGTCAATCAGCGCTACGCCCTTGTCCAACTGATCTTGGCTGACATCGTTCAGCCAGATTTCATAACCTGCCAAGGCGCAGACATGCGCGATCCCATTGCCCATCTGGCCTGCGCCTACGATGCCGATTTTGCTGATTTCCATCGCTGAACCTTTGTCTTGAAAACGCGTGGTCTTTGCATGCTGCACCATAAAAGGCGAAGCCCCAAAGACACAAGCCGTAACCGCGCAAAAGCGCTGCAGCAGTTGAGAACGCAAAGCTGCAGGATCATTCAAAAATCAACATAAAATCTTGTAAAATCTGATGGTTAGGGAATTCGTAAGAGGCTTTGGCCATTCTTTCCCTTGGGTGAGACGAATCAAGGTGGGAGCAGGCAATGAGCTTTGCCTTCAAGGGGCATGGCCCCCTCGATTATAAACTTGTGACCTATGAGGGGTCACCGATGCGGTTTCGTGGGCCGCAAATTGATCTAACCAAGCCGTTTTTGCTGTGTTTGGGCGGCTCTGAGACATTCGGCAAATTCGTGCCGCAGCCCTATCCTGACCGCTTGTCGGCGATGTTGGGGCGCCCCGTGGCGAATATGGCCGCAATGAATGCGGGGTTGGAATTGGCGCTTGGCGATGGGGCTATCGCCGATGCGATGAGTAGGGCCGAGGCGATTGTGTTGCAAATTACAGGTGCGCATCACCTGACCAACCGCTTTTATCAGGTGCATCCACGCCGCAATGATAGGTTCCTGCAACCCTCTGACATATTGCGGGTAATCTTTCGCGAGGTTGATTTCACGGATTTCCATTTCTCGCGCCATATGTTGGAACATCTTTTAACCTGTTCCGAAGATCGGTTTCAGATCGTTGTGGATGAATTAAAGATGGCTTGGATGGCGCGTATGCGTAGCCTTTTGAACCGCGCTATTTGCCCAGTTCACTTGCTATGGATCGGGCACCTCCCGCCTGCGGAAACGGGCTATTGCCGTGAGTTGTTGGCAGACCCGCTTTTTGTCACCAAAGGGATGTTGGAAGAAATAGCCGCCCAAGCGGCCTCATTGACGATATGCGTGACAACGCGTGAGGAACAAGAAAAACCAACGCGGGGCATGTTCTTTGGATTGGGAGAAGAGAAAATAGTGCGCGCTTTGCTTGGGCCTGATATCCATGTCCGCGCGGCGCGTGACCTCTCAGAGAAAATCCTCAAGCTGTAGAAAAAACAAAACCCGCGCCACCAATTCGCGGCGCGGGTCTTTAGAGCCAAGTTTGATTGGATCAGAGCTTGCCTGTCAATTCAGGCACGACATCAAACAAATCCCCAACCAGCCCGTAATCCGCCACTTGGAAAATGGGGGCTTCTTCGTCTTTGTTGATTGCCACAATCACCTTGCTGTCCTTCATACCCGCAAGGTGCTGAATGGCACCTGAGATACCAACGGCAACATAGAGATCCGGCGCGACAACCTTACCCGTCTGGCCCACCTGCCAATCATTGGGGGCGTAGCCAGAATCGACAGCAGCACGGCTTGCACCAACCGCAGCGCCCAGCTTGTCGGCCAGTCCTTCAATGAGGGCGAATTGTTCTTGGCTGCCAACCCCGCGACCACCCGAAACAACGATCCCTGCAGAGGTCAGTTCGGGACGATCCGAAGCAGCCACTTTATCCTCAACCCATTGGGACAGGCCTGTTGTGGCGGCTGTGCCAAAGGCCTCAACAGGGGCCGAGTTGCCAGTGGCGGCGGCATCGAACCCTGCGGTGCGGATGGTCATGACCTTCACGCTGTCGTTTGATTTTACCGTTTGGATGGCGTTGCCAGCGTAGATGGGGCGCTCGAACGTGTCGGCATCCACAACGCCCACAACTTCGGAAATGATCATCACATCCAGCAAAGCGGCCACACGGGGCAGCACGTTTTTTGCGTCCGAGGTCGCCGCAGCAGCAATATGGCTATAGCCGTCCGCCATCGACACGATCAAATCGGCAACTGGTTCGGCCAACATGTGGCAAAAGCCGTGATCGCCCGCAAAGATTACTTTGGATGCGCCTGCAAGGGTCGCGGCCTCTGCAGCAGCGGCATCGCTACCTTCGCCTGCAACCAGAATATGAACATCGCTCAAGCCAGATACGGCTGTGAGGGCCTTGGACACCTGATCAACGGCAAGCTGGCCGTTGGTGACATCTGCAAGAAGAAGAACCGCCATCAGATTACCCCCGCTTCGTCTTTAAGTTTCGAGATAAGCTCTTCAACCGAAGCCACCTTGATGCCCGCTTTGCGGGTTTCTGGCTCGGTCGTTTTGATCACTGTCAAACGCGGGGTCACATCCACGCCGTAATCTGCCGCCGTTTTTTCATCGAGGGGCTTTTTCTTCGCCTTCATGATGTTTGGCAGTGACGCGTAACGCGGCTCGTTCAAGCGCAGGTCAACTGTGACGATTGCGGGCATTTTGACCTTAATTGTCTGCAAGCCGCCATCAACCTCGCGGGTCACAGTGGCGCTGTCGCCCTCGACCTCAAGGGCAGAGGCGAAGGTTGCTTGGCTCCATCCCAGAAGGGCGGCAAGCATCTGACCGGTTGCGTTCATGTCATTGTCGATGGCCTGCTTGCCTGCAACCACAAGGCTTGGGCCCTCGTCTGCAATCACAGCTTTCAGGATTTTGGCAACGGCCAGAGGCTCGATATCGTGATGCACATCATCGGCGGCTTCTACAAGGATCGCGCGATCTGCCCCCATAGCCAAAGCGGTGCGCAATGTGTCTTGCGCCTGTTTTACGCCGATGGACACAACCACCACTTCCTCAGCCTTGCCCGCTTCTTTCAGGCGGATTGCCTGTTCCACGGCAATCTCGTCAAACGGGTTCATCGACATTTTCACATTGGCGAGATCAACACCCGAGCCATCCGCTTTGACACGAACTTTTACGTTATAGTCGATCACGCGCTTGACCGGCACCAGAATTTTCATCCGCACGTTCTCCAGTTAAAGCATTTCGATCATGCGCCGCGGCGCGATTATTCAGACGCTGTTTTAATCGCTGATTCCCTGCGGCAACAGACCAAAAGCGGCATCTGAGACGCTCTAACGCGGCGCTGCTCTCGGGAAAACTAATTTTAAAGGCTTGTTTGCGGTAACCTACTCAGCCTCGCGATTGGCGCCTGGTGTCCACAAAATATCGGCTTTGCCACCCTCATTGGCCACGCGACCCGCAACGAAGAACCAATCAGAGAGGCGGTTTAGATATTTCACCGCCATAGGGTTGACCGATTCCATCGTTGCCAATTCCACGCAATTCCGCTCGGCACGGCGGCAGACGGTGCGACACATGTGCAGATGTGCCGACAAGGCGTTGCCACCTGGCAAAATGAAACTGCGCAGCGGTTCCAAATCGGCGTTCATCTTGTCGATTTCTTTTTCCAAACGCGTCACTTGCGCCTCAACAATACGTAGGGCGGGATAGGGGCGTTCGGCGTCTTTCTCGATATTTGGGGTGCAAAGATCAGCCCCTAGGTCGAAAAGATCGTTTTGAATGCGGGCAAGATGCGCACTCATCTCGTCACTGGCTTCAAGCCGCGCGATGCCCAAGGTCGCGTTTAACTCGTCCACGGTTCCATATGCTGTGACGCGCATGGAATGTTTCGCCACGCGGCTGCCATCACCCAAGGCGGTTTCACCGTCATCACCTGTTTTTGTGTAAATTTTGTTCAAAACAACCATGGGTCTGCTCCCTTAATTGGCTGGCTAGCCGCGCAAAATGACAAAAAGAACGATCAAAATCACCGCCACAAATTGCGCGATGATACGGGCTTGCATGAATTTATTGGATTGCTTCGCGCTTTCGGCGGTGCCTTTGCGGAAGGAATTAATGCCAAGAAACAAGATCGCCACAACGACCAGACAGGCCAAGGCGACAACAATAAAAAGTGGGTCGTTGATCATTTGGGTTTCCCTTCGGTCGTGGCGGTCTGTGATAGGCCACAGCTAGGGCGTTTTTTACAGAGGCGAATTATTTTTGCCAGAGGGCAGTGGACGGATGCGGCAATCTCACCCTTTTGCGATCAGCCAATCAAGGGCGCGGGTCGGTAACACCCGTTTCGCGGTCGACATGAAGTAGCTTGGCGTTGTGATGTAATAGCGCGGCTTGGGGCGTGGTGCCTCAAGCGCATGAACAAGCTTCTTCAGAACCGCCTCGGGAGGCAGTTCAAAGGGGTCAGGCCCGCGCTCTTCATAGAGGCGTTTCAACAAGCCGTTGCGATATTGATCCGCGCGTGCAGAATTTTCCCAATCAATCCATTTTTCGAAAAGCGGAATAGAATTCTGTCGGATTTTCGAGGTGACGGGCCCCGTGTTCAATGTGCTGATGCTGATATTTGTATCCCGCATCTCAAGGCGCAGTGTGTCGGTCAGCCCTTCAAGCGCGAATTTGGTCGACACATAAGCCGCGCGCCATTTCAAGGTCACAAGCCCTAAGATAGACGAATGTTGCACGATGCGGCCATGCCCCTGTGCGCGCATCACAGGGATCACGCGGCGCGTCAGATCATGAACGCCAAAGACATTGGTTTCGAAAATCTCGGCCAGAGCGCCGCGTGGCAAATCTTCGACTGCACCAGGGATGCCAAAGGCCCCGTTTGAGAAAAGCGCGTCAAGGGTGCCGCCCGTCAGCTCAAGGCAGTTTGCAAGCCCCGTCTCCACAGATGCAGGGTCGGCGTAATCCAATTGCACGGCCTCGAACCCATCGGCGCGCAGCGCCGCAACATCCGCCGTTTTGCGGGCGCTTGTGATGACCCGCCAACCGTGTGCCCGCAACCCGTGCGCGCAGCACGCCCCGATGCCTGACGAACAGCCTGTTATCAGAATAGATTTTGTCATGGTCTTTGCCTTCGCCCTGTCGCAGCCTTTGCCTATGTGTGACGCACAAAATGCGCAATCACGGATCACAGCGGTGACCTGCTATTCTGGCGATCTGGGGCAAAAAACCGCGCAGGCGAGGAATAATTTATCGCAATGGGCGCACGGGGCGCTTGTTTGGTCGGGGCAATTTGCCTATCAGGTTGTGCAATGAGCGAGCAGAATGACAGTTTTCACGAGAGGCGGGAAGTTGAGCCGCTCAGCCGTGCCATTGGCACGCGCTATCTGCAATATGCGCTGTCTACCATCATGCATCGAGCCCTGCCTGATGCGCGTGATGGCCTGAAACCTGTTCATCGCCGCATCCTGTTTGCAATGCGCGAGTTGCGTTTGGCCTCGAACGGAGGCTTCCGTAAATCTGCGAAAATCTCAGGCGATGTGATGGGGAATTACCACCCACATGGCGATGCCGCGATTTATGACGCAATGGCGCGTTTGGCCCAAGATTTTAACCTGCGCTATCCATTGGTCGATGGTCAGGGAAATTTTGGAAATATTGATGGCGATAACCCCGCGGCAAGCCGATATACTGAGGCGCGCATGACCGCGATGGCCGAGGCGCTGCTTGAAGGTTTGGACGAAAACGCCGTTGATTTCCGCCCCAATTACGATGGCACCTTGACGGAACCCGAGGTTCTGCCCGCAGCCTTCCCCAATCTTTTGGCGAACGGGGCGAGCGGGATTGCGGTGGGCATGGCCACAAACATTCCTCCGCATAATTTGGACGAGCTCATCGCCGCATGTTTGCATTTGATCAAAACCCCAGATGCCCGCGATGAAACACTCTTGAATTATATCCAAGGCCCCGATTTCCCCACAGGAGGCGTGATTGTCGAGCCGCGTGATAGTATCGCGGAAACATATCGCACGGGCCGTGGCGCGTTTCGCTTGCGTGCAAAATGGGAGGTCGAGGATCAAGGCCGCGGATCATGGGTGATCGTGGTTACAGAAATCCCGTTTCAGGTTCAAAAATCCAAGCTGATCGAAAAGCTGGCCGAACTGATCCAAACAAAAAAAGTGCCGATTTTGGCGGATCTTCGAGATGAATCGACCGAAGATATTCGCATCGTGCTTGAGCCGCGCTCGCGCAATGTAGACCCAGAAGTTTTGATGGGGATGCTGTTCCGCAATTCAGACCTTGAGACGCGGTTTTCGCTGAATATGAATGTGCTGATCGATGGGCGCGTGCCAAAAGTGTGCAGCCTCAAGGAAGTGCTGCGCGCCTTCCTCGACCATCGCCGCGATGTGTTGATTCGCCGTTCCGAGCATCGCGTGGCAAAAATCGATCACCGCTTAGAGGTTCTTGAAGGCTTTCTGATCGCCTTCCTCAACCTTGACCGCGTGATTGATATTATCCGCTATGACCAAGACCCCAAAGCTGCACTGATGCGCGAAGATTGGTCACGCACATTCGTGCGCGCCACCTCCGAATTGGATTATCAGACCCCGCCCGAAGGCGAGGGTGAACTGACCGAAACGCAAACCGATGCCATTCTCAACATGCGTCTGCGCAGTCTGCGCCGACTGGAGGAGATGGAATTGCAGCGCGAACGTGACGCGCTGATGGAGGAGCGTGCGGGCCTAGAGGATTTGTTGGAAACCGAAAGCTTGCAATGGGCGCGGATTGCCGATGAATTGCGTGAATTCCGCAAGAAATTTGGCGCAAGCGCCGAAGGTGGCGCACGCCGCACCGCCTTTGCCGAAGCGGGCGAGATTGAAGATGTGCCGCTTGAGGCGATGATTGAGCGCGAACCGATTACGGTGGTGTGTTCAGCCATGGGATGGGTGCGGGCAGTCAAAGGCCATGTTGATCTTGGCACAGAGATGAAGTTCCGCGATGGCGATGCGGGCCGTTTCCTGTTCCATGCGGAAACAACCGATAAGTTGCTGGCTTTTGCCTCCAACGGACGTTTCTACACGATCCAAGCCTCAAACCTGCCTGGCGGGCGCGGCTTGGGCGAGCCGTTGCGCCTGATGGTAGATTTGCCCAATGAGGCCGAGATTTTGGCGTTCTTCCCCTATCGTGAGGGGCAAAAGCTACTTTTGGCCTCCAGTGCGGGGGACGGGTTCCTCGTTGCTGAAGATGAGGTTTTGGCGCAGACGCGCACAGGGCGGCAAGTCTTAAACCTGCGCGAAGGTGTGCGCGCGGTTGTCTGCCATAGATTGGCGGCAGAGGATGATCACATCGCCGTTGTCGGTGAAAATCGCAAAGTGCTGATCTTCCCTCTTGACGAATTGCCCGAACTTGGGCGCGGTAAAGGTGTGCGGCTGCAAAAATACAAAGATGGCGGTTTGGTCGATGCGCGTGGCTTGCGTTTGGCCGATGGTCTAAGTTGGTCTGATCCTGCGGGACGCACCCGCACGGAAACAGAACTTGCCGATTGGATTGGCAAACGGGCCACAGCAGGGCGCATGGCACCGCGCGGTTTCCCAAGGGATAACCGCTTTACATAACCGCTTTGACAACACTGGGGGTCTGTCATGCGATTTTTAACATTCTCAAGGCGCAGTGTTGCGGCGGGAATGATGTCCCTGCTGCTAATTGGTTGTGCAGCCCCCGATCCTTTGGGGCAGGCGCAAATCCCGATGGGGGATTTTGCCTTGGGGTTCAATATTGTTGTTGCTGATAATATGCAGCAAGTCCCCCCCTCACGCGATGCCACACCCGAAGAGTGGATTGCGGTGATCTCCTCAGAGATTGATCGCCGATTTGGCGCATATGAGGGGGATAAGCTCTACCATATTGCGCTGAGTGTAGATGCCTATTCTCTGGCCCATCCTGGTATTCCCGTCCTTCTCAGCCCAAAATCGGTTTTGGTGATTTCTGCCAATATTTGGGACGATGCGGCAGGGGTGAAATTGCATGAGGCACCCAACCAAATCACCATTTTTGAGGGCGCGTCACCCGATACGATATTTGGGTCGGGCTTCACCCGTGACCGCGAAGAACAGATGCAGATTTTGGCCCGCAACGCGGCCAAGCGCGTGCAGGCATGGATGCTTGAAAACCCGCAATGGTTTGGCATTGACCCCGATGCGGCAAATGCGGCGCTTGAGGGATTAGATGTGCCCCCCGATCCTTTGGCTGAGGCGGATCTTACTGCCCTTGAGGTGCCCGAAATGGCCGTGAAAGAAACCAGTGCCACGCCAACTGTCACGCCCGTTCCACGTCCTGCGCCCTAACCCAGTTAGCAACCATGGGCTGAATGATTTGAATGTCGTCTTGATTTTTTGTCTCAGGCCTCGTAACGAGCGCGCGTGTTGAACTCGGGCACAGATTTTGCCCCCCAAAAAATGAGGCGCCAGGGCTATGGCAAAGGAAAAGTTTGAACGTAATAAGCCGCACGTGAACATTGGCACGATTGGTCACGTTGACCACGGCAAGACGACACTGACAGCGGCTATCACGAAGTATTTTGGTGATTTCAAGGCGTATGATCAGATTGACGGCGCACCTGAAGAGAAGGCGCGTGGGATCACGATTTCGACTGCGCATGTTGAGTATGAGACAGATGCGCGTCACTACGCGCATGTGGACTGCCCTGGTCACGCTGACTATGTGAAGAACATGATCACCGGTGCGGCGCAGATGGACGGCGCGATCTTGGTTGTGAACGCGGCGGACGGCCCTATGCCACAGACGCGCGAGCACATTTTGCTTGGTCGTCAGGTTGGTATCCCTGCGATGGTTGTTTACATGAACAAAGTCGATCAGGTTGATGACGAAGAGTTGTTGGAACTTGTTGAGATGGAAATCCGCGAGCTTCTGTCTTCTTACGACTTCCCTGGCGATGACATTCCTGTTGTTAAAGGGTCTGCTTTGGCTGCGATGGAAGGCCGTGACGCAGAGATCGGTGAGAACTCGATCCGCGCGTTGATGGAAGCTGTTGACAGCTACATCCCAACGCCTGCACGCGCAGTTGACCAGCCATTCTTGATGCCAATTGAAGACGTGTTCTCGATTTCTGGCCGCGGCACAGTTGTGACGGGCCGTGTTGAGCGTGGTGTGATCAATGTGGGTGACGAGATTGAGATCGTTGGTATCCGCGACACCTCCAAGACGACCTGCACAGGCGTTGAGATGTTCCGCAAGCTGCTTGACCGTGGTGAAGCGGGCGACAATATCGGCGCGCTTCTGCGTGGTGTCGACCGTGAGGGCGTTGAGCGTGGTCAGGTTCTCTGCAAGCCAGGTTCTGTGAAGCCACACACGAAGTTCGAAGCTGAGGCCTATATCCTCACAAAAGAAGAAGGTGGTCGTCACACCCCATTCTTCGCGAACTACCGTCCTCAGTTCTACTTCCGCACCACGGACGTTACCGGCACTGTGACCCTGCCTTCTGGCACGGAAATGGTTATGCCCGGCGACAACCTGAAGTTCGAAGTCGAGCTGATCGCCCCCATCGCGATGGAAGATGGTCTGCGCTTCGCCATCCGCGAAGGCGGCCGCACAGTCGGCGCAGGCGTGGTCTCCAAAATCATCGCTTAATCGCTAGCGATTTTCTAAACTCAAAGAAAGCCGCGCCTTCCGGGGCGGCTTTCTTCATTAAAGCTGTGCGGTATTGTGACCTACTTTGTGATCTGCTGCGAGCGCCTCTGCATCCATGAAGGATTGCAGTCTTTCGGCCAGTGCGGCGGTCTCGGCCTCCGAGAGCTTCGGGGGCACAGTCTCCTCCCAAACCCGCCAACGCAGATGCAGTTTGGTAAAAGGCAGCGGGAAGATAAGCCGATCCCATGTTGGCCATTTGAGATAATGTTTGGCTGAAAACGTAAAACTGACCACAGGCACTTGGGCGGAGCGCGCCCATTGGATCGGGGTTGATTTTGCGACCCGCGCAGGCCCGCGTGGCCCATCTGGCGAAACGCCAATCGAGATGCCCTCGCGCAACCCTTTTAGGATCAGGCGCAATTCGGCGGCCCCAAGGATACCGCGCGGCATTGGCACGCTTTCATAGCCGAAATGGCGGTGGATATGGCCCACCAACCGCCCCGCCCGTGCATCAGACGTCAGGCTGCGACAGCGATATTTAGAAAGATCAAACATAAAAGGCGTCATCATCAGCCGTTGATGCCAACAAACGATGATCACAGCGCCGTGGGTGGCTAATGCCGTCTCAATCTGTGTCCAACCCTCTTCCTCGCGGCGCGAGGTTATGCGCACCAACCGCGCCCATGCCCCGAAAGCCGCTGCAACCGCGCGATTTGCAAAGGCGGAATTTGCGATCCTTTTGCGTAGGGTTGTGGCGGTCTTGGTCATAGCTAGGTTCCTTCGCGCAAACTGTCCCGCCGTGCAAGCATCAAGCGGGAGATAAACCATGGAAATCTGCGCAGCCTTCCTCTTGCATTGGGGGCCAAGCCCCGCTATCAGCATGCACGGCCTTAGGGGTATAGCTCAGTTGGTAGAGCAACGGATTCCAAATCCGTAGGCCGCGGGTTCGAATCCTGCTGCCCCTGCCACTTTCCTTGATTATCAACCTTGGACTGCACATAGCGTGCTTCGCGGCTTGCATCATCGGGCGCGCTTGCCTATATCAGCCGACAATCGAAAAAGGTAAAAGTCCATGGCCAACCCGATCCAATTTGTTCAACAAACCCGCGCCGAGATTGCCAAGATCGTTTGGCCGACCCGCCGCGAGCTTGTGACCACCACCGCGATGGTATTCGCGATGGCGGTTTTGGCGGCGTTGTTCTTTTTCATGGTCGATTGGCTGATCCGCCAAGGTTTGGAATTGCTGCTGACGGCGGTAGGCTAAGACCCTTGAACCCTTGATTTTCCCTATTTCGGGGGGTAGGGGGACGGAGAACATTTCCCGGTGGCGTGTATCGATTCGAGATACACGCTGATTTTTTGTTTCGGGACGGCACGCGCGGCATGATGCCAAGCGGTTGGACACTAAAATAACTGGCGCGCGATTGCGCCTTATGTCGAGGATGGAAGAAGCGGATGGCGAAACGGTGGTATTCGGTGAGCGTGCTGTCAAATTTTGAGAAGCGCATCGCCGAGCAGATCAGAAACGCCGTGGCCGAAAAGGGCCTCGAGGATGAGATCGAAGAAGTTCTCGTTCCTGAAGAGGAAGTGATCGAGATTCGCCGTGGCAAGAAAGTCACCGTCCCGCGCCGCTTTATGCCTGGCTATGTTCTGGTGCGCATGGAATTGACCGACCGCGCCTATCATGCTGTGTCTTCGATCCCGCGCGTCACAGGGTTCCTTGGGCCGCAGGGCCGCCCCATGCCGATGCGCGATGATGAAGTGAACGCGATCCTAAACCGTGTTGAAGAGGGCGAGGCCAGCCCCCGCTCGACCATCACCTTTGATGTTGGTGAAAAGGTTAAGGTTAATGACGGGCCGTTTGAAGATTTCGATGGCATGGTCGAAGAAGTTGATGATGAGAACCAGCGCCTCAAGGTGACGGTCTCGATTTTCGGGCGCGCAACGCCCGTGGAATTGGAATTCACGCAGGTGTCGAAAACCGCCTGATGTGGGTGCGGCGCGCAGGCGCCGCTCATTCGTGGGAGGCAGGATCATGCGCGCATGATGTGCCGAACCACGCTAGCGACTGGGAAAGGGACGCGTCCCGATCCTGATAGGGTGCAGCAAAGCTGTGCCGATGAAAAAAAGGAGAGGCCAGATGGCCAAGAAACTTGCTGGAACGATGAAGCTGCAGATCCCTGCAGGTCAAGCTAACCCATCCCCACCTGTTGGCCCTGCATTGGGTCAGCGCGGGATTAACATCATGGAATTCTGCAAGGCGTTCAACGCCAAGACCGCAGATATGGAGCAGGGCGCCCCGTGCCCCACCTTGATCACCTATTACCAAGACAAATCTTTTGCGATGGAAATCAAGACGCCGCCTGCGTCTTATTACCTGAAAAAGGCCGCAGGTTTGAAATCTGTTGGAAAGCGCAACCGCCCACGCGGTGCCGAAAATCCTGGTCGTGAGACTATCGCAACTGTGACTGTTGCTCAGGTTCGTGAAATCGCTGAAGCTAAGATGAAAGACCTAAGCGCGAACGATGTTGAAGCGGCAATGAAAATCATCCTCGGCTCTGCAAAGTCGATGGGTATCGAGGTGAAAGGGTAAGTTATGGGCAAGATTGGTAAGCGCGTAACGGCAGCCCGTGCCGCCTTCGCAGGAAAAGAAGACATCACAATCGAAGAAGCCGTTGAGCTGATCAAAGCCAATGCTTCGGCAAAATTCGATGAATCGGTTGATATTTCAATGAACTTGGGCGTTGACCCTCGTCACGCTGACCAAATGGTGCGCGGCACAGTGACCTTGCCAAATGGCACAGGCAAATCTGTGCGCGTTGCGGTTTTCGCACGCGGTCCTAAGGCAGATGAAGCCAAGGCTGCAGGCGCGGATATCGTTGGCGCGGAAGACCTGATGGAAATCGTTCAGGGCGGCAAGATCGAGTTTGATCGCTGCATCGCAACCCCTGACATGATGCCAATCGTGGGCCGTTTGGGTAAGGTTCTTGGGCCTCGTAACCTGATGCCAAACCCAAAAATCGGCACTGTGACCATGGACGTTAAAGAGGCAGTAGAAGCGGCCAAAGGCGGTCAGGTTCAGTTTAAGGTCGAGAAGGCGGGCATCGTTCATTGTGCAGTTGGCAAAGCCAGCTTTGACGCAGCGAAACTGGCGGAAAACATCCGCGCCTTTGTCGACGCTGTATCGAAGTCCAAGCCAGCAGGCGCAAAAGGCACTTATTTGAAGCGTATCACGCTCAGCTCCACCATGGGGCCTGGCGTGTCGGTTAGCGTTGAAAGCGCGACCAACGCGTAAACAGTTTTGGCCCTCTCTGTGCGAGGGGGCCGAAAACCGCGGGGTTTGACCGCAAGAACTCGGGTGGGACAACTTTGGTCACAAAGTGGTGTTCCCTCTTGGGTTTCTTTGCGTTCTGTCGTATGGCCCCGTCTCGACCCGTGTCTGCGATTCGCTCGTGGGTGCGGTCACCTGTCCGAGACGGAGGGTGGGCGCATGCCCGTAAATCCTTCCTGAGATGGGAAACGAGTTTCGGATTTCCGCAAGGCCACCGCGCCTTCGGGCGGTCTGGCTCGGGCCCCTCACTTGGACCCGAAGAGGTAGGGAAACCTGCCAAACTTGAGCCGGGGGGTGACCCCCTAATTGGAGTAGAACTGTGGATAGAGCCCAGAAAGAGAGAGTGGTCGAGGAACTCGGCCAAATCTTTGAAAGCTCTGGCGTTGTCGTGGTGTCTCACTACGCGGGCCTCACGGTTGCTGAGATGCAAGACCTGCGCGCGAAAATGCGCGAAGCTGGTGGGTCTGTACGCGTCGCCAAGAACAGGCTCGCCAAGATCGCCCTTCAAGGAACGCCTGCCGAAGGCATTGCTGACCTGATGACGGGTATGACTGTGTTGTCCTATTCCGAGGATCCTGTGGCTGCGGCCAAGGTTGCCGAGGACTACGCCAAGGCGAATGCTAAATTCGTTATCATTGGCGGTGCTATGGGTGGCACTGTGCTTGATCAAGCTGGCGTTAAAGCCGTTGCGTCCATGCCATCCCGTGAGGAGCTTATTGCTTCGATCGTGGGCTGCATTGGGGCACCTGCTTCCAACATCGCCGGCGCAATTGGCGCACCTGCTTCGAATATTGCGAACATCCTTTCGACCATCGAAGAGAAGGCCGAAGCCGCATAATGCAACCTTGAGACCCGTTATGTTTGGCTATGCCGCATGACGTTGGATCACAAATTTTAGATACGGAAACCGAAAAATGGCTGATATCAAAAAACTTGCCGAAGAGATCGTGGGCTTGACCCTTCTCGAAGCACAAGAACTGAAGAACTACCTCAAAGACGAATATGGCATCGAGCCTGCTGCAGGCGGCGCTGTCATGATGGCAGGCCCTGCTGCTGGTGGTGACGCCGGCGCAGCTGCTGAAGAGAAAACCGAATTTGACGTTATCCTGAAATCTGCTGGCGGCAATAAAATTGCTGTCATCAAAGAAGTTCGCGGCATCACAGGTCTTGGCCTCGTTGAAGCGAAGAACCTCGTTGAAGCAGGTGGCAAGGCCGTCAAAGAAGGCGTTGCAAAAGCAGAAGCAGACGACATCAAAGCCAAGCTCGAAGCAGCTGGCGCAGAAGTCGAACTCAAGTAATCATGGTAGGAATGCGCGTGGCGCATTCCCCATGTTGCGATGTGGCTGGGCGGGTTTTTCCTGTCCAGCCATCCTCACCTAGATGAGGGCCTTGGTGGCCAAGACCTTCTTCTAGGTGTGGTGCAGGATCGGGAGCTTGCTGGTGGGACGGCAGGCATGAATGGATCCTCCATCCGCTTGTTTCAAAGCCCCCCGTGCCGTGGCCCCGACGGTGCGCGTGGAGCGAAAGAAACGAAAGGTGTATCAGAGCATGGCTCAGACCTACGCAGGCCAAAAGCGCATTCGCAAATTCTATGGCAAAATCCGTGAAGTATTGGAAATGCCGAACCTCATCGAGGTTCAGAAATCTTCCTATGACCTTTTCCTGAAATCAGGCGACCAAGACGCGCCTTTGGATGGTGAAGGCATCAAGGGTGTTTTCCAGTCGGTTTTCCCGATCAAAGATTTCAACGAAACTTCGGTTTTGGAATTCGTTAAATACGAATTGGAAGCCCCGAAGTTTGATGTCGAGGAATGCCAAAGCCGCGATTTGACTTATGCTGCGCCGCTCAAGGTGACCTTGCGTTTGATCGTATTTGATGTTGACGAGGATACGGGCGCAAAATCCGTCAAAGACATCAAAGAGCAAGATGTGTTCATGGGCGATATGCCTTTGATGACGCCAAATGGCACGTTCATCGTGAACGGCACCGAGCGCGTGATCGTCAGCCAAATGCACCGTTCCCCTGGTGTGTTCTTCGACCATGACAAAGGCAAAACCCATTCTTCGGGCAAGCTTTTGTTTGCTTGCCGCATCATCCCTTATCGCGGCTCTTGGTTGGATTTCGAGTTTGACGCCAAGGACATCGTATTTGCGCGCATTGACCGCCGCCGCAAATTGCCAGTGACCACGCTGCTTTATGCACTTGGTTTGGATCAAGAAGGCATCATGGATGCCTATTATGACACTGTGATGTTCCGCTCTATTAAGAACAAAGGTTGGGCAACCAAGTTTTTCCCCGAGCGCGTGCGCGGCACCCGTCCTACATTTGATCTTGTTGATGCAGCCACGGGCGAAGTCATCGCTGTAGCAGGCAAGAAGATTACCCCGCGCGCTGTGAAGCAGCTGATTGACGAGGGTAAAGTCTCCGAGCTGTTGGTGCCTTTCGATCACATCGTGGGCCGCTTTGTTGCGAAGGATATCATCAATGAAGAAACTGGCGCGATTTATGTCGAAGCTGGGGACGAGTTGACATGGGAAACCGACAAGGATGGCAATGTCACGGGCGGCACGCTGATGGATCTGATGGATGCGGGCATCACCGACATCCCAGTTCTCGACATCGATAACATCAATGTTGGCGCCTATATCCGCAACACTATGGCCGTTGATAAGAACATGAGCCGCGAAGGCGCGTTGATGGATATCTATCGAGTCATGCGCCCAGGCGAGCCACCAACCGTTGAAGCGGCAAGCGCCCTCTTTGACACGCTGTTCTTCGACAGCGAGCGCTATGATCTGTCTGCCGTTGGTCGCGTGAAGATGAACATGCGCCTCGATCTAGATGCGCCTGACACAACCCGCATTCTGCGCCGCGAAGATATCGTTGCCTGCATCAAGGCCTTGGTTGAACTGCGCGATGGCAAGGGCGACATTGACGATATTGACCATTTGGGCAACCGCCGCGTGCGTTCGGTGGGTGAATTGATGGAGAACCAGTATCGCGTGGGCCTGCTTCGTATGGAGCGCGCGATCAAGGAACGTATGTCCTCGGTCGAAATCGATACTGTGATGCCACAGGATCTGATCAACGCGAAACCCGCCGCTGCGGCTGTTCGCGAATTCTTTGGCTCAAGCCAGTTGTCTCAGTTCATGGACCAGACCAACCCACTGTCGGAAGTCACCCATAAGCGCCGCTTGTCGGCTCTTGGGCCTGGCGGTCTGACGCGCGAGCGCGCAGGGTTTGAGGTTCGTGACGTTCACCCAACCCATTACGGCCGTATGTGCCCGATTGAAACGCCCGAAGGGCCGAATATTGGTCTGATCAACTCGCTTGCGACCTTCGCACGGGTGAACAAATACGGCTTCATCGAAACCCCATATCGCCGCGTTGTAGACACCAAAGTGACCGATGAGGTCGTCTACATGTCCGCGACAGAAGAAATGCGCCACACAGTTGCGCAGGCCAACGCGACTTTGGACGCAAGCGGCAAGTTCATCAATGATCTGGTGAACACCCGTCAATCGGGCGAATACACGCTTGCACCGCGCGATCAGGTTGACCTGATTGACGTATCGCCCAAGCAGTTGGTTTCGGTTGCTGCCTCGCTCATTCCATTCTTGGAAAACGATGACGCGAACCGCGCTTTGATGGGCTCTAACATGCAACGTCAGGCGGTTCCGCTGTTGCAAGCTGACGCGCCTTTCGTAGGCACAGGCATCGAAAGTGTTGTTGCACGCGATTCTGGTGCGGCGATCATGGCCAAACGTGGCGGGATCATCGACCAAGTGGATGCAGAACGTATCGTTGTGCGCGCCACCGAAGATCTGGAACTGGGCGATGCGGGCGTGGATATCTACCGCCTCCGTAAATTCCAGCGCTCAAATCAGAACACCTGCATCAACCAGCGCCCCTTGGTGAAAGTGGGCGATCGTGTTGGCAAAGGTGAAGTGATTGCCGATGGCCCCTCGACCGATATGGGCGAATTGGCCTTGGGTAAGAACGTGGTCGTGGCGTTTATGCCATGGAATGGCTACAACTACGAAGACTCGATCCTCATTTCCGAGCGCATCGTGCGTGATGACGTTTTCACCTCGATCCATATCGAGGAATTCGAAGTTGCTGCCCGTGACACCAAGCTTGGGCCTGAGGAAATCACCCGCGACATTCCAAACGTAGGGGAAGAAGCCCTTCGCAACCTCGATGAGGCGGGCATCGTCTATATCGGCGCCGAAGTTGGGCCCGGTGACATTCTTGTTGGTAAGATCACGCCAAAGGGTGAAAGCCCAATGACCCCAGAAGAAAAACTTCTGCGGGCGATCTTTGGCGAAAAAGCGTCTGATGTGCGTGATACATCTTTGCGCCTGCCACCTGGTGATTTCGGGACAGTCGTGGAAGTGCGCGTTTTCAACCGCCATGGTGTCGACAAGGACGAGCGCGCGCTGCAAATCGAGCGCGAGATTGTCGAGCGTCTGGCACGCGACCGTGATGACGAGTTGGCAATTCTTGAGCGCAATATCTATGCGCGTCTCAAGTCCATGCTGCTAGGCAAAACTGCGGTAAAAGGGCCAAAAGGCGTCAAAGCAGGGTCTGAGATCACGGAAGAGTTGCTTGAAACGCTCAGCCACGGCCAGTGGTGGCAGCTTGCCCTTGGTGATGAGAAAGACGCCGCTGAAGTAGAGGCGCTGAACCAACAGTTCGACGCACAGAAGCGCACCTTGGATCACCGTTTTGAGGATAAGGTCGAGAAAGTTCGCCGCGGCGATGACCTGCCTCCAGGCGTGATGAAAATGGTCAAAGTCTTTATCGCCGTGAAGCGCAAGCTTCAGCCAGGTGATAAGATGGCGGGCCGTCACGGCAACAAGGGCGTGATCTCGAAAGTGGTTCCGATGGAAGATATGCCTTTCCTTGCAGATGGCACCCCTGTCGATTTCGTTCTGAACCCTCTCGGTGTGCCTTCGCGTATGAACGTGGGTCAGATTTTGGAAACCCATATGGGTTGGGCCGCACGCGGTCTGGGTCTGAAGATTGACGAAGCCTTGGACGAATATCGCCGCTCTGGTGACATGACGCCTGTGCGTGATGCCCTCAAAATCGCTTATGGTGATGAGGTGTATGGCGAGGCCTTTGCCGATCTGGACGACGCAGCATTGGTTGAGTCCGCTTCAACCGTGACCCGCGGTGTTCCGATTGCAACGCCTGTATTTGACGGTGCAAAAGAGGCCGATGTAAACGATGCGCTGACCCGCGCGGGCTTTGACACATCGGGCCAATCGGTTCTTTACGATGGCCGCTCGGGTGAGCAATTCGCCCGTCCCGTCACCGTGGGTGTGAAATACCTGCTGAAACTGCATCACCTCGTGGATGACAAAATCCACGCGCGCTCGACAGGGCCATACAGCCTTGTCACCCAACAGCCGCTCGGCGGTAAGGCGCAATTCGGTGGGCAGCGCTTTGGTGAGATGGAGGTCTGGGCCTTGGAGGCTTATGGCGCTGCATACACCTTGCAGGAAATGCTCACTGTTAAGTCGGATGACGTTGCAGGCCGAACCAAGGTCTATGAATCGATCGTCAAAGGCGAGGACAATTTCGAAGCAGGCGTGCCTGAATCGTTCAACGTTCTCGTCAAGGAAGTGCGTGGCCTCGGCCTCAACATGGAACTCCTGGATGCGGAGGATGAAGAGTAAGCGGTTGGCGGGGCCCGTCCCCGCCGCTGCCTGATCCCCCATCTCTCTGCCCGAATTCAAGGATTTGAAAATGAACCAGGAACTCACGAACAACCCGTTCAACCCGCTTGTCGCGCCAAAAGCGTTTGACGAGATCAAAGTCTCGCTTGCCAGCCCTGAGCGTATTCTCAGCTGGTCGTATGGCGAGATCAAAAAGCCTGAGACGATCAACTACCGCACATTTAAGCCCGAGCGTGACGGCCTGTTCTGCGCGCGTATCTTTGGGCCTGTAAAAGATTACGAATGTCTGTGCGGCAAATATAAGCGCATGAAGTATCGTGGCGTTGTCTGCGAAAAATGCGGCGTTGAGGTGACCTTGCAGAAGGTGCGCCGCGAACGCATGGGCCATATCGAATTGGCTGCACCTGTTGCGCATATTTGGTTCCTGAAATCGCTGCCATCCCGCATTGGTCTGATGCTGGATATGACGCTGCGTGATCTGGAGCGGATCCTGTATTTCGAAAACTATGTGGTGATTGAGCCAGGTCTGACCGATCTGAGCTATGGTCAGCTCTTGTCCGAAGAAGAATTCCTGGATGCGCAGGACGCCTATGGGTCGGATGCGTTCCAAGCGAATATCGGCGCGGAAGCGATCCGCGAAATGCTTGCCAATATCGACCTTGAGGCCGAAGCAGCACAGTTGCGCGAAGACCTTAAGGAAGCCACCGGTGAGTTGAAGCCGAAGAAGATCATCAAGCGCCTCAAGATCGTTGAAAATTTCATCGAGTCTGGCAACCGCCCAGAATGGATGGTGCTGACAGTGATCCCCGTGATCCCACCAGAATTGCGTCCGCTTGTGCCGCTTGATGGTGGTCGTTTCGCGACATCGGATTTGAACGATCTTTATCGCCGCGTGATCAACCGCAACAACCGTCTGAAGCGTCTGATCGAATTGCGGGCACCTGACATCATCATCCGTAACGAAAAGCGGATGTTGCAGGAATCTGTGGATGCGTTGTTTGACAATGGCCGCCGTGGTCGCGTGATCACAGGTGCCAATAAGCGCCCGCTGAAATCGCTGTCTGATATGCTCAAGGGCAAGCAGGGTCGTTTCCGTCAAAACCTTTTGGGTAAGCGGGTCGACTTCTCGGGTCGTTCGGTCATTGTGACGGGCCCAGAGTTGAAACTGCACCAGTGTGGCCTGCCAAAGAAAATGGCGTTGGAACTGTTCAAGCCGTTTATCTATTCGCGCCTTGAAGCCAAGGGCCTGTCTTCGACAGTCAAGCAAGCCAAGAAATTGGTTGAAAAAGAGCGCCCCGAAGTTTGGGATATCTTGGACGAAGTGATCCGAGAGCATCCCGTTCTTTTGAACCGCGCGCCGACCTTGCACCGCTTGGGCATTCAGGCGTTCGAGCCTGTCTTGATTGAAGGTAAGGCTATTCAGCTGCACCCCTTGGTCTGTTCTGCGTTTAACGCAGACTTTGACGGCGACCAGATGGCCGTTCACGTTCCATTGAGCCTTGAAGCGCAGCTTGAAGCCCGCGTTTTGATGATGTCCACGAACAACGTTCTGTCGCCTGCAAACGGCGCACCGATTATTGTTCCGTCTCAGGACATGGTTTTGGGTCTTTACTATGTGACCATGGAACGCGAAGGCATGAAGGGTGAAGGCATGTCCTTCTCCTCCATCGAGGAGGTCGAGCACGCCCTGACCGCAGGTGAGGTGCATCTGCACGCCAAAGTGACCGCGCGCATCAAGCAAATTGATGACGAGGGCAACGAGGTTTATCAGCGGTTTGAAACCACGCCTGGCCGCTTGCGCATTGGCGCGCTTCTGCCGCTAAACGCAAAAGCGCCGTTTGAATTGGTGAACCGCTTGCTGCGCAAAAAAGAAGTGCAGCAGGTCATCGACACTGTCTATCGCTATTGCGGTCAAAAAGAGAGCGTCATTTTCTGTGACCAGATCATGAGCCTTGGTTTCCGTGAAGCGTTCCGTGCTGGTATCTCCTTCGGTAAGGACGACATGGTTGTTCCTGACACGAAATGGACGTTGGTTGATGAAACCCGCGACCAAGTGAAGGAATTCGAACAGCAATATATGGACGGTCTCATCACCCAAGGTGAGAAATACAACAAGGTGATTGATGCGTGGTCAAAGGCCAATGACAAAGTCACTGACGCGATGATGGCGACCATCTCTGCGAAGAAATTCGATGAGAATGGCGCAGAGTCTGAACCAAACTCCGTTTACATGATGGCCCACTCTGGCGCGCGGGGTTCTGTGACGCAGATGAAGCAGCTGGGTGGTATGCGCGGTCTGATGGCCAAACCATCGGGCGAGATCATCGAGACGCCAATCATCTCGAACTTTAAGGAAGGTCTGACCGTTCTTGAATACTTCAACTCGACCCACGGCGCCCGTAAGGGTCTGTCTGACACGGCGCTTAAAACGGCGAACTCGGGCTACTTGACCCGCCGTTTGGTGGACGTGGCGCAGGATTGTATCGTGCGTATGGTCGATTGCGGCACTGATGCCACAATCACCGCTGAAGCAGCGATTAATGATGGCGAGGTTGTCTCTTCATTGGCAGAGCGGATTTTGGGCCGTTCGGCTGGCGAAGACGTCATCGCACCTGCAACGGGCGAAGTGATCGTCTCCAAGGGTGAGCTGATTGACGAGCGCAAGGCAGATGCGGTGGAAGCCGCCGGTCTGGCTTCGATCAAAATCCGTTCGCCTTTGACCTGTGAGGCGGAAGAGGGTGTTTGCGCCGTCTGCTATGGTCGTGACCTTGCACGCGGCACCCGTGTAAACGTGGGTGAAGCGGTCGGTATCATCGCGGCTCAGTCCATTGGTGAACCTGGCACGCAGCTGACGATGCGCACATTCCACATTGGTGGGGTTGCACAAGGTGGCCAGCAGAGTTTCCAAGAAGCTGGTCAAGAAGGCAAAATTGAGTATCGCAATGCCAACACGCTGAAGAACGCCGCAGGCGATGTGATCGTTGTTGGCCGCAATATGCAGATTGCTATCATTGATGATAACGGGGTCGAGCGCGCCGCGTTCAAACTGGGATACGGCACCAAGGTGCATGTGGCCGAGGGCGCCAAAGTGTCTCGTGGCGACCGCTTGTTTGAGTGGGATCCATACACTCTTCCAATCATCGCCGAGAAATCGGGCACAGTGAAATATATCGACCTCGTCAGCGGCATCGCAGTTCGCGATGAAACCGATGATGCGACTGGCATGACCCAGAAGATCGTGATGGATTGGCGCGCTGCGCCAAAGGGCAATGAACTTAAGCCCGAAATCTTGATCGTAGGTGCCGATGGCGAACCTGTGCGCAATGATCAGGGCAACCCTGTGACCTATCCGATGTCGGTGGACGCCATTCTTTCGGTGGAAGATGGCCAATCTGTTGAGGCGGGTGATGTTGTGGCCCGTATCCCGCGCGAAGGTGCAAAGACCAAGGACATTACCGGTGGTCTGCCGCGCGTTGCGGAATTGTTCGAAGCCCGCCGTCCAAAAGACCACGCCATCATCGCAGAGGTTGATGGGTATGTGCGCTTTGGCCGTGACTTCAAAAACAAGCGCCGCATCAGTGTTGTGCCTGTTGATGAGTCAATGGAGCCCGTGGAATACATGGTTCCAAAAGGCAAGCACATCCCCGTTGTCGAAGGTGATTTCGTTCAGAAGGGCGATTACATCATGGACGGCAACCCTGCGCCGCATGATATTTTGCGGATCATGGGGATCGAGGCTTTGGCAGATTACCTCATTGACGAGGTGCAGGACGTCTATCGTCTGCAAGGTGTGAAGATCAACGATAAGCATATCGAAGTGATCGTGCGCCAGATGCTGCAGAAGATTGAAATCCTCGACTCAGGCGAGACAACGCTGCTGAAGGGTGAGCATGTCGACAAGGCGGAATTCGATGAGGAGAACGCCAAAGTCGAAGCCCGTGGTGGTCGTCCAGCGACAGGTGAGCCCGTGTTGCTTGGTATCACTAAGGCCAGCTTGCAGACTCGTAGCTTTATCTCTGCGGCGTCCTTCCAGGAGACAACCCGCGTTCTCACCGAGGCTTCGGTGCAGGGCAAGCGTGACAAGTTGGTTGGCCTCAAGGAAAACGTCATCGTGGGTCGCTTGATCCCTGCGGGCACAGGCGGCGCGACACAGCGCGTTCGCCGCATCGCAGCCGAGCGTGACAATAAGGTAATTGAGGCGGCCCGCGCTGAGGCAGAAGCCGCTGCAGCCCTTGCTGCACCAAGCGAAGCAGATCTGGCCGATGTCGCGTCAGACGCTGCAAGCGAAGGCGAAGAGTAAGAGCGTCTTGCGCTGTGCGCAGTAAGCTATTGAAGCGCCCCGTTGCGATCTCGCAATGGGGCGTTTCCTTTTTTATACCGCCTTTTTCCCGATGCGTGCCCATCCCGTAAGCTTGGGGTCCTAAACTGGGAATGAAAGCGGCATATGGCCAAGGATTTATCCAATCAGATTGTGGGCGTCTGCCGTTTTTCCTATGCGGGCGAAGGTGGCTTTGGTTCGGCCACGATGGAGCAATGGGCGCTAGAGGCCATGCTCTATGATCCTGCGCGCATGAAGCAGCGATTTGTGTTGTTTGAACAAATCTGCCTCCCGTCCTTGGGCGCTCAAACGGATCAGGATTTCAAATTGATCGCTTTG
Organism: Roseobacter sp. HKCCA0882; assembly: GCF_037805225.1. Lineage (NCBI taxonomy): Bacteria > Pseudomonadati > Pseudomonadota > Alphaproteobacteria > Rhodobacterales > Roseobacteraceae > Roseobacter > Roseobacter sp. HKCCA0882. The sequence goes on from NZ_JBBLYI010000002.1 coordinate 828,722, forward strand.
ATCGCGGATACGATGCCCTATCGGTGGTGGCGGCGTCTGAAGGATTTGATGGCCCCTTATCCCTTCCTGCAGGTTTGCACCCTTGAGGCAGCGGGGCCTCTAAACTCCACCCGCCGCGCCTTTCGGCGTGGCTGGGATCGGCATTCGAAATTTATCACGGGGTTTCGCATTGATGATGATGCCGTGGCCTGTGACTATATCGCCAAGACCCGCGCGGTCGCAGATCAGTTGTTGAAACTGGGGTGGGCTGATGAAGACACCCCTGCCGCCATCGCCTTTCATCGTGGCATTTATTGGAACATGAATTCCAAAGAAAAACCCTATTGGGAATTTTCGGAAATCGGCCCTTTGGGATTGGCCAGCGCGATGGTCACGCATAATGACAGTCTCGCCAATGTTTATCGGTGGAACCATCGCAAGATTGCGGCCAATGTGCGCACATGGTGCGATCCAAATGATGTGATGTTCGTGCGCACGCTGCATGGGGTGAATGACAGTGATCGTTCTATCCCCCCCACTGCCGAGTTGATGGAGATCACTAAAGCACAAACCCTGATGCGAGACCGCTTTGCGCTGCAACCGATCAAGACCCTTGCTGCGCTTGCACGATTGCGCGAAAATGACCCCACTAGTGACGATGACTGAGCCTAGATTTTCGCTCAGACCACCAAGGAGCGCGGTTTTTGACACCCAATATCAAGGGCGCATTGCTGATGTCTGGCGCCATGGCCGCCTTTACGCTCAATGATACATTGGTGAAACTGGTCACCCAGACTGTGCCACTGTTTCAGATGATCTTTTTGCGGGGGCTTCTGACAGCCATTATGATGGTGGCCTTGCTTTGGTGGATGGGGCAGCTGCGCTTTCACATTCCACCTGTGGATCGCGGCAAGGTGATCGGCCGCATATTGGCCGAAATAGCCGCCATGATTACGTTTATGATTGCATTGATCCATATGCCCTTGGCCAATGTTGCCGCAATTCTGGCGGCTCTGCCGCTAAGTGTGACATTGGTTGCCTTTCTCGTGTTCCGCGAACCTGTGGGGTGGCGGCGGATGCTGGCCATTACGGTTGGTTTTGCGGGTGTCATGCTGATCGTAAAACCCGGGGGTGAGGGGTTCACTATCTACTCCATCTATGCGCTGATGACTGTGGGTTTCGTGACCATTCGTGATCTTCTGACCCGCCGCTTGTCACCCGAGGCCCCCTCGATGGGTGTGGCCTTTATCACGGCCATTGCAGTTGGCCTATCGGGTGGGGTTTTGTCCATCAGTGAAGATTGGCAACCGATCAACATGATTGAGGCGACCTATATCATTGGCGCTGCAATCTGCATCATTGGGGGCTATCTGTTTTCGATCATGACCATGCGCGTGGGTGAAATTGGCGTGGTCGCGCCGTTTCGCTATACAGCCCTTGTTTGGGCGCTGATTTTGGGGTTCTTCGTGTTTGGGGATTGGCCCGATCTTTTGACCTTAATTGGGGCTGCGATTGTCGTGGCCTCGGGCATTTTCACGCTACTGCGTGAACATCGCGTGGCGCGCCGTGCTGAACGGTTGGCGGCCTCGCTGACGGCAACCGCAGTGGCCGATGCCCCAATATCTGGCCCGTCTCGAATGCAGCGGGACTAGCGCAGACCCTGCCGCTGTTGACACCCTATACGATTCCCCCTATACGCCGCGCCATGAGTGGCACTTTGCGCCTTGCGCGAGCTTGCCCGAGATACAGAACTGAGTGGTCATGATCCAGGTGATTTGATGCCTCGATCCTCTGAGAATTCCACCGCGGCGGCCTCCAGGTAGGGAAAGGGCGCTTGCGGTTTTGGTGTTTTGCATACGCAAGATGCCCTTTGACATGAGCAAGACGGGGAACCGAATGCCTACGATTCAACAGCTGATCCGTAAACCACGGCAGCCCAAAGTAAAACGCTCCAAGTCGCAGCACTTGGAATCCTGCCCGCAGAAGCGCGGCGTATGCACACGCGTCTACACCACGACGCCAAAGAAGCCGAACTCGGCTATGCGTAAGGTTGCCAAGGTGCGCCTGACGAATGGTTTTGAGGTCATCAGCTACATTCCTGGTGAGAAGCACAACCTCCAAGAGCACTCTGTTGTTTTGATCCGTGGCGGCCGTGTGAAAGACCTTCCAGGTGTGCGTTATCACATTCTGCGCGGTGTGCTTGATACGCAGGGCGTTAAAGATCGCCGTCAGCGTCGTTCGAAATATGGCGCGAAGCGTCCGAAGTAAGAGGATACAGACATGTCCCGTCGTCACAGCGCTGAAAAACGCGAAGTTTTGCCCGACGCCAAATTTGGTGATCGTGTTCTGACAAAGTTCATGAATAATCTGATGATCGATGGTAAAAAATCGGTCGCAGAAAAGATCGTTTACAACGCGTTTGATCGCGTTGAGCAGCGCCTCAAGCGCGCGCCTGTGGAAGTGTTCCACGAAGCGCTCGACAACATCAAACCTGCTGTTGAAGTGCGCTCCCGCCGTGTGGGCGGTGCGACCTATCAGGTTCCCGTTGAAGTGCGCCCTGAGCGCCGTGAAGCGCTTGCGATCCGCTGGCTGATCAACGCGGCCCGTGCTCGTAACGAAAACACCATGGAAGAGCGCCTTGCAGGCGAATTGGTGGATGCGGTCAACGCACGCGGCGCAGCCGTCAAGAAACGTGAAGACACCCACAAGATGGCGGATGCGAACAAAGCGTTCAGCCATTATCGTTGGTAATTTTAATTCTAGCCTGAGGACCACCAGATGGCACGCGAATATCCGCTGGAGCGCTACCGCAACTTTGGGATTATGGCCCATATTGACGCGGGCAAAACCACAACCACAGAACGTATCCTTTATTACACAGGCCGCTCGCACAAGATCGGCGAAGTGCATGATGGCGCGGCCACCATGGACTGGATGGAGCAGGAGCAGGAGCGTGGGATCACCATTACCTCCGCTGCGACCACCACGTTCTGGCAGTGGCAAGAAGACCCATCCGCGGAAGGCACTTCGGATACGAAGTTCCGCTATAACATCATCGACACACCCGGACACGTTGACTTTACCATCGAAGTTGAGCGTTCTTTGGCTGTTCTCGATGGCGCGGTTTGCTTGCTTGATGGTAACGCAGGCGTTGAGCCTCAGACGGAAACCGTTTGGCGTCAGGCGGATCGCTACAAGGTTCCCCGTATCGTGTTCGTCAACAAGATGGACAAGATCGGCGCTGACTTCTTCAACTGCGTGAAGATGATCAAAGACCGCACAGGTGCAGCACCTGTTCCTGTGAACTTCCCCATCGGTGCCGAAGACAAGCTGGAAGGCATTGTCGACCTGATCACGATGGAAGAATGGGTTTGGGAAGGCGAAGACCTTGGTGCATCTTGGAAGCGCCAGCCAATCCGCGCTGACTTGCAGGAAACGGCTGACGAGTGGCGCTCGATCCTGATTGAGAATGCGGTTGAGCAGGACGATGCGGCGATGGAAGCCTATCTCGAAGGCAACGAGCCAGACATCGCGACCCTGCGCAAGCTGATCCGTAAAGGCACCTTGTCCTTGAGCTTTGTGCCTGTATTGGGCGGCTCTGCGTTCAAGAACAAAGGCGTTCAGCCTTTGCTCAACGCTGTGATTGACTTCTTGCCCGGCCCTCTCGATGTGGTCGACTACATGGGCTTTAAGCCAGGCGATGAGACGGAAACTCGTAACATTGCACGCCGCGCAGATGACAACATGGCCTTTGCAGGTCTGGCGTTCAAAATCATGAACGACCCGTTTGTTGGCTCCTTGACCTTTACCCGTATCTACTCGGGCAAATTGGAAAAGGGCGGTTCTATCCTCAATGCGACCAAAGGCAAAAAAGAGCGTGTTGGTCGTATGATGATGATGCACTCCAACAACCGCGAAGAGATTGATGAGGCCTTTGCAGGCGACATCATCGCCTTGGCAGGTCTGAAAGAAACCACAACAGGTGACACGCTTTGTGATGCGGCAGATCCTGTGGTTCTCGAAACCATGACCTTCCCCGATCCTGTGATCGAGATCGCGATTGAGCCAAAGACAAAGAACGACCAAGAGAAAATGTCTCAAGGTCTTCAGCGTTTGGCGGCAGAAGACCCCTCCTTTCGTGTGGAAACTGACCTTGAATCAGGCCAGACCATCATGAAGGGCATGGGCGAATTGCACCTCGACATTCTGGTGGATCGTCTGAAGCGTGAATTCAAAGTGGAAGCGAATATTGGTGCGCCTCAGGTGGCCTATCGCGAAACCATTGGTCACGCGGTTGAGCATACCTACACCCACAAGAAGCAGTCGGGTGGTTCGGGTCAATACGCCGAAGTTAAGTTGGAAATCACGCCAACTGAACCTGGCGAAGGCTATAGCTTTGAGTCGCGCATCGTTGGTGGTGCTGTTCCCAAGGAATACATCCCCGGTGTTGAAAAGGGCATCCAGTCTGTTATGGACTCTGGCCCGCTCGCAGGCTTCCCTGTGATCGACTTCAAAGTCGCGCTTTTGGACGGTAAGTTCCACGATGTGGACTCCTCCGTTCTCGCCTTCGAAATCGCATCTCGTATGTGTATGCGCGAAGGTCTGAAAAAAGCAGGCGCGAAACTGCTTGAGCCGATGATGAAGGTCGAGGTGGTCACCCCTGAAGAATACACAGGGTCGATCATTGGCGATTTGACATCGCGCCGTGGTCAGGTTTCTGGCCAAGAGCCACGCGGTAACGCTGTTGCGATCAATGCCTTCGTTCCGTTGGCGAATATGTTTGGCTACATCAACACTCTGCGTTCGATGTCTTCGGGCCGCGCGCAGTTCACCATGCTGTTCGATCACTACAATCCTGTTCCGCAGAACATCTCGGACGAGATTCAATCGAAATACGCCTAAACCAGGGTGGCGGGGTGAACCCCGCCCTACCCACCAACCGTAGGGCGGGCAGTTTCCCGCCGCTCTGAACAAGACAAGGAGGCCATCATGGCAAAGGAAAAGTTTGAACGTAATAAGCCGCACGTGAACATTGGCACGATTGGTCACGTTGACCACGGCAAGACGACACTGACAGCGGCTATCACGAAGTATTTTGGTGATTTCAAGGCGTATGATCAGATTGACGGCGCACCTGAAGAGAAGGCGCGTGGGATCACGATTTCGACTGCGCATGTTGAGTATGAGACAGATGCGCGTCACTACGCGCATGTGGACTGCCCTGGTCACGCTGACTATGTGAAGAACATGATCACCGGTGCGGCGCAGATGGACGGCGCGATCTTGGTTGTGAACGCGGCGGACGGCCCTATGCCACAGACGCGCGAGCACATTTTGCTTGGTCGTCAGGTTGGTATCCCTGCGATGGTTGTTTACATGAACAAAGTCGATCAGGTTGATGACGAAGAGTTGTTGGAACTTGTTGAGATGGAAATCCGCGAGCTTCTGTCTTCTTACGACTTCCCTGGCGATGACATTCCTGTTGTTAAAGGGTCTGCTTTGGCTGCGATGGAAGGCCGTGACGCAGAGATCGGTGAGAACTCGATCCGCGCGTTGATGGAAGCTGTTGACAGCTACATCCCAACGCCTGCACGCGCAGTTGACCAGCCATTCTTGATGCCAATTGAAGACGTGTTCTCGATTTCTGGCCGCGGCACAGTTGTGACGGGCCGTGTTGAGCGTGGTGTGATCAATGTGGGTGACGAGATTGAGATCGTTGGTATCCGCGACACCTCCAAGACGACCTGCACAGGCGTTGAGATGTTCCGCAAGCTGCTTGACCGTGGTGAAGCGGGCGACAATATCGGCGCGCTTCTGCGTGGTGTCGACCGTGAGGGCGTTGAGCGTGGTCAGGTTCTCTGCAAGCCAGGTTCTGTGAAGCCACACACGAAGTTCGAAGCTGAGGCCTATATCCTCACAAAAGAAGAAGGTGGTCGTCACACCCCATTCTTCGCGAACTACCGTCCTCAGTTCTACTTCCGCACCACGGACGTTACCGGCACTGTGACCCTGCCTTCTGGCACGGAAATGGTTATGCCCGGCGACAACCTGAAGTTCGAAGTCGAGCTGATCGCCCCCATCGCGATGGAAGATGGTCTGCGCTTCGCCATCCGCGAAGGCGGCCGCACAGTCGGCGCAGGCGTGGTCTCCAAAATCATCGCTTAA